>NZ_CP097332.1:698982-1397965 GCF_023516435.1 Jatrophihabitans telluris | reverse complement strand
GCTGGCTCGGCGGACTCTGCTGCGTCGGCGGGCGGAGCCGCAGTCACCTCTGTGGATGAGGGTGAGGCGGGAGTGCCGTCGGCGGCGTTCGTGGCCTTGGCCTTGCGGGGACCGCGTTTGGCCGGCGCCTTGCGAGCGGCCTTCTTGGCCGGTGTCGCCGCGTCGCCTTCGCCTCGGGTGGTGCGTTCGTCTGTCTCGGTGGTGTCGTTGTCGAGCATGAAAGCGGGTTGCTCCTGTCTGGTCGCCGGGCCGCTCACCGGGTAAATCCTCGGAGCGCGGCCGCACGGCGGCTCTTGTCGTCGCCTGGCAGCGGGCTGCCGGCGCGAAGTCTGGTTCGGCTCGTCAGCGGGTGCCGACGGGCGCTGGGTCGTGCGCACGATCTGTGGAACGCAACGGATCGCTCACCACACCGGCCTCATCGATCGGTCCCTGCGCCAGTCGCGTGGCCCGAGGGGGCTGCGACGGGGCGAAACCGGTGACGGACGTCAGCGCGGAAAGTAGATCGTCCGGCCGCACGGTAGGGGTGACCTGTCGTACGACTACTTCGAGTATCGCACGTCCACCGTCGTTCCCGCTGTCGCGCCCCTCCGGCCCAGTGTCCTCGGTCGTCTCGGTTCCGCCGAGGATCCGGACCTCGGCCGAGACGACGGCTCCGCGAGCGTCCAGCGAGCGCTTGCCGTCCTTGGTGAGCCGATCGACGAGAACCTCCTCGCGAGCGAGGAAATCGGCCACGGCGACGCGCAGGTCGGCTTCCACGACGGTGCCCGGGTGGAATTCCAGCAGCCACTTCGAGGCCTGGATCTGCTCGGCGAGCGAGCCCGGAGCGCAGGAAGCCACGTCGACCGCGGAAACAAGGTCCAACCCGTCGGGCAGCACGGAGTCCAGCGACTGCCGCAGCAGTTCGAGGTCAACCGACTTGGCCAGCGCGATCTCGAGGTATTCGGCCTCTGATCCCACGCCCGTCGGCGCCGCCCCGACATAGCTGATCTTGGGGTGCGGATGGAACCCTGCCGAGTACGCCATCGGGACCTCCGCCCGCCGCAGAGCGCGTTCGAAGGCGCGTGCGAAGTCCCGATGCGAGGAGAAGCGCAGCCGGCCCCGCTTGGCGTAGCGGATACGGACTCGCTGGACGATCGGCGGAGGGGGTGGACCTTCGGGCTGGCGGCGACTCACCCGGCCAGTTTCCCACGAACTCCGCTCACGATGGTCAGCTGCGCGGAAGCAACGGCAACAGACTGCGACCGGTCGGGCCGACCTGGATGTCGGTACCCATGGTGGGGCAGACCCCGCAGTCGAAACACGGCGTCCAGCGACAGTCGTCCTGCTCGTACCCGGTGAGCGCGTCCTGCCAGTCATCCCACAACCACTGCTTGTCCAGGCCGCTGTCCAGGTGGTCCCATGGCAGCGTCTCGTCGGCGTCCCGCTCCCGGGTGGTGAAGAAGTGCACGTCCACAGATTGGTCGGCGAACGCCGCCTCCGCTGCGGAAACCCAACGGGCAAAGGAGAAATGCTCGCTCCAGCCGTCGAAGCGGGCCCCCTCGCGCCACACCCGCTCGATGACCGCGCCCACTCTCCGGTCGCCCCGGGAGAGCAAGCCCTCGATGAGGGAGGGCTCGCCGTCGTGGTAGCGCATGCCGATGTTGCGACCGAGCGAACGGTCGGCGTTGATCGCCGCCCGGAGCTTGCGCAACCGGTCGTCGACGACTTCGGGCGCAGCCTGTGCGGCCCACTGGAACGGGGTGTGCGGCTTGGGCACGAAACCGCCGATGGACACCGTCGCCCGGATGTCGCGTGATCCGGTAGCCGATCGTCCGGCCCTGATCACGTCGTGGGCCATCGTGGCGATCTCCAGCACGTCCTCGTCGGTCTCGGTCGGCAGGCCGCACATGAAGTACAGCTTCACCTGCCGCCAGCCCTGCGAATACGCCGCCGAGACCGTGTTGATCAGGTCGTCGTGGCTGACCATCTTGTTGATGACCCGACGAAGGCGCTCGGAGCCGCCCTCGGGCGCGAACGTCAGCCCGGACCGGCGACCGTTGCGGGAGAACTCGTTGGCCAGATCGATGTTGAAGGCGTCGACCCGGGTCGAGGGAAGCGACAGCGAGACTCGTGATTCCTCGTAGCGGTCGGCCAATTGCTTGGCGAGCGGACCGATCTCGGAGTGGTCGGCGCTGGACAGCGACAGCAGGCCGACCTCTTCGAAACCGGTCGCGTTGAGGCCCGACTCGACCATCTTGCCGATGCCTTCGATGGAACGTTCCCGCACCGGGCGGGTGATCATGCCGGCCTGGCAGAAGCGGCAGCCCCTGGTACAGCCGCGGAAGATCTCCACCGACATGCGCTCGTGCACCGATTCGGCCATCGGAACCAGCGGGGTCTTGGGGTACGGCCAGGCATCGAGATCCATCACCGTGTGCTTGCTGACGCGCGCCGGTACCCGCTCACGGTTGGGCACGACCGCGGCGATCTGACCGGCCTGTGGACCGTCGAGCAGGTAGGTCACGTCGTAGAAGCGGGGGACGTACACCCCACCCGTCTCGGCCAGGCGAACCAGCAACTCGTCCCGGCCGCCGGGCGAACCTTCGGCCTTGTGCGCCTTGATCACGTCGGTGATCGCGCCGACGATCTGCTCGCCGTCGCCGAGTACGGCGGCATCGACGAAATCGGCGATCGGCTCCGGGTTGAAGGCCGCGTGGCCACCGGCGAGCACGATCGGATGGCTGTCATCACGATCGGCCGCGTGCAGCGGAATGCCCGCCAGGTCGAGCGCGGTCAGCAGATTGGTGTACCCCAACTCGGTGGAGAAGGAGACGCCGAGGACGTCGAACGCCCCGACCGGGCGATGGGAGTCGACCGTGAACTGCGGGACCCCGTTCTCGCGGAGCAGCTTCTCCAGGTCCGGCCACACGGCGTAGGTGCGTTCGGCCAGCGCGTCCGGACGCTCGTTGAGAACCTCGTAGAGGATCTGGATCCCCTGGTTGGGCAGTCCGACCTCGTAGGCGTCGGGGTACATCAAGGCCCAGCGAACCGGCACCGAGGCCCACGGTTTCGACCGGGCGTTGAGTTCACCACCGACGTACTGGATCGGTTTGCTGACCTGCATCAGCAGCGGTTCCAGGCGATCGAACACGGATTCCACGGTAGGGGCACTCACGTCTGACCATGCTACGGCCCGCTCAGTAGACGCTGGCCACTCCGAGCGGCGCGACCGACTGGCCCGGGAAGATCTTGCTCAGACTGCCGACGTTCAGGCGCTTTTGCGCCAGCTCGCCGAGGACGGCGAAGGCGCTGTTGAGGCCCGGCACGTCACCGGAGGCCACGGTGGCCTCCGACAGCGCGCTCCAGCGACCGAAGACGTCGGCACGGGCCAGCCCACCTCCGAGCAGCCACATCACGCTGCCATGACCGTGGTCGGTCCCGCCGCTGGCGTTCATCGCCACCCGGCGACCGAATTCGGTGACCACGGCGATGCTCACGCGCTTGCGCCGGGCCGGCCCCAGATCGGTCAGGAAGGCCGCCAGACTCTTCGACGCCGACGTCAACGCCCGGTCCAGGTCCCCGGCCTCGTCGGTGTGGGTGTCCCATCCGCCGACGTCGACGGTGGCGACCTCGAGGCCCACCTCGGCCCGCAGCAGCGTTGCGATGTCCGACAGGGCCGAGCTGAAGTTGCCGGACGGGTAGACCGCCCCGTTGTGCACGCCTGCCCCGGCGCGCGCCTTGGCCGCCGTGGCCAGTGCCCCGAGGGTGATCGGGACGTCCTCGCCCAGTGGGCCCGGCATACCGCGGTACAGGGCCCTGATCGCCGTTTCGCTCGCGCCGGCCACCCCGTCCCAGCCGGGAAAGGCGAAGTTCTTCAAGGAGTTCATGACGAGCTTGGACTGGCTGCCGGTCAGCGATGACGGCAGCGCCGAGCCTTCTGCCAGGGCTCGGAACGTGGTGCCCGGCCCCAGCTGCTGCAGAACCCGATCCAGCCAGCCGGTCGAAGCGGTGTCGGAGCCACCCCGGTCCAGGTACTGCTGGGCCTGGAAGTGGCTGCGGGAGATGCCGTGGGCAGACACGGCCGGAACGAAGGCCAGTTCACCGGTCGCCCAGAACGGCATCAGCGGCGCCATCGCCTTGTTCAGCGCCCAGCCGCTCGTCCCCGACAGGGACAGCAGATCGGCGTCGGCCGGTACGAGCGAGCTGCGCACCGAACGCAGGTAACCCACTCCTAGTCCGTCCGAGGCGGGCACCAGGATGCGCAGCCCGTCCGCGGCGCCGCGCAGGAAGACGGTGATCAGCGTGTTGCCGGAGGCGGTGTTGGGAGCCGCGTAGGCCACCTTGGTGGTCACCAGCTGAGTTCCCAGAGCGGCGACGCCGACCATGCCCATCCCAGACAGGAAGCGCCGGCGCGTCCATCCACTGGCGCCCCACCGCGCGTCCTGGTCACAGAGCGCGGACGCGACGGATTCCGCCTGTCGGGCAAGGGCCGAACTCAATTCCGACGGCGAATCGGTCGATGTCATGTCAAGGTCCTTTCCGCGCCGGCGGCGCGGGTGGTGTGGCTCAGCGCAGGGCGTGGTGCGGGGCGTCGAGGATCAGCGGGATCAGATGCGGCAGATACCACTGCAGGTTGGACTTGGCCAGGGGCGTCGAGGCCGGCTCGGCCAGGAACTTCTGCAGGGCGGCGCGGTGCGAAGCCGAGAACGTCATGCCCGTCAACCGCTTGGTAAGCGCCACGATGGCTTGGCCGCTGTTCTTCGGCTTGGCCGAACCGTACAGGGATTCCGCCTTGATCTTGCCGAATCCGTCCCACCAGTTCTGGGCGAATCCACGATGGAAACTCCACAGGTTGATCAGGGTTCCCGACGAGCGCCACGCCGCGGCGACATCGGGGTAGCCGTTGGGCGGGGCCCAGTCCAGGGGGCGCTGCCCGAGACTTTGGCTCATCCAATCCAGGGTGTCGAGCGCCTTGCCCATGTCCGAGACCGGGTTGCCCAGCACGCGGATGGTCGCGATGAGGTTCTCGACCGGACGCCGGACCTTGCGCCCGCGGGTCATCCAGAACTCCTCCGACCGCAGAATGGTATGCACCGTCGGCAGGATCTCGGTGTGATTCTTCAGGTAGGCGTTGGCCACCGCCGAGACCAGTGCGTTGGACGGGTTGTCCGAGACGAAGCGCTGACACAGCTTGCGTGCGATGTGCGCGGCGGTCTTGGGATGGGTGGCCAGGTAACGGACGTACGCGTCGCCGACCGACTCGCCGCCGGTGGCCGAGACGTTGGCATGGCTGAAGCCGAGCACCCGAATCGGGCCCGTCCAGTGCAGATCCGGGTCGTAGACGTAACGATGGTCGCCGTAGAGCGTTCGACCGGTCAGCGCGCGGGCGGAGTTCTTCACGTCACTCTCGCTGTAACCCAGACCTACGGTGTGCAGTTCCAGCAACTCGCGGCCGTAGTTCTCGTTGACCGCACTCTTGTTGGACTCGGCCAGGTTCAGGTACACCAACATCGCCGGATGTTTGGACGAGGCCACCAGCATGTCGCTGAAGCGGCCGAAGGCGAATTTGCGGATGACATCGCGGTCGTAGGCGTGCCGGGTGTTCCAGACGTCACCGTTGTGGTTGGCGACGTTCAGGTGGTTGGAGAAGAAGTCGACAAGCGTCTCGTACAGCTGAGCCTTGCTCCATACCTGAAGTCCGAGGGTGACGCGGGAGAGCTGGTCCATCGCCTCCCAGCCGTACTCGCCGCCATGGGCCTTCAACCAGGCCCGCACCTCCGAAGGGGATTTCGACAGCAACGGTCCCTGCGCGGCGACCGCGGCATGGCCTCGGTAACCGGAGTACTGCCGGCCGGCCGTGACCTGACCCTGCCACCAACTCTCGACGGTGTGCTTGACCAGGTACGCGCGGTTGGCGGCGGTCGGCCCGAAGGTGAAGCGGGAGACCAGGTGGCTACCAGGATCCCAGACGAGGGGCGCCACGGCGTGGTGAGCGGCGTGGTGCATCGCCTGGTCGGCGGTCGGCCAAATCTTGGTCATAGGCATGGTCCGAGGCGGTAGGGGGCAGGCAGTGGCTACTCCCCACATCGGCCGGCGGCGTGAGCGCTTTAGCCCCAACTGTGTTCAGGGCGACGATCGGGCCGTGTCCCGCTGTCCGCCCGCTTCACGCCGCGTCCAGCCGCTCCGCCCGACGACACGAGCGCACGAGGTCATGAGGACACGACGACACGGGGACATGCGGACCGTGAGCTCAGAACCCCCGTGCGCTGGACCGGCGATGAATGGCCTGCAGCAGCCCGATCGCCAGTCCCTGAGCGAACATGGACGACCCGCCGTAGGAGATGAACGGCAGCGGCAGACCGGTCACCGGCGTCAGCCCGAGATTCATCCCCACGTTCTCGAAGGTCTGAAAGGCGATCCAGCAGACGATGCCGGCGGCGAGATAGCGCGAGGAGCCCGTCGCGGCCAGCGCGATGCGGGTCCCGCGCCACAACACGACCGCGAAGAGGCCGAGGATGGCCGCCGACCCGAGGAACCCGAGCTCCTCCCCCGCCACCGAGAACACGAAATCGGTCTGCTGCTCCGGGACGAACGAACCGCGAGTCTGCGCGCCGTGGAACAGGCCCTGGCCGAACCAGCCGCCGTGGGCGATCGCGATATGGGCCTGGTTGATGTTGTACGCCGCACCCTGCGGATCGCGGCTGGGATTGGTGAACGCCGCAAAGCGCTGCAGCTGGTAGTCGGCCAGGACTCCGGCCTTGATCGCCACGACGGCCGCGACGACGCCGAGCACGAGCAGCAGGACGAGCCAACGGGCCCGGACGCCGGCGCTGATCAGGACCCCGAAGCTGGCCGCGGATACCACCAGCGCCGACCCGAGATCCGGCTGCAGCATGATCAGACCGAGCGGAAGGGCCGAGAGCATCAGAGCCGCCGCCAGCTGCCGACCCGACGGTGGGCCGGCCTGTCGACCGTCACCCAGCCGTTGACCGAACAAGACGGCCAGCGCCGCGACGAGACCCAGCTTGGCGAACTCGGCGGGCTGGATCTCGAAGCCACCCCCGATCACGATCCAGGCGTGCGCTCCGTTGATCGTCGACCCGATCACGAAGACGGCCAGCAGACCGAGGACGCTGGCCGCGTAGAGCAGCGGCCCGAACAGGCGCAGCAACCGTGAATCCACCCGGGCCGCAAGGAAAAGCAGCATCGCACCCAGCGCGGTGTTGAGCAGATGTTTGGCCAGATAGGTCTGGGGATTGCCGCCCGCGGCGAGCAGCTGGTGCCGCGTCGCCGACCAGACCAACAGCGCCCCGGTCAGGCACAACAGCCCTACCGCAACGAGCAGGAACAAGTCGTAGCGGCGCAGGCCGCGGGGATCGCTCAGGCTTCGCACCGAGCCGTACGGACCGCCGCCGCCGCGAACCGGGATCCGAGCCGGCGCCGTCACCGGTTCGCTCCACCGGCGGTGGACGAACTCGGCACGGCACTGGGCCTTCCGACGACGGTCTGCTGACGGGGTGCGACTACGGGCAGCGTGGTGGCCGGTGTGACCCCGGGCAGTACCGGTGGGCCGTAAGCGCCGAGCAGACCCTCGTAGACCTTGCGGACCATCGGGGCGGCCGCCTTCGATCCGAGTCCCGCCTGCTCGACCATTCCCACCACGACGAACTTGGCCGAACTGGCCGGGGCGCCCAGGGCAACCGGTCCCCAGGAGGCGAACCAGGACGTGTCCTTCTTGTTGTAGACCTCGGCCGTCCCGGTCTTGCCGCCGATCTGCAGCTTGATCGGCGATCCGTCGAACGCGAGCGCGCCCGAGACCGAGTGGCTGTCCTGAAAGTGCAGCGAATTTCCGAAGAAGTCGAGTACCTGCTTGCTCACCGGCACCTTGCGGACGACCCTGGGCTTGATGGTCCGGACCACCTTGCCGGAGGCATCGACGACGCCCCACCCGATGGAGGGCGCGTAGAGAGTGCCGCCGTTGACCATCGCGGAGTACGCGGTCGCCAGCTGTAGCGGCGACACCGTCGTCTCACCCTGCCCGATCGACAGGTCGGCGTTGTCACCGGCGCGGTAGCGCCAGCCGTCGGTGCAGTTCTCCGAGGCCAGCTGGGTGAGGTAGGCACGCACGGCGAGGTTCAGCTCGTTCGGATAGCCCTGCTTGGCCTCGGCGCAGTATTCGGCCCTGTTCGCCTTCCAACGAGCAAGGCGGGTCTCGCGATCGGCGAGTGAGCCGCTGGCCTGCTCATCGGCGGGCAGGTCCACGCCGGGGGCGCTGCCGACGCCGAACGCCGCAGCCATCCGCTGCAGCTGCTCCTGGGCCTTCTGGCCGTTGGCGATTCGAGCCTGGTCGGCGTAGTACTCCGCGACCGCGGGGGCGTAGAAGAACGTGTCGCACGAGACCTGCAGCGCGAAGGCAGGAGTGATCGCGCCGCCGAAGGATTCGGAGTCGAAGTTCGTCTTGGTCCGCCCGTCGACGTTGAGCGAGCCCGGACACGGGTAGGTCCCGGTGAGGTTCATCGCGCCACTGGAGACGTCGTCGGACAGGCTGACCAGCTTGAACGTCGAGCCCGGGGCGTACTGGCCGGCGATGGCCCGCCCGACCAACGGCGCGTTCGCCGACGGGTCCATCAGTCGCTGGTAGGCCGCGACCGAGATTCCGCCGACGAACTGGCTCGGGTCATACGTCGGGTAGCTGGCCGCGGCGATCACGCGGCCGGTGTGCGGGTCCATGACGACGACCGCGCCCGACGGCGCCGGGTTTCCGGCCTTGCGGGATGTGGCGATCTGGTTGGCCAAAGACTGCTCGGCGAGCTTCTGTACGTCGGCGTCGATGCTGGTGACCAGCGTGTCGCCGGGTACCGCCGCGGTCGAGGTGTCCGAGGTTCGGACCGGGTTCCCACGAGCGTCCAGCTCGACCTTGGTCTGGCCGTCCACGCCGCGCAGGATGCCGTCGTAGGACTGCTCGAGGCCGCTGCGGCCGATCGTGTCCGCATCGACCAGGGCGGCGTTGCCCTTCTCGTCCGACGCGCTGACCGCGCCGGTGTAGCCCAGTACGTGGGCGGCGAGTGTGCCGCCCGGATAGCTCAGGACGGATTGGGTGGTGACCGCGACGCCGGGGTAGGACTCGGCGTGTTCGGAGACGGCCAGCACCACCGCGGTGGCCACGTCGGTCGCGACCGGAACCGGCTGGAAGGGCTGTCCCGTCCAGCACGGTGCCGGCACCTTCACACCGCAGGGGGTGATTTCGGCCGCCAGGTCCTTGGCGCTGATCCGTAGCAGGCTCGCCAACCTGGCCAGCACCGCTGAGCCCCGGTCGGCTTGGCTCAGCAGCGCCGATCGGTCGACGGTCAGGACGTGCGTGCTCCGGTTGCCCACCAGCACGCGGCCACGGGAATCGAGGATCTGGCCGCGCGGCGCCGGCACCGCGATCGTGCCGAGATGGGTGAGGCCGGCCGACTGCTGTGGCTTGTTGGTGTCCAGCAACTGGACGAACGCCAGCCGGGCCAGCAGCGTCACGAGCAGCGAGGCGACGAGAAAACGCAACAGCACGATGCGACCTCGGCGCGCGGCGCTGAAACCACCGGCGCCCGACAGGCGTGTCGAGCCGGTCGACCGGGCACCCACGGGACCGCCGACGGCGTTGCGCAGTTGACGCCGGCGCCGGCGGGTCGGCCGCGCGCCGCGGCGACCGGGTCGGAGGTCACCCAACATGCATCCGCCCGACGAGTTCGGCGCGGGGGCGTCGCGCGAGCAGGCCCTGCGAACGCAGCAGGGCCCGTACCGGAACGACGAGGCCGAGGCCGAGCAGGCAGTCCAGGACGACCACCGGGACCACGTCGCGGACGGCCAGCCAGGCGGTTGCCCCGTGGGAGCCCAGTGCGGCCAGCATCAGTCCCGCGGCGAGCTCGGCCGCACCGGCCAGCACGGCGGCCGACACCGCGATGCCGCGGCTGGAATAGCCCCGTTCGACAGCGGGTCCGCCGAGCTGACCGCCGAGCACGCCAATGCCCAACCAGCACAACGCCAGCAGGCCGGCGGGATGGTCGGAGCCGAGATCAGCCAGCAATCCCAGGGCGAATCCGAATCCCAGCCCCACGCCCGGACCGGCGATGATCGCCACGAGCGCGACCACCAACGCCGGCAGCGAGACCGGTACCGGTGCCGTGAGCGGATCGATGATCGTGGCCTGCAGCAGCAGCACGGTCAGCGCTGCGGCGATTCCGGCGGCCAGCCGGGTTGCCGCGTTCATCCGGCCCCACCGACCGCCGGCCGCCCTGACGTCGAGGACGGGTGCGCGCCGGCCGGAACGATGATGCCCAGCAGGTTCAGGCCGGTCACGTCAGCGGCGGGCCGGATCAGAGCAGAGCTCGATCCGTCGGCCGAGGTCGTTACCGCGGTGACCGTGCCGATGGCCAGTCCGCTGACGAACGTCGATTCGCCGGCCGGTCCGGTGACCAGGGCGTCACCCACCTTCATCGAGGCCGCGTCTCCGAGCGGGCTGGCCGTCAACGCGGTGCCTGCTTTGCCGGCGGCCAGCAACAGATCCTGCGATCGCAGGTCCCGCGCACCCACCGAGAAGCCGGGATCCCAGGCCAACAGGATCACCGCGGTGTGCGCCTGGACCGACAGCACCCGGCCCACCAGCCCCGCACCGTCGGTGACGCTGGCACCACCGAGGACACCATCAGCCCGCCCGGCGTCGACGGTCACCGTCGAGGCGAAGCCGCCCCCGGGACCGGTGCCGATGACGCGCGCGGGGGTCGCGCTCCAGCCTGCTCCACGGGCTTGCAACTGAAGCGCCTGCAGTTGCTTGGCCGTCGCCTGGTCCAGTTCGGCCTCGGTCAGCCGCTGCCTCAGTCGCGCGTTCTCCTGCTGCAGAGCCGCCAGATCCTGCCGGTTGCGCCCGACGTCGGGAATGCCCTGCAGGAAGCGGCGAGTCGGCCCCAGCACGCCATCGGCGCCGCGGTAGAGCGAGCCCAGCGCGCCCCGGGTGCCTTCGTGGGCTCCGGCCAGCGAGCCGCCGGCGAAGTCGAGACTGATGAACAGCAGGGCGACCACGGCAAGGGCCATTGCCGCGATCCGTTGGCGGCGAGTGAGCCTGCGCATATGACCGAAGACCGGGGCGGTTAGCGCCGATGCCCGTCGACGACGACCTTGTGCAGCGTCTCGAACTGTTCGACAACGGTGGCAGTGCCCAGCACAACGGAGTCCAGCGGCCGTTCGGCCACCAGCACCGGGATTCCGATCTCGTGCTGGAGACGGGCATCCAGGCCGCGCAGGAGGGCGCCCCCGCCGGTGAGGACGATGCCGCGGGTGACCAGGTCACCGGACAGCTCCGGCGGGCAGCGGTCAAGGGTGGCCCGCACGGCAGCGACGATCCGGTTCACCGGCGGGTTCATGGCATGGCGCAATTCGTCGGCAGACACGGCGATGTTGCGCGGGAGCCCGGTCGACAGGTCCCGGCCACGGATCTCGGCGCGGCCCGGGCCGGCGATCGGGAACGCCGAGCCGATCGAGATCTTGAGCTCTTCGGCCGTCCGTTCTCCGATGAGCAGGGAGAACTCGGCCCGGATGTGCTCGACGATGGCACGGTCGAGGGCATCGCCGGCGACGCGAAGGCTGGTGCTGGACACGATCCCGGCGAGCGCGATGACGGCGACCTCCGTGGTGCCACCGCCGATGTCGACCACCATGGAACCGGCGGCCTGACTCACCGGCAGCCCCGCTCCGATCGCCGCGGCCATCGGCTCGGAGATGATGTGCACCCGCCGAGCCCCGGCCGCGTAGGCGGATTCGCTCACGGCGCGCTGCTCCACCGACGTGATGCCGCTCGGGACGCAGACGACGACGCGCGGACCGGCGAAGGCGCGGCGCCCGATCACCTTCCGGACGAAGTAGCGCAGCATTTCGGCCGTCGTGTCGTAGTCGGCGATCACCCCGTCCTGCAAAGGCCGAACAGCCTTGATGTGACCGGGGGTGCGCCCGATCATCCGCTTGGCCTCGGCCCCGACCGCGACGACCGAGTTGGTGGTCGTGTCCAGCGCGACCACGGACGGTTCGTTGAGCATGATGCCGCGACCCCTTGCGTAGACAAGGGTATTCGCGGTACCCAGGTCGACTGCGAGATCACCGCCGAGCAGGTCGCCGCCGAGCAGCGACATCGGGGTGAAGGCCACGGAGCTACCTCGTCAGGTGGGCACGGGCCGGGCGAGGCTCGTGTTGCTGGTGTGAATGACGAGACGATGGTATGGCGCGACACGCCGATCTCGGGCGCGACTCGCCGCTGTCAGGGGGCTCTCATCTGCGACTAGCGGACGACGAGCCTGCGATGGGCCTGCGATGGGCCTGCGATCGGCCTGCGATGGTGACCTCGAAAGGCGGTGCAGAGTGTGGCGGTGACCGATCAGGCCGGGAACCACAGGGCAATCTCGCGCGCGGCCGAGTCGGCTGAGTCCGAACCGTGAACGAGATTCTGCTGAACCTTCAGGCCCCAGTCGCGGCCGTAGTCACCCCGGATGGTTCCCGGCAGCGCCACCGTCGGGTCGGTAGCCCCCGCCAAGGAACGGAATCCCTCGATAGCCCGGTGTCCTTCGACGACCGCCGCGACGATGGGGCCGGACAACATGAAGTCGACGAGCGGCTGGTAGAAGGGCTTGCCGACGTGTTCGGCGTAGTGCGCCGCGAGCAGGTCGGGATCGGCTGTGCGCAGCGCCAGGCCGACGATCCGGTAGCCCTTGCGCTCGATCCGGGTGAGGATCTCGCCGGTCAGATTGCGAGCCACGCCGTCGGGCTTGACGAGAACCAGGGTGCGTTCCGGGGTGGGGATTGCGGGAGCTTCAGTCACGTCGACAGCGTAGCGATTCCGATGTCCGGGCAGGGCACCGGTCAGGAGATGAGCATTCGCCAGCCGGAGGGAGTGCCGACGAGCTGGTGCCGGGTCTGCAACATGTACAGCCACAGGGCTAGGAAGATCACGACGACCACTGCGAGGACGGGCACGAGCGCGATGGTGGCCACCAGGACCAACTGCAGGGCCGAGCCGAGGCCGATTCCCCACCGGCGGCGGAGCATGAAGCCGGTCAGGACCAGGATCACCGCGAAGACCACCAGCACGATCGTCTTGAATCCGTCGAGGCCCTCTGCGGTCTGGGCGATCGCGCGCGGGATGAGCAGCACGACGAAGGCCTCCAGGCAGAGCAACGCGGCCAGCGCGCCCCGGGTGGCGCGATTGGCCTTGTGCGCGCGAGCGGAAAGCTCCTCGGGGCTCGGCACATAGCTGCTGTGTTCGGCCTCCACCGGTCCGGGCTGGTCGGGCGTCGTCACGACCGTCTACCTCCGAGCAGGGTCCGGGCCTCCCCGGCGGTCACGACCGATCCGGTGACGATCACGCCGGCTCCGGCCAGCACACCGTTGGAGTTCTCCTCCGCCAACGCCACTGCCGCCTCGATGGCGTTGTCGAGCCGCGGTTCGACCACGACCCGGTCCGAGCCGAACACGTCCACCGCGAGCGCGGCGAGCTCATCGACGTCCAGCGCTCGGGGCGAGTTGTTCTGGCTCACCACGACCGTGTCCAGCACCGGCTCGAGTACGTCGAGCATCCCGCGGGCGTCCTTGTCGGCGAGCATGGCGACCACACCGACCAGCTGACGGAAGTCGAATCCCTCGTTCAGTGCCTCCGCCGTGGCCCGCATCCCCGCCACGTTGTGGCTGGCATCGACCAGCACGGTGGGCGCTGACCGCACCGGTTCCAGGCGTCCAGGTGAGGTGACGGCCGCGAACGCCGCGCGGACGATGTCGAGCTCGATCGGTCCGGAGGCCGCGCCCGCGCCGAAGAAGGCTTCGACGGCCGCGAGGGCAAGGGCGGCGTTCTCACCCTGGAAGCCGCCATGCAACGGCAGGAAGATCTCGTCGTACACCCCGCCCAGACCCTGGATGGTCAGCACCTGGCCGCCGACCGCGAGCTGCCGGTCGATGACACCGAATTCCAGCCCCTCACGCGCGACGGCCGCATCGACTTCGGCGGCCCGTTTGAGCAGTTGTGCGGCCGCCTCGGTCGGCTGCGCCGCCAGGATCGCCGACGAACCGGCATGGATGATCCCGGCCTTCTCGGTGGCGATCTCGGCCAGCGTGTCGCCGAGGTACTCGGTGTGGTCCAGACCGATCGGGGTGATCACCACAACCGGAGACTGCAGGACGTTGGTGGCATCCCAGGCGCCGCCCATGCCGACCTCGACCACGGCCACGTCCACCGGCGCATCCGCGAAGACCGCGAACGCCAGCCCGGTCATCGCCTCGAAGAAGGTCATGGGAATGTCGGACTTGCGGTCGACCATCTCCAGGTAGGGCGAGATCTCGGTCACGGCATCGGCGAAGGCGCCGTCGTCGATCGACTGTCCGTCCAGCACGATGCGTTCGGTCATGTCCATCAGGTGCGGGCTGGTGTAGCGACCGGTGCGCAAACCGAATCCGCGCAGCAGCTCCTCGATCATCCGAGCCGTCGAGGTCTTTCCGTTGGTGCCGGTGATGTGGATCGAACGGTACGCACGCTGGGGCTCGCCGAGCACCTCCATCAGGGCTTCGATGCGCACCCGTGAGGGGCTGATCTTCGCCTCGCCCCAGCGGGAGAGTAAAAGTTGTTCTGCGGCCTGCCGACGCGCTCGGTCGGTGGCGGCACGGCTGGCCGGAGTGGATTCCACGGAAGGCAATCCTACGGTCGCTCGTCGCCGGGTCGCGCCGCAGGATGACGGACGCTCGGCCGGGGATCACCCCGGGCACTCCCGACGCGCAGAGGGCACGGCAGGCACGCTGCCGCGATGGGGTGGGCATGGTGCAGCAACGGGGCCACACCACGGTGCACTTCGGTTCGCTCGCCGAAGGCGCCGAATACGTTCTGCGCAGCAACGACCGGGGGCGCATGACCGTGGCGGCGCCCCGGCTCTACCCGCATCTGTGGTCCTGGGACGCCGCGTTCGTGGCGATCGGGCTGGCCCGGTTGTCGGTGCCCCGAGCGGTCACCGAGTTGCGGACCGTGTTGTCCGGCCAGTGGAAGAACGGCATGATCCCGCACATCCAGTTCAGCGACTCGGCCGGCTACTTTCCAGGGCCGGATCGATGGCGCAGCGAGTGGGCCCGGCACGCACCGACGGGCGTGGCCACGAGCGGGATCTGCCAGCCGCCGGTGCATGCCCTGGCCGTCGCCCAGGTCGTCGGGTGCGGACGGGAACGCGGCGGGGCCGACCGGTTGGCGGCCGAGCAGTTTCTCACCGATACCTTCGACGCCTGGTTCAACTGGCATGCGTGGCTGGCGTCGGTACGCGATCCCTACGAGCACGGCATGGTCGAGATCCATCACGGCTGGGAATCGGGCCTCGACAACTCCCCGCGCTGGGACCACAGCTACGCGATGGTCGCGCCCGGAGCGATGGAGCCGTTCGAACGAACCGACCTGCACCACGTGGCCGACCACACCCAGCGGCCCTCGGACTACGAGTACAGCCAGTACGCCTGGCTGATCGATCAGATGAGATCGGTGGGTTACGACGACGAACTCACGCGGGCCAGCATCGACTTCCGGGTGCGGGACGTGCTCATGTCCGCGATCCTGGCCGCGGCCAGCGACGTCCTGGCCGAGCTGGGCGAGAGTATCGGCCGGTTGCGCCAGGCAGCCGAGTTGCGCGCGATCAGCGAACGGTTCCGCGCCGGCGTGACCCGGGCGATCTCGCCCGTCACCGGCTTGGCGCGAGACTTCGACGTCCGGTCCGGGGAGTGGATTCACACCGCCACCGTCGCCGGGTTCGCACCACTGTTGTGCTGCGCCGACCGGGCGATCCGCGACCGCCAGCTACGGGTGTTGACGGGACCGCAGTGGCTCGGCCACGACCGGCTCGCCTTCGCCCTGCCGACGTCGACATCGCCGACCAGTCCGGCCTTTCGCCGTACCACCTACTGGCGCGGCCCCGTCTGGCCGGTCCTCACCTGGCTGCTCGGCTGGGGCCTGCGGCGTTTCGGCGATGATGCATTGGCCGAGCAGCTGCGCCAGCAGTCGCTGCAGCAGCTGGCTCACGGTGATTTCGCCGAGTACTACGACCCCTTCTCGGGGGCGCCGCTGGGCAGTCGCAACCAGTCCTGGACCGCTGCCGTCGCCCTGGACTGGCTCACCGACCGTTGAGGTTGCCCTTGTTGCTCGCCGCACCCAGTTGAGGTTGCCCTCGTTGCGAGCAACAAGGGCAACCTCGACGCGGGAGCGAAATCAGGCGTCGGGCAGGCTCGACAGGGCCGCGGTGATCCGCTCGATGTCCGCCTGCGCGGCGGCATGCCGATCACGGATCTTGGCGACGACCGCGTCGGGAGCCTTGCCGAGGAAGGCCTCGTTGCCCAGCTTCGCTGCCGTCGCGTCGACCTCCTTCTGAGCAGCGGCCAGATCACGCCCGAGTCGGGTCCGCTCGGCCGGCACGTCGATCGCCGTCGACAGGTCCAGTTCGATCACGACACCGGCGGCGGTCACCAGTGAGGCCGTGGCCGCGAACTCGCTGCCGGGTTCGCTCAGCCGGAGCAGCGTACGGATCTCCGCTTCGTAACCGGCCAGCCCGCTCAGGCGCGCCGGGATCCGTTGCGAGGGTTTGACGCCCTGGTCACTGCGGAATCTCCGTACCTCGAGCACGACGTCCTGCATGGCCTCGATACCGGCCTCGGCGGCCGGGTCGATCCGCTTGGCGTCCGAACTCGGCCAGGACGCGATGACCACACTCTCGCCGCCCGTGAGCTCGGTCCACAGGGCCTCGGTGACGAAGGGGATGATCGGGTGCAGCAACCGCAGCAGCCCGTCCAGCACCTCCCCGAGCACCCGGCGGGTGATCGGGGAGGTGTCCTCGCCGGCCAACGACACCTTGGCCAGCTCCAGGTACCAGTCGCAGATCTCGTCCCAGGCGAAGTGGTAGAGCAGGTCGGAGATCTTGGCGAATTCGTAGGCCTCGTAGAGCCGGTCGACTTCGGCGATCACGTTGTTGAGTCGCGAGACGATCCAGGCATCGGCCCCGGAAAGCTCGGCCGGCAACTCCCCCGAGACGGTCGCCCCGTTGATCAGCGCGAACCGAGTGGCGTTCCAGAGCTTGTTGCAGAAGTTGCGCGACCCGCCCACGGCGTCCTCGCCGATGGGCACGTCGGTTCCGGGATTGGCCCCACGGGCGAAGGTGAACCGCACCGCGTCGGTTCCGAAGCGGTCCATCCACTCGATCGGGTCGATGCCGTTGCCGCGGGTCTTGGACATCTTCTTGCCGTACTGATCGCGCACCATGCCGTGCAGCGCGATCGTGTGGAACGGCTCGGATCCAGTCTGGTTTCCGTCCATGGCGTACAGGCCGAACATCATCATGCGGACGACCCAGAAGAACAGGATGTCGTAACCGGTGACCAGCACGGTGGTCGGATAGAACTTCCGCAGATCAGGGGTCTGCTCGGGCCAGCCGAGGGTCGAGAACGGCCATAGTCCAGCCGAGAACCAGGTGTCCAGCACGTCCTCGTCCTGGCGCCAGCCCTCCGGCGGGGCCTGCCCCGGTCCCAGGCACACCTGCTCGGACCCGTCCGGGGAGTACCAGACGGGTATCCGGTGGCCCCACCACAGCTGCCGGCTGATGCACCAGTCGTGCAGGTTGTCGGTCCACGCGAAGTAACGCGAGTCCAGCTCCGGTGGACTGATGGACACGGTGCCGTTGCGGACCGCATCGCCGGCGGCGGCGGCCAGCGGAGCGACCTTGACGAACCACTGAAGCGACAGACGTGGCTCGATAGGCTCCTTCGATCGCTCGGAATGGCCGACCGAATGCAGGTAGGGCCGTTTTTCGGCCACGATCCTGCCCTGATCGCGCAGCTTCTCCCGGACCGCCGTGCGCGCCTCGAACCGGTCCAGCCCGTCGAACTCCGTGGCGGTACCGGTGATCCGGCCTTGCTCGTCCATGACCGTGAGCATCGGCAACCGGTGTCGCTGGCCGATCTCGAAGTCGTTCGGATCGTGCGCCGGAGTCACCTTGACCGCACCGGTCCCGAAGGCAGGATCCACGTGCGCGTCGGCGATGATCGGGATACGCCGTCCGGTGAGCGGTAGTTCGATCTCCGTACCCACGAGGGCGGCATACCGCTCGTCGTCAGGATGCACAGCCACCGCCGTGTCGCCGAGCATCGTTTCGACCCGCGTCGTCGCCACCACGATGTGCGGCTGGTCGTCGTCGAGGCTGCCGTAACGCATCGACACCAGCTCGCCTTCGACGTCCTCGTGAATCACCTCGGCGTCGGAGAGCACCGACCTCAGGTCGGGCGACCAGTTCACCAGCCGCTCGGCGCGGTAGATCAGCCCGTCGTCGTAGAGACGCTTGAACATGGTCTGGACGGCCAAAGACAGTCCGTCGTCCATCGTGAAGCGCTGGCGGGTCCAGTCGACACTGTCGCCCAACCGGCGCATCTGGCTCAGGATGGCCCCGCCGTACTGCTCCTTCCACTCCCAGACCCGCGCGACGAAGGCTTCGCGACCGAGCTCGCGGCGATTGGTTCCCTCGGCGGCCAGCGCCCGTTCGACCAGGGCGTGCACCGCGATCGAGGCGTGGTCCATTCCCGGCAGCCATAGCGTCTCGAAGCCCTGCATGCGGGCGCGTCGGGTCAGGGCGTCGATCAGGGTGTGCTCGAAGGCGTGGCCGATGTGCAGGCTTCCGGTGACATTCGGCGGCGGAATGACGATCGTGAACGGCGGCTTGTCCGAGTTGGCGTCGGCGGTGAAGTAGCCACGCTGAACCCAGCGCTCGTAGAGCGGGCCCTCTACCTCGGACGGTGAGTAGGCGGGCGGCAGGGTGGTGGGTGCGCTGCGGCTTGCGTCCTCCGCTGGATTCTCGGTCACCCGCCAATCCTACGAAGCGCTGCCAATCGGCTGTGGAGCAGGCGAGCTCAGGCGGGTTCGGCTGACGTTCGCTCCGGCGCGGTCCGCTCGGTGGGTACGACCGTGATGTTGATGCGCACCTGCCGGACACCCTCGGGCAGGTCCTCATCGGCCCGCCGGTCGAACTTGTCGAGTTCGGCCTGCAAAGCCTTGGTGACCGCGAGGGTCTCCGGCAACGTGAGGTAGAAGCCGGTACCGGCAATGGTCATCGCGTCGTCCCAGTCACCACGGACCGAGTCGTCGGCGTTGAGCCAGGCTTGGATCTCGCTGCGCTGACGATCGAGTATCCGGTCGATGAGCAGGGTTTCGCCGGCGATCGAGGCGTGGGGTTCTGTCGACTGGATGCGCAGCCCACTCCCGGCCGCCTCCCAGGGCCGCTCGCGCCCGTCGTCGGTGGCTTCCGACCTCCGGATGATGCCCCACTTCTCCAGCGCCCTGAGGTGATAGCTCATCGCGCTTGCCGACAACCCGGCGATCTCGGCGCATTCGGTCGCGGTGAGCCGGCGACCGGAGAAGAACTCGTCGATAACGGCCAGCCGGGCGGGGTGCGCCAGGGCCTTGATCGCCCGTGGGTCGGTCAGCACGACCGGCTCCGGTCGAGTTCTCCCTTCGCTGGCGGGCGGGTTCTCGGGTTCTCGGTCTGTCGACGGGGCCGGCATGGGCCCAGCGTAATGCGCCGGAAAGGCTTGACTCGGGAAAGTATGAAGTATTACCTTCGAAGTATGTCCTTCATACTTTCCGCTCCCTCAGCCCGCTCGACGACCACGGACACCGCCCCGGCTCCGGCCGCCGCTCCCGTTGCCCCATCCACGCGCCGACGTCGCTACCGATTCGGTCGGGCGCCCAATGCGTACCCAGCCCGGTCCGACGGGTACTACGCCATGTACTGCGCCACATCGCCCAGCCTCGTGCAGCACCTGTCCCGCTGACCGATCCGGTCAGAACGAGGCGCCGAACGCCGTCGCCGCCAGGAGACCCAGCAACTCCGACGGGTCACGCTCGTAACCGCGCTGACCGAACCAGGCACAGATGTTGCGGCAATCCCGCTCCAGAAAGTCGAGACCCGACGGATTGGCGACGATGTCGACCACCTGCGGCAGATCGATGAGGACCAGCCGCCCGTCGTGGACGAGCACGTTGTAGGCCGATAGGTCTCCGTGCGCCTGGCCGAGGGTGGCCAGCCCCCGCATGGCCTCGGTGATCTGCCCGAACCAGTCCACCAGCTCCGTCCTGCTGGGGCGGGTCTGGGCCAGACGGGGCGCCGCGACCCGGTCCGATCCGACGAACTCCATCAGCACCTCGGTCCCATCCACTTGGACGGGGTAGGGCACCGGCAGGCCTCGCTGCCACAACCGGCAGAGCGCCGTGAACTCGGCCGCGGCCCACTGACCCGCCAGCACCTGGCGGCCGTAGGCGGTTCGGTTGGCGATCGCGCGCTGATCCCGGCTGCGCCGAACGGTGCGACCTTCGAGGTAGCCGGCGTCGCGGTGGAAGTTGCGGTGCTCGGGCTCCCGATAGCGCTTGGCGGCAAGCACCACGGAATCGGCCGGACCAGCGCGTCCGACGGTATCGGGCACCGCACGCTCGATCAGGAAGACATCCGCTTCCTTGCCCGTCTTGAGGATGCCGAGTTCGGTGTCCAGGGCGGCGTCGGAGGTGACCAGCCACTGGGGTCGTGGTTCGGGGCCGCGGGCCCCCTTGACGACCGCGGACCAGGTGGACCAGCGCTGGCCTTCACCGGGCTCCACGGCGTACTGGAACGAGAACGGCGCGCAGGTCGGGTCAAACAGGGGTAGCTCGTGTGACAAGTCGTCGAAAGACAACGCGTGTGCTCCTCGGATGACGAGGCGCGTGCCGGACTCGACGAGTTAGCTGAGCGCCCCGGAAGGGTGGGGGACGAGTACGGTCCCCGAGGACTCGATAGACATCTCGACGCCTCCTCCACATCCGGGCCCTGCGCCAGGCAGGGCGGGGGCATTCAAGCCGGTAGTTAGCTGGGCACCCAACTGGGCGGGAGTGCTCCGGACAGCACTATGCCGGGGTCCAAGGACCCCGGCAAGTGAATTACGAACGGTCAGGCCGACTTCTCGCGCGGCGCCTCGACCTCGGTACGCGGAACCAAGGTCGGGTACACGTGCTCCAGGACCGTCTCCTTGGTGATGAGCACCTTGGCGACGTCCTCGCGTGAGGGAACCTCGTACATAGCCGACTGGAGAACTTCCTCCATGATGGCGCGCAGGCCACGAGCACCGGTGCCCCGCTTCACGGCCTGGTCGGCGATGGCTTGCAACGCGTCGTCGGAGAACTCGAGTTCGACGCCGTCCAGCTCGAACAGCCGCGCGTACTGCTTCACCAGCGCGTTCTTGGGCTCGGTGAGAATCTGTACGAGGGCGTGGCGGTCGAGTGGCCGCACCGAGGTGATGACCGGCAGCCGGCCGATGAACTCGGGGATCAGGCCGAACTTCATCAGGTCCTCGGGCATGACCTCGCCGAATACGTCGCGGGTCTCCTGCTCGAACTTGGTCTTCAGCTCGGCGCCGAAACCGAGCCCCTTCTTACCGACTCGGCCCTCGATCAACCGGTCGAGACCGGCGAAGGCGCCGCCGACGATGAACAGCACGTTCGTGGTGTCGATCTGAATGAACTCCTGATGCGGGTGCTTGCGACCACCCTGGGGCGGAACCGCGGCCGACGTGCCTTCGAGGATCTTAAGCAGAGCCTGCTGCACGCCTTCACCCGAGACGTCACGGGTGATGGACGGGTTCTCAGCCTTGCGGGCGATCTTGTCGACCTCGTCGATGTAGATGATCCCGGTCTCAGCTCGCTTGACGTCGTAGTCGGCGGCCTGGATGAGCTTGAGCAGGATGTTCTCGACGTCCTCACCGACGTACCCGGCCTCGGTGAGCGCGGTGGCGTCGGCGATGGCGAATGGGACGTTCAGCATCCGCGCCAGGGTCTGGGCCAGCAGCGTCTTGCCGGAGCCGGTCGGGCCCAGCAGCAAGATGTTCGACTTGGCCAGCTCGACGCTCGAGTCGGCGCGCTTGCCGGTGCTTTCGCCGCCGGCCTGGACGCGCTTGTAGTGGTTGTAGACGGCGACCGCCAGGGTGCGCTTGGCATCGTCCTGGCCCACGACGTACTGGTTGAGGAACTCGCGGATCTCGGTCGGCTTGGGCAGCTCGTCGAAGCTGAACTCCGTCGACTCGGACAGCTCTTCCTCGATGATCTCGTTGCAGAGATCGATGCACTCGTCACAGATGTAGACGCCGGGACCGGCAATCAGCTTCTTGACCTGCTTCTGACTCTTCCCGCAGAAAGAGCATTTGAGCAGATCGCCGCCATCGCCTACCCGAGCCACTCGGTGACCGTCCTCTCGTGGTGTGTCCGCCGCGGACCTCGCACCGTGTCACGGTGTCCGTCCTGTTGTCCTGCTGTGGTGCAGACGTGCTGTCGTGCTGTCGTGCTGGCAATCCCATGCTCTTATCGGAGGGCTGGACCGCCGAATGAGCATCAGAGCCATCCTGAACGCCGCACACCCGCCTCCGCACGGAGCAGCGCTAGTGAAACGCTACCTCGTGGGAGGCGATAAGTCGCTCCTTTAGCCGCGTGTCCGGGTTCGGAGCAATCCGGGCGACGACGTGGGGTGTGACTGGTGTGGACGGTGTGACTGCTGGGCCGAGCCACGTACCAGGTCCTGGCTCAGTCGTTGGCGATCTTGCGCGAGGTGATCACCGAGTCGACGATGCCGTAGTCCTTGGCCTGGTCGGCGGTCAGGATACGGTCGCGCTCGATGTCGAGCTTGACCTGCTCGACGGTCTGGCCGGTGTGCTTGGCCAGAATCTCCTCCAGCAGGGTGCGCATCCGGATGATCTCGTTGGCCTGGATCTCCAGGTCGGTCACCTGGCCCTGGCCCTCGCCGGAAGGCTGGTGGATCAGCACGCGGCTGTGTTCGAGCGCGAAACGCTTGCCCTTGGTGCCGGCAGCCAGCAGCACAGCGGCAGCCGAGGCGGCCTGGCCCATGCAGTAGGTCTGAATCTCGGGCCGGACGTAGCTCATCGTGTCGTAGATCGCGGTCAGCGCCGTGACCGAGCCACCGGGGGAGTTGATGTAGATCAGGATGTCGCGATCCGGATCGGTCGACTCCAGGCAGATCAGCTGAGCGATGACGTCGTTGGCCACGACGTCGTCGATCGGAGCGCCCAGGAAGATGATGCGTTCCTCGAAGAGCTTGTTGTACGGGTTGGATTCCTTCATCCCGTAGTTGGTGCGCTCGATGAATGACGGCAGGACGTACCGGCTGCTGGGAGCGGCCGGCGCGGTGCCGTAGGGCGAGACGTGACCGCCCGGGGTGTAGAGCTGGCTCATGTTGCTGTCTCTCCCTTACGCGGGGGCCGGAGCGTTGCCGGCCGCCATCTGGCCCACGCCGCTGACGACGTGATCGACAAATCCGTATTCGAGCGCCGCGTCAGCTGTGAACCAGCGGTCGCGCTCGGAGTCGGCCTGGATACGCTCGAGCGTCTGGCCGGTGTGCTTGGCGTTGAGCTCGTTCATCTGGGCCTTGGTCAACTTGAACTGCTCGGCCTGGATCGCGATGTCGGAGGCGGTGCCGCCGATACCGGCCGAAGGCTGGTGCATCATGATCCGGGTGTGCGGCAGGGCGTAGCGCTTGCCGCGCGCGCCGGCGGTGAGCAGGAACTGCCCCATCGAGGCCGACAGCCCGAGCGAGTACGTGGCGATGTCGCATTCCACGAACTGCATCGTGTCGAAGATGGCCATTCCCGCGGTCACGGAACCACCGGGCGAGTTGACGTACAGGTTGATGTCTCGGGTCGAGTCCTCCGCGGACAGCAGGAGCAGCTGAGCGCAGATCTGGTTCGCGATGGTGTCGTCGACGGGCTGGCCGAGGAAGATGATCCGCTCGCGAAGCAGCCGGTCATAGACCGAGTCGTTGAGGTTCATGCCGGTGCCGGCGCTGCGGGACTCGATCAGGCGGGTGGGCTGCGCCGCTTGGCGCTGCCGATCTTCGAAGCTCACGAGTATTCCTTCCTGCTGGGACGTGCTGCTGGGACGTGCTGCTGGGACGTGCTGCTGGGACGTGCTGCGGTGACGTTGCTGTGATGACTACTTCGACCCTAACGGCACGGGCGGGCCCGGGTATCCCCGGACCCGCCCGCGTTCGCTCAGGGCGTTAAGGCTCAGTGCTCGTGATCGCCGTGCTCGTGATCGCCGTGGTCGTGATCGCCGTGGTCGTGATCGCCGTGGTCGTAGCCGGCGGGCTCGGCGTCGGTCAGCTCGTCCAGTTCGGCCTGACCCTCGGGCGTGGTCAGTGCCGACAGGTCGACGGGGTTGCCGGACTCGTCGGTCACCTTGGCCGACTCCAGCACGGTCGCCAGGGCCTTGTTCCGGCGGACGTCGGCGACGAGCGCCCCGATGTTGCCGGCCTGCACGATCTGGTCGGCGAACTCCTGGGGGGCCATGCCATAACGCTGGGCCTGCCGCACGATGTACTCGGTCAGTTCGGCGTCGGAGACGGAGACCGCCTCGGCGTCGGCGATCGAGTCCAGGATGAACTGCGTCTTGACCGACTGCTCGGCCACCTCGCGCAACTCGGCCGTGAACTCGTCCTTGGTCTTACCCTCGGACTCCAGGTACTTGGCGAAGGCGTCATCGTCGTGGTTGAGCTGGTGGACGACGTCGTGCTCGCGCCAATCGATCTCGGCCTGGACCGATGACTCGGGCAGCGGCACCTCGGTGCGCTCGACCAGCAGTTCGAGGACCTTGTCACGGGCCTCGGCACCCTGTCCCAGGACCTTCACCCGGCCGAGCCGTTCGGCCAGGTCGGCACGAAGCTCGTCGATCGTGTCGAATTCCGAGGCCAGCTGGGCGAACTCGTCGTCGGCCTCGGGCAGCTCCCGGACCTTGACGGAGTTGACGGTGACCGTGATGTCGGCGTCCTCGCCGGCGTGATCACCGAAGGCCAGCTTGGAGGCGAAGGACGCGCTCTCCCCTGCTGACTTGCCGATGATCGCCTCATCGAGGCCCTCGATCAGGTTGCCGGAGCCGACTTCGTAGGACAGGCCCGCGGCCGAGCCACCCTCGACGTCCACGCCGTCGACGCTGGCGTTGAGGTCGACGGAGACGAAGTCACCGCTCTCGACCGAGCGCTCGACGCCGGTGAGGGTGCCGAAGCGGGCGCGCAGCGCGTCGAACTGCTCGGCGATCTCCTCGTCACTGACCTGGGCGTCGGCCACCGTGACGGCCAGGCCGTCGTAGGCCGGAACCGTGATTTCCGGACGGACGTCGACCTCGGCGGTGAAGGCCAGCTCGCTGTTGTCCTCGAGCTTGGTGACCTCGATGTCCGGCTGCCCGAGCGCCTTGACGCCGGCCTCTCGGACGGCCTCGGAGTACACCTTCGGAAGCGCCTTGTTGATGGCTTCTTCCAAGACTGCCGCACGCCCCACCCGCTGATCGATGATGCGGGCCGGAACCTTGCCGGGACGGAAGCCGGGGACGCGAACCTGCGCTCCGATGGCCTTGTAGGCGTCGTCCAGACTGGTCTTCAGCTCGTCAAAAGGCACCTCGACCGCGAGCTTCACGCGGGTCGGGCTCAGGTTCTCGACGGTGCTCTTCACGATGTGCTCTTCGCTCCTTGCGCGATCTGTCGCGACCGCGGTTGCGGCCGGGATTTCTGGTGCGGTCGAACTGGTCGGGGTGACAGGATTTGAACCTGCGACCCTCCGCTCCCAAAGCGGATGCGCTACCAAGCTGCGCTACACCCCGGCGCGTGTCGTCATTCTCGTTCCAGGCGCGGCGAGCTGCCGGGACGAGACACGTTCCGAGTAAGGAAGTGTACGGGGGTCACGAGCAGTGCCCGCCACACGCTAGGCTATCTGCGCAGTTACCGGCGTCGGCCGGACTCCAGTAGCCGTACTGGATCCCCCGATTTCGGACATTGCGGGCGTAGCTCAATGGTAGAGTCACAGTCTTCCAAACTGTATACGCGGGTTCGATTCCCGTCGCCCGCTCCACATTTCGAAGACGCCCAGCCGAAGACCCCGCAGCCCCGCCGCGGGGTCTTCCGCGTTCCATCGATCGTTCCGTGAACTCGACGCGTCGGGAACCGACGCTGGCTACCGCTCTTGCGGCCATCAGCTGTTCCGCGTGCGGAAAGTCGTGCGGAAAGTCGTGCGGTAAAACGTGCGGAAAGCACGTGCGCCAAGTAGGGCGCCGGCCCGTCAGCCGCCTCTCGGCGAGTGGCCGCTCGTAGCGGCAGAAGGTGAGGCCCGGGGGCATGTACCGGACCGGCACTGCTCTCAACCGACCGGGTCCGGAATCCATTCCACGTCCGCGCGCTCGTTGAGGTTGCCCTCGTTGCGGGCAACGAGGGCAACCTCAACGACAGATGGCCCGCAACGAGGGCAACCTCAACGCCGAAAGGCGAGCAAGATGGGCAACGTCACGGCTGTGCCGGGCGGCCTGAATGCGGAGGCTGACATGTATGACCTCGCCGAACCGGTGCGCCGGTGGCTCGACGCCGGTGCGATGCCGCGCCTGGTTCTGCTCGTACGTGCGACGGGTTTCAGCAGCGTGGACCCGGTCGCGGCTCTCGCCGTGGTCCCCGGGGCTCCCCCGGCCGGACGGCTGCTCCAGGGGGCAGCCGAGCAACGACTCGTCGAGTGGCTGGAAACGGTCGAGGACGGCTTGCGGGAATTCAGCATCGCCGACGAGCAGGCCGGTGAAGTCGGTCTCTCCTGCGGCGGAACGGCGCTGCTCCTCGTCGTGGCGGCCAGCAGCCTCGACGGGCGGCTCTGGCCGCTGCTGTCCGAGGGCCAGCCCTGCTGCCTGGTCACCGAGATACGCGGCGGGCGCATCACGCGCAGCTCGCTCCACACCCCCGACACCCTGACCGTCAACCATCACGCGGACGTGCTGGGCCGTCTCGTCGCGCGCGGGACCAGCGCGAGCACGGTCGTCGAGGACGGCGAGGGCCAGCAGGTCTTGATCGCGTTCTGGCCCACCCCGAGGCTCATCGTCGCCGGCGACGGACTGATCGCCGATGCCCTGGCCTCGGTCGCCGCGCTGCTGGGCTGGTACGTGAGCACGGTCGATGCAGCCGCAACCGCGGCGGCGGACCTGCCCTCGGCTCGCCGAGGCGATGCCGTGATCGTGCTCAGTCATGACCTGGAGTTCAGCGGACGAGCACTCCAGCAGGCCCTCGGCGGGCCGGCCAGCTACGTGGGCGCGCTGGGCTCACGGCGAACTCAGCAGCGCCGCCGCGATTGGCTGGCCGAACACGGGATGTCCACCGACACCATCACACAGATCCGTGGCCCGGCCGGGCTGGACATCGGAGCGCTCAGCCCCGCTGAGATCGCCGTCTCGATCCTGGCCGAGGTGCTCTCGGTCCGCTCGGGCACCCCGGCCGTGCCGCTGAGCCAGCGCGATGGCGCGATCCACCGCAACGGCCCGAACGCCGCGCCGCCGCGCTACCCGGTCTACTGATCTCCACCGCGACGCCCAGCCCGGGCGGCGGTATAACTCAGTCCCATGACGGCCGCGCGGACCAGCACCGTTCCCCTCGACCGGTTCGGTCAACTGCCCGAGCCGCCCGGGCCCCGATGGCCGGTGTCCGTCCAGACCGTCCTGTTCGGCAAGTACCGACACCGGCTGATGCCCGCACTCAGGCGGCGCCACGGCGATGTGGTGATGCTGCGAATCGCCCCGCACCGCCGGCGGCTCATCCTCCTGTCGCGTCCCGAACACATCAAGGAGGTCTTCTCCGGTTCGTCAGAGGTGTTCCACGCCGGTGAGGGCAACGCCATCCTGGGCCCGATCATGGGGGCTCAGTCGGTACTGCTGCTGGACGAAGCCGACCACCTGCGGATGCGGCAACTGTTGATGCCGGCCTTCCACGGTGCCGCGCTGCGGGGGTACCGCGACCTGATCAGCGAGATCACCCGCACCCAGGTGGCGTCCTGGCCGGTGGGCCGACCGATGTCGATGCACCGGCACATGCAGTCGCTCACGCTGGAGGTCATTCTCAAGGTGGTCTTCGGTGTCACCGAGGCGGATCGGCTGAGCCGGTTGCGACCGGTGGTCGGACGGGTCCTGGAGCTCAGCCCGATCCTCATGCTGGGCTGGTTCTACCCACGGCTGCGCTCGGTTCCTCCGTGGCGCGGCTTCTCCGAGATCCAGCGCGAGCTGGACGCGCTTCTCTACGCCGAGATCGCGGACCGCCGCCTGGTGACGGACCTGGACGCGCGAAGCGACGTTCTTTCCCGGATGCTGCGGACCTCGCGTGCCGCGCAGGTGAACGACGACGTGACACCGCTCACCGACACCGAACTGCGCGACAACCTCGTCACACTGCTGCTGGCCGGCCATGAGACCACCGCGACGGCCCTGGCCTGGGCGTTCTACGAGCTCGCCCGCGAGCCGAAACTGCAAAGACGCGCGGCGCAGGCAGCCGGGCGGCACGAGGACACCTACCTGCAGGCCGTCGCGCGGGAGGCGATGCGGCTGCACCCGGTCATCTACGAGGTCGCCCGGCGTCTGACCACCGACATCGAACTCGGCGGTTTCCGTATCCGCCGGGGCAGCACGGTGATGCCGGCGATCGGCCTGGTCCAGGCCGACCCGAATTTGCACCGGGACCCGGCGACCTTCGATCCGGAGCGTTTCCTGGCCCGGCAAGCGGCCGCCAACACCTGGATCCCGTTCGGAGGCGGCATCCGGCGCTGCCTCGGAGCGGGTTTCGCCGAGCTCGAGGCGACGATCGTGCTGGAACAGGTGCTGTCGCGTTTCGAGCTGGCTCCCGGGCGGCGGCGGCCCGAACATCCCCGAGCCCGCAACATCACGCTGGCGCCGTCGGCCGGGGCGCGGCTCGTGCTGCACGAGCGCTGAACGAGCAGCCGACGCTTCAGCACACCCCGGCAAGCGCTGGCCGACGCGTCAGCGCAGTGGACTGCGACGCACCACGACGACCGTGCGGTCATCGTCCTGTTTGGCGGGTACGTGCTCGATGAGATGGCGCGCCGCACCCGTCCAGACGTCGCGGTTGGCGAGCCCTTCGACCGCGTCCTTCAGCCGGAGCAGCCCGGCGTCGATGTCACGGGTCCGATCCTCGACGACCCCGTCGGTGTACAGAAACAGGGCTTCGCCTTCGGCCAGGGTCGAGGCGTCGGAGACGACGGTGAGGCTCGGCAGCACTCCGAGCACGGTCCCGGCGGCCGGCGAGGTGCGCCAGGTCGGCTCGGCGAGCGGGCGGTAGTGCAGCGCCGGCGGGTGGCCGGCGACCCGCAGCTGGTACTCCCCCGACGCCAGGTCCACGACGAGGTAGACGGCTGAGGCAAAGCCCAGGGACCACTGTTGGCGAGCTAGGTAATCGTTGGCGGCGGGGAGGAACTCGTCCGGAGGAATCGAACCGAGCAGACCGCCGACGGCTCCGGACAAGAGCAGGGAACGCGGTCCGGCGGCGATGCCGTTGCCGGAGACATCGACGACGGCCAGGTGCAGCACGCAACGCCCGTCCACCGTGACGAGTCGGTTGGAGACGAAGTCACCGGAGATGGCCGCACCGTCGGCGGCCCGCTGTTGAACCTCCACCGTCCAGCCCCGTGGCAGCTCAGGAAGCTGCGACTGGACGAGCAGACGGTCGCGGATCAGCGAGATGACCTTCTCCGCACTCATCTGGCGAAGTCCCAGGCGATCGCGGCGCCGGGCTTGAGCGACCGCCACCCCGAGCGCGATGCCGATCATCGCGAAACCCGACACCGAGAGTTGGCCCGGATTGAGACCGTGCACCCTGAACACCACGGCCAGGCAGAGGACGACGCCGGCAGCGACCACAAGCATCCCGCGGGTGGTCAACAACAACGAGGCCAGCACGATCACGATGACGACGACACCCGCGACCTTGATCTGGCGGTTGTTGTCCGCGATGGACCAGGCGGTTCCCAGCACCAACGCCACAAGCAGCAGGACGACCTCGAGCTTCTCCGCCGGACGGCGAGGTGTGCGCAATCGGCGCAACGCCTCCTGCCATGCCGGAGTCTGGGTTGGAGAAGTCATGGTGCCGATCAAGCTACCTTCCGGCGGCAGCTCGGGCGCCGTGTTCCGCGGTGGCTCGGTTCCAAGCCGGAGCCACCGTTGACCTCGCGACGGTGCAAGGATGCAGCTGTGGTCACTGATGGCGCGGACGCGGTGAGGTCGGGTTCGCCACGCCGCCGGCGGCGCCGGGGTATCGATCCGGGCGCCCCGGCGCAGGAGGCGCCGCTCGCGCCCATCGCGGGGCGGGACACCACGCCACCCCGCAACACCGCGCCACCCCGCAACACCGCGCCACCACGGAACACCACACCAGCACGAACGAACACACCACCACGCGACAGCACGCCAGTGCGGGGCAACTCTCCGTCGAGGGACTCCGAGCGCGGCGAGCGCACCGACCGGACCTGGCGCGATCTGGCCGGGACGGCCCCATCGCAGGTCGGCCCCTCCGGCGCGCTGCGGGCCCGCGACGTCGCCCGACCCTCGGACGCCGAGCTGGCCCAGGCCGAGACCGACGTAATCATCGTCAGACGGCAGTGGCGCCCCCCGACCGACGGCGACTGACCACCTCCTGCTGACCAGCGGCGGCCTGACCAGCGGCCGTCCGGCGACGAGCCCTGATGCCGGACCGTTCAGCCGGGCAAGGACCCCGACCGCTCGTATTCGGCGACCATGTCGATACGTCGCTGGTGACGCGGATCCTGCGAGAACGGCGTCTCGACGAAGACATCGGCGATGGCGAGGGCCTCACTGGTCGTGTGCATTCGCGCGCCTAGGCCCAGCACGTTGGCATCGTTGTGCTGACGGGCGAGTTCGGCGGTGTCGTGGTCGTAGGCCAGGGCCGCTCGCACACCCTTGACCTTGTTCGCCGCGATCTGTTCGCCGTTGCCGGAACCACCGATCACGATTCCGAGCGACCCAGGGTCGCCCACCACTCGTTCGGCGGTGTCGATGCAGTACGGCGGATAGTCATCGCCGGCGTCGTAGACCTCTGGGCCGCAGTCGAGGACGTCATGACCGGCGGCTCGCAGGTGTTCCATCAGCGCGCCCTTCAGCTCGAAACCGGCGTGGTCACTACCCAGGTAGACGCGCATACCGCACATGATGCCAAGAGTTGGCAAGCGCACAATGCGGGGGTGCTGATCGCCGGAGTCCAACCCGTGATGCTCGTACTCGGGGCGGTCGCGGCCTGGGGCTACCTGCGCCGAGCGCGGCGCACACCCGGCGGCTGGCCCTGGTCCCGCTCGGCGTCGTTCCTGCTCGGCATCCTGCTCGTCCTGGCTCTGACGTGCGGACCGGCGGGCCATCGCGCCGAACAGCTGTTCTGGTTCTGGCTCAGCCAATCGCTGGCGCTGTTGCTCATCGCACCGCTGCTGTTGATGGGTGGCCAACCCCTGCAGCTGTTCTCCGGGACGGCCGAAACCTGGTGGCGCGACCCGCGCTGGGCCCGTCCCCGCAGAGCTGTCGCCTCCCCGGTCCTGGGTGCTGGGCTGGTTCCGCTGACATGCGCGGCGCTGCTGTTCGGCCCGGTTCCCGGCTGGTCGATCGGGGTTGCGGGCGTCGGGTGGATCACCCAGCTGCTGTTGCTGGGCCTCGGGCTGGTGGTCGCCTACCCGCTGATCGCGATCGACGACACGCTCACCTCGACCGCCCTCGGACTGGCGGTGGGGATCGGCCTGGTCGAGCTGCTCCTCGACGCCGTTCCGGGCATCGTGATGAGGCTGTCCACCCATCCCGTCACGAACTTCTTCGACTACCGGCATCCGGTGGCCGGCCAGCCGTCCTGGCTGCACGACCAGCAGATCGCCGGCGCAACCCTGTGGTGCGTGGCCGAGTTACTCGACCTGCCGTTCCTGATCCTGATCTTCCGGCGATGGATCTCCGCCGACGAGCGCGAAGCGGTTTTCATCGACGCGAGCCTTCCGGACCCGGGCGGAGCGGAAGACAGCCGGCCCTGGTTCATGTCCGACCCTCAGCTGCGGGACCGGTTCCGCTGACCGCGGCCGCTCAGCGGCGGGGACGGTCCGGGCTGATCGGGCCGCTGGACCCGCTGGAGCCAGTGGGACTGCCGAAGACGAAGGCGCCGGAGTCATCGCGCTGCAACCGATGCTCGGCGATGACGCATCGAGTAGGAATAGCGGCATACACATGGGGAAAGTCCTCACCCATGCCGTAGAGGTCCTCCTCGACGACGTCTTCGTCCAGCGTCGCCGCATCGACCTCGAGCACGATGAGGTCGCGGCGGTCGGCGTAGAGGTGATTGGCCGTCGCGGCCACCTGTTCGGCGTGTGAGAAGTGCACGAAACCGTCGGTGGCCAGGCTCTCGGGTGCATAGCGCCCGACCTCACAGGCCGCGCGCCACTCGGGCTCGGAGATGATGTGGAAGATGGTGAACACCCCGACGATGATTCCAGCTCGGGCGGTCGCGGAGGAGACCTGATGCGTGAACTCGCCGCAGGGGTCTACGTGTGCAGCCATGAGAGCTTTGCGCTCAACACCGGCCTCGTGGTCGGCACCGAGCGCGCCCTGGTCATCGACAGCCGCGCCAGCGCGGCCCAGGGACGGCAGTGGCTGGCCGAAATCCGGACAGTGACGTCACTGCCGCTGGTCGTGGTCAACACCCACGCTCACCTGGACCACTTCTTCGGCAACATCGCCTTCGCCGAGGACGATCCCGAGGTGGAGATCTGGGCGCACCGATCAGGCCTGGCCGAGATGGTGTCCTCCGGCGAGGACCAGCGGGAGTTCTGGGCCGGCGAGGCGGTACGAGCGGGTCGGCCCGAGCTGGCCGCGGAGTTGGCCGAGACCGAGTTGATCATGCCGAATCGGGTGACCGACCTGGCGCAGCGGATCGAACTGGGCGGGCGCGGGGTGTGGTTGAGCCATCTGGGCGCCGGTCACACCGACCATGATCTCGTCATCGATCTGCCCGGAGTCGTCTTCGCGGGTGACCTCGTCGAGCAGGGTTCGCCCCCGGCCTTCGAGGACGGTTACCCGCTGCAGTGGCCGGACGCCGTATCCGCCCTGCTGCAGCTGGGTCGCCCGCTCATCGTGCCGGGCCACGGCGACGTCGTCCACGAGGCCTTCGTCCGGGCTCAACGTGACCAACTCGGGCGAGTGGCCGAGGTTGTTCGCCTGCGCCTGGCCGGCCACCCGAAAGCCGATGAGCTCGACTACGTCGGGTGGCCGGCGTCCACGCTGGACACCGCCTTCGGGCGTCCGCTGAGCGCGCCGTGACCGGTCCGCTGGGCCGGCCATGACCGGCCATTGAGCCGGCCGTGACCGGGTCGCTGAGCGCGGCTCAGCCGGGGACGGTCAGTCGAACTGAGGGGACTCCGTCCGGGTGCGCTTGAGCTCGAAGAAATAGGGGAATTCGGCGACGAGCCGGGTGCCGTCCCAGAGCTTGAGCGCAGCCTCGCCGCGCGGAATCCGGGTGAGCACCGGACCGAAGAACGCGGTGCCGTCGACGTGGAAGGTCGGCGTGCCGACGTCCATACCCACCGGGTCCATGCCGCGGTGGTGGGAGGCGTTGAGCTCATCGTCGTACTGGGTGGACTCGGCCGCGTCGGCCAGATCCTCCGGCAGTCCGACCTCGGTGAGCGCCTCCACGTACAGCTCGCGGTCGAACTCCCGGCCCTGGTTGTGCCGACGCGTTCCCAGAGCGGTGTACAGCTCGCGCAGCACGCCGTTGCCGAATCGCTGCTCGGCCGCGATGCAGATGCGCACCGGACCCCACCCGCGCTCGAGCAGTTCGCGGTACTGGTCGGGCAGGTCGTCGCGACCTGAGTTCAGCAGTGACAGCGACATCACGTGGAAGCTCAGATCGATGTCACGGTGCTTCTCCACCTCGAGGATCCAGCGGGAGGTCACCCAGGCGAAGGGGCAGAGCGGGTCGAAAAAGAGCTCGACCTTCGGGGCAGACTCGGAGGCGGAGGCAGGTGCCGGCTCAGCGGTCGATTCGGGGGCCATTTCGGTTGTCGCAGAGGTCATGGTCGCAGCCTATTCTGGTGAAGACGTGAAAGAATAACTTCTGATCTTGTCGAACAATTCTCGAAGGAGCGGCATTCCGTGCCCGATGACGTGCGCAGCGAATCCAGCGTGACCGAGCGAGTAGACGCCAACACCGTCCCGGTCCCGAACCTCACCAGGGAAGACGCCCGCCAGCGAGCCGGGCTCCTGCGCGTCGAGTCCTACGACGTCACGTTGGACCTGACCGACGCCGACGGGGGCCCGAGCGAGCGGATCTTCCGCTCCCGCACCGTCGTGACCTTCGCAGCCGACAAGCCCGGGGCTTCGACCTTCATCGACGTCGTCGCGGAACGATTCCACGAGGTCAGCCTCAACGGGACTCCGATCGACGTGTCGGGCTACGAGCCGGACGAGGGCATCGTGCTGCCGGGCCTGGCCGCGGACAACGTGCTCGTTGTCGACGCCGACCTGCTCTACACCACGATCGGCCAGGGCCTGCACCGGTTCGTCGACCCGGTCGACGACGCGGTGTACCTCTACACCCAGTTCGAGACGACCGACTCCAAGCGCATGTACGCCTGCTTCGACCAACCGGACCTCAAAGCGACGTTCAGCCTGCACGTGACCGCTCCCGCGGCGTGGACCGTCGTGTCCAACGGCGCGGTCGAGACCGTCGAAGACGACGAGGAGACCAAGACCGTCCACTTCACCACCACCCCGCGGATGAGCACCTACATCACCGCTCTGGTGGCCGGGCCCTACCACGAGGTGCGCGATCATCACGACGGGATCGACCTCGGCCTGTTCTGCCGTCGCTCGCTGGCCCAGTACTTCGACCCGGACGAGATGTTCACCGTCACCAAGCAGGGTTTCGACTGGTACCACGAGAACTTCGGGGTCCGCTACGCCTTCGGCAAGTACGACCAGCTCTTCGTCCCGGAGTTCAACGCCGGCGCGATGGAGAACGCCGGGTGCGTGACCTTCCTGGAGGACTACGTCTTCCGCAGCCGCGTCACCGACGCCCGCTACGAGCGACGCGCCGGGACGATCCTGCACGAGATGGCCCACATGTGGTTCGGCGATCTGGTGACGATGAAGTGGTTCGACGACCTCTGGTTGAACGAGTCGTTCGCCGACTGGGCGGCGACCCAGTCCCAGTCGAGCGCTACCCGGTGGAAGAACTCCTGGACCTCGTTCACCAACCTCGACAAGACCTGGGCCTACCGGCAGGACCAGCTTCCGTCCACTCACCCGATCGCGTGCGAGATCCCCGACGCGGAGGCGGTCGAGGTCAACTTCGACGGCATCACCTACGCCAAGGGCGCGTCGGTGCTCAAGCAGCTGGCGGCCTACGTCGGTCTCGACGAGTTCCTCGCCGGCGTGCGCAAGTACTTCGCCGACAACGCCTACGGAAACACCACGCTGCCGGACTTCCTCGCGGCCCTGAACGCCACCTCCGGACGCGAGTTGTCCGATTGGGCCAAGGTATGGCTCGAGACCTCCGGACTCAACACCATCACCCCGCACTACACCGTCGACGCCGACGGCCGGTTCAGCAGCTTCACCCTGATCCAGGACGCGCCGACCGTCACCGCCAAGGACAACGTCCTGCGCCCGCACCGGCTTGCGGTCGGGTTGTACAACTACGACGACGACGGCCAACTCGTCCGCACCAAGCGGGTGGAGCTGGACCTGACCGGCGAACGCACCGAAGTCGCCGAGCTGATCGGAGAAAGCCGGGCCGACTTCGTCCTGGCCAACGACGACGACCTGACCTACTGCAAGCTCCGCTTGGACGAGCGGAGTCTGGCCACGCTGCGCGCCGGCGGCTTGGGCGCCCTCACCGACTCGCTGGCGCGCGCGGTGTGCTGGGTCGCCGCGTGGGACATGGTGCGCGACGGCGAGCTGGCCACCCACGACTACTTGGACCTCGTCATCGCCGGTGCACCCAGTGAGACCGAGATCGGCGTGGTCCAGTCCGCTCACCGACAGCTGCTGCGAGCGCTGCAGATCTACGCCGATCCGGCGTGGGCTGCGACCGGGCGCGAACGGTTCGCCGACGTGGCGATCGACGCGGCCCGCTCGGCCACCGCGGGCTCGGATCACCAGCTCGCCTGGGTGCACGCGGTCATCGGCGCCGCGACCACCGCCGAGCAGACCGAGTTCCTGTCCAGCCTGTTCGACGGCCGGACGACCCTCGACGGATTGTCGATGGACACCGACCTGCGCTGGGCCCTGGTGCAGGCGCTGGTTGCCCGTGGCGCGCTCGGCGTCGAGGCGATCGACGAGCAGGCCGCGGCCGACAAGACCGCCGCCGGCGTACGTGCTGCGGCCACCGCTCGGGCGCTCATTCCCACCCGTGAGGCCAAGGAGGCCGCGTGGCATGCGGTCTTCTACGACGACTCACTGTCCAACGCCGTCATGCGGGCCACGCTCGGCGGGTTCAGCCACCCCTTGCAGGGTGAACTGATCGCGCCCTTCGGGGAGCGCTACTTCACCGACGCCGCCTCGGTCTGGGCGCGCCGGACGTCAGAGATGGCCCAAGATGCGGTCGTCGGACTGTTCCCGTCCTGGTCGTCGACCATCACCGACCGAATCGTTGAACTGGCTGACGAGTTCCTCGCCGACACCAGCCGGCCGGCTTCCCTGCGGCGACTCGTGTCCGAGGGACGTGCCGATGTGGTCCGCGCGCTCAAGGCCCGCTCGGTCGACGCCGGGTAACGCTCCCCCACCCCCGTCGACGTTGCCCTTGTTGCACGCCCTCTCACGTTGAGGTTGCCCTTGTTGCGTGCAACAAGGGCAACCTCAACGGATCAGGTTCGCAACAAGGGCAACGTCAACGTCAGGAAAGCCAGGTCGGGCGCAGCGGGAAGCTGGCGTTGCCGCCGTCGGCGACCCTGACCGCCAGCACCTGGTGAAGCTGGATGCCGTTGGTCTCGAAGCCCAGACGCGACCCGGCCATGTACAGACCCCAGACCCGTGCGGTCGCCTCACCGACCTCCGCGACGCAATCGTCCCAATTACGTTCGAGGTTCTCGCACCAGTACTTCAGCGTCAGCGCATAGTGTTCACGAAGGTTTTCCTCGTGCCGCACCTCGAGACCGGCGTTCTGCGCCTCGGCGATGATGCGGCCCGAGCCGGTCAGCTCACCGTCAGGAAAGACGTAGCGGTCGATGAAGTACCCGGGCAGGGCCCGCTGCTTGTTGTCCGGACGGGTGATGCAGTGGTTGAGCAGCCGACCACCGTCGCGAAGTTTGTCCTTGATGAAGCCGAAGTAGGCGGGGTAGTTGCCGACCCCGACGTGCTCCAGCAACCCGATCGAGGAGACCGCGTCGTAGTTCTCCCCGGGCGCGTCGCGGTAATCCGAGTGCCGGACCTCGGCAAGATTCTGCAGCCCTTGACGCTCGATCTCGGCCCGGGCCCACTTCGCCTGCTCGGCCGACAGGGTCACTCCCAGCGTCTTCACGCCGTAGTGCTTGGCCGCGTGCCGCACCATGCCGCCCCAGCCACAGCCGATGTCGAGCAGGGTCATACCGGGTTCGAGCCCGAGCTTGCGAGCGACGAGATCGAACTTCTCCTCCTGGGCCTCCTCCAGGCTGGCGTCGGGCTTCGGGAAGACCGCGCAGGTGTAGGCCATCGACGGTCCGAGCACCAGTTCGTAGAAGGCGTTGGAAACGTCATAGTGATGATGGATCGCCTCGGCGTCACGCGTACGCGAGTGCCGAAGTCCCTCGACCGTGCGCCGCCACCGAGGCAACGACTCCTGCTCGGGCGGTTCCGGCGGCACCAGATTGCGCAGGCCGAGTGCCTTGACCAGCTCGGTCGCCTCCTTCGGCGTGGGCCGACGAAAGCGCCAGTCCCCCAGCACTCGCAGCGCCTCGTACGGATCTCCGGGATGCGCGCCGTCCAGGGTGAGATCGCCGCTGACGTAGGCGCGCGCCAAGCCGAGGTCACCAGGGGCGGTGGCCAGGTAGCGCAGGCCACGCTCGTTGTGGAGGTGCAATTGGATCTGCGCGTCTGCCGGTCCGAAACTCGACCCGTCGTAGGCACTGAAATGCAGCGGCGGATCCGTCACTGTCAGCAGCTGTGCAATCTCGGCGATTTTCATCGACGCCCCACCGCTTTCTCATACATTCCGGTCAATCGATGTCCGGGGTCGTAGCTGTCCTTGAGTTCGCGATACACCTCGCCCCCGTACAGGGCGTCGAAGCTCGCTCGTTCGTAGTAAGCGTCGGAGTACAGGGATTTGTGCCCGTTCACCCGGGCCACCGCATCCTCGATCAGCCGATTCATGTCGCCGTCGCGCTGTCCATCGGCAATGACGACGGTGCCCCAGAAGCCGACGTTGACGTAGATTTCTCCCGGTTCCAGGGGGTATAGGGGCCATGCCGTAGTCGGCGTCTTAGCTGCGTCGTAGAGCTTGAGCGGGCACAGCCAGACCGGTGACATGGGGACGTTGTCCGCAAACCATCGCAGAAATTCGGGCGTGCGGTCCAGCGGAATTTCCACGTCCTGCACGACTCGTTCACGGGCTCCGATGCCCTTGAGCCGATCGAGCCTGGCGCCGACGTGGACCTTCTGATCGAAGCCCAGCAGTTTGTGGTAGACGTCGCTGCGCCGGTATCTCGCCGGCCAGAGCCGACGCAAGATCGGGTTCTGCGCGCCGAAGGCGCCCGAACACCAGAACCAGTCGGTGTCCCAGCGCCAGAGATAGTCCTTGGTGCTGAGCAGGTCGCGGCTCCGCTCGCGCACGGAGCGGAAGTACACCTGCTGGCCGGTGTAGTCACTAGCGCGGTCGGTGTCCGCCTCCCGGGGCCAGTCCACGAAGCGGCCCAGAGTCAGGTAGGTCTCCTTCGGCCCGAACATCACGCCGTCGAGGAACTCGACCTCCTCGCCGTCCCAGCTTCGCTTGGACGCGATGGTGCCGATCGCGGAAGCAACGTCGTCGAGATCGTCGAAGCGCACATGCCTCAGCGCGACGTAGGCCTTCACCGGTTGCAGCGCGATCTGCAGGCGCACGGCGTAGCCGAGACTGCCGTAGGAATTCGGAAAACCGCGAAACAGGTCAGGATGTTGCGTCGGGCTCGCGGTCACGATCGTGCCCGCGCCGGTGAGCACGTCGAGTTCGAGTACTGACTCGTGAGGTAAACCGTTGCGGAAGGAGGAGGACTCGATGCCCAGCCCAGTGACCGCGCCGCCGAGCGTGATGGTGCGCAATTGCGGCACCACGAGCGGCATCAGCCCGTAGGGCAGCGTGGCGTCGACCAGATTCTCGTAGGTGCACATGCCCTGGACGTCGGCCGTGCGCGCCTCGGCGTCGACCGAGATCACCCCGTTCAGGCCGGCTACATCCAGGCCGGCCGCCGGCAGAGCCGTGCGCGGCCGGAACAGGTTGGACGTACGTTTGGCCAGGCGTACCGGCTGACCGGCGGGGATTGCCTCATAAGAGGCCCGCAGACGCGCAACGGCGGCCTGGTGGCGCTGTGGATCAGTGATGAGGGCGGACATCGGCGTCAGCCTATACAAGAGGTGTTTCGTCTGGCTAACGACCCTGGCATCTCGCCCCCGGGCCGAGTGTTGCCCGAGTGTTGGCGGCGGGTTGGCCGTGTGTTGGCCGCGTCAGGCCCGACCCGAGCGCCGGCCACCGCGCGACCGGACCGCAACGGGCGGCGGCGAGATCAGGCCTCGCCTGCCGCGTCAGCCAATTGGCGCAGACCGTTCACGATTCCGCCGGTCAGGTCACCGTTGACGAACGAGGCACGCATCGCCAGTGCCGCGAGACCGGCGATCCGGTTCGGAATGCGTTCGGCGGAGCGACCGCCGGTCACGATCTCCAACCGGCGCTGCCCGGGCGAGATGGCCAGCAGCACCGGCGCCTCGTGCTTGTCGGCAAGCTTGGCGAACAGCGCTTCGGCGGCCTGGCGGGGATTGCCCACCAACTGGCCCACAAAGACCGAGAAGGTCAGGCCGGTCTCGAGCGAGGCAAGGGTCAACGCCTCATCGATGCGCGACAGCTGCGCGGGCTTGAAGGGGCGATCGGGGGTGCTTTCGGGCCTGCGGGCAACCGTGAATTCCTTCTGCTGGCCCGCAACGATCAGGTCACCACTCACCGCTGGCACCCCCAGAGGCGACGGTCGGATGGGTCACGGTCGAGCCGGTCAGCGCGAGCCGTGCTCCCGCCTCGGCACCGCCGGAAGCGTGCAGCTCGGACACCGGGCCGTTGTGGGCCGGGTGGGGCAGATACCAGACCGGCGCGAAGTTCCACTCCGAACCTGGCCGGTATCGCGGGGCCCGCACCGAGCCGGGGCCGAGCACGATCGCGGCGAAGACGGCGAACGTCCCCGCCGGGATGCCCACGAAAACCAGCACCGTCTGCACGATGCTCATACGCGTCCTCCTGCTGGATCGGCCCTGCGTGAGCCCTACTCTGCCCCACACGATATCGAGGTGGTCATTGCTCCCAGATCGGCGGGTGCCGATGCGCCCACGGAGCGACAGACTCAATCTGCGCGCACAGGGCCAGCAGCGCCGCCTCGCCGGCCGGTCGGCCGACCAACATGACCCCAACGGGCAGTCCCTGCGGGGTCCAGTGCAGCGGAAGGCTGGCCGCCGGCTGGCCGCTGGCGTTGTAGACAGCGGTCCACGGCGTGAACATCTTCTGCCGGCGGAAGTCCTCAGCCGGGTCGACCGGATCGTCGGCGGTGCCGCAGAACCAGCCGACCGGCCTCGGTGTCTGGGCGAGGGTGGGCGTGAGGATCGCGTCGAAACCGGCGGTGGCTTGAATCTGCTGACGGCTCACCATGGTCAGGACGCCGAGCGCCGCGGTGTAGTCCGGTCCGCTGACTCCTCGACCCCGCTCTCGCAGGTAACGGGTGAGCGGACGCAACTCCGCTTCCCGTGCCGGGTCGATCGGGGCACCGTGGGACGCGACCGCCCAGACGGTCTCGAAGGCGTCGATCGTGTACGCCGGGATGGGCAGGTCGATCTCGTGGACCTCGTGCCCCAATTCGCCGAGCAGGACGGCGGCTCGTTCCCAGGCCAGCCGGCACTCGTCCTCGACTACTGCCCCGGGGATCGGCGGGGCGATGTAGCGGCCGATCCGCAGGCGACCGGGTTCGCGATCGCACGAGCCCAGGAAGGTCTCGCCCTTGGGCAACGGCGGTGCCCAGGTCGGGTCACCGGGCTGGGGCACAGCGGTTGCGTCCAGGAAGGCAGCCGCGTCCCGAACGGTCCTGGCCAGCGGCCCGAGCACAGACAACCCCGAGGTCTCGGCGTCCAGCGGACCGCGGGAGATACGTCCTCGCGCGGGCTTGAGCCCGAACAGCCCTGTCACGCTCGCCGGAATCCGGATCGAACCACCGCCGTCGGAACCCTGCGCGATCGGCACGAATCCCGAGGCGACGGCCGCGGCTGCCCCGCCGGAGGACCCGCCGGCCAGCCGGGTCGGGTCCCAGGGTGTGCGGACCGGCGGGCCGATGTCGGTCTCGGTGTAGCAGGGCAGGCCGAGTTCGGGCGTCGCCGTCTTGCCGAGCGAGATCGTTCCGGCTTGGCGCAGCAGCTCGACCACGGTGTCGTCGATCGGCGGGACGAAATCAGCGAAGACAGCGGACCCGAGCTTGGTGGCGACGCCAGCCGTGAGGTTGAGGTCCTTGATGGCGATGGGCACCCCGTGCAGCGGCGGGAGATCATCAACGCCGGCGGCGAGTTGACGCTCCGCTGCACGCGCCTGATCTCGGGCGCGCTCGGCCGTCACCGTGGTGAAGGCCCCGATCTGCTCGTCCAAACGCTCGATCCGGTTGAGGTAGTGCTCGACGAGTTCCACTGGGCCGACCTGCCGGGTGCGGACGGCAGCGGCGGCTTCCAGTGCGGTCAGCTCGTGTAGTTCGGCCATGCAGGCAACCTAGCGGGCCGGTACGACGGTTCGCCCCTGTTCACGCCGTCAACTGGCCGAGGCCGCCAACCCGGACAGCGCCGGGTCATAGCCCAGGTAGCGATCCCAGGACGGGTCCCGCTTGGCCCACGCCAGCACGAGCGCGACGGTGGCCGAGGGCTGGACGGGCGGACGGGGCAGGCTCCAGCCTATTTCGGCCAGCAGCCGGTCCCCCTTGCGGTGGTTGCACCGGGCACAGGCGGCGACCACGTTGGTCCACTCGTTCAGGCCGCCGCGTGATCGGGGGACCACATGGTCGACCGTGTCGGCGCGTACCGAGCAGTAGACGCAATGGTGGGCGTCGCGGGCGAGGACCGCTCGCCGGGTGAGCGGGACCTGACGACGGTAGGGCACCCGGACGTAGCGGTTGAGCCGCACCACTCGCGGGACCTGGATGGCACTGGTGGCCGAATGAAGGTATTCGTCCTCGGCAGCCTCGACGACGCTGGCCTTCTCGGCGAGGATCAGGACCACGGCGCGGCGGGTCGGAACGACGCACAGCGGCTCATACGACGCATTGAGCACAAGCGTCCCCGCCACCGGCCATCACCTCCGCATGTGGTATCAGTCAACCCGACGAAAGCTGATCGCGCATCCATTAATTGATCGAGTCTGTTGCGTGTCCGAACCGTGACCGACCGATAACTCTTCGCGCATCCAGGTCGCCGACCGATCTGGTCCGGCCAGGGATTCGGGCCGGGAATCCACGGATCCAGGGTGCGGGCGCCTCCTCACCGCCGGACCGTCGGGCACAGCCGGCGCCGGCTGGGATGATGGTCCGGTGGATCGTGCAGTGTGGGTAGCCCAGTGGTAGACGCCGACTTCTTCGTTCGGGCCGGCGGTGAGGAGACTTTCCGGACCCTCGTGGCCCGGTTCTACGAGGGCGTGGCCACCGATCCCGTTCTGCGCCCGCTGTATCCGGAGGAAGACCTGGGCCCGGCCGCCGACCGGCTCTCGCTGTTCCTGATCCAGTACTGGGGCGGACCGGGCACCTATTCCGAGCACCGTGGGCATCCCCGGCTGCGGATGCGGCACGCGCCGTTCGTCATCGGTGAGGCCGAGCGCGACGCCTGGCTCGCACACATGCGGGTTGCGCTGGACTCGCTGACGCTGGATACCGAGGTGCACGACCGCATCTGGGCCTACCTGCAGATGGCGGCCGAGTCCATGCGCAACAGCCTGAGCTGAACGCCCACGCCGGTCGTCCGACGGCCCTGCACGTCGCGGCTTGACGTGTCGTCTTGATCGATACAGAATGGAATGGCCACAAGGGTTTCCAGTGGGCATTTCGCCGTCGGCGCAGCAGGCGTCCGACTACGCTCGAAGCGGCAGACAGCTGCCCCATTCGGCTTGCTGAATGCCTCACCCGCCGTCTCTCCGGAGGAATTTCGCGTGTCCGACGCTATGCACGACCTGCCCGACGCCAACCCGCGGATCGCAGCGGAGATCGCCGACATCGAGGGCGGCCTCGGCGACGAGGACGCCTTCGCCCAACTGCAGGGCGGGTCCGACTGGTGGCGCGCGGCGGTGTTCTACCAGATCTATCCCAAGAGCTTCGCCGACGGCAACGGCGATGGAATCGGCGACCTGATCGGGATCCGGGAACGGCTGGACTACCTGCAGCTGCTGGGCGTCGACGCCCTCTGGCTGAGCCCGTTCTACAAGTCGCCGATGGCTGATGGTGGCTACGACGTCTCGGACCCGACGGACGTCGACCCGATGTTCGGCAACCTTGCCGACTACGACGCGCTGGTCGCGGCCGCCCATGAACGAGGCATCAAGATCACGATCGACATCGTGCCCAACCACCTGTCCGACCAGCACATCTGGTTCCAGCAGGCACTGGCGGCGGCGCCGGGATCCCCGGAGCGGGCCCGCTTCATCTTCCGCGACGGTAAGGGCGAAGACGGCGAGGTGCCGCCCAACAACTGGCCGGCGATGTTCGGTGGTTCGGCCTGGCAGCGGGTGCCCGACGGCCAGTGGTACCTGCACCTGTTCGCTCCGGAACAACCCGACGTCAACTGGGAGAACCCAGAGGTCAGCGCTGAGTTCGAGCGGATTCTGCGGTTCTGGCTCGATCGGGGCACCGACGGCTTCCGCGTGGACGTCGCGCACTCGATGGCCAAGCCCGCCGGCCTGCCGGACATGGACCTGACCGAGTACGAGGGCCCGAACTCGCAGCTTCGCCACGATCTGCGTTTTGACAACGACGGCCTGCACGAGCACCTTCGGATGTTCCGCCGGGTCCTGGACGGCTACTCGAACCGGATGGCGGTCGGCGAGGCGTGGGTGCCTGACGACGAGCGTCTGGCGATGTACGTCCGTCCCGACGAGTTGCACCTGACGTTCAACTTCCGTCTGGTCGAGGCCGAGTGGTCGGCGGAGATTTTCCAGGCCGCGATCGACGGTTCGCTGACGGCGATGACCGAGGTGGGAGCGCCCTGCACCTGGGTGCTGTCCAACCACGACGTGGTCCGCCACAACAGTCGTTATGGCGGCGGCGCGCTCGGCGCGGCCCGCGGCCGGGCAGCTGCGCTGGTGCAGTTGTCGCTGCCGGGCGCGGTCTACCTCTACAACGGTGACGAGCTGGGCCTGGAGAACGTCGACCTTCCGGACTGGGCTCTGCAGGATCCGACCTGGGAGCGCAGCGGCCACACCGAGCGTGGCCGTGACGGCGAGCGGGTGCCACTGCCATGGGAAGGCACCGAGCCGCCATTCGGTTTCGGCGCGTCGGGCCAGCCATGGCTGCCGATGCCGGCCGAATGGGCCGCTGTGACCGTCGAAGCCCAACTCGAGGACGAGGACTCCACGCTTTCGCTGTACCGGCACGCGTTGCAGGTGCGCCGCCAACTGCCAGAACTGCACGGTGCGACGTTCACCTGGCAACAGGCGCCGGAGAACTGCCTGGCCTACCGGCGCGGTCCGAATCTGGTGGTCGCGCTCAACGCCGGAGATGTGCCGGTGGAAATGCCGCCCGGCCAGATCTTGCTGGCGTCGTCGCCGGTCGACGGTGACAAGTTGCCGGCGAACACCGCGGTCTGGCTGCGCGTCTGAGCACCGGTCGGCACGCTGTGGTCGAGCGTCAGTCCGTAGCGAGTTCTGCCGCAAGTTCTGCCGCGAGTTCCGGCGCGAGTTCCGGCGCGATTTGCTCGAGCCACCGGCGCCCGGTGCCGTCGAAGGGTGCAGTGTCGGCGCGGACGAGATCAAGGACTGTCGCGGCGCTGCGCTCGGCGGCGGCGATGACAGCGGCGGGATAGCTTAGTTCGGTCTGGTGCTGGGCGAATTCGTCCTCGTCGAGCAGCGCGACCCTCCCGTCGAAGTAGCGCACCACGTCAAGGTCGAGATCATCGGCGAGGACTAGGCCGCGCTCCTGTGTGATCGGACCGGTGATGTCGACGTAGACCTCGTACTTGCCGGCAGCGTTGAATGTCGCCACCCAATCGCCTTGCCGCGGGACAAGCACGACGAAGTCACAGTCCCAGGTGATCGGCGGTTCGTCTCCCCGTTGCACCGGCGTGCCGGCCCGCGCACCGAGCCACAATCCGTGTTCGTCGTGACCGAGCCGCGTGGTCCGGAAATGCCAGTGACGGGTTCCGCCGAATTTGGTGAACTCGAGGTTCACCACCTCGGACGGCTGCGCGGCACCGTCACGCTCCCGTTCGTCCTGCTCACGCTTGCCACGCTCGGGTTCGGTGGCTGCCTGCTCGTGCGCGTCGGTCATGCGCCGAACCTAGTGCGTTCACGCCTCGGCCATCCGTGAGCCCGCAGCGTGGGGCTCACGGTTGGCATGGTCGGCGCCAGGGGTGAGCGCCATAGGGTGATGCGATGGCTACCCTCGCCGAGCAGTTCCGGCGCCACGCCGAGCAGATGACCGGTCTCTACCGGGTTCTGCTTCTGGGGCTCGCTGAGGACTGGGACCGCTCCGGAGTAACCCGCGAGGTGTGCCGGGATTGGGAGGATGCGCCGCCCTCGGCGCTGGTCCAGCTTCGATTGCTCGCCGGACTACACCGGATCGTCCTCACCGGCCGGGCCCCGGACCTCGGGCGGTTCTACCCCGACGTCGGAGGCCGCGATGACCCCGGCCAGGCGTGGCCGGTCGCTCGCGAGGTCATCGGCCGGCACGTGGCGGAGTTACGGGCTGCGCTGGACATCGCTCCCCAGACGAACGAGCCCGGCCGCGCGGTGGCGCTGCTGGTGGGCTTGTTCGACGCGCTCGAGCGAAGCGGGTTGCACCGAATCAGGCTGTTCGAACCAGGGGCCAGTGCGGGGTTGAACCTGCTCGTCGACCGCTTCCGGATTGAGGGTTCGGACCCGGAGGCATGGGGATACGGGCCCCTCGACTCGCCCCTGCGGCTGGTCGATGCGGTGATCGGACCGGTGCGACCACAGGCGTTCACGATCGTCGAACGGGCTGGCTGCGATCTGTCGCCCGTCGACGCCCTGTCCGAACAGGGTCGCCTGCGCCTGGTCTCGTTCGTGTGGCCGGATCAGCTCGACCGTCACGCCCGCCTTCAGGCGGCACTGGCGATTGCCGCCGACACCGTCACAGAAGCCGACACGATCTCAGCCGTGCACGTCGATCGGGCGCCGGCCGGCAAGTGGCTCCGTCAACGGCTCGGGACCGCGCCGGGACCGCAGACTTTGACGGTGGTCTGGCATTCGGTAACACGTGGTTACTGGCCGGCGTCGGAGGTCCAGGCCAGCTCGGCCGCGATCGCCGCGGCGGCCGAGCGTATGCCGATCGCCGAGATCGCCATGGAGTCCTCGCCGGAGTCGCCGGGTCGGACGGCCGAGCTGACGGTGTCGATAGGGGGTCCGGGGCGCTCAGCGCCGGAGCCGCGCCGGCTGGGTGCCGTCGCCGATCACGGCGTTCCGGTGCGATTGGACGGGACCGTGCGCTCGTGAGCACCGCGACCGATCAGCTCAGCAGCCCGAGTCCTCCCAGGAGGTCCAGCCCGGAGCGCGAGGTGGCGACATAGGTGGATCCGTACCCTGCGGCGATCCGGATCCAGCCCGGTGCGGTGTCGACTGCGGCGTCGCTGTCACGGGGCAGAAACCCCATGCGAGTCAAGGCGCTGAGGGGCCCGAGCGGAACGCGCACCGGTTCGCCCCTGGTCGATGCCGGCGCACCGGAAGGGGCCTCGTCGACGGTGAGCACGACGGAGGACAGCAGCGATTCCTGCGACGTCCGGCTCTCGGCATCGCGGGCCAGCAGGGCGCCGGAGCGGACCAGTTCACGGATGGTGGCGTCGGGCACCCGCTCCCTTCGGACCCAGCCTTGGGCGGGCGGAAGCGGAGCCAGCCAGCCCGCATCTCTGCGGGCCAGCGAGTCGACTCCGGGAGTCGACTGGAGTGCGGGCGTCGTGCGGAGTGCGGGCGCGTGAGCGGCGAAGGCCAGGAAGTCTGTGGCCGAGACGGTGATGTCGAACCGGGTCGCGGTCTGCTCCTCGGCCGGTGAGGCGACGGTGCGGCCGGCGAGCACCTCGAAGGGCAGCCGGACGTACCCGCCGATCGCCCCGGGCTGACCACGGAAACGGATGAGCGCTTGCTCGTCGATCGACACCGCGCGCTGCGCCATCGGCACGAAATCGCCCAGCGCTGTTCGCCCGGGTAAGGCCAGCACCGTCATTACGGCGCCAGCTCGTCGGTGTAGCCGGCCAGGATGGCCTTCTCTTCGGTGCTGAGGCGGCGCGGCCGGTCGGTCGAGAAATCGAAGGTGACCAGGTTCGTCGACGCTGTGGCGACCAGAGTTTCGCCATCGAAGATCTCGTAACACACCCGGAACGACGCCGCCCGCACGTCGGCCACCCACAACTCGAGGCGGAGCGGCTCGGGGTGATAGACCACCGGACGCAGGTAGGTGATCTCGTGATGGGAGACCACCGTGCCGGCGCTGAACGAGGAGTCGTAGCGGTCGAAGAACATCGATACCCGGGCTTGTTCGAGGTAGGCCAGGTACGCGGTGTTGTTCACGTGCCCGTAGGCATCCATGTCCGACCAGCGCATCGCACAGCGCGCCGTGAAACGAGCCACTCTCCCTACCTCCGATTTCGAGTGCCGTGCCGCGCCGAATGGGTGACGAGCCCCGTCGGCCGGTGACCGGTGTTGCGGGCCACGGCCGACGCTGCAGGGGATCCTGCTGGACCGTCGAGATCAGTCGCGGGTCAGCTTGCGGTGGGTCACCGCGTGCGGACGGGCCGCATCGGCGCCGAGGCGCTCGACCTTGTTCTTCTCATAGGACTCGAAGTTGCCCTCGAACCAGTACCAGGCGGCCGGGTTGTCGTCGGTGCCCTCCCACGACAGGATGTGGGTGGCCACGCGGTCGAGGAACCAGCGATCGTGGCTGATGACCACGGCGCAGCCGGGGAACTCGAGCAGCGCGTTCTCCAGTGAGCCAAGGGTCTCGACATCCAGGTCGTTGGTCGGCTCGTCGAGCAGCAGAAGGTTGCCCCCCTCCTTCAGCGTGAGCGCCAGGTTCAGCCGGTTTCGCTCACCGCCGGACAGCACACCTGCAGGCTTTTGCTGATCCGGTCCCTTGAAGCCGAAGGCCGAGACGTAGGCCCGGCTGGGCATTTCCACATGGCCGACGTTGATGTAGTCCAGACCGTCCGAGACGACCTGCCAGACATTCTTGGCCGGGTCGATGCCGCCGCGGTTCTGGTCGACGTAGCTGATCTTGACCGTCTCGCCTACCCGGACCTCGCCCGAATCGGCGTCTTCGAGTCCGACGATCGTCTTGAACAGAGTTGTCTTGCCGACCCCGTTCGGTCCGATGACGCCGACGATGCCGCCGCGCGGGAGACTGAAGGACAGATCCTTGACCAGCAGTCGTCCGTCGAAGCCCTTGTCGAGATGACTGGTATCGACGACGACCGAACCGAGCCTGGGCCCCGGCGGGATCTGGATCTCTTCGAAGTCGAGCTTGCGGGTTTTCTCCGCCTCGGAAGCCATCTCCTCATAGCGCTGCAGGCGTGCTTTGGATTTGGCCTGCCGCCCCTTGGCGTTCTGCCGCACCCACTCCAACTCCTCCCGGAGCCGCTTCTGCAGCTTCTGATCCTTCTTGCCCTCGACCACCAGGCGCTCGGCCTTCTTCTCCAGGTAGGTGGAGTAGTTGCCCTCGTAGGGATGCGCGCGGCCACGGTCGAGTTCGAGGATCCACTCGGCGACGTTGTCGAGGAAGTACCGGTCGTGGGTGACGGCCAGGATCGTGCCGGGATACTTCGCCAGGTGCTGCTCCAGCCACTGGACGCTCTCGGCATCGAGGTGGTTGGTGGGCTCGTCGAGCAGCAGCAGATCGGGCTGTTCCAGCAGGAGCTTGCACAACGCGACCCGTCGCCGCTCACCGCCGGACAGGTGCGTCACTGGCTCGTCGCCGGGCGGGCACCGCAACGCATCCATGGCTTGTTCGATGCGGGAATCGAGTTCCCAGCCCTCACCGTGCTCGATCTTTTCCATCAAGTCACCCTGCTCGGACAGCAGGGAGTCGAAGTCGGCGTCCGGATCGCCCATGGCGGCCGAGACGTCCTCGAAGCGAGCCAACCAGCCGCGCATCTCGGCTACGGCGTCCTCGACGTTCTCGCGGACGGTCTTGCTCTCGTCCAGCGGAGGCTCCTGCTGTAGTAGACCGACGCTGGCACCGGGGGCGAGCAGGGCATCGCCGTTGGAGGCATGGTCCAGACCGGCCATGATCTTCAATACGGTCGACTTGCCGGCGCCGTTCGGACCGACGACACCGATCTTGGCCCCCGGCAAGAAGGCCAGGGTGACGTTGTCGAGAATCACCTTGTCGCCGTGAGCCTTGCGCACACGGTTCATGGAGTAGATGTACTGAGCCACTTCACGTCCTCAATCGGTCCTTCGGCGCCGCCACAGCCGGACCCGGCCGCGCGGCAGTTCGTCGCCCCCAGTGTCCCAGCCGGGGCAAATCCGCCTCCGCTCGACCTGCCGACTTGGGCACGGTGCGCAGAAACGGACGATCCTTCACAAAATCGGAATACTCCACCGTCGTCTGGACGTCGTACCTGGTGAAAGTTGGAGCACGGTCCCCTGCGAAAGGCATACCCATGACATCGAAGGTTTGGTTCATCACCGGCGCGTCCCGCGGCTTCGGCCGCGAGTGGACCATCGCCGCGCTCGAACGCGGGGACTCCGTCGCTGCCACCGCGCGCGACACGGGCACGCTCGCCGACCTCGTCGACCGGTTCGGCGATCGACTGCTTCCATTGAAACTCGACGTCACCGACCGGGCAGCGGACTTCGCGGCGGTCGAACAGGCCGCCGAACGTTTCGGGCGCCTCGATGTCGTCGTGAACAACGCCGGGTACGGCCAGTTCGGGATGGTCGAGGAGCTTTCCGAGGCGGAGGCTCGCGAACAGATCGAGACCAACCTCTTCGGCGCGCTCTGGGTCACCCAGGCAGCCCTTCCGATCCTTCGTCGCCAGGGCTCGGGCCACATCATCCAGGTCACCTCCATCGGGGGCATAACGGCGTTTCCCAACATCGGGATGTACCACGCGTCCAAGTGGGCGCTGGAGGGAATCACCCAAGCCCTGGCGCAGGAAGTGGACACGTTCGGCATCAAGGTGACATTGGTTGAGCCGACCGGCTACGCCACGGACTGGGGTGGCGCGTCAGCTCGCCACGCGACGCCGATCGAGGCCTATCAGCCGGTGCGCGACGCCGCCGCGGCTGCTCGCGCGTCGCGAACGAGCAAGCCCGGCGATCCCGGCGCAAGCTCCGCGGCCATCCTCAAGGTCGTCGACGCCGAGGAACCGCCGCTGCGGATCTTCTTCGGCGACGGCCCGCTCGCCATGGCCCGCAAGGACTACGAGTCCCGACTCGCGACCTGGGAGAAGTGGGAGTCCGTATCGATCGAGGCGCACGGCGCGTAACGGCACCCACGTGTCGAGCGCGCGACCTCGCCCCGCCTGACAACCCGAGGGGTCGGATCGTCATCCGACCCCTCGGCACGTTCGCCGGCGCGGAGCGGCAACCGAGGTGCGGGAGCGGCACGCTCAGCCTGCCTGCGCGGAGGCGTGACCAGCGCCGACCAGCTCACCCCCGAACGGGTCGCCTTCGGCGACGTATGACTCGTCCTCATACATTGCGGGCAGACCATCGGCATCGGCCGGCATCGAACTGCCCGACATGCGCCGCCGTTTGGTGAACGTCGCGCTGCCGCGCGAGAGATCGGGACCGACCGACTGCGCCGTGATCTCGAAGTTGATCCGGTTCTCCTCGCCGCGCACGTACTGATGGGACGCAAGCTTGCCGACAACGATCACTGGATCGCCCTTCTGCAGGGACGCAGCCACGTTGTCGGCCTGCTCGCGCCAGCACGCCATGCCGCACACATCAGGCAGCGATACCGCGGCGCAACTTGTTGCGGAGCCTCGTCGCCGGACCGGGCACCAACCTGATGAGCCGCGCCATGACGAAGGCAGATCACTGGAGCGGGCCCCGCCCGACCAGCGGCACAGTCGGACGCTCTCTCTACCGCGCCGACCAGCGGCAGAGTCGGACGCTATGTCTTCCGCGCCCGACCAGCGGCAAATCCGGTCGCGTTACGACAGCGGCGCGATGACGCTTGGGAGCGCTCGATGGTTGGGTGTTGCGGGAGCGATGAACAGCCACCAACCGGCGGCCGACGCGATGACCCGGCGTCGACTGCCGAGGTATTCGATTTCGACGGACGCAAGGGAGTCTGTCCGTCCCCAGGCCGCCGTCAGGCGCGGTGACCACGACGATCCCGCGTCCCCAGCGCTGCCGCTCCCGATCTCGTTCCAGTGCCCTGCAGCGTCGCGTTCGTACTGATCGAGTTCGATGACCGCCCCGTCGCCATTGGTGTTTACCAGCGCCGCGGCGATGTCGCCAGCCGACGCCACGGCGAGCGTGACCGCGCAGCGGGCGTCCCAGCCGCCAAGGGTGATCGCGGCATCGGCAGTCAGTTCATCCACACCTACATGGTGTCAGGGCGCGTTCCGCGCCGCCGACGCGCAACTCGCGGCAATTGAGGGCGGCTACGCTCGCCCGGCCAGCGGCATGCGATTCGGGGCGTCCTACGGAAGGCGACGACCTGGACGCGGGCCTCGCCCCGCGTGGTACTCGGTCATGGCGTGGGCTCTCGCCCTTTTCTCGTTGGCGAGAGCTTCATAGAACTCGGCGTCGCCGCGCAGGATCGCAGGTTCTTGCCGCATTTGGGCTAGGGCAATCTCCAGCAGGCGACCGACCGATGCCCTGCCGACAATGCCCGTGTAGGCCCAGCCGTATAGTCGCTCGCCTCCCGTTCGGAAGACGTCGATGTCAACCTCGCCTCGCGGGTCGAGCACAACCCGGACGGTCACGATCGACGACTTCAGCAACAGCAGGTGGGGATCTTCCTCGACGATGTCGAATCCGTCAGCCAGCAACGACGTCCACTTCTCCCGGACAATGGCGCCCAATACTTCAGTCACGCGCCAATCGAATCATGCCGGGCACGGCCCCGTCCGCACATCGGACGACCGCGCACTCAGCGGCAGGGAGCGGGCGTTCAGGGCAACGCGCGATCCTCGGCAGAGTCGGACGCTATCTCTTCCGCGCCCGATCAGCGGCGTGATCGGCCGCTGACCTGAGACCATCATCTGGTGGATGGTGCCGAGTATGAGGAGATCGCCGGGCAGCTACGCGGCTTGCTGATCCGACTAGACGACCGGCTGTCGAGCACGGACGGCTCGCTGATTGCTGAGTTAATTGACGTCGGCGAAGTGGGTCTGGCCGTGGAACAGATGGCCGATCAGCTCAGCGAGTACGACCAGCCGCTGGCGGCAGACGAGCGGGCCGACCTGCTCACGCTGGTCGAGCGGTTGCAGCTGACCGATCGGGCGGTGCGAGCGTTGGCTACCTGTCCTGACAGGTAGCCAAGGCACACGCGCATCGGCACGACCATGCGCGATCCGCGGGAGTTGCGGTCGCTTTCGGCTCTTAGCCCGACGTACCCAGTTCTGCGTCGAGCTTGTCTCGCCAGTCATCGTCGGCGAGGTCAGCCTGCATCAGGACATCGCGCCAATCCTCATCAGCTAGTCGCTTGGCGTAGAGGAGCCTGACGAGATCGCCTTGACCCCACAGGACGATTGCCGCCTGGATGCGCTCGCTGTCGCTGGTCTCCCCAACGATACGTGCGACTTCCTGGGCGCTACCCGGCTCTGGAAAGTCGCGCGCGACGCGTTTCGAGAGTCTCGTCGTCAGGTCGGCCATGGCGCTACTTTGCCACTTCGGAGGGCCTTGGGAACATCCGACTTTCGGCATGAGCGGACGAGGTTTCGGACCAATAAGGCGGAGGGGGTTCGTCATCATTCGGAATAGCGCCTCTGCGCGTGTTCACACCCGACGAAGGTTCCGCCACCGCACACCGACGAGGAGCAGTCCTCGGTCCACCGGGCAACGAACGTGGCCGAGTGGCCACGAATATCACCCTGCCGGGCAGGTAATCCAACTCTCCATGTCGTCGCCCGTTGTGGCGTTGATGATGTAGTGGTAGTCGCAGTTTGCTGACGTGGACAGGGGTCGCGGCGATGGAGTTGACCCAGGGTCATAGCCTCCGCTGTTAATACCGCCCCCCTGAACTCCGGTGACGAGGAAGTCCCAAGCGAGAACGCGGTTGTAGGGAGCTCGAGCCGGCGAGCCCAGAGGCGCATCCCCGCCGTATGTCTGGTCCGTGAACAGAACCAGCGACGAAGTTGGTTGCTTGTCGGACTTGTTTGCAAACTTGTTATACAGCGCCAGTGCCGCGTCTTCGGAGATGGTTGCCGTAGTCCCGGCCGGGGGTTGATCTTCCGTGACCTTGCCATTCAGAAGCGTGAGGGTGGCGGCCGACGGCTGCGCACTTGCCGAAACCGGCGCGCCAGGAGCCGCTTGGTTCCGCGCGCGGCCCTGCGTTTTGTGCGCAGCAATGAAGATGGCGACGGAGGCGAGCGCCACGGCAACAACGAGCGCTCCGGCCACGGCCCAACCCGCGGGGGATGGGCGCACCGGGGAAGGGGGCTCTAAATTAAGTAGATCGGACATCGGGGTCCTCAGGAGCCATCGGCAGGGGTTGGTCGTTGCCTACTGTTGATGCGCTAAGTCATCGGGTTTGTTGCAGTTCAGGATCTCGTGTCCCAAATCTGGAAGTGAGCGCAGTCGTCGCCCGAGGCAAGGACGACCTGATTGCTATTTACGTGTGTGTCTGAACGAACAAGATCCGAGCAGTGGACGTCTTGCCAGCCCAGAGGGGTCAGCCATTGACTGTTCGCGTAGTCGGTCCGAGAAGTGGAGCTACCCGGGATGTACGACTCTTGGAAGGTTGTTTCGCCCAGCGCTGCGGATCTTCTTCGGCGACGGCCCGCTCGCCATGGCCCGCAAGGACTACGAGTCCCGACTCGCGACCTGGGAGAAGTGGGAGTCCGTATCGATCGAGGCGCACGGCGCGTAACGGCACCCACGTGTCGAGCGCGCGACCTCGCCCCGCCTGACAACCCGAGGGGTCGGATCGTCATCCGACCCCTCGGCACGTTCGCCGGCGCGGAGCGGCAACCGAGGTGCGGGAGCGGCACGCTCAGCCTGCCTGCGCGGAGGCGTGACCAGCGCCGACCAGCTCACCCCCGATCGGGTCGCCTTCGGCGACGTATGACTCGTCCTCATACATTGCGGGCAGACCATCGGCATCGGCGGGCATCGAACTGCCCGACATGCGCCGCCGTTTGGTGAACGTCGCGCTGCCGCGCGAGAGATCGGGACCGACCGACTGCGCCGTGATCTCGAAGTTGATCCGGTTCTCCTCGCCGCGCACGTACTGATGGGACGCAAGCTTGCCGACAACGATCACTGGATCGCCCTTCTGCAGGGACGCAGCCACGTTGTCGGCCTGCTCGCGCCAGCACACGACGCCGATGAACAACTTCTTGCCATCGACCCACTGCTTGGTCTCACGGTCCTGGTAACGCTCCGTCGAGCCCACCCGGAATGCGACGCGAGAGTCGCCGTTCTGAGTGGGCTTCACGACGACGTCGTCGACAATGTTGCCCACGACGGTGATCTGGGTTCCGTTCATTGCACGGCCCTTTCAGGAGATACGAGGTGACCGGGCCAGCGGCCCGTGGCCCGGGAAGGGCTTGGCTCCACCTCACCCCGTCCGAGCATGATCTGGGGCGCGACGGCCCAGATTGTGGACAAGTCCGACGGCTGTGGACAGCGGCGATTCGGTGGCCGGGCGTGCGCCCCGCTGCGGGCTTACTCGGCGGCAATCGCACCGGTGGAGCGGAGCGCTTCATGAACCGCCTGGAAGGACTGGCGGCCGGCAGGCGTCCCGCAATAGATGGTGATGTGAACGAGTACTTCCTCGATCTCGGCCACCGTCGCGCCGGTGGCGAGCGCGCCCGGAACGTAGATGGCCAATTCCTCGTAGCGGCCCAGTGCCGCGAGCATGCCGAGTGTCAGGAGCGCTTTCGTCTTACGGTCAAGCGCCGTTCCGCTCCAGGCACGCCCCCAGGCGAGCTCGGTGACAAGGTGCTGGAACGTCATCATGAACGCGTCCGAACCGGACAGGTTGGCATCGACGAACTCGTCGCCAAGGACCTCGCGACGGATGCGCAAACCTCTGTCGAAATCCTCACCGCCGGACACAGGCCGGACGATACGCGCCCGCGCAGGCTCCGGCGAACTCCTTTGCTCCCACCCTCGCGATCCGATGTGCGCGCCTGGTCACCGGTGTGGGACCGTGCCGCGAAAACCTCCCGACGACCGCGATTCCGAAGGATTTCTACGCCGTCGCGACGTTGGCTCGCAGCGGCGGCAGCGGCTGCCAGGTAACGGGGATACGCCGCATGACGAGCGCGCAGTCAAGTTCTGCCGATCCTGCGGGGAACGTCGATCGGTCGGAAAAGAAGGACGAATGTGCCTCTAACACCGTGCCCGGCTCGACTCGCCATACGGGCGTGTGGAGGGCGAGTCCGTCGAACCGGGTGAGGTCGGGGTCGCGGAGAATCCTGTCGATCCTTGCTCGAAGAATGCGGAGGCCGCTGCGGTGTCGTCAAACAGTGCGCTACCCGTGAGATCTGCCTCGACCCTGACGACGACGTTCACATCGGCGCTCCGATCGCGAGAGGTGAACGCGACACTGAGCTCCGAAGGCGATTCAGCCACCTCGAAGGAGGCACGGTGGTGGGCCCCGGGAAAGAGGCGGCCACCAACCGCCACGTTCACCAGCGAATTGCTGTCACGGCGGGGAATGTAGACGCCGTTTCGCAACCCGGTCGGCGAGTCCCACTGCACCGCGACCCGGTGCGCTGCGTTCTCACTACGCAAACCGATCCAGGACGGCAATCCGTAAGGTCGCATCGACCCGAGGCGGATCAAGCAGATTCCGGCCACCGCGAATCCGTTGACCATTTGCGGCCGGAATGGAGCGGGCAGCATAGGTCCGATGACGGACGGGTCGACCCGATAGTTGATCAGCAGCCTGCGCTCGACCTCGCCGGAAAGGCGCGGGAGCTTCACGAAACACCGTTCATGAGGAACACGGACGGAGTGTACGCAGGCCATCGACGGCGTCGGCTCCCGATTCAACCCAAGCCTCGGGCGGAAACTCGTCACGTTTCAACGACGTGTGTCGCCATGGGTCTCAGCGGTGATGAATCGCCGAGAAGGCCCGTCGATATGCAGTCGGAGCGACACCGGTGTGCCGCTGGAAATGGTGCCGCAGCAAGGCGGCGGTGCCGAAACCAGAAGTCTGGGCTATGCGCTCGATGGGCTCCTGAGTCGACTCCAACTGCTGCCGGGCGTACAACACCCGCTGACGAAGCAACCAGGAGTGCGGAGTTGTCCCGGTGGCCTCGTTGAATTTGCGGGCGAAGGTCCGCGAGCTCATGTTCACCCGCGCGGCCATCGAATTCACGGTGTGGATCTCGTCCAGTTCGGTCAGTAGTTCATCCATCAGTTCGCTCAGGCCGTCCGTGCCCGTCGGCGAGACGGGCTGGTTGATGTACTGGGCCTGGCCGCCATCGCGGTGCGGCGGCACCACCATGCGGCGGGCGACGGCATTGGCAACGTCAGCGCCGTGCACCGTGCGCATCAGGTGCAGGCACAGGTCCAGGCCGGCGGCGGTACCCGCGGAGGTGTAAACCCGACCGTCACAGACGTAGAGCACGTTCGGGTCCACCCGGGCCTGCGGGTAGCGCCGGGCCAACTCCGCGGCGTGCCGCCAATGGGTCGTGCAGTCGCGCCCGTCGAGCAGGCCGGCCTCCCCGAGCACGAATGCGCCCGAGCACAACGCCATCACGCGTGCGCCGTTGTCGTACGCCTGCCGCAGGGTGGCAACGACGGCGGGCGGGGCCTTCGCGGTCTCCCCGGCGGAGACGATGACCAGATCGGCGTCCAGGGCCTCGCTGAAGCGGTCATCGGTGGACATGCTGAACCGGTTGTACGTCTGCACGGGCCCGGCTGCCTCCGACGCCACCACGAAGTCGTAGACGGGCAAACCTTGATCGGATCGATCGATCCCGAACGCCTCACAGGCGACCCCGAACTCGAACGGGTGGATGCCGTCGAAGATGAGGGTGACCACCTTGTTCAGAGCCATGCGGTCATTCTGCCGACGGAACTGGCAGGAAATCAACTAAGAGCGTCATTTCTGCCACTCGTGGCGCGATCTTGTTGTAGGCCACCATTTCTGCCATGAGCATCCTTCTCGTTGTCATCCTCTTCGCCGTTGTCGCCGCCGGGTTGGGATTCTGGGGCACCGACTCCCGTGACACGTCCTTCGGTCTGTGGGCGGGCACGCCACACCCTCGTCCACCGACCGATCGGGGAGACCGCCGCCGATAACATTGCCGCGGGCCCCCATAGCTCAGCGGATAGAGCAGCCGCCTTCTAAGCGGTTGGTCGCAGGTTCGATCCCTGCTGGGGGCACTGCGGCCCACCGGGAGCGCGCGGCACGCGACGCGACGCGGGACAGCACCGTGCTCTACGCTCGGCAACCGTGAGCGAGCGCACTGACAAACTGGTATGGATCGACTGCGAGATGACCGGGCTGGAACTCGGTCGCGACGCGTTGATCGAGATCGCCGTACTGATCACTGACGGCGATCTGAACATCATCGACGATGGCATGGACATCGTCATCGGCTGTGCCGACGACGTCCTCGACACGATGGTGCCGTTCGTTAAGCAGATGCACGAGACCTCCGGCCTGACGGACTTGGTGCGCGCGTCAGCCGTGACCCTGGGCGATGCCGAACGGCAGGTGCTCGACTACATCAAGCGCTTCGTACCCGAACCCAAGACGGCGCCCCTGTGCGGGAACTCGATTGCCACCGATCGCGGTTTCATCGCTCGGGACATGCCTGGGCTGGACGGGTTCTTGCACTACCGGATGATCGACGTCTCCTCGATCAAGGAGCTGGCCCGCCGTTGGTACCCGAAGGTGTATTTCGGGCAGCCACCGAAGGGACTCGCGCATCGCGCGCTGGCCGACATCGCCGAAAGCGTTCACGAGCTGCGCTACTACCGCAACACCGTCTTCGTCGCGCCGCCCGGCCCGACAACCGAGGAAGCCGCCGTCGCGGCTGCGGCCGCAGTGCTGGAGCCCGGGGGCTCTGCGGCTCATCCGGCGAGCAACGGCGCGGCAGCCAGCCCGGCGCAGAGCGACCCGGTCGTCGACAACCCGGTCGAGACCATGGGTGCCGAGCAGCTAGACTGATCCGGCTCGGATGGACCACCGGTCCATCGAGCAATGGTGGGCGTAGCTCAGCTGGTAGAGCACCTGGTTGTGGTCCAGGATGTCGCGGGTTCGAGCCCCGTCGCTCACCCCACCACAGCCCCCGGCCAAACCGGGGGCTGTGTCATTTTCGACCTGCCCGGCTGATCGGCAATTGACGAACTGACGAGGGGTTTGTTCGGTAAGCCCCACACGTCGCACTTCGTCAGCCCAGAATTCGGGCGCCGAGGACAGAGAAGTCCTGGAGCCCTGATGTGCCCACAGCGCATGGCGAAACTCGTGCGAAAGTCGAGCGCCAAAAGGGTTCAACTACTCTCCGGAACGCTATCGTGATGCCGATCGTCATCGCGATGAGTTGCCTCCAAATCAGGGCGGTAACCCACGTTTCCAGGACGAAAGGGGTAGCCGGCAGGTCCGCAAGGGCCCCCGGCGCAGCGACGAGAATGCAACTGCGAGCCGAACAGACGCGCCATCGAGTGTTGCAAGCCGCATCCGAGGTCTTTTCGCGCCGTGGCTATGCCGCGGCCGGAATGGTCGAGATCATCGAGGCGGCGGGGGTGACCAAGGGCGCGTTGTACTTCCACTTCCCCAGCAAGGAGGCGCTCGCCGTTGCCATCGTCGAGGAGCAGACCTCCCACTGGCCCGATTTGATCGCTCGCCTGGAAACGGCCGCGCCGGACCCGCTCATCGCGATCGTCGCCCTGACGCATGAGGTCGGGCGCCAGTTCCGCGAGGACCCCATCGTCCGGGCCGGAGTCCGCTTGTCGACCGAGGGCGAGAGCATCGACGCCGAGCTGCCGACGCCGTTCGTGACCTGGACGAGGGCCGTCCACGATCTGCTGGCGCAGGCGCGCCGCCAGGGTCTGTTGCGCCAGGGCGTCACTCCGGGTCCAACCGCACGCACCATCGTCAGCGGCTTCTTCGGCGTCCAGCATGTGTCGCAGCTGCAGACCGAGCGACGCGACCTGGACACCCGGTTGGACGAGTTCTGGAAGGTGGTGCTGGCCGGAATCAGCGTCGACTCCGATGTCGCGCGGATCCAGCGCGAGGCCAAGCGCGCCGGCGACCGGTTGAGGCACGCCAGACGCTGACGCTGATTTCGGCTCGTCCTGCCCGGTCTGCTAGAGTTTCTCCTCGGCCCGCAGGGATGCGGGCCGCTTGATGCGAAAGGGTCCGAGGACCAGCTCCGTAACCGGATTCGCATCAGGTCAGCACAACTGGACAAGCGCCGCTAGCTCAACTGGCAGAGCAGCTGACTCTTAATCAGCGGGTTCGGGGTTCGAGTCCCTGGCGGCGCACCAGCAGACTCAGGGCTCCTACCGATTCGGTAGGAGCCCTGAGTCGTTTCGTCGACCCGGTCGCCTGTACGCGACCGACGCCCGCTCGCCTGGTACAGTCGCTAATGAACATCATTGTCAGAACGAATGTCATTAGCGTTGTGGGAGGCCTGTTGTGGACACCGACCGCCTCCCCCGCCGTGCCGGCCCCTTCGGCCCCTTCGGCCCCTTCGGTCCGTCCGGCGTCATCGCGCTGGTCGTATGCGTCGTCCTGCTCGCCAGCGGCTGCTCCTCGAGTTCGTCGGCGAGCACGAACGCCGGGAAGGTGCGCGTCGTGGCGGCCACCGATGTCTGGGGTGACATCGCGGGCCAGATCGGCGGCAACCGCGTCAGCGTGACGTCGCTGATCACCAGCCCGAGCGCGGACCCGCACAGTTACGAGGCCAACGTGCGCAACCAGGTGGCCATGTCCAACGCCGACGTCATCATCGAGAACGGCGGCGGCTACGACGACTTCATGGAGACGATGCGACGCTCGGCCGGGACCTCGGCCACCGTTGTCAACGCGGTCGCACTGTCGGGGCGGCAGTCGGCCGGCAGCGCCGTCAACGAGCACGTCTGGTACGACTTTCCCACCGTAGAGGCCGTTGCCAGCCGGCTCGCCGACGAACTGGCCGGCGCCGATCCACAGCACGCGGCCACCTTCCGCGCCAACGCCCAGACCTTCACCGCCAGCATCGGGACCCTGATCGGGCGCGAAAGCTCGATCAAACGTCAGCGCGGGGGCCACGGCATCGCGATCACCGAGCCGGTACCGCTGTATCTCCTGCAGGCGTGTGGGTTGGTCAACAGGACGCCGGACGCCTTCAGCCATGCTGTCGAGGAGGAGAACGACGTCGCCCCCCGCGTCCTGTTGCAGACGTTGGCGCTGTTCAACCAGAAGCAGGTGAGCGCACTGGTCTACAACGCCCAGACGACCGGCGCCGCCACCGAACGAGTGATCGCCGCAGCCAAGGCGAATAACATCCCGGTCGTGCCCGTCACCGAGACTCTGCCCGATGGACAGAGTTATCTCAGCTGGATGAGCGCGAACCTCGACGCGCTGTCCAGCGCACTGTCGGCGACGTCGTGAGCGACCCATCCGCCGGCGTCGAGGAACCGGTCCTGCAGCTCGACGGGGGGACCCTGGCCTTCGGCGACCGGGTGCTGTGGTCCGAGCTTGATCTGACCGTCCGTCCCGGTGAATTCATCGCCATCCTCGGCGCGAACGGATCGGGGAAGTCCAGCCTGATGAAGGCGATCCTCGGCTTGACCCCGTTGACGTCCGGCCGCCTGGAGATCGCGGGCAGCCCGCCGGCCCGCGGGTCGCGGCTCATCGGTTACGTCCCCCAGGAACGGCGGCTGGCACCGAGCAGTCCGATCCGGGTCCGCGATCTGGTCGGCCTCGGGATCGACGGTGCGTCCTGGGGAATCGGGTGGCCGAACCGGTCCCGGCGCCTGCGGATCGAGCGAATCCTGGCCTCGGTCGGCGCGCTGCACCTGGCCGACGTCCCGGTGCACCAGCTGTCCGGTGGCGAACAGCAACGGATCCGGATCGGACAAGCGCTCTCGACCGATCCTCGGCTGCTGCTCTGCGACGAGCCCCTGCTCTCGCTCGACCTCACCCACCAGCGCACCGTCGTGAGCCTGATCGATCACTGCCGGGCCGAACGCGGCACCGCGGTGCTCTTCGTGACCCACGAGATCAACCCGGTGCTGCCCTACGTCGACCGCGTCCTGTACCTGGCCGACGGGCAGTTCCGGATCGGGACGGTAGCCGAGGTGATGACCTCAGAAAGCCTGAGCGCCCTCTACGGCTCGCCCATCGAAGTCGTCCGGGTCGGCGGACGTATTCTCATCGCCGGCGTGCCCGACCTGTCCGAGGACGAGCATCACCACGCCACCGAAGCACCCCCGCACCCCGTCGTCGCGCATCGGGCCGCGCCGTGAGCGTGCTGCTGGTCTCCGCGGCCGGCCCCGTGCTCAGGGCCGCCGATCCGTCAACGTTCCACCAGATCTTCGACTTCACCGACTACGGCCAGGTGCTCAGCCTGGTCCGCAACTCGGTCATCGCCGGCGCCATCCTCGGAGTCGTCGCCGGCCTCATCAGCGTCTTCGTGATGCGGCGGGACCTGCCCTTTGCCGTACACGGCATCAGCGAACTGTCTTTCGCGGGCGCGGCCGCCGCCTTGTTGTTGGGTGTCAACGTCGTCGTCGGCTCGCTGGCCGGCTCGATGCTGGCCGCCCTTGCCATCGGCGCGCTGGGCGTCCGAGCGCGCGACCGCAACTCCGTCATCGGTGTGTTGATGCCCTTCGGCTTGGGGCTGGGCGTCCTCTTCCTGTCCCTGTACAAGGGCCGCGGAGCCAACAAGTTCGGGTTGCTGACCGGCCAGATCGTGGCCATCGACTCCCCGCAGCTGTCCTGGTTGATCGGGATCTCGATCGTCGTGATCGCCGCGCTGCTGCTGTTGTGGCGACCGTTGACGTTCGCGAGCGTCGATCCCGAGGTGGCAGCCGCACGCGGGGTACCGGTGCGCCTGCTCGCTCCGGTGTTCATGATCGTGCTCGGCCTGACCGTGGCCATGTCGGTGCAGATCGTCGGCGCGCTGCTGGTTCTGAGCATCGTCGTGACGCCGGCGGCTGCGGCCATGCGGGTCACCGCCACACCCTGGCTCACCACCGTGCTGAGCGTGCTGTTCGCGTTCGTGTCCGTGGTCGGTGGCATCCTGCTGGCCCTCGGCAGCACCCTGCCCATCAGCCCTTACATCACGACGATCTCGTTCAGCTTCTACGTCCTGTGTCGGGCCATCGGTGCGGTTCGGGAGCGTCGCGGCTGGATCCGGCGCCCGCGGGCGGCCTAGCCGGTTCAAGAGCAGATGTCGGGTTTCGTCCGGTCTAGTCGGTTCGGCGAAGCCGGGTGCTCTCGTCCGGCCAACGACTAACGGCCCCGTCCGTCCTGCCGATCGGAAAGGTACCGGGCTGGCACAGGCCTGTCCCGGCCCAGGATGAGAACGCTGGGATCGCAGCGCACCGGCCAGGTATCGTGAAAACGATTATCACCTCGATCCAGCTCTGAGGTGGACGGAAAGGGGTTGTCGGTGTCGGCAACGTTGGGAAGAACGTTGGGAAGCAAGCGGCAGCGCGCCACCCGCCAGGGTGGCCTCGTGCTCGAGCAGCTCGGTGCCCGCGACGACTTCCGCAGCGCCCAGGCAGTCTTTTCCGAACTGCGCGCGCGGGGCGAGGACGTCGGCCTGTCCACCGTCTATCGACACCTGCAAACGCTGGCCTCCGATGGCGCCGCCGACACCTTGCAGACCCCCGACGGTGAGGCGCTCTACCGGCTCTGCGGCCAGAGCGCGCGCAGCCACCATCATCACCTCGTCTGCCGCGACTGCGGCCGGACGGTGGAGATCGAAGGCCGCGGCGTCGAACGCTGGGCCGCGTCGGTAGCCGAGGAACACGGATTCATCGACGTAGACCACACCGTCGAACTGCTCGGCGTTTGTGCCGATTGCGCAGGACATCCCAGCGAGGAACGAGACGGACGACCATGAACATCCCTCCTCGCGGCAGCATCGTGGTGTTGCGCAGCCAAGCTGGCGAATCACATCGCGGCCGGGTCGTCGGCACCAGCCCCGGACACGTCGCCTTCGAACTCGAGGACGACCAAGACCGCACGTTCGGCTTGCGGGAGCGCGTTCTGGTGACCTGGCCGGAAGAGGGCGGCATCATCTGCCTGCCCACCACCGTCATCGACGTACCTGTCTGGGAGGACCGGGGCTGGCTGGCCGAGATCGCCGGCGAACCGTGGAACGAACAGCGACGCAAGTACGCCCGGGCGGTCATCGAGGGCACCGTGTCACTGCGCCGGCGCCACTCCACCAGCTTCGACATCGCCATCGGCGATCTGGTCGACCTGAGCGAGGCCGGCCTGCGCTGCACGATCAGCACCCGCTTCGCCGACCTCGCCGAACCCGAAACAGAAGTGACCCTGACGCTGGTCGTCGATGAGGACGAGTTCGAGCTCAACGGCAAGGTGCTCTACGGCCGGCAGAGCGCTCGATCCGACGGACGCCTTGAGTTCGTGGTGCTCTTCGACCGCCCGGTCTTGCAGAGCGAGCGACTTCGGCTCATCACCGCCCGCGCTGAGCGCCAGGCGCTGGCGGCGGCCCGCAACCGGCTCCTGTCCCGCTGACCTTCCCCGCCGGCCCGGCGGTCACACCAGACTCGTTGTGGCCCTGGCCAGCGCGGTGATCCCGGCCCAGTCGCCGGCCTCCTGCAGCGCGGGCGGAGCGATCCAGCTGCCACCGACGCAGCCGACGTTCGGCAGCGCGAGATAGCTGGGCGCGGTGGCCGGGCTGATGCCACCGGTCGGGCAGAAGCGCACCTGAGCGAACGGTCCGTGCAACGCCTTGAGCATTGCGATACCGCCCACCACCTCGGCCGGAAACAGCTTGGCCTCGGTGATGCCGCGTTCCAGCAACCTCACGACGTCGGTCGCCGAGGCGGTTCCCGCCAGGAACGGGACCCCGGTTCCGATCAGGCCGTCCAGCAGTCGCTCGGTTGCGCCGGGGCTGACCAGGAAACGGGCACCAGCGCCGACGGCCTGCTCGGCCTGCTCGGTGCTGATCACGGTGCCGACCCCGAGGACCATTTCCGGTACTTCGGCCGCGATCAGCCGGGCGGATTCGAGAGCGGCGGGCGTGCGCATGGTCAGTTCGATGACGCGGACGCCACCGGCAAGCAGAGCTCGCGCGAGCGGCACCGCCTTGTCCGGATCGGAGATGACCACCACTGGGATGACGGGTGCCAGGTCCAGCGGTGACACCGACGCGACGCGTTCCGTCACGGTGCTCATGAAGCCTCCAGGGCTGCGTCGGCGACCTCGACAGCGCGGTCCGACGCCGCCCGCGTGGCGCGATCCAGGGCCCGCTCGAAATCGGGATCGGAATCGGGATCGAGATCGAGATCGAGATCGGGATCGACCCTGGTCAGGTCGAAGACGGACGCTCCGGTGTCGGCCGTGCCAACCTGGGCGCGGAAGGACTCGAAGAGCCGTCGTCCCAACGTGACCGGGGCCGGGCCGGGCACAGCTGCGGGACGGTCGAGCAGCTCGGCCGTTTCCACCAGCACGTCGATGGTGCCGGCGTGGGAGTCCACCCTGATCAGGTCACCGTCCAGGACCCGGGACAGCGGTCCCCCGTCGGCGGCCTCGGGCGTGATGTGGATGGCGGCCGGGACCACACCGGAAGCACCGCTCATCCGGCCGTCCGTGACCAGCGCGACATGATGACCACGTTGGATGAGGACCGACATGGCCGGGATGAGCTTGTGCAACTCCGGCATGCCGTTGGCCTTCGGACCCTGGAAGCGAACGACGACGATGACGTCCCGATCGAGCTCACCGGCTTCGAAGGCGCGGGTGAACGAGGCCTGGTCGGAGAACACCCGCGCGGGCGCCTGCACGATGCGGTCCTTCTCCTCGAGCGAGGACACCTTGATGACGGCGCGGCCGAGAGTCCCGTCGAGAACGCGGATACCGCCTTCGTGGTCGAACGGGTTGTCCGAGGAGCGGAGCACCGTCTCATCGCCGGAGCGCTCCGCACTGCGGCGCCACTGGATCCGCGCGTCGTCATCGAGCACCGGTTCGTAGCGATACCGCGACAGGCCCGGACCGGCCAGGGTCAGGACGTCCTCGTGTACGAGCCCGGCATCCAACAGTGTTCCGATCAGGAACGGGGTACCGCCCGCCGCGTGGAACTGGTTCACGTCGGCCGAGCCGTTCGGGTACATCCGCGTCAACAGCGGCACGGTCTTGGACAACTCGTCGATGTCCGACCAGGTAAGGATGATCCCCGCCGCGGCGGCGATCGCCACCAGGTGCATCGTGTGGTTCGTCGAGCCACCCGTGGCGAGCAGACCCACCACGGCATTGACGATCGCCTTTTCGTCGACCAGCCGGCCGAAGGGAGTCCACTGGTCGCCGAGCGAGGTGATCTGCAGGACGCGCTGGGTGATCGCCGCGGTCAACGCGGGGCGTAGCTCGCTGTCGGGGGGCACGAAGGCGGTTCCCGGCAGGTGCATTCCCATCACCTCGACGACCATCTGGTTGGAGTTGGCCGTTCCGTAGAAGGTGCACGTGCCCGCACTGTGGTAACTCGCCGATTCGGCGTCGATCAGCTCTTCCCGGTCAACCTTGCCCTCGGCGTAGAGGTTGCGGACTCGCTTCTTCTCGTTGTTCGACAAGCCGGTGGACATGGGCCCGGCCGGGATCAGCGCCGCCGGCAGATGCCCGAACTGCAGAGCGCCGATGATCAGGCCGGGCACGATCTTGTCGCATACACCGAGCATCACGGTGCCGTCGAAGACGTCGTGCGACAGACCGACAGCGGTGGCCATGGCCACCACGTCCCGGCTGAACAGGCTGAGTTCCATCCCCGGGTAACCCTGGGTGATTCCGTCGCACATGGCCGGCACGCCACCAGCGACCTGCGCGACACCGTGCACCTCGCGAGCGGCCGCTTTGATGATGTCGGGATAGGTCTGGAACGGCTGATGAGCCGACAGCATGTCGTTGTAGGCCGTGACGATACCGAGCTGAGCCTGGGTGCGACCCCGCAGCGTGAGCTTGAGTTCCGGTCCGCAGGCGGCGAAACCGTGTACCTGGTTGGCACAACCGAGGGCTGAGCGCCGCGGATGCTCGGCGGTCGCCTCCGCGTCCAGCATCTGCAGGTAGGCGGCCCTTGCGGGGGCCGAACGCCGCGCGATCCGATCCGTCACCGCGGCAACCACCGGATGCACGACATAGCGGCCCGCATCGTCGCGGGGCGGCATGGGCACCAAGGTCGCGGCGCTCGCGGCTGGATCACCGAGTGAGATCTGATGCAGTGAAAGTGGGTTGGACGAGTGGTTCGAATGGTTTTCAGTCATGCGGATTCCCGTTGAGTCTGTGCGAGGAGAAGCCACACTCCAGCGGGCGGCGTCCGGGCGATTCGGCTCATGCGGTGCGATGCCGACGTAACCGGTAAGCAGGGCCGGGTACGGCCCTGTAACCGCTTCAAGGATAACGCCTGCCGCAGGTCGCGGTGACCGCCCGCGCCTACCCGGCGGTAGCGCCGGTCAGCCTCGGCTGCGCCGGAGATTGCGCACGACGAGCAGCGTCAGCAGGACGGCGGCCCCGCCGGCGATGGCCAGGCCGACGGGCGAGGTCAGCTTCTGCTTGGCCGATGCCTTGGCCTCCTCGGCCAGCCGGGACGGTGCCAGCCGGGTCGCGAGCTGGTCGACCGAGGCGGCGAGCTGGTCTCGGGCCTGCTCGATCTCGGCACGGATCACCTTGGTGTCTCGCTCGGCGGCCACAGCACACTCCAGATCCGAAGGGGGTTAGGACGAACAACTTGGGCCACAGCCTAGCGGGACGGATCGTCCGCGATAGCGTGACCGTCATGACCTCACGACTTGCGCCCGGCGACGAAGCCCCCGTGTTCACCCTGCCCGACGCCGGTGGCGAGTCGGTCAGCCTGTCCGATTTCCGCGGGCGGCGGGTCATCCTCTACTTCTACCCGGCTGCGTCGACGCCCGGGTGCACCACACAGGCCTGCGACTTCCGCGACAGCCTCGACCGGCTGGCCGCCGAAGGCTTCGCCGTCCTGGGCATCTCGCCCGATGCGCCGGCCAAGCTCGCGAAGTTCCGCGACAAGGAGGGCCTGAACTTTCCGCTGTTGTCCGACAGCGACAAGTCGGTGCTCACCGCCTACGGCGCCTACGGCGAGAAGAAGCTCTACGGCAAGACGGTCGTCGGAGTAATCCGTTCGACGTTCGTCATCGACGCGGCCGGCAAGATCGAACTCGCTCAGTACGCGGTGAAGGCGACCGGGCATGTCGCCAAGCTGCGTCGCGATCTCGGCTTGGACGCGGCGTAGGCGTGAGCCGGGCGGCTTCGCATCCTGCGGCGACGAGTTGCGGCACCCAGGACATCCTTACCCTCAGCGCTCGGGTGCAGACCGGGGTCGTACAGTGTCCGGGCACGCACTCGGGGCCGTAGCCCAATGGCAGAGGCACACGGTTTAGGTCCGTGACAGTGAGGGTTCAAATCCCTCCGGCCCTACTGACGCGATGTCTGCGGACATCGACGCTGAAGTTCGACGGCCCGTGCTCTGAACGATCCCGCACAACGAGGGCAACCTCAACGGATGGGCGGGCGCAACGAGGGCAACCTCAACGGATGGGCGGGCGCAACGAGGGCAACCTCAACGGATGGGCGGGCGCAACGAGGGCAACCTCAACGGACGCGGCGCCGAGTGCCCGCATTTCGCGAAGCACTCGGCGCCGTTGGTCACCGGTCCTCAGGATGCCTAGCTGTAGGAGGCCCCGTCGATCGTCATCCAGGTACCGCTCTGGTGGGTGATGACGATGGTGTGGGACCCGCTCGCGAGTCCGGTCACTGCGTAGATCGGAGACTGCGCGGAACGCGCTTGCGCCGAGGTGTCGACCTGTACTGCCGGCTGGCCATCGACAGACACGCTGACCACGCCCTGATCGGAGTACTTCTCACCAAGGATGGTGGCCGCCGTGCCGTTCCAGCTGAACGTGGCCGACTCCCCGATCGTGCCGGAGGCATGCACGTCGTTGCCGAAGTCACCGAAGCCGCGATTGCCCTGACCGAACCAGCTCCGCCCGGTGTAGGAGAACATCGCACTGGTGTCGTTCACCGTGGTCGGCTGTGTCGGTTGCGTCGGCTGCGTCGGCTGTGTCGGCTGCGTCGGCTGCGTCGGCTGTGTCGGCTGTGTCGGCTGTGTCGGCTGCGTCGGCTGGCCAGTCACCTGCACCTCGGCCAGCGACAGGATCTGTTGGCCGGACTGCTGAACCATCACGTAACGCGCGGAAGTTCCGGCAGGCAACTGCAGCTGCGTCTGAGGGGACGGGCTGGTGCTTTGGTGTGAGGACCAGACGCCCGACTGCTGTGATTGTTGTTGCGGGCTCAACCGCGTGTCGAACGGTGTCGCCGAGGCGAAGACCCAGTAATCGCCGAGGCGCGCGCCGCAGCAGTCGGTTCGGTTCGACACGGTGATCGAGGTAACCGGCTGCGAGGAGAGCAGGTCGACCTGCCACCAGGCGTTGCGGTCCATACCGGTATGAGTCACGGAGTTGTGCGGGAAGTTCCCGTCAAGATTTCCGTCGACCGCCTTGGCGGGACCGGCGCCGGACTGGAACAGGCTCGACTGCACCACCGGCTTACCCAGAGCCAGGTCGGCATCCGCCGCCGGCGCGGGCGCCGAGGTCGCCACCGTGGCCGACGCGGGCGCGCTCGTCACGCTGTTGCCGAACTTGTCGCTCACCGCGATCTGGTACGTGTGCGTTCCGGCCGACAGACCAGCGTCGGTGTAATCGATGACCGGCGTGCGCCAGAAGGTCGAGGCCACCGTCGTGCTGTAGATCGGGGTGGAATCTGAGTCCCGGTAGAGCTGGTAGGTGAGTTGCTCGTTGTCCCGATCCCAGGCGGCGGGCCACTCGAGGTTCAGTACCCCGGCGGCACCGGTGGTAACGGTTGGGGCGGTCACGGAAGCCTTGACCGGACCGGTCTTGTTCGGCGCCTGGAAGCTGTAGGTAAAACGCGCGAGCCCCTGCTGGTGGATGCCGTTCACCAGTGGGAACTCCCCGCCCAGGGCCACGTAGCCCGAGGCCGACACGATCGACCACGCAGCCTGATACTGACCGGTGTACACGCCGTCGGAAAGCAGCGGGAACCAGTCCAGAAGAGTGCTCGCGGGCTGCCCGCTGTAGTTCCAACCATAGGAATCCGGACCGGTATTCGTCCCGCCCGCCCCATACGTGAACGCAATCGCCCGGTGTTGATCCTCATACTTCGGGTAATAGTCGGGAAAACCATTGATCGCGCTGCAGTCGTGGGTGTGGCCGACCACGTACACCGCGGTACCGGCAGGCGCGATGCCGTAAGAGTCGCCGTGGCAGTCATTGATCCAGTTGATCGTCCCGGTCTCGTCGTTCATCGAGAAGCTGCCCTCGAAATTGGAGTTCGGGGTCTTGTACTTGAAACCGGTTCCGTAGATCGCGCCCTTGGACGCGGTCAAGCTGTACATGCCGGAGTTGGAACCGTAGTCATGAATCGGGAAGTTGGGCGGCCACGCAGCGCTTCCTGCCATCATCGTCGCGCCGGTGGCCGGATCGAGCGCGCCGAATCCGAGCGCGGAGACGTCGTTGAGGCTGGCGAAGGAGCCGCCGAGGATGAGCCGAGTACCCGAGGCGTTCAGCACCATGGCGCGGACCGCGTCGTTGGCGCTGGCGTTCCAGGACAGCAGCGAACCGGATCCGGCCTGGACCGCCGCCAGTCGCGCGCGGGCTACCCCGTTGACGTAATGGAAGTAGCCGCCGAGATAGACGGTGTCGTTGGTGGCCGCGATGGCAAGGACGTCGCTGCCCATGATGGGCGCGAAGCTGGCGATGAGGGCGCCGGTCGCGGTGGCGAAGGCAGCGACGCGGGAGTGGGTCTGGCCGTCCACCGCGGTGAATTCGCCGCCCACGTACACCGTCGAGCCGTCGGGTGAAGCCGTGATCGTGCGGCCGGTGCCGTTGAGCGTGTGGGTGAACGACGTGATCTTGTTCCCGGTGCGGATGTCGTAGGCGATGATGTTGCCGGTCGGGGTCTCGTTCGTCCCGGCCGGCGATCCGGCCGGGCGGGAACTGGAAAACGATCCCGTCGCGTAGACGGTATTGCCGACCACGACCTGTGACCACACGACGCCGTTGACCTGCACCGTCGGCAGTGGGTCGGCGCTGACCGTCGAGGGGGCGACCGACGATGCCGGAGCCGTGTCGGCCAGCGCCGGAGCGGACCGCCCGACGAGGCCCGGCGCGAGCGCGGCAACGACTGCCAACCCCGCCACTGATGCAGCCGCGCGTTTACGTCGCACGATTGCCGTGCGAATCCGTCGCGGCGGCTTGGAACCACCCATGAACATTTCTAACCCCCGTCAGCACACAATTCGGATGTTCCAGCGGAATCTGGCCACCCGTGTCTGCACCGAACGTGCCCGTTCGGCGCGGATGTGCGGCAGCGAACACTGCCGTCACCATGCCGACGCCGATCCGCGGACTCAATGACGCGCGCATTTCGAATTTCGACACAGATTTCGACCGCGGCATCCAATCCAGTACCCCGACACGTCACGAATGACTGGTATCCGGTGGCTCGCACCGGCGAAGGCCCGGCGTTTCGGCGGGCGGGACGGGGCTCACTAGAGTGACGCACATGAGACGAGAGCGGTCAGCGACGACCCCGCTCGCGGCTGTGCCGACGCCGGCCGAGCCCACTCCCCTGGAGACTTTGCTTGCCGCGTCGGCCCGGGGCGAGCAACAAGCCTTCGCCGAGCTGTATGACCGCACCTCGAGCCGCGTGTACGGGATGGTGCTGCGAGTGGTTCGCGACGCCGCCCAGTCTGCCGAGGTCACCCAGGACGTCTACCTCGAGGTCTGGCGCCAGTCGGCCCGCTTCGACGTCACCAAGTCCGCGGTCATGCCGTGGTTGCTGATGATTGCCCACCGGCGCGCGGTGGACCGCGTCCGGGCGGCGCAATCGAGCGCGGCGCGCGACAATCGCTACGCCGAACTCAACACCGAGCGGCCCTACGACGAGGTCAGCGAGCAGGTCGAGACCAGTCTGGAGGCGCAGCGCGTGCGGCGGGTGATGAACGATCTCACCGATGTGCAGCGTCAGGCCGTCAGCCTGGCCTACTTCGGCGGTTATTCCCACAGCGAGGTCGCCGAACTGCTGCACATCCCGCTGGGAACCGTGAAGACACGTATCCGCGACGGCCTCATCCGGCTCCGCGACGCTCTGGGGGTGACCGCATGAGCCCCGAGCTGCACGCTTTGGCTGGGCCTTACGCACTCGATGCGCTCGACGCAGGAGAACGCGAAGAATTCGAGCGTCATCTCGACGAGTGCGCGGACTGCCGCGACGAGGTGGCCAGCTATGTCGCCACAGCGGTCGAGCTGACGCATCTGTCGGCCGCCACCCCGCCGCCGGCGCTGCGCGACGCGGTACTGCACGCCGCCGCCGCGGTACGCCCGCTTGCTCCGGTCACGGACAACGTGATCGCGCTGCGTCGTGCCCGGGGCAGCCGTAGCCTCTGGCAGGGCCTGGCCGCGGCATGTGCGTTGATCGCGCTGGTGCTCGGCACCTGGGGCTTCCAGCAGCACCGCCAGGCGACCCGCACGACCGAGGCCAGCGCGGTCCAGTCGATCCTGTCCGCCCGGGACTCCAACGCCATCAGCGGCGACGTGGGTTCCGGTCACGCCACGCTCGTCTACTCCAAGTCCGAACGCAAGGTCGCTCTGATCGGCCACAACATCCCCGCGCCCGGCGCTGACAAGACCTACCAGCTCTGGATGATCTCCGGCGCCGGCGGTTCTCAGCACGCTGTGTCGGCCGGCACGTTCCTGCCGAATGCCGACGGTGACGTGACCGCGCTGGCCAGTGGTGACCTCGCCGGCTCGCAACGGATGGGGGTCTCGGTCGAACCGGCCGGAGGATCGGCCCAGCCGACCGACGTCATTGCGACGATGCCGCTCTAGAGTCGGTGCTCCACGAGACACCGATGCCCCTCTAGATTGGCTCCATGGCCAGCTCGCGCATCGACCTCAACGCCGATCTGGGCGAGGGATTCGGGCGCTGGACGCTCGGCGACGACGAGGCACTGCTCGGCGTGATCAGCAGCGCCAACATCGCTTGCGGCTTCCACGCCGGGGACCCGAGCATCATGCGCCGGACCTGCGAGCTGGCTGTCCAGCGCGGCGTGGCCATCGGAGCTCAGGTCGGCTATCGCGACCTGGCCGGTTTCGGACGTCGCCGCATCGACATGGCCGCGGACGAACTCAGCGCCGACATCGTCTACCAGCTAGGTGCATTGCAGGCCTTCGCCGCCGCCGCCGGAGGCCGGGTCCGCTACGTGAAACCGCACGGCGCGCTCTACAACACCGCCGCAACGGATCCGGTCCAGGCGGGCGCGATCGCGGCAGCGGTCGCGAGTGTCGACGCCGGGCTACCGATTCTGACCCTGCCGGACTCGGCGCTGGCCGCTGCCGCGACCGCTGCCGGTGTCCGCCCTGTCAGTGAGGCTTTTGCCGACCGCGGCTACCGGTCAGATGGGACGCTGGTGCCCCGATCGGAGCCGCAGGCACTGATCAGCGACCCGGACGAGGTTGCGGCGAGAACGCTCGACCTTGTTCAGACCGGGACCGTCGTCTCGATCGAGGGGGTGCGGATTCCGATCCGACCGGATTCGATCTGCGTGCACGGCGACTCGCCGCATGCGGTGGAGATCGCCACGGCGATCCGCCGCGTGCTGGCGGCGGCGGGCATCGAGGTCACGGCGTTCTCATGAGCGCGCCGCGCTGTCAGCCCTACGGCGACCGTGCCGTGCTGATCGACGGCATCGACGACCCAGCGCGCTTGGCGGCACAACTGGCCCGCGCGGGGCAGATGCCCGCGCTCATCGACATCGTCCCTGCCGCCGAGTCGGTCCTGGTCGTCTTCGATCCGAGCCTGGTCACCATCGGCATGATCGAGCAGGCCGCGGCGGCGGCAGCCGAGCCGGTCAGCACCGATCCCGGGCTGGAGGAAATCGTGCTGGAGGTTCGTTACGACGGACCTGACCTACCCGCAGTCGCCGACGAACTCGGCTGGTCGGTGGAACGGGTCGTCGCCACGCACAGCCAGGCGCCTTATGCGGTGCGGTTCTGCGGTTTCTCCCCCGGCTTCGGCTATCTGACCGGACTACCGAGAGAGATGCAGCTGGCCAGACTGGACGAGCCCCGGACGCGGGTCCCGGCCGGCTCGGTTGGAGTGGCCGGTGAATACACCGGGGTCTACCCGAACGAGTCCCCCGGCGGCTGGCGGATTCTGGGCCGCACCAAGGCCCGGTTGTTCGACGTCGAGCGTCGGCCTCCGGCGCTGCTCGTGCCCGGGCGCCCCGTGCGATTCCGGCCGACATGATCGAGGTCCTTAGTAGCGGCCCCCTGCTCACGGTGCAGGACCTGGGACGCCGCGGCTACCGGAACGTGGGGGTGGCCACCTCCGGCGCGTTCGACCAGCGAGCGCACCGGTTCGCCAACGCCGTGGTCGGCAACAGCGCCGAAGCCGCCACTCTGGAGATCACCCTCGGCGGACTGAGCGTGCGGACCGATCGGGCGGTGACCATCGCGCTCGCCGGGGCTCGTACTCCGGTCCGGACATCGGCGGGCGCGGCGGCGGTCGACTTCGGCCGGCCGGTCACGCTGCCGGCCGGCTGTGTGCTGATGCTGGGGACGCCTCCGAGCGGAGTCCGGACCTACCTGGCGGTCCGGGGCGGATTCGACGTCCCGTCCGTGCTCGGATCCCGCTCCATCGACACGCTCTCGGCGCTTGGTGGCCGCGCGTTGGGCCCGGGTGATCGGCTGCCTGTCGGCGACCTTCTGGCTGGGGATCCACTCGACGTGCCGCTGCCGCCGCTCAGCGAAGCTGGTCCCGTGCGCGTGCATCCCGGCCCGCAGCGTGACTGGTTCACCGAGCCCGCCTGGCCGACCCTGCTGGGCACCTCGTGGCTCGTGCGCGCGGCCAGCAACCGGGTCGGCCTCCGGCTGGACGGCCCTCGGCTGGAGCGGCGCCGGCCGGACGAACTCCCGTCGGCGGCCACGCTGCCCGGCACGATCCAGGTCCCGCCGGACGGCAGACCCATCGTTCTCGGGCCGGACGGTCCGGTCACCGGCGGATATCCGGTCATCGCAGTGGTGCACTCGACCGAGCTCAGCCGCCTGGCCCAGCTTCGACCCGGCGACGCGTTCGCCCTGGCCGCGGTTTGCTAGCGTCCGTCCATGACTGAAAATCAAACCGACACCGCCGCGCCAACCCAGTGGGGCAGCCCTCGCTCGAAGACACTGACATGGTTCGACCCAGCGGTGACCGCCGCCTCGCTCATCGAACTGTCCGGCCTGGACGCTATGCGTGCGGTGGCCGACGGGACCGTCGCGCCGCCGCCCATCGCCGCGCATTTCGCCTTCACCATCGAGTCCGTCGAGTCCGGAGCGGTGGTGTTCACCTGCGTGCCGGACGAATCGGCCTACAACCCGATCGGCATGGTCCACGGCGGACTGGTCTGCACCTTGCTGGACACCGTGATCGGATGCGCCGTGCACACGACCCTTCCGCCCCGGGTGGGCTACACCTCCATCGAGCTCAAGGTGAACTATCTGCGTCCCGTGCACAGCGACGGAGGCGCGTTGACGGCGCGAGGGTGGGTGGTCAAACCCGGTCGCCGGGTGGCCTTCGCCGAAGGCTCGGTCATCGACGGCGATGGCAAGCTCGTGGCCACCGCCAGCGGCAGCTGCCTGATCATGACGCCCTGACCGATCGAAGCGCCGGCGGGTCGGCGAGGGCAGCTCAGTGGCCGATGGCGCCTTCGGTGCGGATGGGGTGGCCCACCGAAGTGATGCACTTGCCGGTGTCGAGGTTCCACTTCCAGCCGTGCATCTGACAGGTCAGGACTCCGTCGTCCACCTTTCCGAAACGAGTCAGGTCGGCCTTGAGGTGCGGGCAGCGGCTCTGGAAGGCGTACCCGCCCATCTCGATGGTCTTGTCGTCATGGGCGGCCTCTGCGAACCAGCCCTCGGCGTAGTTCAAGCGCTCCTCGGACAGGCACTTGAAGAAGGTGTAGACGTACTCGTTGTACGGCCCGATCCGGGTCGCGGTGAACCGGCAGGACAGGAACAGCGAATTGACCCAGTCGATCTCGTGCTCGACGATCAGCTGCTCGAGGTAGGCCCGCTTGGTCTGGAAGCGGTAGCGAACCTTCTCGTCCTGGTACGGACGTACCTCGCGGGTGACGAAGTCCAGGATGAAGTCGACGTCGCCGCGCTCGGCGTCGGCGGCGGTGAAACGGACGCCACCGTTGATGCCGGCGGCCATGTGGTCGGCCTCCTCCAGCAGGGGTGTGAACCACTTGGTGATCTCGCCGAGCACATCGACCTCGGGATGCGCCCAGCCCAGCTTGGCCTGCTCGACCTCCGGCTGCCGCCGCGCCTTCATGTCCAGCAGGTAGCTGGTCTTGTCCGCGAACAGCGCCTCGACCTCGGCGTCGGGCATCGGGTGCTGCACCGGGCAGTGCGGCTCGCTCACGTGCGCGACGGTGCCGGGAAGCAGCAGCCGGCCGTTGGTCCGTCCACGCTCGCTGAGCCAGTCCAAGAAGACTTTCTGGTCCGGGAAGATGTTGGACTCGTCCCCGAAGATGTCGTTGAAGCCCCAGAGTTCGTCGTCGAGGAAGCAGGGCGGGCCGGCGGTCGGGAAGACGTAACTGGCTTCCAGATCCTGGATGTAGCGCAGCGTCCGGTCGAACTGCCGCTCACGCTTGGTCGCCCCCAACGCCTGCTTGGCCCGTTTGGGAAGGTCGTAGACCATCGGGAACCAGATTGCGCCTGAGAACTGCAGCAGGTGGACGTCGACGTGGCCGAGCTTCTGGAACGACGTCAGGTCCGAGGGCCGGGCATCGTTCTGGTTCAGCACGATCGTCGTGCCGTCGGTCAGCCAGAGCGAAGAATCGCCGATAGGCCCGTCGGTGGGCGAGATCAGGGACTGGATCATGATCTGCAGGCCGTCGAGGTCGACCACCTCGTCGGAAACCGTCTTGACGAAGGAGCTGAACCCGAGGTCCCGCAGCTGGTCTTCGAGCTCGCTGGTCGCATAGGCAGGCAGCAGCACCGTCGCCTTCTTGGAGATGTGGCGTTTGAGATGCTCCGGGTCGAAGTGGTCGCGATGCAGGTGAGAGACGAACAGGTAGTCGGCCTGGCCGATCGAGTCCCAGTCCAGACCGGAGTTGTCCGGGAAGGGAAACCACGATCCGAAGTACGCGGGGTTGACCCACGGGTCGGTCAGCACCGAGCCGAACTTGGTCTCGATCAGCGCACTGGCATGGCCCAGTCCGGTCACTCGCATGAAAAGCCGCTCCGCATCCTGACAATCGCCGCCTCGCCGACGCGAGGCGTGCACCCAACCACGGTAGTCGCTCGGCCGGGGTGCTCGGCACAGCCGAGGCTCGCCGCGCGGCAGGGACGAGCACCGCGCAAGGGGTATCTTCGCGACATCGTCCGCGCAGAGGTGTGCGGAAGGACGGGCATTGATGACGACGACCGTGTTCGCCCAGCCGCACGCGCTCTCCCGTGCCGGCGGGGTCACCGCGCACAGCCAGATCGAACGCTGGTTCCTCGACACCATCGCGGCCGGGGCCTTGGTGCCTGGGGACCGGCTGCCGCGGGAGCAGGATCTGGCCGGCTTCTTCGGCGTCAGCCGGATGACCCTTCGGCAGGCGCTGGCCGACCTCGAACAGCGCGGAGTCGTCGACCGAGTGCCCGGCCGGGCCGGCGGTACGTTCGTGACCGAGCCCAAGATCGATTGCGATCTCACCGGCCTGGCCGGGTTCACCGAGCAGCTTCGGCGGGCCAACCTGCACGCGCAAGCCGAGGTGTTGTCGGCGGCCACCGTCGCGGCTAGTCCACGGGTGGCCGACGCCCTGGGGCTCGAACGCGCCGCGGCCGTGCACGAGATCGTGCGGATCAGGCTGACCGAGGACCGCCCGCTCGCCTTGGAGCACTCGTGGTTTCCGGCGGCGGAGCTGCCGGGCATGCTCGCCCATGAGCTCACCGGTTCGCTCTACTCGCTGCTGGCCGAGCGCTACGCCCGCGGACCCAGGACCGCGACCGAATCGCTCGAGGCGGTCATCCCGTCGGCCGAGCAGGCGGCCCGGCTCGACCTCGGCCTGGGCCGTCCGGCCATGCGGATCGAGCGAACGGCCTTCACCGCCGCCGGGCTCGCCGTGGAATACGCACACGACCTGTTTCGCTCGGACCGCGTCCGGATCTCGGTTCGCAGCGGCGTTTAGACAGCGATTGTCATGTTTGGCCGGGTCTGGTGCACCGAACGAAACGAACGCGAAATGCACTGACCACATTCGATCTAGACCGTATTACCCGATAGGGCTTAGCATCCGGAAAACCGTAGGGTGCCGCTGACTCGGAGGAGTGTCGCGTGAACGCAGCACTGCCCCGTACCGCCGGCGCCCCGGCGCGGCCCGAAGGATGGATCGCGGGTGACGAATCCGGTTCGCCGTTCCCGGCGAGCGTCGATGCCCTGCTGGACTCCGTCCCCCTGCTGGCCGGGCGCCCGCGCACAATCAGTTCGCTGACGGGCGGCCTGACCAACCGCAACTTCCGCATCGTCACCGACAACGGTGACTACGTCGCCCGGCTGTCGTCCCCGGACAGCGCGTTACTGGCCATCGATCGAGCGGCCGAACACGCCAACTCCCGCGCCGCGGCCGCATCCGGGGTCGCCCCCGAAGTGCTGGACTACCTGCCGGGCAGAGGCGTACTCGTCATCGCCTGGGTGGACGGGCGGACCCTCGGGCCCAGCGACGTGCGGCTGGAGTCGAACCTTGCTCGCCTGGCACAGACCTGCCGCATGCTGCACGCCGGACCCAGGTTCGCCAACGACTTCAACATGTTCGACGTCCAGCTGCGCTATCTCAGGCTGGTGCGCGAGCGCGGGTTCCGGCTTCCCGACCGGTACCTGGACTTCATGGCCAAGGTGGCGATGATCCGCGAGGCGATGGCTGTGCTTCCGGAGGTGTCAGTGCCCTGCCACAACGATCTGCTGGCCGAGAACATCATCGACGACGGCACGCGGCTGTGGCTCATCGACTACGAGTACGCCGGCAACAACGATCCCTGCTTCGAGCTGGGAAACCTCGCCAGTGAATCCACCCTGTCCGATGGGCAGTTGGAGTTGCTGGTGACCCATTACTACGGGCGGCCGCTGGCCAGCAAGCTCGCCCGGGCACGACTCTGGGCGCTGATGTCCCAGTACGGCTGGACGCTCTGGGCTTCGATCCAGGACGGGATCTCCACGCTGGACTTCGACTTCTGGAGTTGGGGCATGGAGAAGTACGAACGCGCGGTGTCCACATTCGACTCACCGGACTTCGCGCGGCTGCTGGTGGAAGTCCAACAACCCGGTTAACCAACGAAAGGGACTGTGGTGGCTGATACGCATCTCGACGACGACGAGGCCCGCCTCGCCGAACTCGGATACAAGCAAGAGCTCAACCGATCCTGGTCGGGGTTCTCCAACTTCGCGATCTCGTTCTCGATCATCTCGATCCTGGCGGGATGCTTCACCAGCTTCGGTCTCGGCTGGAACAACGGAGGCCCGGCGGCGATCGCATGGGGCTGGCCGATTATCTCGATCTTCATCCTGATCATCGGACTGTGCATGTCCGAGCTGGTGTCCGCGTTTCCCACCTCCGGTGGGATCTACTGGTGGGCGTCCAAACTGGGCGGTCCGAAGGCGGGCTACTACACCGGCTGGCTGAACCTGATCGGCTTGCTGGCCATCGACGCCTCAGTGGCCTACGGCTGCGCGACGTTCCTCGACCTGACGCTGGACACTTACAGCACCTCGTGGGCCTCGCATTACAGCCTGACGCGGGTGTTCATCATGTTCGTCATCATTCTGGCTTTGGCTGCGGCGGTGAACATCTTCTCCAGCCATCTGCTCGCGGTGCTGAACAACATCTCCGTCTGGTGGCATGTGTTCGGAGCGAGCGCGGTCGTCCTGATCCTGATCTTCCTACCCAAGCACCACGCCAGCGTCTCCTCGGTGTTCACGCATACGGTGAACAACTCGGGCATCTTCGGCGTGAGCACCCACGGCATCGGTTTCCTCTTCCTGGTGTTGCCCATCTCAGCGATCCTCACGCAGTACACGATCACCGGTTACGACGCCTCGGCTCACCTGTCCGAGGAGACCAAGTCGGCGGCCAACGCGGCCGCCAAGGGAATCTGGCAGTCGATCTTCTACTCAGCCATCGGTGGCTGGATCCTGCTGCTCGCCTTCCTGTTCGCCGTTCAGGACGAGGGCAAGGTGACCAGCGGCGGTGGGGGCGTCGCGGTCATCTTCGCCCAAGCGCTGACCACCAAGTGGGCCAGCACGGTCCTGCTCATTTCAGCGCTCGGTCAGTTCTTCTGCACGGTGGCGTGCATGACCTCGACAACCCGCATGCTGTACGCGTTCAGCCGCGACGGCGCCGTACCCGGCGGCCAGTACTGGTCCCGTCTCAACCACAACAAAGTGCCGGTCTACGGGGTCATCGTGTCGGCCGTGATCGCAGTGATTTTGACACTGCCCGCTCTTGTCAAGGTCGACATCAACGGCGCCCCGGTGCCGGTCGCGTTCTTCGCCGTCGTCTCGATCGGAGTGATCGGTCTCTACCTCGCCTTCGCGATCCCCATCTTCCTGCGCTGGAAGGTCGGCGACGCGTTCGTTCCCGGGCGCTGGAGTTTGGGTTCGAAGTACAAGTGGATGTGCCTCGTGGCGGTCGTCGAGATCGTGGTCACCTCGGTAGTCGCGTTGTTCCCGACGTCAGTCGGCGGCATCCCTGGTGTTAGTGGCTTCGCCTGGAAGTACGTCAACTACACGCCAATTGTGGTGATCGGCGCACTGCTGATCCTCTGGTTGGCGTGGCACCTGTCGGTCAAGAACTGGTTCACCGGCCCCAAGACGACCGTCAACCTGCCTGCTGGGATGAGCTCGGCGGACGAGATCGCCTTGGAACACGGTCACGGAGCACCGCCGCACTGATGCGTAGACGTGCACGTTGACGCCGGTTGTTTCCGGTGTCAACGTGCACGTCCGGACGCAAACTCTCATCTACCTGAGCGCTGAAATTGGCCGTCGAAACAGCGCACGCGTAATTTTCTTGCTTTGATACTTGCGCGTCCCGTCAGCGCGACCGCAGCGTGCGGTCGTGTCGGACGGGCCGCGCTTCAGCCACCAAGGACGTCCAGCAGGACCGAGGTCATCAACCGCAAGGCCACACCACGGTGACTGATCGCATCCTTGTCGGCCGAACTCAGCTCGGCGCTGGTGACATCGTGGCCGTCGGCCACGAAGATCGGGTCGTAGCCGAAGCCGTTGGCCCCGCGGCGCTGCCGGATCAGGCGCCCTCGCATGGTGCCGTGTGCGACATGTTCGGCCCCGTCCGGGGTGACCAGGGCCAGTGCGCAGACGAACTCGGCACCCAGCCGCTCGTCCGGGGTGTCGGCCAACTGCTGGAGCAACAACTCCACGTTGCGGTCATCGTCCTTGGGTAAGCCCGACCAGCGCGCCGACAGCACACCGGGCATCCCGTTGAGGGCATCGACGGCCAGACCGGAATCGTCGCCGAGGGAGATCAGGCCGGTGTGCGCCACCGCCTCACGCGCCTTGATGAGCGCGTTGTCGGCGAAGGTCGCGCCGGTCTCGGGCGCTTCGTCGTACGGGTCGACGTCATCAAGGCCGAATACTCGAACAGGCACCTGAGGCGTGAGGATGCGCGCGAGCTCGGCCAGCTTCTTCTGGTTGCGCGTAGCCAGCAGCACCCGATCGACAGGCGAGGAACTCATGCCAGCGCTTTGTGTTGAAGGGACGTCAGGTCCGCACAGCCGGCCAGCGCGAGGTCGAGCAGCGCGTCCAGCTCGTCGCGGCGGAACGGTACCCCCTCGGCCGTCCCCTGTACCTCGATGAACTCGCCCTGGCCCGTCACGACCACGTTCATGTCGGTCTCGGCGCGGACGTCTTCCTCGTACATCAGGTCCAGTCGTGGCTCACCGTCGATGACGCCCACCGAGACCGCGGCCACCGAGTTGATCAGCGGATCCGGCTTGGCCAGCGCACCCTTGGACTGCAGCCAGCTGACCGCGTCGGCCAGCGCGACGTAGGCGCCGGTGATCGCGGCCGTGCGGGTACCACCGTCGGCCTGGATCACGTCACAGTCGATGGCGATCGAATTCTCCCCGAGAGCAGCCAGATCGATCGAGGCGCGCAACGAGCGGCCGATGAGGCGCGAGATCTCGTGAGTGCGGCCGCCGATCTTGCCCCGGACCGATTCACGATCGTTGCGGGTCAGGGTGGCCCTGGGGAGCATCGAGTATTCCGCGGTCACCCAGCCCAGGCCGCTGCCCTTGCGCCAGCGCGGGACACCCTGCGTTACCGAGGCAGCGCAGAGCACCTTGGTCTCGCCGAACTCGATGAGCGCCGAGCCCTCGGCGTAGGCCTGCCAGTTGCGGGTGATGGTGATGGGACGGAGCTGGTCGGCAGCGCGACCGTCGGGGCGGGTCATGCCCGCCACCTTATCGAGCGCGTCTGTCATCGCTGCCGGCACGCGTTGGCATCCGCCCGCCAGTTCAGACAGGCGAACACACGCGAACACACGCGAACACACGCGCTGGCGTGCGCTGACACGTCCGTGGCAGGCGTGCCAGTGCGCTGTGCGGATGCTGCCAGCGCCCACACCCAGAGTGCTACCTGACGAACTGAATGCGAAGGAGACCGTCATGGAATACGCAATCGAGGCCGAGGGCCTCACCAAGCGGTTCGGCAGCACGGCGTCGGGCACCCTGGCCCTGGACGGCGTCGCCCTGGCCGCCAGGCAGGGCACCGTCCTGGGGGTGCTCGGGCCCAACGGCGCGGGTAAGACGACCGCGGTGCGGATCCTGGCCACCCTGCTGCGGGCCGACTCCGGCAGCGCCCGGATCGCCGGCCTGGACGTGGTGCGCGATGCCCACCGGGTGCGCCAGACGATCGGCCTGACCGGCCAATACGCCTCGGTCGACGAGGACCTGACCGGCACCCAGAACCTGGTCATGATCGGCCAGCTGTTGAACCTGTCGAGCCGCGACGCCAAAGCTCGCGCCGCCGAACTGCTCGAATGGTTCGACCTCTCCGAGGCGGCGGGCCGGATCGCGAAGAACTACTCCGGTGGTATGCGCCGCCGGCTGGACCTGGCCGCCAGCCTCGTCGGACGTCCGTCGGTGATCTTCCTCGACGAACCCACGACCGGACTGGATCCGGCCAAACGTGAGGACATGTGGGGCGTGGTCCGGCGCCTGATCTCCGACGGTTCGACCGTGCTGCTCACCACCCAGTACCTGGAGGAGGCCGACGCGCTCGCCGACGAGATCACCGTCATCGATCATGGCCGCGTCATCGCTCACGACACCCCGGACGGCCTGAAGCAGGTCGTCGGAGGTCAGCGGCTGGCGGTTCGACCGGCCGACGAAAGCCGGCTGCAGGAAGTCTCGAGCATCCTCTCGACGATTGCCTCGGCCACACCCGAGCTCACCGGCCGCGGGACGCTGAGCGTGCCCGTCGACTCCGACACCGCGCTTACCGACGCGGTGGCACGCCTGGCCAACGCCGATATCGCGGTCACCGAACTGTCACTGCACCTGCCGAGTCTGGACGAGGTGTTCTTCACCCTGACCGGCCGGCCGAGCACGCCCACCGACGAATCCGAATCGGCGATCCACCAGACGAACAGCGAGGCCGCAGCATGACCAGCACCCTGACCACCACGACCCGCGCCTCCAGCCCGATGGACACGCTGGCCACCCCGATGACCAGCTCTTCCGGCCTGGTCACGACGCTGCGTCACGCGGCGGTTTTGGCCAAGCGCAGCCTGATCAAACTCACTCGAACGCCAGAGCAGCTGATCGACGTGACCCTGCAGCCCATCATCTTTCTGCTGCTGTTCACCTACATCTTCGGCGGTGCGCTCGGGCACGGATCGCAGCACCAGTACCTGCAATTCCTTCTACCGGGGCTGCTCGGCCAGTCCATCGCGATGGCGGGGGTGGCGTTGGGCCAGAACCTGAATGCCGACATCGAGAAGGGTGTCTTCGACCGGTTCCGCTCGTTGCCGATCGCTCGCTCGGCTCCGCTGGTCGGCGCCGTGCTGGGCGATGTCGTGCGTTACGTCATCCTCTGTCTGGTCTTCGCGGGCTTCGGCTCCCTGATCGGTTTCCGGGTCGAGACGAACTGGCTGGCCGCGGTAGCCGCGTTCGGGATCTCGATCGCGTTCGCGTTGTGCTTCTGCTGGATATCGGTGTTCGTGGGAATGATCGTCCGGACGTCCGGAGCGGTCCAGGGCATCATGTTTCTCCTTGTGCTGCCGTTGTCTTTCGGCTCCAACACTTTCGTCAGCACCGACACGCTCCCGGGCTGGTTGCAGGCCTTCGTCAAGGTGAATCCGATATCTCACCTGGTGTCCACGGTGCGCGGGCTGATGATCGGCGGACCCGTGGCGTCGCATCTCGCGTGGACCGGCGCCTGGATGGTGGGATTGCTGGCGGTATTCGTCCCCCTCGCCCTGCGCGGTTACCGAAGCCGGGCCTGAGCGCACGTCCACCCGTTGACGTTGCCCCTGTTGCGCGCAACAAGGGCAACCTCAACGGGATTCTCGCGCAACAAGGGCAACCTCAACGCGGCACGGTGGCGGGGTCGATGCGCGCCAGGGCCGCCTTACGCGTCAAAGCGCGACCGCGGCCGTAACAGGCCGCCAACTGCTCGGCGCCCAACTGCTCGGTCAAGCGCTCACGCAGTCGCCGGACGAACCAGTCCGTCCGATCGTCGGACCCCCGTAACTGCGCCGCCGCCCCGAGGATCTCGGCCGAGTGTCGCCAGGCGGCCGGGTCCCCCAGTGCGGCGGCCCACGTCGCCACCGCCACGGCGACCGCCGCCATGATCGGCATGTCCTGGGTGGCCACGCCGCAGTCGTAGGACTCGCGCAGATGCGCAGCCGCCTCGGTGTAGTCGCCACCGGCGGTCTCCAGGCCGGCCAAGGACGCCAGCGCCAACGACCGGACGTGCCCGTTCATCGGGTGGACCGGACTCATACCGCTGACCTCGCGCAGCAGGTTCCGCCGGTGTGCCGTCATGGCCGGGTGGTCCTGCGTCGCGCTGGCGACCGCCGACAACGCGCACTCGGCCAGGACGCGCTGGGCCGAACTCCCGGCCTGGAAGTCCGTTGTACGTACCAGCTCCGCCTCCCGATGGGCAGCCTCGAAATCGCCCAGTCGCAACTGCAGGTCGGTCAGCCGCAGATGCAGCATCGCCTCGTCCGAGTGCGCGCCGAAGTCGGCGAGGTACCCGGCCGCCCGGGTGTACTCGGCGATCGCGGCGGGCAGGTCGCCGTCCAGCGTGTGCAGCTGGGCCAGCGAGGTCAAGGTCGAGGCCATCCCCCAGCGGTCACCGATCTGCCGAAAGATGCCCAACGCCGCGTCGACGTCGGCCCGCATCTTCTCGACCTCACCGTCGTTCTCGCGAAGGTTCGCGCGAAACATCAGGGCCGCGCCCCGGATCCAGTCGTCCGAGCTGGACATGGCCTCGTCCAGCAGCGCCACGATCCGCTCGCTGTCGCCGGAGAAGAACGACATCATCGGACGGAGCAACAACACCATCGGATCCTCGGCCGGAATCTCGCCCAGTCGCCGGCCCAGATCCTCCATACGGTTCAAGCTGGCCGCTACGTCGGTCTCGTGGCCCTCCCCGAAACTGGTGGCCATCGTGTTGAGCGCCAGCTGCGCCTCGATCACCGTCCGGGCAGCGTTGTCTCGGCCGCCAGACTCGTCGGAACCGGCGTCGGGGCCGCCGACACCGTCCGGAACGTCGAGCGCGAAGCTCAACCAGCTGACGGCCTCCGAGTGGCTGCCGAGCAGGATCCAGTACCACCCGAGCGAACCGACCATGCGCAGGGTGCGTCTGGTGTCGCCGCTTTCGCCGAGATAGCGCAGGGCGGCGAGCAGGTTGTCCTGCTCGCGTTCGAGCAGGCGCAACCACTCCAGCTGCTCAGACGTTCGCAACCACGGCTCGGCCTCGGCCACCAGTTGGGCGAAGTAACGGGCATGCGCCAGCCGCGCATCCCCGACCTCACCGCGCTCGGACAGCCGTTCGACCCCGTACTCGCGCAGCGTTTCCAGCATGCGATAGCGAAGGTCGCTGTCGGGATCGACCCTGAGCAGGGACTTGTCCACCAGGGCACTCAGCAACTCGCCGATGTCAGCCCGATCCAACCGGCCATCCGCGCAAATCGCGGTGGCACTGGTCAATGTGGCGCCGGAGGGGAACACCGCCAGCCGCTCGGCCAGCAGCCGCTCGGAGTCGGTCAGCAGCTCCCAACTCCACTCGACGACCGCGCGCAGGGTGCGATGGCGAGGCATGGCCACGCGGCTACCCCCGGACAGCAACCGGAACCGGTCCGACAGTCGCGCCCGGATCTCGGTCACCGGCAGGACCCGCAACCGCGCCGCCGCGAGCTCGATAGCCAGCGGAAGCCCGTCCAGCCGCCGCACGATCTCGACCACGTCCGCCACGTTGGCCTGGGTGATCTCGAAGCCGGCGCTCACCGCGCCGGCCCGGTCGGCGAACAGCTGCACCGAACTGTGTGCGATCGCCTCCTGCACGCCCGCCTCCACCGCGGGAAGCGTCAAAGGTGGCAGCATGCACAGCGCCTCACCGTCGATGCCCAGCGGCTCCCGGCTGGTGGCCAGCACTCGCAACCGCGGGCAGTTCGCCAACAACAGGTCGACCAGCTCCGCCACGGCGAGAATGAGATGCTCACAGTTGTCCACCACGAGCAGGCAGTCGGATTGCGACAACACATCCAGCAGCCGGTCAGTGGTACTGACCCGCTGGGTGTCCACGGTCGACCGGTCCAGCAGCTGGTTCGCGCGCAAGCCCAACGAGGCGAGAACGGCCTGCGCGAGGTTGACCGGATCGGTGACCGGGGCCAGCTCCACGAACCACACACCGTCCTCGAGAGCGTCGGCCCACTCAGTGGCCACCACCCCGGCCAGCCGCGTCTTGCCCGCGCCGCCCGGCCCGACAACGGTTGCCAACCGGCCCGCTTCCAGCAGCGAGGACACCCGCTTCAGCTCATCCTCGCGGCCCAGGAAGCTGGTGAGAACTGCTCGTAGATTCGTCCGCCGCGGTGTCGTCGCGACTTCCGGGCCGGCTGGCGTGGCAGCGTGCAGCGCGCGTTGGTGGGCCTGTCTGAGATCGGCGCCGGGATGACTTCCCAGCTCCTCCGCCAGCCGGCGCCGAGTCCGGTCGAACACCACGAGCGCTTCGTTGGCCCGGCCGGTCGAGGTCAGGGCGGTCATCAACTGGGCGGTGAACTGTTCCCGAAGTGGGTAGTCGGCAACCAGCGCCTCCAGGTCCGGCACCGCCGTCGCGGCCCGTCCAGCGGCCAGTTCGCACTCGATGCGGGAGTGGACGACCTCCAGCCGCCGCTCGTCGAGCCGGGAGCGCAGCGGCTGGGCATAGTCCGCCTCGCCCGCATCCGCCAAGGCTTCGCCGCGAAACAGGGCCGCGGCGGCGCGATAGTCCTCGATGGCTGAGTCCAGGTCGCCGGCCGCCTGGCTGCGCCGCCCACTGTCGGACAGCGCATCCAGCTCAGCCAGGTCCGTCCGCATCGAGGACGGCGGTCCGGCGACCGTCGACCGTGCCGCTGACAGCCGGTAGCCACCCGGGGTCTGCTGGATCTCGGCATCGTCACCGAGCACCCGGCGCAGGCGAGAGATCAGAGTCTGCAGCGCGTTCGTCTCGTCATTGGGCCGTTCGTCCAGCCAGACCGCAGCGGTCAGCTCGCCCGCGCTGACCGGCCGCCCGTCCGCGACCGCCAGGCGCACGAGCAGCCGACGAAGCCGGGCGCCGGAGATCGCGACGGATCGCCCGGCGACACTGAGCTCGACGGGGCCGAGCACTGAGATCCGCACCGTGCCATCGTCCCAGGTCCGGCCAACGGCCAGCAGCCCGCGCCCGAGGGCGAAGATGGACGACATGAAGACCACCGTGCTCAGAATCCGTACCGGAGCCCGCGCCACCGTCACCGACCTCACAGCCGAGTGCGCGGCGTTCGTCGCCGGAGCGGGGGACGGCCTGCTGAACCTGTTCGTCCCGCACGCCACGGCGGGGATCGCCATCCTCGAAACCGGCGCCGGCAGCGACGACGACCTGCTCCGCGCGCTGGACGACCTGCTACCGCGCGATGACCGGTGGCGCCACCGGCACGGCTCAGCCGGCCACGGGCGCGACCACGTCCTGCCGGCCTTCGTCCCGCCGCACGCTACGGTCCCGGTCCTGGACGGGCGGATCGCGCTGGGTACGTGGCAGTCGCTGTGCCTGGTGGACACGAACATCGACAACGCCGAGCGGGAAGTGCGGTTGAGTCTGCTGTCCGGGCGCTCGTGACCGGCGCCGCGTCACCCCGACGCAAGGCTCGGCCCGCTGGTGCTGGGCTGGTGCTGGGCTGGTGGTGAGTTGGAGGTCCGGTGGTGGTCAGCCGGTGGTGGTCAGCTGGTGGTGATCGTGGAGATGTCGGCCGGGTCCACGCCGAGGAATCGCCGCGCCTGCCGGGCAAAGGCCTCGGTGGGGCCGGTGGCCTCGAAGCGGTGCACCGCGGGCCCGGCCTCGTCCGGTCTCAGCAGGCCTGTCGCCAGCAGACTGCGGTAGACGTCCTTGGCGGTTTCATCGGCGCTGGACACGAGCGTGACGTGATCGCCGAGAACAACCGACAGCAATCCGGTGAGCATCGGGTAATGGGTACAGCCGAGCACCAGGGTGTCGATGTCGGCCGCGCCGAGCGGACTCAGATAGGACTCCGCTAGGCCCAGCAGTTGCCGGCCGGAGGTCACACCGCGCTCGACGAACTCGGCGAATCTCGGGCAGGGCGCTGCGACGACCGTCACGTCCGGCGCCGCGGTGAACAGGTCCTGGTACGCGCCCGAGGTGATGGTCGCGAGAGTGCCGATCACCCCGATCCGTCGGCTGCGCGTGGCTGCCACGGCTCGGCGGACGGCTGGCCGGATGACCTCCACGACCGGGATGTCGTAGCGCTCGCGGGCGTCGGCGAGGCAGGCCGAGGAAGCGGAATTGCACGCGATGACCAGCATCTTCACACCCTCGGCGACCAGCGAATCCATAACCCGCAGCGCGTGCCGGCGAACCTCGGCGATCGGCAGCGGCCCGTAGGGCGAATGCGCTGTATCTCCGATGTAGTGCAGCGACTCGTGCGGCAACTGATCAAGGACGGCCCGGGCCACGGTGAGCCCCCCGACCCCGGAGTCGAACATGCCGATCGGCGCCAGAGACGCGGCACCGGCGTCCGGACCGGCCGCCGGCCGCCGCCCCGCGCGAGGATCGGTCACGCGCGATCCGGGCGCCGGTGCAGCAACGCGCCGGTGAGGACGCCCACGACGAATCCGGCCACGTGTCCGGCCCAGAAGACGTGGCTGTCGAACCGGGGCAGCAGGCCGGTGAACATTCCGGAGAACACCGCGACCACCATGATCGCGATCGCGATCCACCTGATGTTGCGGGAGAACCAGGCGCGGGCCAGCACGTACCCGAGCCAGCCGAATATGACGCCGCTCGCGCCGACGATGACCGCGCTGGACGGACCGATCGCCCAGTCGATCAATCCGGAGGCCAGGATGATGGCGGTCGTGACGATGGCGGCCTGCTTAAGACCTTCCATGACCATCACCCAGCCCAGCGCCAGGAACGGGATGGAGTTCGCGGCCAGGTGCGCGAAGTCGGCGTGCAGGAAGGGTGAGAGGACGATCCCGCGCAGCCCGACCGCGTGCCGGGGTTGGATCCCGAAGCGGGTGAGGTGGTGGTGGAGGACGGCGTTGACGATGGCCACCACGACGAGCACGACCCACGCCGTCACAACCACCATGACGGCCGTGATCGGGCCGTCGCCGCGAAGACCGCTGAGCATGCTCGTGTTGGCCAGCTCGTGCCGCCGCTGCTGCCGCCGGTTCATCGGCTGGCCTGGCTCCGGGATGCTCACGGCGACCAATTTACCGGGCAGGCCCCCAACGCCGTTGAGGTTGCCCTCGTTGCGGCCCCCGACCCGTTGAGGTTGCCCTCGTTGCGCCACCCGACCCGTTGAGGTTGCCCTCGTTGCGGCACCCGACCCGTTGAGGTTGCCCTCGTTGCGGCCCCCGACCCGTTGAGGTTGCCCTCGTTGCGCCCCCGGTGACCGCAACGAGGGCAACCTCAACGAGAATCGGTGGGCTACGTGGGCTACGTGGGCTAGGAGGCGCTGAGGTTCTCGTTCGGACGCGGGACCCCACGACTGGCCAGGCCGACCTCGCCGGCCTTGCGCCGGATCACGAACCGGTCGACCTCGGTGCCGTTCTCGGCCAGGGCTCGGACGGTGAGGGTCGTCGCCCGTCCGTGCGGGGCCGGAGCGACATCGACCGCGAGGAATGAGTATCCGGTGTAGCGAACGCGCGACCACTGGATTGTCTCGGTCACCTTGTTGCCGTTTGCGTCCCAGTAGTAGGACGGCACGTCACCGTGCGCCACCTCATGGCCGGCGTAGCTGTCCGGAACGGGGAAGCTGTACAGACTCCGGCCAGCACCCCCTGCCGTGACGTACATGGTGCCGTCCTCAGCCGGATCGACGGTGGCACCGATAGCCACGCTCCGGGTGACCGCGTTCGCTCGCAGGGCATCGCTGCGCTCGTAGACATGGTTGTGGCCGTTGATCACCAGATCGACTTTGTACTTGTCGAACAAGGGAACCCAGTCCGCGCGCACTCCGCCCTCGGAGGCGTGCTGATTGGTCGTTGAATAGGCGCAGTGATGGAAGTAGACCACTACGAAGTCGACGTCCGGCTGGGTTCGCAGGAAGTACAGCCGCTCGGCCAGCCACGCCGTTTGGCTTCCACCGCTATAACCCTTGTTCGCGGGGATCTCGTTCGACACGTCATTGGCGTCAAGGCTGATGTAGGCGACATTGCCGTAGATGAAGGAGTAGACCGAGGGGCACTTCGACGGGCCGTTGCCGGGGAAGTCCCAGCGCGCCTCCTGGCCGCCGTAGCCGTTGGGCGAGTACAGCGCCTCCATGTCGTGGTTGCCGGTCGCGACCATCCACGGAATCTGCTTGGCCACCAGTTCGGTCTGGTTCAGGAAGTTGTCCCAGACCCGCGGGTCGAAGACGTCGGTACCGTTTGCTCCCGTGCTCGACACCGGTTTGCCCTGCCCCGACGGGTCGGCGTACGCGATGTCGCCGGCGTGCAGGTGGAACTTCGGGTGCTGGCCGAGCAGGGTGGTGTCGTTTGCCAATGCGTCGTAGCTGACCCCTTGGTCCCCGAAGGCGGTGAACGTGTAACTCAGCGCGTGAGCCTTGCGGCGGGGGGCGGTCTCGAACTCCCCCAGCGACGTCAGGTTCGCTGCGTCTGCAGGATCGAAGCCGTCGTGGCCCACCCCGTAGAAGTACCTGGACCCCGGAAGTAGCCGGTCGAGTTCGACGTGCAGGTAGTACTGGTCGACGGGGGCGATGGCACCGGGCACTTCGGAGTGCAGCGCGCGTACCTCGGCCGGGATCTTCTGTCCCAGGTCCAGCGGATGACGACCCAACCGGACGAACGGATGCTTGACGATCGCCGGTACCTGCCAGGCGATACGCATCTGGGTGCGCGGATCGGCGCCGAAGGCCAGGTGCCGTGCGAACGGCACCACCGTCGTCCCGTGACGGGTCGAGGAGGTGATGAGGGTCGGCGAGGTCGGCGACGCCGCGGCGGACGTGGCCGGGAGCAGGCCCGCGACCGCGGTACCACCGGCAGCCAGGGCTCCGGTTCGCAACAACGTGCGCCGGGACGGACGGAGGCGGGTGAGGTACTCGTGTTGCTCAGCCATCGACAGGCGCTGCATGAGCTCGGCGGGAACACCCATACGGGGAAGGTCAGATTCGGTCACGGTGAAATGCTCTGCGTCGCAACCGAACCTGGCCTGTCGGAAAGGTGCCATGTTTGCGCACGTTTCGTGAACGGTACGGAAAGGACGAAGTTCGTCTAGTGGCGCGCAGGAACCCGCAACAAGGGCAACGTCAACGCGCAGGAGCCCGCAACAAGGGCAACGTCAACGCGCAGGAGCCCGCAACGAGGGCAACCTCAACGGAGGGCGGTTAGGCCCAGAGTTGATGCTCCAGGCGCTCGGCGGCTTGCTGCAACGACCCTGAGTAGGCGCCGGTCGACAGGTACTTCCAGCCGGCGTCACACACAACGAAGGCCACGTCGGCCCGCTGACCCGCTTTCAACGCCTTGTCGGCCACCCCGAGGGCCGCGTGCAGGATCGCCCCCGATGAGATGCCGGCGAAGATGCCTTCGTGCTCGACCAGATCCCGAGTGCGCCGAAGCGCGTCGTAGGAGGTCACCGAGAACCGCGACGTCAACACCGAATCGTCATACAGCTCTGGCACGAACCCCTCGTCGATGTTGCGCAGGCCGTACACCAACTCCCCGTACCTGGGCTCGGCCGCGACGATCGCGACCCCCGGTACCTTCTCCCGCAGGAAGCGACCGGTACCCATGAGGGTGCCGGTCGTGCCCAGGCCGGCGACGAAGTGCGTGATGGTGGGCAGGTCGGCCAACAGCTCAGGTCCGGTGCCCTCGTAGTGCGCAAGCGCGTTGGCCGGGTTGCCGTACTGGTACAGCATCACCCATTCGGGATTGTCGACCGACAACTGTTTGGCCATCGCCACGGCCTGGTTCGAGCCGCCGGCCGCCGGTGAGGAGATGATGCGGGCGCCGAACATCTCCAGCAGTTGCCGGCGCTCCTCGGAGGTGTTCTCCGGCATCACGCAGACCATCCCGTAGCCCTTGAGCTTGGCGATCATGGCCATCGAGATGCCGGTGTTGCCCGAGGTCGGCTCCAGGATCGTGCAGCCCGGAGTCAATCGCCCGTCCGCTTCCGCGACCGCGATCATCTTCAGCGCGGCGCGGTCCTTGATGGAACCGGTCGGGTTGCGGTCCTCGAGCTTGGCCCACAGCCGGACGGCCGGACCGTCGGCGGTGTCCGCCCAGCGCGGGGAGAGCCGAGGAAGGCCGATCAGCGGGGTGTTGCCGACCTCAGCGGCGAGGTTCTCGTACCGAGTCACGGGTGCAGGCTCAGCGTGCCCCACCGGCGACGGCGGGCAGGATCGTGACCGAATCGCCGTCGGACAACGTGGTGTCCAGCGAACCGGTGAAGCGGACGTCCTCGTCGTTGACGTAGATGTTGACGAAACGGTGCAGCGAACCGTCGTCGGTGATGAGGCGGCCCTTGAGCCCCGAGTGCCGGCTCTCCAGATCGTCGAGCAACGCGGCGAGGTTGGCGCCGTCACCGGGGACGGCCTTCTTGCCGTCGGTGTAACTGCGAAGGATCGTGGGGATCTTGACCTCAACGGCCATGGTGGGGGTACTCCTTCAGACGCGCGTCGCGGCAGGCTGCCGGCGCAGGGATGACACTCTTGGGGACAACGGTGGGGGGCGGCTGAATATGTCCGCGCCGGCCGCCCCAGGGCCGCTCAGTGACAGTCGTAACAGACCACGAGAACGGTGTGCCCGAGCAACGCACGCTCGATCACGACCTCGCTAGCCGGTTCGAAACGGCGCGGCAGCTGCTCACACATCGCCGTCCACCACCGTCACGTCCTCCTCCGTCACGACGCCGTCGATGATGCGGAACGAGCGGAACTCCACCGAATCCGGCTCGCGGGTCGAGACCAGGACGTAGTGCGCGTTGGGCTCGGAGGCGTAGGCGATGTCCGTGCGCGACGGGTAGGCCTCGGTTGCCGTGTGGGAGTGGTAGACGATGACGGGCTCTTCGTCATTGGCGTCCAGCTGCTTGTACAGCTGCAACAGGTCGGAGGAGTCGAACTCGTAGAACGTCGGCGAGCGAGCGGCGTTCAGCATCTCCACCACACGCACCGGGCGGTCAGAGCCCTCAGGCCCGGCCACGACACCGCACGCCTCGTCCGGGTGGTCCCGGCGCGCGTGGGCGACGAGGGCGTCGTAGGTCGCCTGAGAGAGGGTCAACACAGTAGGTCAGGATATCCGCTCGCCGACGGCCCGAGTGATCAGGGCTGTCACGGCCGGGTGATGAGGGCCGTCCCCGGCGGATGGTCAGCCCATCAGGTGCAGCACGAGCATGTCCTGTACGGCCGTCAGCCAGCCGTACAGGGCGTTGGACTCCACACTCGGGTCGAGTTCGGTGTCCTCGCTCACCTCCAGCCGCACGCCGAGAACCAGGCGCACGTCGTTCAGGACCCGGATCCAGCGATCGGCGCCGTCGTCGTCGAGTTCGATCCGCCCACCGCCCAGGGGCAACTCGGAGCGGCACAGCTGTAACCGGCCGGAGCGCTCGGTGCGCAGATCCGCGCCGACCAGCCCACGGAACTCCTCAGAAGCCTCGGAGTCGTCGGAGTACCCGTCGGGGTACAGGCGGGCCAGAGCCGGATCGACGAATACACCGAGCGAGTCGTCGGTGCTGTCCAGCAACGTTTCCAGGTCGTCGAGCAGCATCGCCAGCAGGGCGGACTCCTCGGCCTCGACGCTGACGCGCAGGACCTCGCCCTTGCGCTTGGCCTTCATCGGCCGCCTCGAGGACTCACGCGTCGCGCTGCACTGTCGCCCACAGGCCGTAGCCGTGCAACCTGGCCGTGTCGCCTTCCATCCGCTCGCGCGGCCCGGAGGACACGATCGCCTTTCCCTTGTGGTGGACATCGAGCATCAGAGCCGTCGCCTTGTCCTTCGGGTAGCCGAACACCGTCATGAACACGTGGGTCACGTAGTTCATCAGGTTGACCGGGTCGTTCCACACGACGGTGACCCATGGTCGGTCGGGGTCGAGTTGCTCGTCGGAACGGTGATCGGCCTCGGACTCCTTCGACGGAACGAGGGTCGGCATGGGAGCAGCCATGGGTCCCATGGTGACACGACCGCCGGGCAGTCTGCGACGATCAGAACCATGCCGGACGAGTCGACCGCCCTGTTCACCGATCGCTACGAGCTCACCATGCTGGCCGCCGCGCTGGCCGACGGCACCGCCGAGCGGCACTGCAGCTTCGAGGTGTTCGGGCGGCGGCTGCCCAACGGACGTCGCTTCGGGGTGGTCGCCGGTACCGGTCGGCTCATCGAGGCCATCGGGGATTTCACCTTCACTGCCGATCAGCTGGCCGTGCTGCTGGAGACCGGGGCGATCGATCACCGCACCGCCGACTACCTGGCGGGCTATCGCTTCAGCGGCCGGGTCGAGGGCTACGCCGAGGGTGAGCCGTACTTCCCGTACTCGCCGATCCTTTCCGTGACGGGCACCTTTGCCGAGGCGGTGGTCCTGGAGACCCTCGTCCTGTCCGTGCTCAACCACGACTCGGCGGTGGCCGCCGCGGCGGCCCGGATGGTGATCGCCGCCGGGAACCGTCCGATCATCGAGATGGGCTCCCGGCGGACTCATGAACAGGCAGCGGTGGCCAGTGCCCGCGCGGCCTACCTGGTGGGCTTCGCCTCGACGTCCAACCTGGCCGCCGGCGCGCGGTACGCCATCCCGACCGCGGGTACGGCCGCGCACGCCTTCACCTTGCTGCACGATCAGGAAGCCGACGCCTTCGCCTCCCAGGTCGCCGCGCTGGGAGTGGGGACCACGCTGCTCGTTGACACCTACGACATCGGCAAGGGCATCGACACGGCCATCGCGGTGGCGGGCCCGTCGCTGGGCGCGGTGCGCATCGACTCCGGTGACCTGGCCGTGCTCGCGCACCAGTCCCGGGCCCAGCTCGACCGGCTCGGTGCCACCGGGACGAAGATCGTCGTCAGCGGCGACCTGGACGAGTACTCCATCGCCGCACTGGCCGCCGCGCCGGTCGACTCCTACGGCGCGGGCACCGCCGTCGTCGTCGGGGCCGGGGCGCCGACCGCCGGGCTGGTCTACAAGCTCGTCGAGGTGGACGGGCGACCCGTGGCCAAGCGCAGCGAGAACAAGGCCAGCCGCGGTGGGCTCAAACGGGCCTACCGCGCCCACCGCGCGTCCGGGACGGCGATCGAGGAACGGATCGCCGTGAACTCCGGCGGCTACGTCGCGCAGGCCGACGAGCGTCCGCTCACCGTTGCCCTGATGGTCGACGGCAAGGCTGTCGACCGTCCCGCCTTGGCCGAGTCCCGCCGCCATCACCGCGCGGCCGTGAGCGAGCTGCCCTGGGAGGCGCTGAAGCTGTCGGCCGGCGACCCGGGCCTGCCGGTCACGTTCGTCTGAGACCGCTTTCCAGCCGCCCGCAAAGGGGACAAAGGCTCAGTAGCAGCAACGGTCTGCCGATGGGTGTTCTGTGAAGCAGGCCCGGGTTCTCATCGTCGACGATTCCGTGGTCGTCCGGAGAATCGTCAGTGAAGGCCTGTCCGCCGACCCGGGCATCGAGGTCGTCGGCATAGCCGCGAACGGCCAGCTCGCCCTCGACAAGCTCGACAAGCTGGACGTCGATGTGGTCGTCCTGGACATCGAGATGCCGGTGATGGATGGCCTCACCACGCTGCGGGAGATCCGCAAGCGAAACCGGCGGCTGCCGGTGATCATGTTCTCGACGCTGACCGAACGAGGCGCGGCGGCCACCCTGGAGGCCCTCTCGGCCGGAGCCAGTGACTATGTCACCAAACCGGCCAACGTCGGCAGCGTGACCGAGTCCCGCGAGCGGGTCCGCGCGGAGCTTGCGCCCAAGATCAAAGCGCTGGCCGAGGGCGCGGCCGCGCGAGGGTTCGCCTCGGCGCGACCGGCCGCCCCACTCAGCACGGCCCACCTGCTCAACCGCAGCCGGCCCAGCCTTTTGCCCGAGTCGGCGAACGGACTGGCGCGCACCGCCCAGGGCGGCGCCACCGGCCGCCCGGGCACCGGTGCGCGAGGTCAGGCCGATCGACTCGGCCAGCCCTCGACGCGGCCGCTGGCCCGGCCCCGCACCGCCGGGACCGGACCGCTGATCCTGGCCATCGGCTGCTCGACGGGCGGACCGGAGGCCCTCAGCTCGATCCTCCGGGAGCTGCCCGCCGACCTCCCCGTCCCGGTCGTCGTCGTCCAACACATGCCGCCGGTGTTCACGGCGCTGTTCGCCGAACGTCTGGACAAGGGCGCGAAGCTGACCGTGCACGAAGCCCGCGACGGAATGCCCCTGTCGCCCGGGCACGTCTATCTCGCGCCGGGCGATTTCCATCTGGAGGTCGAGCGCTCGGGTGGCGGAGCCGCCGGGCGGGTCCAGACCAAGCTCCACCAGCGCGCCCAGGAGAATTTCTGCCGGCCGGCCGTCGATGTGCTGTTCCGTTCGGTGGCCAGGGCCTACGGAGCGCAGGTCCTGGCGCTCGTCCTGACCGGCATGGGTAGCGACGGCAAGCTCGGCGCGGGCGACATCGCCGCCGCCGGCGGGGAGATCCTCGTACAGGACCGGGCCAGCTCGGTCGTGTGGGGCATGCCCGGCGCGGTCGCCGAAGCCGGCCTGGCACATTCGATCTTGCCGCTCACCGAGATCGCCGGGCAGCTCGTGCAACGAATGCCCCGGCGGCCGCCGAGCCTACCGACCGAGTTCAGCAACCGAGCTCGCGCACCACAGCACCATCTCCCCCTGCATGGATCCGAGGAAACACCGCAATGACACTCTCCGCCCCCGCCTTCGACTGGGTCTGCGCCACAGTGGAACGTGAGGCTGCCATCGTGCTCGAGCCCGGCAAGGAATACCTCGTCGAGTCCCGGCTGACCCCGCTGGCGCGCTCTGGCGGGCACCCCACCGTGACAGCGTTCGTCGACAAGGCGCGCACCAGCGCCGACCGTCGGCTGCGCGAAGACATCGTCGAGGCCCTCACCACCAACGAAACCTCCTGGTTTCGGGACAACAGCCCGTTCCAGGTCTTCAGCGACGAGATCATGCCGTACCTGAAGACCGAGCGGGCCGCGGCGCGCCAGCTGCGGATCTGGTCGGCCGCCTGCTCCACCGGGCAGGAGCCCTACAGCCTCGCGATGCTGCTCAACGAGGGCCTGCTGCCGGTGGGCTGGCGCAGCGAGATCATCGCCACCGACCTGTCCCCGGCGGTGCTTCGTCAGGCCGAGGCGGGGGTGTACAGCCAGATCGAGATCAATCGCGGGCTGCCCGCCAACCGGCTCGTCCGACACTTCACCCGCGCGGGCACCAAGTGGGCGGTCAACGACGATCTGAAGCGGATGATCAGCTTCCGTAAGCTCAATCTCGCCCAGCCGTTCCCGCCGATGGGTCAGTTCGACGTGATCTTCCTGCGTAACGTGTTGATCTACTTCTCGATCCAGACGCGGCGCGAGATCCTGGCCCGGATGCGCGCTGTCTGTCGGCCGGACGGCTTCCTGCTGCTCGGCGGCGCCGAGACCATCCTCGGCATGGACGAGCACTGGCAGCGGTTCTCCCAGGGCCGGGTGTCGCTGTACCGCCCGCGCTGAGCGGCGCCTTCAGCGACCGAAAGCGGCCGTCCACGCCCGGGTGAGCGTCGTCAGTGTTTCGTCGCTGAGGACGTCACCCATCACGCACGCCTGCAGATGACCGCTGACCAGGTTCCACAGGCCCTCGGCCCCGTCGGTCGCGTCGAAACCCCCGGCCCGGAACGCCTGCACACCCAGCAGTTGGGCCATCGCCGCCGCACGGACTCGGCCGGTTGTATAGGCGGCCCAGGATGCGTCGTGAACGGCTTCGGCCCACTGCGAGCCACTGGCCCGCATGACCTGGCCGATGGTACGTAGCCGGGCGCGGTCGCTGTCGGTGCAGCGACGCAGCTGGTCCAGGACCGCGGCGACCGATGCCTCGGCAGGCCCGACATCGACCGGCCGGTCTCCCAGTCCCGCCTCCGCAGCCCGGTAGCGACCGGTCAGCGCGACGGCCTCGGGGCCGGCCTCGCCGTCGGGCCACAGTCCGGTGATCCATTGCGCCGCCACCGCATCGAAGAGCGCCTCCTCGGCGTCCAGCACGGCCTGTTCGGGGTGCCCGGACCCGCCGGTGAGGCCGGCCGATCCCGCGGGCTCGGCCGGCGCGGCGTTACGGTCGGCGTCGGTCCACGCGAGAATTTCGGCACCGATCAGCCGCCGCAGGTCGTCGAGATCGACGATCATGCTGCGCACGAGGTCATCAGCCACCGTCTCCAGCACCGATAGCCGGTCTCCGGTACGACGCGGGACGTAGGAGCCCCGCAGCGAACCGAGTCCGGCGCTGGCCTGAGCGTCGGCGATCGCGTCCCAGCATTGAGCCCGGGACGGGCCGCTGGCCGGGAACGGGCGGCCGAATCGCGGCAGGTCGACCGGTTGCAGCTGCATCGCTCGGATGAGGATCGCGGCGACGCCCGGCCCGTTGGGGTGCCGGACGAGGTCGAAGCCGAGCACCGGAGCGCTCACGAGCGAAAGGGGCATATGTCGATCATGAGGCTCACAGAGGCCGCCCGCTACCCATGAAGGGCATCAAGTTCGCTCAATGTGAAGGGACTATCAAGAAACGATTACCCTTTACTCACAGGCCATTACTGTGCACAACCGCCCATCACCTGCAGGCGTCATGTTGCTACTGTCCGCACCCGGCAGCTCAGGCGGCAGCCGACGCCGCCGAGCCCACCGAGGCCAGGTCGAGCACCCGGGCGACGTCGAGCACCAGCAGCAAGTGTCCGTCCAACTTGTAGGCACCGATGATGAGTTCCCGTAGCCGTCCGGTCAGCGTGTCCGGCGGCGGCTCGAATTGTGAGTCGGGTACCTCGATGACGTCGCCGATCCGGTCCACGAGCAGACTCCAGACCTCGTCGCCGTTGCGCACGACGACGTTCATGCTGGAGCCGTTCTCCGACAGCGGCGACAGCTTGAGCCGGACCCGCAGGTCCAGCGCCGTCACGACCTGTCCGCGCAGGTTGATCAACCCCGCGACGGCCTCGGGTGCACCCGGCACCCGGGTACGCGGCTGATCGAGCAGCACCTCCTGGACATGCTCGACGCCGACTGCGCACTGGTGGTCGCCCAGGAAGAAAGTGGCTAGCTGCACCATGGTCAGATCGCTCCGGTCAGTTCGCCGGTGAGCTCACCGGACTCGAGGTGGTTGAAGAACATCGGGTCGGCGGCCAGGATCGCCGCCCGCACGTCGAGCAGTTCGGTGACCCGGTCCTTGATGAGGGCCGAACCGACCAGGCCGAAGTCCTCGACGTCACTGGGGATCGCACTGTCGGCACCGACGATGTCGATGATCTCGTCCACGGCCAGGGCGACGCTGCGACCGCGGGCCGAGTACACGACACCCGGGATGGTGGCACCGTCCACGCGCGCGGACGCACCGAGATGTTCCGACAGCCGCACCAGAGGCAGGATCGCGCCGCGGTAGCGGACGACCTCGCGCCGGCCGACCCGTTCGATGTTCTCGACCGGGAACTCCTCCAGCCGGGTGACGACGTCCAGCGGGATGGCGACCCGCCGCTCGTCGCCGAAGCCGACGACCAGCAACTGCTCCTCGCTGGCGGTGCTGCCCTCGGCGACGCTCTGTTCGAGCTGGGAGCGGTCGTGGGTGTCCACGCCGCGCAGCATCTTGCGGACCAGGCTCTGCACGTCCAGGATCAGCGACACCGCGCCGTCGCCCAGGATCGTGGCGCCGGCGAAGCTGCCGATCTCCTTCACGATGCCCGACAGCGGCTTGACCACGATCTCTTCGGTGTCCAGGACCCGATCGACGACCAGACCGAAACGACGACCATCGGCCTCGAGCACGGCCAGCACGCCCGGCTCGACCTCGCCGTCTTCGTTCAAGCTCACCACGGCGTCCAGCGAGAGTGCCTCCGAAAGCCGCACCAGAGGAAGCAACGAGCCCCGGAGCCGGTAGACCTCGGCCCCGCCGACGTCCTCGATGCCCGCCCGGGCAACGGTTGCGTCCTTGCTTCCGCCGAGGTTGACCAGTTCCAGCAGGTTGACCTGAGGCAAGGCGTAGCGCTCGCCGCTGCACAGCACGGTCAACGCGGGGACGATCGCCAGCGTCAGCGGAATCCGCAGTCGCCAGGTGGTCCCGCGTCCCGGTACCGAGTCGACCTCGATGGAACCTCCGATACGTTCGATGTTGGTGCGGACGACGTCCATCCCGACGCCGCGGCCGGAGACGTTGGTCACCGTCGCCGCGGTGGAGAATCCGGCTTCGAATACCAGCTGCAGAATGTCGGCCGGGGTCATCGCGGCCAACCGGGCCTCGGTGATCAGGCCCTTGCTGACAGCCTTGGGCCCGATGATGGCGGGGTCGATGCCCTTGCCGTCGTCGCCGACCTCCACCACGACCTGACCACCCTCGTGGGCGGCGCGCAGGCGCAGGATGCCGACCTCGGACTTCCCGGCGGCGCGTCGGTCAGCCGGCGGCTCGATGCCGTGGTCGATGGCGTTGCGCACGAGGTGGGTCAGCGGGTCCTTGACCGCCTCCAGCAGGGTGCGGTCGAGCTCGGTGTCACCGCCTTCCATCTCCAGGCGGACCGAACGTCCCAACTGTGAGCCGAGGTCACGCACAACGCGGGGCAGCTTCGACCAGACCTGGTCGATCGGCTGCATCCGGGTGCGCATCACGCCCTCCTGCAGTTCACTGGCGACCTGGTTGAGCCGGTGGCAGGCGCGGGCCAGGATCTCGTCGTCGACCGCCGCCGCCCGCTGCAGGATCTGGTTGCGGGCCAGGACCAGCTCGCCGGCCGAGCGCACCAGTTGCTCGAGCAGTTCCACGTCGACGCGAATGCTGGATTCGCCGACCGTGGAGGCCATAGGAGCGGGCGCGGGCTTGTCGGCCGGCGGTGCGGCGGGCGCGGTGGGCGGTGCGGTGGGCGGTGCGGTGGGTGCGGGAGCCGGAGTGGATTCGACAGCGGTTGCGACAGCGGTTGCGACAGCGGTTGCGACAGCGGTTGCGACAGCGGGACCCGCAGGTTCGGCCGGCGCCACCGGCGTCGCTGCCTCAGCGATTTCGGAGGCGGCCTCGACGGCAGCCGGAGCCGGGACGGACTGGCCCGCCGCCAGCATGGCCCGCAGCTGGGCGGTGAGACCCTCGACGTCGGTGTCGCCTTCGGTGCGCGAGGTCTCGATGTTGCCCAGCAGAACGCGGACCAGGTCGACCATGCGCAGCAGCAGGTCGGTCGTGTCCAGCGTCATCACGAACTGGCCGTCGCGCAGCTTGGCCAACAGGCTCTCTCCGGCGTGGGTGACCGTCTCCAGCCGGTGGTAGGCCAGGAAACCACTCGTGCCCTTGATCGTGTGGATGGTGCGGAAGATGCTGGCCAGCAGCTCGCGCGATCCCGGCGACTGCTCCAGGGCGACGAGATCCCGGTCGAGCTGGTCGAGGTTCTCGTAGCTCTCGATCAGGAACTCCTGAACGATTTCGTCTTCGAGTCCGGCATCGAGGTCGTCGTTGGCCATGGTGGGGGGTGCTCCGTTCGTTGCTGACACGTGCCGGCTAGAGCCGGAAGTTGTTGACGGCGGTGTTCAGATCGGCAGCGATTCGCGAGAGTTCAATCGCGGCCTGTGAGGTTTCCACCGCACTGCTGGACGTCTCTGCGGCCGCGGTCGCGATACCGGTGATGTTCATGGCGATCTCGGAGGAACCCGCGGCGACGTCGGAGATGTTGCGGACCATCTCGTTCGTGGTTGCCGTCTGCTCCTCCACGGCGGAGGAGATGACGACCTGGATGTCGTTGATCTGCTGGACGACCACAGTGATCTCGGCGATCGCGGTGACCGCGGCCTGCACGTCGGACTGGGTCGTGGCGACCCGCTCGGAGATGTCGTCGGTGGCGCGGGCCGCGGCCTGGGCCAATTCCTTTACCTCGTTGGCCACGACGGCGAAACCCTTGCCCGCCTCGCCGGCCCGGGCGGCCTCGATCGTGGCGTTGAGGGCCAGCAGGTTGGTCTGTTCGGCGATCGAGGTGATCATCCGCACGACCTTGCCGATCTCCTGCGAGGACTCACCCAGCTTGGTGACGGCCTGGGTCGCGGAGTCGGCGGTCACGCTGGCGTTGCCGGCGATCTCAGCGGCCTTGGAGGCACTGCCGGCGATCTCGCCGATGGCAGAACCCATCTGTTCGCTGCCGGCCACGACGCCGGAGATGTTGCGGGTGATCTCTTCTGCCGCCGCCGCCACCACATGCGACTGCGCAGCCGATTCCTCGGCGCTGCTGGACACGGCGGCCGACACGCTGCTCAGGCGCTCGGACGAATCGGTGAGCACGGTGGCGCTGGAGGCGATCTGACCGATCAACCCGCGCAGGGTGTCCACGCAGCTGTTGAGGGCCGTTCCCATCGCGCCGACCTCGCTACGGTCGCGCACCGTCACCCGGGCGTCGAGGTTTCCCTCGGCCACCCCTTCGAGCACGCGCACCGTCTCAGCCAGTGGCTTGGTGATCAGCGTCGCGATGACCCACGCCAGCGCGAGCCCGAGCAGGATGCAGCCGGCGGTGACTCCCATCATCAGCAGGCGCGCCGCGCTCTGGGCCCGATGCGACTGCCTCAGCAGGACATCGGCGTCGCTGTCCTCACCCTTGGTCAACGTGTCGACGATCGCGAGCAGCGTGGCCGAGGACGTCTTCACCGGTCCGGTGAGCAGGGCCGCGCTGACCTCGTCCATCCGTCCGGACAGCGCGTTGGCCTCGACGGTGGTCCGCGCCGACCTGAAGGACGTGATCGCATCCTTGAGCGCACCGATCTCGGCCCTGGCGCGCCCGTCGCCGGCGTTGGTCGCCACGTAGGAAGCGACGACCTTGTCCACGGCCACGTCGGCGTTCTCGACGTCTTGAGCGGTCACGTTGCTGCCGGCGGAGGAACGCGCCAGGGCGAAGTCCCGCAACAAGATCGAGGAGTTGGCGAACGACGTGCGGATCGCACCCAGCTCCTCGACGGAGTGCAACTTGTCGCCGTAGAGCACTTCGAGCCGGGCCTGGCTGGCAGACAGCCGCGAGAGGCCGATCCAGCAGACCACGCTCATCAGCGCGCAGAGGATGAGCACGGCCGCGAAGAGCTTGCGCCGTACGGGTAGATCGCGGACCAGGGACAGCGGCCCGCGGGCGGCCGGCACAGCGGCGTCGGTCATCGAAGCTTCTTTCGGTGACAAGTCGGTGAGAACAGCTATGGACAGGTGAACGGGCACAAGGACGGAGTCACCCGCCAGTTCTCCCCTTTCATCGGCCTGCCGGCCCGGGATGTGAGCCGTCTGTGGCTGGCCGGGAGGTCGGGCTGATCTGGCCACCGCAGCCGCTCAAGCGCGCACCGAGGGAGCCGATGAGACTTGCGACGCCGGGACCCACCGGCACGCCATACATCAGGACGCCACCAGGAGGACGGTCGATGAGGGCTTTGGTCGTCGACGACTCACGCGCGATGCGCATGATTCTCAAGCGAATTCTCACCACCGAAGGTTTCTCCGTCTCGGAGGCCGGCAACGGCCGCGAGGCTCTCGACGTGCTCGAGACGCTCGGCGCGGAGGACACCACCCCCGAGCTGGCACTGGTCGACTGGAACATGCCGGAGATGAACGGTCTGGAGTTCATCAAGGCGGTCCGGGGTGACGCGCGCTACGGCGACATGACCCTGATGATGGTGACAACCGAGAGCGAGCATTCCCAGATCGTCCGGGCCCTCGCCGCTGGCGCCCACGAATACGTCATCAAGCCGTTCACCGGCGACGGGATCGTGGAGAAGCTGGATTTGATGGGCCTGCGCCCGGAAAGCAGAATTGCATGACCACGATCGTCACCCCGTCGGGGGAAGATCTCGCCGCGCTGCTCGACCAGGTCTGGACGACCTACATCGGTGAGGAACTCGCAGTACTGCACACCGAACCGGTCGACGGCGGACCGGCTCCGCTGGGCGCGCCGGCCGAACAGATCCTGCTGGCCCTGATCTCGATCTCCGGCACCTGGAACGGACACCTCACCGTTCGCACCCTGCGCGATGTCGCACAGGGCGCGGCGACGGTCATGTTCGACCTGCCCGTCGAGGAGGTCGGTGACGCGGAGATCTCCGACGTACTGGGCGAGGTCGCCAACGTCATCGGCGGCAACGTCAAGGCGATGCTGCCCGAACCGAGCATGCTCTCCCTGCCGCAGGTCGTTGCCGGCGGCGGCACCGTATCCCTTCCCGCAACCGAACTGGCCGCCACCGCACAACTGGACTGGCGGACCTTGCCGATCATCGTCTCGCTGTGGCGGGCGAGCGACTCACCCGAAGGACGGTAGAACCATGACCCACCTGCTGATCGCCGACGATTCCGCCGTGATGCGCAAGATCGTCATCCGCACCCTGCGGCAGGCCGGTTTCGCCGGACTCGAGATCACCGAAGCCGAGGACGGCCAGGATCTGCTCGACAAGGCCATCGCGATCTCGCCCGACCTGATCCTGTCCGACTGGAACATGCCCAATATGACAGGGATCGAAGCGCTGCGGGCCGTTCGCGCCGCGGGCTCGATGGTGCCCTTCGGCTTCGTCACCTCCGAGAGTTCGGAATCGATGCGCAGCGAGGCCGAAAGCGCCGGAGCGGCCTTCCTGGTCACCAAGCCCTTCACCGCCGAGGTCTTCGAGTCGGCTCTCGGCGCCTACGTCAGCTGACCCGGTCAGTAATCGCCCCTGCCCGCATCACCGCACTGTCCGTATCACTGCAACCCACCCCGTACCAACAGAAGGCACCACCGCAATGACTGAGGTTCCCGCCAACAAGCTCATCAAGGACGTACTCGACGGCCTGCTCGGCAAGGACGTCGCCGTCTCCCCCAGCGCGCTCACGCTGTCGTCCTCCGACACCGTCGGCAGCATGATCGCGTGCTATCACGACGATGACGGCATGCTCAAGGCCGTTCTCGGCTGGTCGCTTCCTGCCGGCGCACACGTCGCGGCGGCCCTCGGCCTGGTCCCCAAACCGGCGGTGCAGGACATGATCTCCGAACGCTTCCTGCGCAGCGATCTGGCCGAAAACCTCGGAGAGGTATGCAACGTGCTGGCCTCGACGTTCGAGCACCAGGGCAACGAGCACGTGCGCCTGACCACCGTGTACTGCCCCGCCAACACCACCCCGTCCGCGCTGGCCAATCTGCTTTACTCCAACGCCAACCGCGCCGATCTGGTCATCGACGTTCCCGGTTACGGCGCCGGCGTGCTGGGCATCGTCGGCTGCAACTGACTGTGAATGCGACGGCGGGGAGAACCGACTGCCGCGACGGCAGGGTGAAACCGACCACACCGAGTGGGCTACAGCCTTGTACGTAAGGCCATCGCCGCGCAGCGACGACTACCAGCTGAGCGCGCTCGCTACTTCAGGATCTGGCGGGCGATGACCATGCGGTTGATCTGGTTGGTGCCCTCGTAGATCTGGGTGATCTTGGCATCGCGCATCATGCGCTCAACCGGGAAGTCCTGTGTGTACCCCGCCCCGCCGAACAGTTGCACCGCATCCGTGGTGACCTTCATCGCCACGTCGGAGGCGAAGGCCTTGGCCGAGGCCGAGTACCAGGTCAGGCCCGGCTCCCCGCGTTCAGCCTTGGCTGCCGCGGCGTAGATCAGCTGACGAGCCGCTTCCGTCTGCATCACCATGTCGGCGAGCATGAACTGCAGGCCCTGGAAGTCGGCGATCGGACGTCCGAACTGCTGCCGTTGCTTCATGTAGGCGATGGAGGCGTCGATCGCTCCCTGGGCGATTCCGAGCGCTTGTGCGCCGATCGTCAGCCTGGTGTGGTCCAGCGTGGCGAGCGCTGTCTTGAAACCGGTACCGGGCTCGCCCACGATGCGGCTCGCCGGGATCGCACAGTTGTCGAAGTGGATCTCACACGTGGGCGACCCCTTGATTCCGAGCTTGCGTTCCTTCGATCCGACCGAGAACCCGGGATCGTCCTTGTGCACCACGAACGCCGAGATTCCCTTTGCTCCGGCGGACGGATCGGTCACGGCCATGACTGTGTAGTAGGACGAGACGCCGGCGTTGGTGATCCAGGCCTTCGTACCGTTGAGCACCCAGCTGTCGCCCTCGGCCACCGCACGGGTGCGCATGGCCGCTGCGTCCGAGCCCGCCTCGCGCTCGGACAGCGCGTAGGAGAACATGGCCTCGCCGGCGGCCACCGGGGTGAGCACCTCCTTCTTGAGCTCCTCCGATCCGGACAGGATCACCGGCATCGTCCCGAGCTTGTTGACCGCGGGGATGAGCGAGGACGAGGCGCACGCCCGGGCCACCTCCTCGATGACGATGGCGGTGGCCACCGAATCCGCACCGAGACCGCCATAGGCCACGGGGATATGGGTGGCATGGAAGTCCGCCTTGGTCAGGGCCTCGAGTACGTCGTAGGGAAACTCACTGCTCTGATCGATTTCGGCGGCGCGTGGGGCGATCTTGTCGTCGGCCAGCTCCCGGACCGCGGCCCGCAGCATCTGGTGTTCATCGGTGAGCCGGTACGTCGCGAAATCGGGGTCGAAGGCCATGGTCCAAGACTTACCCACGGGTAGCGACTCGTGCAACTGCGTCGGCTGGAGGTCTGCGCCACAGGGCCCGCACCGTCGCCGCTGGTAACCGGCCGCCATCTGGGCCCGAACCGCACCGTGACCCGGGTTGCATCAGCCCGGGCGGTGAGCCCGGCCCACCCCCGATGGCGGCTTGGAACTCGCACCGGCGGCGATGCCCATCCGGCACGTGAATGGCGGCCGGCTGGCAGGTGTAAGGGCGAATACCTCGGTACCCGTCTGCCTACCGGAGTGACCAACGACGCGGCGTCCGGATGGAAACGCAATGCCCGCAAAACCGGTGAAATGGTGGGGATTGCATGTAACGGAACACACACGGCCGATTACGTAAGGTAGTCAGGGCAATGCTGCTGGCACGTCGGCGTAACCGCTGCGGGTTAGGCTTTCGGTCAGTTGCATCGCTCGCCCGTCCGCTGATCGTGTCCCACCTGCAGAACCGGAGAACCTGAATGTCGGAGCGTCCTCGCCTGTCCGTGATCGGCACCGGATACCTCGGCGCCACCCACGCGGTGTGCATGGTCGAACTCGGATACGAGGTCATCGGCCTCGACGTCGACCACGCGAAGATCGACGCGTTGCGCGCCGGGCAGATCCCGTTCTTCGAACCGGGACTGCCTGAGTTGCTGGCCAAGCACATGGACTCGGGCAAGCTGCGCTTCACGACCGACTACGCCGAGGTGGCCGAGTTCGCCGACGTCCACTTCGTATGCGTGGGAACCCCGCAGAAGCAAGGCCAGTACGCCGCCGACCTGACTTACGTCGAGGCCGCGTTCACGTCCCTGGCCCAGCACCTCACCCGCCGCGCCCTGGTGGTCGGCAAGTCCACCGTGCCCGCAGGCACTGCTGCCCGGATGGCACAGCTGCTCGCCGACGTCAGCCCGAACAAGGACGTCGAGCTCGCCTGGAACCCCGAGTTCCTGCGGGAAGGATTCGCAGTCGAGGACACCCTTCGCCCCGACCGGCTCGTCTTCGGCGTGCACAGTGAGTGGGCCGAGCAGACGATCAGGTCGGCCTTCGCCCCGGTTATCGAAAACGGTTGCCCAGTCATCGTGACCGACTACGCAACCGCCGAGCTGGTCAAGGTCGCCGCCAACTCGTTCCTAGCCACCAAGATCAGCTTCATCAACGCGATGGCCGAGGTGTGTGAGGCAACCGGCGCCGACGTCACCCAGCTCGCCGACGCCATCGGCCACGACGCCCGGATCGGACGGCGGTTCCTCAATGCCGGCCTCGGTTTCGGCGGCGGGTGCCTGCCCAAGGACATCCGCGCCTTCATCGCCCGCGCCGGCGAACTCGGGGTCGACCAGGCCGTGTCCTTCCTGCGGGATGTCGATGAGATCAACCTGCGTCGGCGTGCCCGGACCGTCGAGCTCGGCCTGGACCTCAACGACGGCAGCTACCGGGGCACCAAGGTTGCCGTCCTGGGTGCGGCGTTCAAGCCCAACTCCGATGACGTCCGCGACTCGCCGGCTCTGGATGTGGCCGCCTCAATCGCCCGGCGCGGCGCCGAGGTCTATCTCTATGACCCCGAGGCCAACGCGAACGCGGCCAAGCGGCACCCCGAACTGACCTATGTCAACACGCTGGACGAGGCGGTGTCCGGGGCGGACCTGGTCATGTTGCTGACCGAGTGGAACGAGTTCCGCCAGATGGATCCGGAATTCATCGGCTCGAAGGTCAACAAGCGAAACATCGTGGACGGGCGCAACGTGCTCGACCCGGTTCAGTGGCGCGGCGCGGGATGGGTCTACCGCTCGCTCGGTCGTCCCTGACCCCTGCGTCGAGGTTGCCCTCATTGCTCGAACCCTTGCGTTGAGGTTGCCCTCGTTGCTCGAACCCTTGCGTTGAGGTTGCCGTCGTTGCGGGAACCCTTGCGTTGAGGTTGCCCTCGTTGCTCGGACCCTTGGGTTGAGGTTGCCCTCGTTGCTCGGACCCTTGCGTTGAGGTTGCCCTCGTTGCTCGAACCCTTGCGTTGAGGTTGCCCTCGTTGCGGGTACTACCGGCAACGTCAACGTCAGGCTGCCAGCAACAAGGGCAACGTAAAGGCCACGCTGCCAGCAACAAGGGCAACGTCAACGCCAGGCTGCCAGCAACAAGGGCAACGTCAACGCCAGGCTGCCAGCAACAAGGGCAACGTCAACGCCAGGCTGCCAGCAACAAGGGCAACGTCAACGTCAGCTGGTGATGTCCTTGTCGGCGAAGCGGATCCAGGCCGCCGTCAGGAACACCGCGGTGTAGATCAGCGCCAGACAACTGCCGCGCACCATGTCGTCCCAGGAGATCGTCGGAGTCAGGGCATCGAGCCATGAGTACTGGAAGTGGGTGGGCAACACGACCCGGTAGGGATTCAGCGCCGTGATCGAGTCGAGGATGTTGGAGACCACCACCAGGAACGTGGCGCCTCCGACTGCCGCCAGCGGCGCATCGGTCAGCACGCTGAGCAGGAAGGCCAGCCCCGCCACGACCAGGGCCTGCCCGCAGGCGTATCCGGCGACGATGCCCATCCGCTCGACGGTCGCGAGGTAACTGAACGTCCCGCCGAACGGCGAACGAGCCGGAGCCCAGCCGAAGAAGATTCCGCCGACCAGATAGGCCCATCCGGGCAGCAGCAGGTTGACCGCGAAGCTGAAACCGAGGGCTACCAGCAGCTTCTGTCGAAGCAACCGCGCTCGAGGAACAGGCAGGCTGAGCAGGTACCGAAGCGATGACCAGCCGGCTTCGCTGGCCACCGTGTCACCGCAGAACATGGCCACGATCACCACGAGCAGGAACCCGACCGAGGCGAACTCGGTGAACAGGGCGAAGTTCCCGGCGCCGTCCGTGGCCAGATCGACCAGCGCCGCGCCGCCGCTGTCGCCGGATCCGCCGCCGATCTTGAACGCCAGGGCCATCAGAATCGGCAGGATCAGCAGGAAGATCCCGGTCCACTGGGTACGGCGACGCTTGAGCTGGCGGCGGAACTCCACCCGCAGCGGCAATGTCGCGCCAAGCCGGAAGGCCAACCGAGGGTCGTCGTCCGCGCCGGCCGCCGGGGCCGCGCGCAGCAGTGCGTGCACGCCCCGTCGAGTCGGCGGTGACACCGGGTCGGTCATGGTCGGCCTCCGTCCGGATCGGCGGCCAGGCCCTCGCCGACCAGTTCCAGGAACACGTCTTCCAACGCCCGCCGAGCGGGAACAGCTCGGGCGCTCACGCCGGACGCGGCGAGAATCGCCATCGCCGCAACGGGATCGGCGACCGCGAGCTGGTCGGTGCCGGCGCCGGCAACCTCGGCCACCGAGCCGGCGGCCACGACCTGTCCACGCGCCATCACGACCACGTGCGTGCAGGTCTGCTCCACCTCGGCCAGCAGGTGCGAGGACACGATCACGGTGCGTCCGGTATCGGCGTAGCTGTGCAGCACCTCCCGCATCTCGGCAATCTGCGGAGGATCGAGCCCGTTCGTCGGCTCGTCCAACACCAGCACTTCCGGGAGGCCGAGCATCGCCTGGGCGATGGCCAGACGCTGCTGCATGCCGTGCGAATACGTCTTCACCCTGCGCTGCAAAGACGATCCCAATCCGGCGATCTCCAGCACGGTGTCGAAGTGCGCTGCCTCCGCCGGCCGCCCGGACGCCGCCCAGTACAGCTGAAGATTGTCCCAACCCGACAGGTGCGGCAGCAGTCCAGGACCCTCGACGAACGCCCCGAGCCGCGACAGCACCGCCGCGCCCGGACGCACTGTTTGTCCGAACACCTCGACCGAGCCGGCCGTAGGCAGGATCAACCCCATCAGCACCCGCAAGGTTGTCGTCTTGCCGGCCCCGTTCGGCCCGAGCAGACCGAGGATCTGCCCCGGTAGCACCTCGAGCGAGATGTCGTCCACAGCTCGGTAACCGTCGGCGTACTCCTTCACCAGCCCGGTGATCCGGACCGGGACCCGAGGGTCACCAAGTACCTCGGGACGTCCCCGTCGTCGGCGATGCCACCACAACGCACCGGCACAGACGAGCAGGACCAGCGCGGCGATCAGCAGCCACACCCGCACCCCGGACGACCCGGTGCCCACCGTGACCGGCGTCGGGACGCTCAGCACCGGCGCGCTTCCAGCGAGGGCCACGGTGTAGCGACGCGCATCGGCGGGCATCTGGTATTCGAGGTCGGTGGTCGAGACCACGAGCGCGAGCCGGTGCCCGGCGGGGACGTTGCGAGCGACCCAGGGCGTGTCGATGGTGATCGTACGAGCGGCGGTGGAGCGAGCGAGCGGGACGCTCAGCGCGCTGACCAGATTCGCCGGCACGACCATGGTCCCGTCGGGGGCGACGTCTCGCAGACTTACGAACAGCGTTGCGCTATCGACCGAATCCGGTGAGGAAACGGAAAGACTGACCCGGGACGATCCGACGATCCGCACGTCCTGGGCCAGCGGCGCGGTGACGAAGGTCGCTGTCTGCTGAGGCAGGCTGGACAGATCGGCAGCACCGGCCACGCCGACCGCGGCGGCGGCGGACAAGACGTTGCCCAGCGCTGGTAGCGAGCTCACCGCAGCTGGACTTCCGCCAGGCGGTGCCGTGATCGTCCGGGACCGTCCGGAGACCGGCAGGTTGAGCACGGCCGACGCAGACGCCGCCGATCCGGAGGTGCCGAGATATCCGTTGTCGGCTCGAAGGAAAGTCGTCACCCGGCGTCCGTTCGTGGCCGAGATTCCGCCGCCCTGGTCGGCGAACAGGAAGCTGCCGTCGGCGGCGCCGCTGCGGCCTCGCAGCTTTTCGTCGAAGAACTGCTGCTGCCAGAGGTTCACCTGGTCGCTGGGATCGCTGGCGTCGTGGCCGCCGGCTCGCCACCGGACCTGCACCGGCGCACCGGCCGCCGCGATCTGCGTGGCGTTGGCGTCCGCCTCGCTCAATGGAAACAGCGAATCCTGCTCGCCCTGGGTCAGCAGGACCGGCGCTTTCATGCCGTCGAGCACGCTGGCCGGACTGGATTGGGCCAGCAACGCCGCGTACTTGGCCTCCACACCGGACGGATCGGTGCCGGTGCCCCGGTAGAACGCGCAGACTTGCGGGGCGAACCGGCCGCACCCGTCCGCACCCAGGTCGAGCGGGCCGCTGACCCCGGTCGCGTCCGGACGTTGCGCGATGGCGAAGAGGTAGCCGACCCAGAGCTTCTTGTACACGCCCGACCCGGCCGACCCGGCCATGCTGTTGTCGGCGAAGAGGGCCCGGCGCAGATCGTGCCAGGTGATGTCCGCCGCCACGGCCGAGATGCGGTGGTCAACGGCGCCCACCATCAGGGCAAGCGCTCCACCGTAGGATCCGCCGCCGACCCCCACCACCGGACGGCCGTCGCGCTTGAGCACCTCGGGCCGGTTCTGCAGAAAGTCCAGTAACCGCTGGGCATCCGGCACCTCGTAGGCGAGCGAGTCCAGATGGATGAGGCCGCCGGAGTTGCCGAACCCCCGTGCGGTGTAGGTCAGGACGACGTAGCCGTGACCCGCCAGCGAACGCGCCTGCGCGGCCATCCCGGCTTTGGTCCCCCCGAGGCCGTGGGCGAGCAGGATCGCCGGCGCGGGCGTGTGTGTGGGAAGGAACAAGGTGGTGTCGATCCGCACGGGCTTGCCGTCCGGCTCGGGCGTGCCCGTCACGAACTGGCTGGTCTCGGCGACCGCGGCCGGCGCCTGGACGGCGACCGCGGTGATCGCCCCGGCACCGGCGAGCACGACGAGCACGACAGCGAGCAGCCACCAACGGCGGCGGGGTCGCATCGATCGGGCGCGCGCCAGCAGCGGCACGCGCATCCAGGTCATGAACCGAGCGTACGGAGCTTGTCGGCCAACGCCGCGTCCTTGCTGAGGGCGGTCTCAGCCAAGCCCTTCCGGAACGCATCCATCTTGCCGGCCAGCTCCTTGTCGTGGGCGGCCAGCATGCGCACGGCCAGCAGCCCGGCGTTGCGGGCACCCCCGATGGAAACCGTCGCCACCGGAACCCCCGCCGGCATCTGCACGATCGACAGGAGTGAGTCCATCCCGTCGAGGTACTTCAGCGGAACGGGCACGCCGATCACCGGCAAGGACGTGAGCGAGGCGACCATGCCAGGCAGGTGGGCCGCGCCCCCCGCACCGGCGATGATGACCTTCAACCCGCGGGCCGCCGCCGTCTTCGCGTAGTCGACCATGCCCTCGGGCGTGCGGTGGGCGGAGACGACTCGACACTCCCACTCGATTCCGAACTCCTGCAGCGCGGTCACCGCCTCGCCCATCACCGTGAAGTCCGAGTCCGACCCCATGATCACGCCGACCTGTGCTTGATTCATCGCCGGATTCACGCCCGAATTCATCGCCGCGCCCCGTCCTGTCCGAATTCGCCGAAACCCGCGACGTCCCCACCGGCCAGGTAGTCGGCGGCCGCCCGCGCCCGACGGCGCACCCCGGGCAGTTCCGGACCCAGCGCGGTGACGTGGCCGACCTTGCGCCCCGGCCGGAATCCCTTGCCGTACAGGTGGATCTTCACATCCGGCCAATGCGCCATCAGGTGGTGGACGCGCTCGTCCAGCGCAGGCCTGGTCTCGTCCGGGCCGCCGAGGACGTTGGCCATCACGACCCACGGGGCCGTCTGGGTCGTCGAACCGAGGGGGTAGTCCAGGACGGCGCGCAGATGCTGTTCGAACTGGGAGGTGCGCGAGCCTTCGATCGTCCAGTGGCCCGAGTTGTGCGGACGCATGGCCAGCTCGTTGACCAGCAGGGCTCCCGAGCGGGTCACGAACAGTTCCACCGCCAGGATGCCGACAACACCGAGCTCGGCGGCGATCCGCAGGCCGAGTTCCTGTGCCTGGTCGGCCAGGTCCGCCGACAACCGCGGCGCCGGGGCGATGACCTCGGTGCATATCCCGTCCTGCTGGACCGTCTCCACGATCGGCCACGTGGCGCCCTGCCCATAGGGCGAGCGCGCGACTAGAGCGGCGATCTCGAAGTCGATGTCGACGGCCTGCTCGGCCAGCAGCGGCGTACCCGACTCGAGCAACGCGGCGGCCTCGGCCGGTCCCTGGACGACCCAGACACCCTTGCCGTCATAACCACCGCTGACAGCTTTGAGGACGACGGGCCACCCCACCTCGGCGGCGAAGTCGGCGAGCTCGGCGGCCGGATCGGCGCTGGCGGACAGATCCCGCCACGGCGGGCACGGGGCCCCGAGACCCGACAGCCGTTGCCGCATCGCGGCCTTGTCCTGGGCGAAACGTAGCGCCAGCGAGCTCGGCCAGACCGTGCTCCCCGCCGCTTCCAGAGCCTGGATGTGCGCGGGGGGCACGTGCTCGTGATCGAAGGTGACCACGTCACACCCGGCCGCGAAGGCTTGCAGGTCGGCCAACGTCCGGTAGTCGCCGACCATGACGTCGCCCGCCACGACCGCGGCGCCGTCGTCAGGACCGTCCGCGAGCACCTTCAGCGACTGGCCCAGAGCGATCGCCGCCTGATGCGTCATCCGCGCCAGCTGGCCGGCACCGACCATGCCCACTACCGGTAGCCCGGTCCGCTTGTCCACGAGCAATGAATCTAGCCGGTTCGACCCGCGGCACCTTAGCCTGCCCGCTGGCATGCATCGGCCCGCCTCCGGTACGTTCATCACGTTCGACAGGGACGAGCCGACCCGGCCGTCTGCACGCGAAGGGCCAACGTTGACCCCAGCGCATCCGACCTTGTCCGTGTCCCGGGCATCTCGCGGGGTTCAGCCGCGCGCCGTCGTCCTGGTCCTGCACGGGGGTCGCGAGATCGGTCACGATGCCGTCAGCCCCCTCGATCCGGCTGTGCTTCGCATGCTGCCGATCGCTCGACGGATCCGGCGGATGGGCGCGGGCCAGCTCGCCGTGGCGCGCCTGCGCTATCAGGTGCGTGGTTGGAACGGTGCACTGGCCTCCCCCGTCGCCGACGCCGAGTGGGCCGTGCAGGAGCTTTCCCGGCGCTACCCCGGGCTGCCGATCGGGCTGGTCGGGCACTCGATGGGCGGCCGCACCGCGCTGCGAGTGGCCGGAGCGGCCCCGGTCCGCAGCGTCGTCGGGCTCGCGCCATGGCTTCCCCCCGGCGAGCCGCTGGCCCAACTGTCCGGCCGCCGGGTCCTGCTGGTGCACGGCGACGCAGACCGGATGACCTCCCCGAAGGGCAGCGCGTTCGTCGCGGCACAGCTGCGCGCCGACGGCATCGACGCCGCCTTCGTAGCGGTGCCCGGCGAGCGCCACGCGATGCTCCGTCGGCCACGCCTGTGGTCTGACCTCGCAGCCGGCTATCTCGTTCAGACGCTGCTCACCGATGCCGCCGCCGGGGAATCGTCGAGCCCTCGAGGCGCCGCCGGGCGCCCGCCGTCCGGCCAATCCGTCGGCCGGGCGGCTGCGAATCTCCTTCGTCAGGTGGCCGAGGGTGAGCCTCGGGTCACCGCATAACGCGGGAAAGGGCGGCAGAGCGGCATGGCACGACGGATTGCGGTGATCGGCAGTGGTGTGGCCGGCCTGACGGCGGCCTACGTCCTGCAACGCGATGCCGAAGTCACCCTCTACGAGGCCGACGACCGGCTCGGTGGTCATGCCCACACCCACGAACTTGCGGACGAGTCGGGCCACCCGGTCAGCGTCGACACCGGCTTCATCGTGCACAACGCGCACACGTACCCCACCTTGTTGCGGCTGTTCGCCGAACTGGACGTGGCCACGCAGGAATCCGAGATGAGCATGTCCATCCGCTGCGGCGGCTGCGGCCTGGAGTATGCCGGGGCCCGCGGGTTGGCCGGGTTGTTCCCGCGACGAGCCAACCTCACCAGTCCCCGCTACCTGTATCTGCTCACCGAGGTCAAGCGATTCCATCGCCGCGCACGCGCACTGCTGGCCGCTGAGAACGGCACAGCGGGAACCGCGAGCGCAGCGGGAGTGACCATGCGCGATTTCCTGGCGCAGGGCCGGTTCTCCTCCTATTTCCGAACGCACTTCGCCACCCCGCTCATCTCGGCGGTGTGGTCCTGCTCGCCGGAACTGGCGCTGCAGTACCCAGCTCGGTACCTGTTCGAATTCCTCGCCAATCACGGCATGCTCAGCGTGACCGGTTCGCCCCAGTGGCGGACGGTCGTCGGTGGCTCGGGACGGTACGTGGAGAAAGCGGTCAAGCAGTTGACCTCGGTCCAGACCTCCACCGGCGTTCAGCAGGTCGAGCGCACGGCGACCGGGGTGCGGGTCCGCGACCTCGCCGGGGACACCGCCGATTTCGACGCTGCGGTGATCGCCACCCACCCCGGCCAGGCGCTGGCCATGCTGGCCGCGCCGACGCCGCAGGAGACGGCCGCGCTGGGGGCGTTCGAGTACTCGCTGAACCCCACCGTCCTGCACACCGACACCGCGGTGCTGCCGACTTCACCCAAGGCGCAGTCGTCCTGGAACTACTACCTGCCCGACTGCAACGCCCAGTCCTCGCAGGTCCATGTCAGCTACGACATGAACCGGCTCCAGCGGCTGGACACCGACACCCGGTACCTGGTGACCCTCAACGACAACGGGGTGGTCGCCTCAGAACGGGTCATCGAGCGGATGGTCTACGAGCACCCGGTCTTCACCCCGGCATCGGTGGCCGCCCAGGCGTTGCTTCCTGCTCTCAACGACGGCGTCCTCGCCTTCGCCGGGGCCTACCACGGCTGGGGATTTCACGAGGACGGCTGCCGGTCCGGCCTGTCTGCAGCCGAAAGTCTCGGGGCGTCGTGGTGAGCATGGCCGGCGTGAGCATGGCCGGCGTGAGCAGCGCCGCGCTGGCTGCGCCGACGTCGGCTGCCCGCCGGTACGACGTGATGATCGCCCACCATCGCCGGGACCCACTGGACTACGCCTTCACCCAGAAAAGCTCCACCTGGCTCGTCGACCTGGATCGGATTCCGCGGTTACCCAAGGGCTTTCGCCGGCTGGCCGCCTTCCTCAGCGCCGATCACTTCGGTGATCCGCAGGACAGTCTGCGCGCCAATGTCGAGCGGCTGCTGGCCGAGCATGGCGAGCCGGTCCCCGAGCGCATCCTGATGCTGGCCAATCCTCGAGTGCTCGGCTACGTGTTCAACCCCCTCAGCGTCTTCTACTGTCTCGGCGCCGGTGGTCACGTCACGTCGGTGATCGCCGAGGTTCGCAACACCTACGGCGGCCGGCACTGCTACCTGATGCGGCCGGATGGTATCGGGCGCGCCGAGGCCGACAAGTCCTTCTACGTCTCGCCGTTCTATCCCGTGGACGGCCACTACCGGATGCGCCTGCCGCTACCCGGTGACGACCTGCTTGTCTCGGTGACGCTGGACCGCGACGGTGACCGGCCCTTCGTCGCCACCATGATCGGGCGCCGCCGGGCGACCAGCCGGACGGGCTCGCTGTGGCCCGCGCTGCGAACACCACTGGCCACCCGGGCCGTCATGCTCGGGATCAAGCGCCACGGAATCACCATGTTCCTCAAGGGACTTCGACCCTATCCCCGACCGCCGGGTTCGACCGAAACACACACTTCTCCTCGTAACGACAAGCCGAAAGAGCGTGACCAGATGACGGCTACCTTCGCCGCCCCAGAGACGAGCATCGATGCCGAGCTGTGGCCGGACGTCGTCGGCCTGCCGCACCACGCCTTACGGGCCGCGGTGGCCAAGCGCCTGCTGCGCCAGGCCGTGGCGTCGCTGCCGATCCGGGTGACCACCGCCGACGGGCTTCGGATGGGCGCTGGAAGCGCGACCGATCCGAGCCTGCATCTGGTCCGTCCGGACGCGTTCTACGAGCGCCTCGGGCACGCCGGGCTCATCGGGTTCGGCGAGGCGTTCATGGCCGGCGACTGGGTCTCCGACGACCTCGCGGGGGTTCTCACCGTGCTGGCGGGACGGATGTCGACGCTGATTCCGCCTAAGCTGCAGCGGCTTCGCTCGGCCGCGCTGCACGTGCGGCCGTCCTCACAGGACAACACCGTGGACGGCGCGAGGGAGAACATCCATCGCCACTACGACCTGTCCAACGACCTGTTCCGGCTGTTCCTGGACGAGAGCCTGACCTACTCCTCGGCGCTGTTCGAATCCGACCCCGATCGCTCGCCGGAGGACCTGCCCACTGCTCAGCACCGCAAGATCGACCGGCTGCTCGACCTGGCCGGCGTCGAATCCGGTTCGCGAGTGCTGGAGATCGGCACCGGCTGGGGCGAGCTGTCCATCCGGGCCGCTCAGCGCGGCGCTCACGTCACGACGGTGACCATCTCGACCGAACAGGCCGAACTCGCGGTCAAGCGGGTCCACGAGGCCGGCCTGGCCGATCTCGTCGACGTGCGGCTGCAGGACTATCGGGAGGTCGAAGGCCAGTTCGACGCGGTGGTCAGTGTGGAGATGGTCGAGGCGGTCGGGGCCAACCACTGGAACGAGTACTTCCATACGATCGCCGCGCGGCTTCGTCCCGGCGGCCGGGTCGGGCTGCAGGCGATAACCATGCCGCACGACCGGATGCTGGCCAGCCTCAACACCTACACCTGGATCGTCAAGTACATCTTCCCCGGCGGGCACATCCCCTCGGTCCGCAGTATCCGCGAGAACGTCGACGAGGCGGGCCTGCGGATGAGCTCCGAACTCTCGTTCGGCCTGCACTACGCCGAGACGCTGCGTCGCTGGCGAGCCACCTTCGAGCAGCGCGCCGACGACGTCGCCGAACTCGGCTTCGACCAGGTCTTCCGGCGGATGTGGTCGCTCTACCTGTCCTACTCCGAGGCCGGATTCCGCTCCCGCTACCTGGACGTCATCCAGTTCGGTTTCACCAAGCCCCTGCTGCCGGGTACGGCGGAATGAACCCGGCCCCGACCAGCCCCGCGAACGGAGCACGTTCATGAACGTCGCACAACGACTGACCGACCTGGTCGGGCCGCTGCTCGGCGGCGACCTGCCCGTGCGGGTCCGGGGTTGGGACGGCAGCGAAGCCGGACCCGAGGACGCGCCACTGCTGCACGTCACGTCGCGGCGGGCGTTGCGGCGCCTGCTCTGGGAGCCGAACGAGCTCGGCCTGGCGCAGGCCTACGTCACCGGCGAACTCGACGTTCCGGGTGGTGCCGACGAACTTGCGGAGGGCTTGCGGCGGGTCTGGCGCCACGCCAGAGCTTCCGAGGCGGGACCGGTCGGTCTGAGCTTAAGCGCGAAGTTCAACGCGGCCCGGCTGGCCCTGCGTCTCGGTGCGGTGGGACGCAGACTTCCCGCCCCCGCCTCCCAGGCGACCGTCTCCGGTGCGCTCCACTCTCGCGCGCGCGACCGGGCGGTCATCGCGCACCACTACGACCTGTCGAACGAGTTCTACTCACTCATCCTGGATGAGTCGATGGCCTATTCGTCGGGGTACTTCCCCGCGGACGACACCACGCTGGAACAGGCCCAGACAGCAAAACTCGACCTCATCTGCCGCAAGCTCGGTCTGCAGCCGGGGATGCGACTGCTCGACGTCGGTTGCGGCTGGGGCTCGCTGAGTCTGCACGCGGCCGAGTTCTTCGGGGTGCAGGTCCTCGGCGTGACCATCTCGGCCCAGCAGCATGATTTCATCACCAAGCGGATCGCCGAGCGCAACCTCGGCGACCGGGTCGAGGTCCGGGTCCAGGACTACCGCGCGGTGCGCGAGCGGCCCTTCGACGCGGTGAGCTCGATCGAAATGGGCGAGCACGTGGGCCTGGAGAACTACCCCGTCTACGCCAATGCGCTGTTCTCCCATCTCAAACCGACCGGACGGTTGCTGCTGCAGCAGATGTCACGCCGGTCCGACGCGGCTCCCGGCGGCGGTCCGTTCATCGAGGCCTACATCGCACCCGACATGCACATGCGGCCGTTGAGCGGGACGCTCGGCTTCCTGGAGCAGGCCGGCTTCGAGGTCCGTGAGGTCCAGTCGTTGCGCGAGCACTACGTCCGGACGGTCCAGTGCTGGCTGGACACGTTCGAGTCACATTACGACCAGGCCGTGGCCATGGTCGGCGAGGAGGTCGCCCGGGTATGGCGGCTGTACCTGGTCGGCGGCGCGCTGAGCTTCGAGGAGGGCCGGATGGGCGTGGACCAGATCCTCGCCGTCCGCCCGTCGGCCATCGGCGAGTCCGACATCCCCGCGACGCCGCAGTGGTTCACGGCAGTGGTTCGATAAGGCATGACATCTGGCTTGTCCGCGGCCAACTTCTTCTCCTGCCTCCCGTGGGTGGCGCTGGCCATCCTGGCGGTCCTGCTGACGACCTACGTCGCCAGCCGGATCGCCGGCAAGCACAGCGTCATCGACACCGCGTGGGGTTTGCTCTTCGTCGCCGCGGCGGTGGCGGCCTTCGTGTGTTCGACCGGACACGGCGACCTCGCCCGGCGGTGGTTGCTGCTGTCGATGACGGTGCTGTGGGGAGGCCGGCTGGCCGTGCACATCGGCCGCCGCTCGATCGGCAAGGGTGAGGATCCGCGCTACGAGGAGATGCTGGCCGACCGAGGCGCGCTGGAGACGGTGCTGCTGGTCTACGGCCTGCAGGGGCTGCTCGCGTTCCTGATCTCGATGCCCGTGGTTGTCGGTATGTTCCTTCGCGCGGGGTTGACGCCTCTCGCCTTCGTCGGCGTCGGCTTGTGGGTCCTAGGGGTGCTCTTCGAGGGAATCGGCGACGCCCAGCTCGAGAAGTTCAAGAAGGCGAAGGCGGCGGGATCGTTGCCCAAGGACGCTGTGCTCGACACCGGGCTGTGGCGCTACACCCGCCATCCCAACTACTTCGGCGACGCGTGCGTGTGGGTTGGGGTGTTCCTGGTCACCGCTGAACGGTGGCCCGGGGTGCTGACGATCTTCGCCCCGGCGATCATGGTCTACCTGCTGGCCTTCGGCTCCGGCAAACGGGTGCTGGAACGATCGATGGCCAAACGGCCGGGCTACCGCGACTACATGAAGCGGACGTCGGGCTTCATCCCGTGGGTGCCCCAGCGGCCCCAGCACAGCGACTAGCGATCCAATTCCGGATTTTCACATGTTCGACTGGAATACACTCTGGCGCAATGTCTACTTCTCTGATTGAGCACATCCGCGGTTCCTGGCGCATCCTCGTCAAGGAGATCGCGGCGTTCGGGTTCGTCGGTGCCATCGGTCTGATCGTCGACCTCAGCCTGTTCAACCTGTTCTTCAACGACGGCCAGGTCGTGGCCAAGACCATCTCGACCACCGTTGCAACCGGCGTCACCTATGTCGGTAACCGGTATCTGTCCTTTTCCCACCGTGCCCGGACCAATCTCGGTCGCGAAGCCGGCTATTTCTTCATCATCAACCTGATCGCCCTCGTTGGCGCGCTGGCCGTGATCGCCTTCTTCTCATACCCCTTGCACTACAAGCATCACGTCGTGGTCATGAACGTCGTGAATCTGTTCACGATCGGCCTGGGCACGATCTTCCGGTTCTGGGCCTACAAACGATTCGTCTTCCTGCACCCCGACCGAGTTGCCGCGGGGCTACCCGACGAGGACGACCCGATCCAGGCGCCCGAGTCCGAGCCCACAGCGGGCTGACGGTTCGCCGAACGCGTCAGGATCCGGGCGCCGAGCCCCAGAGCCGCCGGTAGAAATCGATGCGCTCGAAGTCGGCGTCGATCCCGTACCCCGCCAGGACGGCGTGCTCGAAGCCCGGCCCAAAGGTCCACTCGGTACTCCAGGTGGCCACGGCAAGATCGGCCCACCGGTCGGCGACCCCGAGCCGGCCGAGGTCCACGTGGCCGGCCAGCCCGCCGTCCGGGCGCAGCACCGTGTTGGGAAGGCAGGCGTCGCCGTGACAGACCACCGGATCGACCACCGGAGGCGCGTCCTGCTCGGTCACCGACACAGCGTCGCCCTGCCGCTGGTGCGCCGCGATGCGTTCGGCGATCGACCAGGTGAACGGGCACGTGCCCACCGGGAGCGCGTCGTGCAGGTGGCGGAGTCCGGCTCCGACCGCGGTGGCGGCAACCAGTGGATCCGCTTGCCAGCGCGCACTGGCCGCGTTGTCACCGCCCAGCCCCTCGGTGAGAAGCCAGTCGCCGTCCTCGTCGCCGCCGAAGGCGATCACGGCGGGGACGGCCACGTAGCCGAAGGCCCAGTCCAGGCGAGCGAGTTCGGCTTCCAGTCTCAGGCCCGAGATCGATGGCGCCCACTTCACGAACCGGTGTCGGCCGTCAGCATCGGCCGAGGTCAGCTGCCAGGTGGTTCCCCCGAGTTCGTTGACCCACACGGCCCTCAGCTCATCGGTACCGGCCAGACGTGCGACCGCGTCGGGGACCGCCGGGTCGACCAAGGGCGCGGCCGCGTTCATCGCGGTGCTCGGGTTGATCCGGCTCGGATCGATCCGGCTCCCTCGCGTTCGCGGAACGCGGCGACCTTGTGCCGGTTGCCGCATTCGGACATCCCGCACCAGCGCCGGGTCCGTCCCCGTGAAGCGTCGAGGAAAAGCCTGGTGCACCGCTCGTTGGTGCATTCGCGCACGCTGGCCATGGCGTCCGTGCCGATGATCTCGATGGCGTCGCGAGCCAGGGTGGCGAGCACGGCATCGAGGTCGCCGCTGCGTCTGACCCGCTGACCTCGCAGCGCCAACTCGACGGGCGGACGAGCCCCGACGGCATTGAGCCGCCGACGATCCCGCGCGCTCGAGCGGGTCGGCGAGGCGGTCAGGGCCAGCAACCGGTACATCGATTCCCGCAGCTCGATCGCGTGGCCGAGCCCGCTCGCGTCGACCCGCGGGGCCACGTCCAGCAGGCCGGCTCGCACCGTCCAGTCCGCCAGGTCGGCCGCACCGAGAAGCTGCTCCTCGGCACTGTCCCGCCGCCATTTGCGGGTGCCGACGAAGTCGAGACTCGGCCGGCCGCTGACGAAGACGAAATCCACGTAACCATCTTGACCGGTTACCGGGGCGGTGACAAGGTGTGCTTTGACGGTAACCGTCTCAGGCGGTTACCCAGGACGGACGTCGACGGAGATGGCATGGACGACAGCGCGATAGCGGTACGGGCCGACGATTTCGGCTACTTTCTCGAACGCGCACTCGACGGCATGTGCCGCATCGTCCTCGAGCTCGGCGACGAACTGGCCAATCGGAGTCCTGCACTGCCTGGTTCGAACACTCCCTACGCGTTGCTCACCCATTGCCTCGCAGTGATCGAGTACTGGGCCGGTCATGTGGTCCACGGACGGGCCTCGAACCGTGATCGTGAGGCCGAGTTCCACGCCAGCGGCCCGGTCGGCCCGTTGCTCGAACGAGCCGAGCGCAGCCGCGAACGGTTGCGGCTCGACGTTGCGGCCACCAGGCCCGGAGCGGCGTTGGCCTGCCCGCCTTCGGAGTGGGCCGACGGCCCGGAAATTCCGCTGGACGCCAGCACCGCGTTGCTGCATCTCTACGAAGAGCTGGCCCAGCATCACGGCCAGTTGGAGATCATCCGCGACGCCCTGTCGGCCGCTCGCCGGACGTCGGCGCCCCGGACCGACACCATGCCCGAGCCGTCCACGCCGTTCGAGCCGGAGCTGGCGTGGCTGCGGCGCAAGCACGGAGTGAAGTGGCGTCGTCCGGGCCATGAGCTGCTGCCAGCTTGGGTGGCCGACATGGACTTCGCCGTGTGTCCTCCCGTGCTGGCCGCGATCGAGGCCGAGTTGGCGCGGGGCGACCTCGGCTATCCCGACTGGCCGGCCGACCCGCTGGCGCAACCGTTCGCCGAGCACATGGACCGACGTCACGGCTGGAGCCCCGACCCGGGTCGGGTGCGCAGCATCACCGACATCATCCAGGGGCTGCAGGTGTGCATCGAACTGCTCACCAACGCCGGCGACCCGGTAGCCACGATCGTGCCGAACTATCCACCGTTTCTGGCTACGATCTCGACGATGGGCCGCCGCCTCGTCGGTCTGCCGCTGGCGTCCGACGGGGCGAGCTGGCGTCTGGATACCGTCGCCATGGAGGAGACTTTGCGCTCCAGCAAGGCGAAAGTGCTGCTGCTGGTCAATCCCCACAATCCCACCGGGCACATCTTCGACGAGACGGAGCTGCGCGCGATCGCCGAGATCGCCGACCGGCTCGACCTGATCGTCATCAGCGACGAGATCCACGCGGAACTGAGTTTCGAACCTGGACGCTTCCGCCCGTTCGCCTCGCTCGATGAAGCGGTGGCGCTGCGCACGATCACCCTGACCTCGGCGACCAAGGCGTTCAACCTGGCCGGGCTGCGAACCGCGGTCGCTCACGTCGGTCCGGTGACGCTCTGGCGGCGCTGGCAGGCGGCGCCCCCGGATCTGTACGGCGCCGTCAACACCCTCGGCGTGAGCGCCACGCTGGCGGCCTGGCGCAGCGGGGACGAATGGCTGACCGAACTCCTCGGCCAGCTGCGGGCGCGGCGGGACCGGATCGATGCGTGGGTGCGGTCGACGCCCGGAGTGCAGTGGATCCCGCCGCAGGCGACGTATCTGGCTTGGCTGCGCCTGGCCGGGCTCGGTGAGGACCCCGCAGTCGCGGTGCGCGCGGCCGGCGTGGAACTGAGCCGCGGCCTGGATTTCGGAGCCGGCGGCAGTGGCTTCGCCCGATTGAATTTCGCCACCAGCCAGAGCGTGCTGGACGAGATCCTGGCTCGGGTGGCCCACACGTTACCGGACACGCCGAACCCCGTTTGACATATTAGAACAAGCGTTCGAACATAGGTGGGTGACCCGCTTCGCCGCCGCTGATGATGCCGCCGACTGTCGAACCGACGGCCCGGCTCACCACCACGTCGAAGGCCTGGATTCCACCGCAGATTCCACCGCGGATTCAGTAGCGGATTCAGTAGCGGACGTCGATGAGCAGGCGGCGAACTTCGACGACACCGACGGCGCGTACGCCATCGCCGAGCCGGACCCGTTCACCGACGCCGGTCCCAACGTGCGCCGGCTGTCCCACGAACGCGCGTCGCTGCGGGCTGAGCTGCGTACCGGCACCAGGGAACCCACTGCCGGAGGTACCGGCGGCCTCCTGCATTCGGTGGCGCGCGCTGTGGCCGGTCCGCTCTCAGGGCTGTCACGCCCAGCCGTTCCCCCGCTCCCGGTGCCGGAATCGCTGTCCGATCTGCTGCCCCACGGCTTGCGCCGCGGCAGCAGTCTGGCGGTCACCAGCTCCGTCTCGCTGCTGCTCGCCCTGCTGGGAACCGCCTCGGCCGAAGGAGCGTGGATCGCCCTGGTCGGTATGCCGGCGATCAGCGCCGAAGCCGCTGTCGAAGCCGGGGTGGCACTCAACCGGGTGGCCGTGATCAGTCCGCCCGAACCCGGCTGGAACACCGCCAATTGGACCACCGCGGTCGGGGCACTGCTCGACGCCGTAGACATCGTCGTGGCCCGGCCTGGTGTCACCGGCGCCACCGCCGTCTCCGACGGTGACACTCGCCGGCTCACCGCACGAGCCCGCACCAAGGACGCCGTCCTCGTGCTCTTCGGCCAGCAGGCGGCCAGCTGGCCGGCGCTGGAGGTCCAGCTGTCCGCCCGGCACGGACGCTGGCAGGGAATCGGTGACGGCTACGGCCGCCTGACGTCCCGCCAGCTTCTGGTCACCGTCAGCGGCAAGGGCCGCTCCGCCCGTCCTCACACCGCTGAACTCTGGCTACCCGCTCACCCCGCTCATCCCGTCGCTGCCCACCCGGTCGTGGCCGAGTTCGACGAGCGCGCCGGATGACCGCCCCGCTGCGGGTCCGGCAAACCCCGCCGCGCATGGCCGCGATCTGGTGTCCGGACTGGCCGGTCACCGCTGCCCGCGCCGAGCACGGCCTCTTCGGCGATCCCCCGGTCGCGGTGTTCACCGCCAACCGGGTGGTGGCCTGTTCGCAGTCGGCCCGCAACCACGGCATCAAACGTGGCCTGCGTCGACGTGAAGCCCAGAGCCGGTGTCCGGACCTCATCGTCCTTGCCCGCAACGAAGCGGCCGAGGCACGCGCCTTCGAGCCGGTCATCTCCGCCATCGAGGCGATCGCACCTGGCGTCGAGGTCGACCGCCCCGGCCTGGCCGCCATCGGTATCGGAGGACCGACCCGTTATTTCGGTGGGGAAACCGCCGTTCTGCACGCCCTGTCACGGGCGATCGGCACCCACACCGACAATGTCCTCATCGGCGTCGCCGACGGCGCCTTCGCCGCGGAACAGGCCGCGCGGCACGGCACTCTCGTCCCGGCGGGTACCTCCCCCGCCTTCCTGGCCCAGCTGCCCATCGACACCCTGGACGAACCAGAACTGGTCGACCTGCTCACACGTCTGGGTATCCGCACTCTCGGCGCTTTCGCCGCGCTGCCGGCCGCCGATGTCCACGCCCGTTTCGGGCCGGCCGGAGCCTGGGCCCATCGGCAGGCCGGCGGCGTGGACGCCCGTCCCATCGCCGCCCGCCGACCGCCCGTCGAATTCGAGGTGACCGTCGAATTCGATCCGCCCCTGGACCGGGTGGACTCGATCGCCTTCTCCGCCCGTGGCGCCGTCGAGCAATTCATCCTCGACCTCGCCGACCACGGGCTGGCGTGCACCTGCTTCGAACTGATCAGTGCCACCGACCGGGGCGAAGAATCCGTGCGTCGCTGGCGGCACGCCGGCATCCTCAGCGCAATCGACGTCACCGATCGCATCCGTTGGCAGCTGGAAGGATGGCTCAACCGGGCCGCGGGTGAACCCAACGCTCCCACCGGGCCGATCACCTCCCTGCAGTTGGTGCCGGTCGACACCGTGCCGACCGGTAGTCACCAACGTGCCCTCTGGGGCGCGGACGGAGCAGCCGACGAGCGCGCACACCGGGCCCTGGCCCGGGTCGCCACTCTGCTCGGCCACGGTTCGGTCGCCACTCCGGTCGTGTCCGGTGGACGCAGCCCCGCCCAACGCACCAAGCTCATTCCGTGGGGAGACGACCGGCCGGACGGTTCCCACGACGAACTAGCCCGGCGGCCCTGGCCGGGACGATTGCCCTCACCGGCTCCGTCGGTGATCCTCGACCCGCCGCAACCGGTGGAGGTTCGTGACGGCACGGGCCACGACGTGCTCGTCACCGAACGTGGCGCGCTGCCCAATCCTCCGGTGCACCTGGTGCTGGAAACCGGCCGCACCAGCACCGTGACCGCCTGGGCCGGTCCGTGGCCGGTGGACGAGCGCTGGTGGGACTGCCAGGCACGCCAGCAATTGGCTCGACTACAACTGGTCGACGGATCCGGCCGTGCCTACCTGGTCTGCTACCGGCTCACCGACCGGCGCTGGTATCTGGAAGGAATCTACGACTGACACTCAGTAGGAATACACGCCCAACGAAAAAGCGATGACGGCCCAGGCGATCACCAGCAGAAACCACACACTCGAGATCACCAGCCCGGCGATCGCCAAGCCACGTCCGGCGCCGTTGAGCTCCTTGGCCCGGCTCAGGCCCATGAAACCGAGAATCGTGCCCGCAATCGCCCCGATGCAGCAGAGGAAACCGAAAAGACTGCAGACGAACGACGCCACCGCCAGGCTGTTGCCGGGTTGAGGCTGGGGGTAGGACCCGTAGGGATGTGGCGGCTGTCCCATCGGAGGCGGTTGATACGCATACGGTTGATAGCCGTACGGCGGCTGGCCGTACGGACCCTGACCATAGGACGGCTCGCCGTACGGCGGCTGCCCGTAGGACGAATCTCCGTACGGCGGCTGGCCGCCATCCGAACCCTTCCACGGGTCGTCGCTGGGCGGCGGTCCGCCGAAACCGGTCACCACTCGCTCCGCTCAGCTGGACAAAACTGTGAAGCGAAACTGTAGCGGAGCGAGGTGGGTCCTTCGCGACCTACCGCGTCCGTTACTTCTTCGACGTCAGCGAACGCAGGAAGAGCAACAGGTTGGCCGGACGTTCGGCCAGCCGGCGCATGAAGTAGCCGTACCACTCGTCGCCGAACGGTACGTAGATCCGCATACGTTCGCCCTGAGCCGCCAGCGCCCGCTGTTCGGCCGGCCGCACTCCGTGCAGCATCTGGAACTCATAGCTTCCGGCGGTCCGCCCGTGCCGACGAATGGCCTGCCGCGCGGCGATGATCATCACCGGATCGTGAGTGGCGATCATCGGATAGCCGGCGCCGCCGAGCAGGACGTCCAGGCACCGCTGATAGGACCGCTCCACCTCCGCGCCGGTGAAGGCGACGGACTCGGGCTCGGCGTAGGCACCCTTGCACAGGCGGATTCGTGAGCCCTCGTAGGCGAGGTCGCGGCAGTCGGACTCGGTACGCTTGAGGTAGGCCTGCAGAACGGTTCCGACCCACTCGTGATCGACGCGCAGTTCCCGCACGATCGACAGGGTCGAGTCGGTGGTGGTGTGGTCCTCCATGTCGATGGTGACCGTCGTGCCCACCGCGGCGGCGGCGGCGCAGATGTCGCGAGCGCCGTCCAGGGCGATCTTCTCGCCGTCAACGGGCAACGACTGACCGATCGCCGACAGCTTCACCGACACCTCAGCCTGCCCGGCCAGACCGGCCTCACCCAGCGCCGCCAGCACCGAGCGGTAGGCCGCGACCGTGTGTTGGGCCTGTTCCGCAGCAGTGGTGTCCTCGCCGAGGAAGTCCAGCGTCACCGACATACCCGCCGCCGCGAGCTCCCGGGTGGTGGCCAGCGCGTCCTGCTCGCCGGGTCCGGCCACGTAGCGGTCGACAACCGGCCGCGTCAGCCGCGACTTCTCGGCTACGGAACGCAGCCGCGGAGACCGGGCCGCGACCAACAGCGGTTCACGCAACACAGCCACGGTCACGCCTCCGAATCGGTGGTCGAGGTGTTGCTCTGGGACTCAGGCTGCTGGTGCGGATAGCCCACCGACGTCGGCGGCACGAAGGTTTCCTTGATGGAGCGCGGGGAAACCCAACGCTGCAGGTTCAGAATCGAACCGGCCTTGTCATTGGTACCCGAGGCCCGTGAACCACCGAAGGGCTGCTGACCGACAACCGCGCCGGTGGGCTTGTCGTTGATGTAGAAGTTGCCGGCGGCGAAGCGCAGCCGCTCGGCGGCCGCCACCACGGCATGACGATCCCCGGCAATGATCGACCCGGTCAGACCGTAGGGCGCCGCCGCGTCGACGACGTCCAGGATCTCACTGAACGGCTTGGTGTCGTCGTAGACGTACACGGCGAGCACCGGTCCGAAGTACTCCTCGGAGAAGATCTTGTGGTGCGGGTCGGTGGAGACCAGAACCGTCGGCCGGATGAAGAATCCCTCGCTGTCATCGGCTGTTCCGCCCGCCAGCACGGTCAGGGAGGGATCGGTACGGGCGGTGTCCAGCACGCCGGCGAGCCGGTCGAAGGCCCGCCGATCGATGACCGCACCGAGGAAGTTGCCGAAGTCGGTGACATCGCCCTGGGTGAGTGCCTCGGTCTCGCTGGCCAGTCCGTCGCGCAGCGCGTCCCACAACGAGGCCGGGACGTAGGCCCGCGAGGCAGCCGAGCATTTCTGGCCCTGGTACTCGAAGGCCCCCCGGACCAGGGCGGTGCGAAGGACATCGACGTCGGCCGAAGGATGGGCCAGGACGAAGTCCTTGCCTCCGGTCTCGCCCACCAGGCGGGGATAGGTCCGGTAACGGTCGAGGTTCTGCCCGATCTCCTGCCAGAGGTGCTTGAAGGTCGCGGTCGAACCGGTGAAGTGGATGCCGGCCAGGTCCGGATGCTTGAGGGCAACCTCTGACACCGCGCGGCCGTCGCCGGTCAGCAGGTTGATCACACCGGCGGGTAGTCCGGCGTCCTCCAGCAGGTGCATGGTCAGGTGCGCCGCGAGCAACTGGGTTTCCGACGGTTTCCAGACGACGACATTGCCCATCAGGGCCGGTGCGGTGGGCAGGTTGCCGGCGATGGCCGTGAAGTTGAAGGGGGTGATGGCGTAGACGAAGCCCTCCAGCGGGCGGTGGTCGAGACGGTTCCACACGCCGGGCGAGGATTGCGGCTGCTCGGCGTGCACCTGGCGACCGAAGGAGACGTTGAACCGCCAGAAGTCGATGAGTTCGCAGGCGGCGTCGATTTCGGCCTGGATAGCGGTCTTGGACTGTCCCAGCATGGTCGCGGCGTTGAGCCGGGCGCGCCACGGGCCGGCCAGCAGGTCGGCCGCGCGGAGGAAGATCGCGGCGCGCTCCTCATAGGCCATGGCCCGCCACGAAGGAGCCGCAGCCAAAGCGGCGTCGATGGCGTCCTGCGCATCGCTCGTGGTCGCCTCGGCGTAGTCACCGAGCACGTGAGCGTGCTTGTGCGGCTGGACCACGGTTCCGGGCGCTCCCGCACCCATCCGGTGGACGCCGCCGATGGTGCAGGTCAGCGCGGTACGGCTGCCCTCCAGCTCGGCCAGCGCGGACTTGAGCGCTGCTCGCTCGGCCGAACCAGGCTGGTAGTCCAGGACCGGCTCGTTGTACGGCGTGGGGATCTGGGTGACAGCGTCCATCGGGTGCTCCTCGGTCGGGGCGACAACGGTTTTCTTGCGTCGGCAGTCAGGAACCGACAGCCAGGCGTGAGCGGTCATTGGTTGTACGTCCTCCACCGTAGGCGGGCGGACGAGCTCCCGTGTGCTCGGAAACGATAATCTGGACGAGTGGATTCCTCCGATAGTCGTAGCGAAGTCGATGCCGTGCTGCTCGTGAGTGCGGGCACCGACCCGGGTCGACGGCAGGCGCTCGAGGAGCTGGCCGACGCGGCCGGCGTAGGGCTGAGCTGGGTGCAGCCGGGTCAGTCGCTGCCCGACGCCGCCGGCGGCGCCGCCGACACCGCCGCGACCGCTGCGACCGCTGCGACCGCAGATATCGCCGACCTGGCCCAGACCATCGCAACCCTGACCGGCGGCCTGGTCACCATCGAAGACACCGCTGCGCGGGTACTCGGCTATTCCAGGTCCGGCGAGGACGTCGACGACCTTCGACGCTTGTCGATCCTGGAACGCAGTGGTCCCGAACGCTATCTGGCCCTGCTCCGCGAATGGGGGGTCTACGACCGGCTCGCAGCGTCGGAGGACGTCGTCGAGATCGCCGAACATCCCGAGTCGGGCGTTCGCCGCCGCCTCGCGGTCGGTATCTTCGCCGGCGCCCGCCAGCTGGGCACGATCTGGGTCCAGCAGGGGCGTTCGGACTTCCCGCCTCACGCCCGCCAGGCCCTGCTCGGCGCGGCCCGGCTCGCGGCCGCGGCACTGCTCGATCGGGCCGGACCCGACCGGGTGCCCAGCAACGCCGAACTGGTCCGGCGGCAGCTGCAAAGCGGGCGAGTCGGTCCGGATCCCGGGCCCAAGCCGAGACCGCGAACGGTGATCAGCTTCGTCCCCGCCCCCGGCCGGGACGCCACCGAAACCCGGCAACGCCGCCAGGACCTGCAGAGCGTGGTGGGAGTGCACGGAGCCGCCTACCGTCGCGACGCCCTGGCCGGGGAGTTCGACGGGCAGGTGCAGCTGCTCGTGCCTGGCGGCACCGACCGGCTGCCCGCGATGGTTCGCGCCCTGATCGGCTCGGCCAAGGCCCGCTACGGCTTTGCGGTACGGGCCGGCATCGGCCCCACTGTCGAGGAGGCCGAGCTCGGACGGTCCTTGCGCGGTGCCCAGCTGGCCCTGTCGCTGGGCACCGCGAGTGTGACCACGTTCGGTGAGGTCCGTCCGCTGGCCCTGATCCGCGCCGCCGAGGAGAAGGTCGCCGCGGTCCCTGAGCTGCACGACAGCCGAGTCGACGCATTGATCGCCGAGGAGCCCGAACTCGCCCGGACCCTGCTCACACATCTGCGGTCCGGGGCTCAGGTCAGCGCGACCGCTGCCGATCTGGGCATACATCAGACCACCGTCCGCTACCGACTTCGCCGGATAACCGAACTGACCGGGATCGACCTGTCCGACGCAGACCAGTGCCTGGCCACACAACTCCAACTTCGGGTGCGCGCGCACCCGCCCGTGGGCGGCGCATGATTCTCATCCGCGGGCGGCGCAACCCAGCGGATTTCTGCGAGGATGGTTGCGGACGGGGAGGTCGCAAGCGGTGGCACCGTAGGTGTCGCTGGGAGGATGGTGCCTGTCATGAGTGGCTCGCCGACGACGAACAGCGCGACCGTGCTGTTGGCCGAGGACGACCACGACATCCGCAGGCTCATCACCCTGAAGCTTGAATCGGCCGGCTACGCCGTACTGGCCGTGGCCGACGGTATCTCGGCCCGCGAGGCCATCCTCACTCACGACATCAGCGTCGCGCTGCTCGACGTGATGATGCCGGGCCTGTCCGGCCTGGAACTACTCGCCGAACTGCGCCTCGATGCAGAGACCGCAAGCCTTCCCGTCATCCTGCTGTCCGCGCGCAGCCAGGAGTTCGACGTGGCCGAGGGGCTGGCCCTGGGTGCCACCGACTACGTCATCAAGCCGTTCAGCCCCCGCGAACTTCTGGAGCGGGTCCGGCGTGCGACGCGGGTCCCGACCGAATGAACCGCCGCACGAATCACTCCCTGGACCGGCTCGCCGAGGCCATCACCCGGCTGGCCGACGGTGACATCGATGTCGCGCTGGACGCGGCCGACGGTCCGCCCGCGGCGCAGTCGATCACCCGAGCGGTCAACACCATGGCGGTCTCGGCACGGGCGGCGGTCGCCGCCGAACGCGACGCCGAACAGTTTCGCCAGCGCACCAGGCTGATCTCGGCCACCATCCGCCGAACCGCGAACGTGTCGCAGATGGCCGATCAGCTCGTCCGCGGAATCGGCCACGCCTACGAGGTCGATCGATGCTGGCTGCACACCTTCGACGAGCGGGTGCCGGACCTGACCGCGCAGTGGCATACCGAACGCCTGACGCCCCTGCCCGCATCGGTGGACGCCCTCATCGACGCCCACCGGGACCTGGCCGTCCGACTCTGGGAAAACGCACGAGTGCTCGCGGTCGAGGACCATCGCGGCCACGACTCGTCCGAGGCCGGCACCAGCGCGTTCGACCTCGCCGGCAGGCTCGGCGCCAGCGCGTCGGTCGTGGTACCGATCGGCGACAGCGTCGGAGTCTTCGGGCTGCTCTGGATCTCGATGGTCGATCACCCGCGGCACTGGACGCCGGCCGAACTGGGGGTGGCACAACACCTGGCCGCCGACCTCGCCCACAGCCTGGTGCAGGCGCACATCATCGACCAGCAGGAACAAGCCGTGCAACTGCTGCGGGAACTGGATCAGGCCAAGAGCGACTTCGTCTCGACCGTGTCGCATGAATTGCGCACCCCGCTCACGTCCATCACCGGCTACCTCGAACTGCTGCGCGACGGCGATGGCGGACCGTTGCCCGCCGCGGCGCAACAGATGCTCGATGTCATCGACCGAAACGCCACCAGGCTGCGCAACCTCATCGAGGACCTGCTCACCCAGTCGCGGATCGACGCCGGGCGGCTACGGCTTGAGCTGGGGCGGGTCGATGTGGTCGCGGCGCTGCAGACCGTCCGCACCGCGCTGTTGCCGCTCGCCTCCGCCGGCGTGGTCACGGTGCACGCCGTGGAGGCCGACCGTCACCCGCTGCCGGTCGACGCCGACATCCATCAGCTGGAACAGGTCTTCACCAACCTGCTGTCCAACGCGATCAAGTTCAGCCCGCCGGGTTCGGAAGTGACCGTGTCCTGCGGGCCGGACCCGGAGGGCACAGGAGTGTTCGTGCAGGTGCGTGACACCGGGATCGGGATCCCCGAGGCCGAGTTCGACCGGCTGTTCTCCCGCTTCTTCCGAGCCTCCAACGCGGCCGCCGCGGCCCTTCCCGGTACAGGGCTGGGGCTGAGCATCGTGGACGAGATCGTGCGGCGGCACGGTGGGGCGATCGAGGCCGAGTCCAAGGAGGGCGTCGGCACCATCTTCACGGTGTGGCTGCCGAATCCTCCGGGTTCACCGGACTCACCGGATTAACCGATCCGCTCAGCCGTCGGCGCAGCCACAGGGCGGGCAAGCCGAGCGCGAGCGTCAACAGCAGGAACGGCCCGGCGTAGCCCAGGCCCGCGGCCAGGTAGCGCCAGCTCAGGACGAGGGCGTGCCACCCGGCTCCGACGGCCCTACCGAAGCCGGACGGGTCGTGACTTCGCTTGACCACCGCGGCGGGCACGCTCGCCTTCTTGCTGAGGGTCACCGTAAGGCTGGCCAGAGCGATCGAATCGGCCAGCGCCCGTTGCTGGGCCACGGTCGACTCCAGCTCACTTTCCCTTTTGGTGAGCTGGCTTTCCAGACTCACCAGGTCCGAGATCGATCCCGAGTGAGCCAGGAAGGTATGCAGTCGCTGCACACTGGTGCGCAACGCGGAGACGCGGGCGGAGACATCGGCGTGGGCGGAGGTGACGTCCTCACCCTTGAGCGTGCGGCCGAGTTCCTTGCCGAGCCCGACACTGCCCGCGAGCGCCCGGTCGAGCTTGTCCGGCGGCAGCCGCAGAACCAGTGTCGCGATCGGCGTCTCGGCCTTGGTGCTGCTGCGGTCGTCCCCGTCGACGCGGCCGCCGAGTGAGATGGCGAGCGCGCTCACCTTGTTCGCCGCGGCGTCGACGTCACCGACTTGGACGGCCAGGGTCGCGGTGTAGACCATGTCGCGCTGCTGCAACGGCTCGGTCGGTGTCGTGGCGAGCTTTCCGGTTGAGGACTGTGTCCCGCGAGCCACATCGTTCTGTCCGTTGGACGCTGCCGCCATCGGGGCACCCGCCGCAGCGGGCATCCCGTAGCTCCCGGCAGACGAACCCCCGCCGATGGCCGCGGACGAGCTCGTTTTGCCGTGCGTACCGGAACAGCCCGCCAAGGCGGCCACGATCACGACGCTAAGCATGGGCAACAGCCGAGATGCGCTCATGCCCGGTCAGATGCGACGCGTGGCGGCGATAGTTGCGTCGCGGTGCGCGGGGAGATCAAGTCGTGATCTTAGAGGTTTGCTCCGGAACAACAGACCGGATGGGCACGCTCTAATCTCAGCGCCATGGTTTCCGATCTGCTGCTGACCGGCCAGCGCATCTTCACCGGATTGACCGACGCTCCCGGCCCAGGAGCCGTGTTCGTCTGCGACGGCGTTATCGCGGCGACCGGCGCTGAGGCCCTCAAGCGTGGCCAGGCGGCTGGCGTCGAGCACCGCGACGCGGGGACGGGACTGATCAGCGCCTCGTTCACCGACGCGCACATTCATCCCGTCTTCGGGGGTCTGCAGCTGATCACCTGTCACCTGGGCGGGGACGACGCGGCGACCGAGTCCGGTTACCTCGACATCGTCGAGCGCTACTCCCGGGACCATCCGGAGCTGGAGTGGATCACCGGTGGAGGCTGGGCGATGCCGGTGTTCCCCGGAGGTACCCCGACCCGGCAAGCCCTCGACGCCGTGGTTCCCGATCGCCCGGTGTACCTGATCAATCGCGACGCACACGGGGCGTGGGTAAACACCGAAGCGCTGCGCCGGGCGGGCATCGACGCCACCACGCCCGACCCGGACGACGGGGTGATCGAACGCGAACCGGACGGTTTCCCCAGCGGCACCCTGCACGAAGGTGCTGCCTCGCTGGTGGCCCGGATGCTGCCGCCGGTCAGCGACGACACCGCGCTGCGGGCATTGCTGGTCGCGCAGGAGGCCCTGTTTGCGTTGGGCGTCACAGCTTGGCAGGACGCCATCATCGGCGAGTACCTGGGTCAGCCCGACACCGCGGGGCCGTACCAGCGGGCGGTGGAGACCGGGGCCTTGCGCGCCAAGGTGGTCGGCGCCTTGTGGTGGGATCGTCGCCGCGGAGCCGAGCAGATCGCGGATCTGGTCGAACGGCGTTCGTCCTTGTCGGCGGGGCGTTTTCAGGCCACCACGGTAAAGATGATGCTCGATGGTGTGGCCGAGAACTTCACCGCCTCGATGATCGAGCCCTATCTGCACCGATGCGGGCACGAGCACCCGACCGGGGTGGACTTCGTCGATCCGGCCGCGTTGGCGGGCTATCTGCGCGAACTGGACCGGCTCGGTTTCCAGGTGCATTTCCACGCGCTCGGCGACGGAGCGGTGCGTTCGGCGCTCGATGCCCTACAGGCACTGCGCGAATCGGGCACCGACGGCACGAACCGGCACCACCTGGCCCACCTGCAAGTGGTCCACCCCGATGACATCGCCCGGTTCGCCGAGGTGGGTGCCGCCGCGAATCTGCAGGCGCTGTGGGCCGCCCACGACGATCAGGTCGATGAGCTGGTCATCCCCTTCCTCGGCCCGGAGCGGGACGCGATGCAGTACCCGTTCCGCTCGCTGGTGGATGCAGGCACCCGCATCGGCGCGGGGAGCGATTGGCCGGTCAGCGACGCCAACCCGATCGCGGCAATCCATACCGCGGTGAACCGCAACCATCGCGGCAGCCTGAAGCCGGACTTCCATCCCGAGCAGCGGTTGACCCTGGCGCAGATGTGGCGCGCGTACACCTCGGGCAGCGCCTACCTCAACCATGCCGAGGACCGCACCGGAACCATCGAGGTCGGCAAGCAGGCCGACCTCGTCGTCCTCGACCGCGATCCGTTCGCGGCGCCGACGGAGGAGATCGCCGACGCGCGGGTGGTGACCACATACCTCGACGGTGAAGTGGTCTACGCCAGCACCTGAGGTTTCTGCTTGCTCCAGCCCTCCGTTGACGTTGCCCTTGTTGCTGGGGATGTTCCGTTGACGTTGCCCTTGTTGCTGGGGATGTTCCGTTGACGTTGCCCTTGTTGCTGGGGATGTTCTGTCCCAGCAGCGCGAATGGGCAGTTCGCGCGCGAATGGGCACCTGTAACTGCCCATTCGCGCTGGAACTGCCCATTCGCGGACGGGTCGACGCGCGATGGATATCTGTAACTGCCCATTCGCGCTGGAACTGCCCATTCGCGAGAGAAGCTGGCCCGACCACAGACTGGGCTGGCATGCTGGCCGAGATGGAAGCCGTCACGCAAGTCTGGCACCGGGTCTACGCCAGCCAGGCCGCTCCTGATTCGACCGTGGCCGCCGTAGCTGCCGTGCTCGCAGCCGTCCTCGTGTACTCGCCGGCCTGGCGCTACAGCCGCCATCTGGTCACCATCGCCCACGAGGGCGCGCACGGTGTCCTGGCCCTGCTGGTAGGACGGCGACTCAGCGGCATCCGGCTTCATTCGGACACCTCCGGACTCACGATTTCCCGAGGACGCCCGCGCGGGCCCGGCGTGGTGGCCATGTACGCGGCGGGCTACCTCGGTCCGACCTTGTTCGGCTTGCTGGCTTCCGCGCTGCTGCTCGGACGGCACGCGGTCGCGTTGCTCTGGGTTGTCCTCGCGCTACTGGCGTTGCTGCTGTTGCAGATTCGCAACTGGTTCGGGCTGCTCACCGTCCTGGGCACCGGCCTCGTGGTCTTCGGCGTCTCATGGTGGGTGCCCGAGCGTGGACAGTCAGCATTCGCCTACCTGATCGCGGCCTTCCTACTGCTCGGGGCCCCACGCCCCGTCCTGGAATTGCAAGCCCAGCGCCGTCGCCGTCGCGCGCCACGATCAGATGCCGACGAACTCGCCCGGCTCACCGGTTTGCCCGGCTTGCTCTGGGTCGGCGTATTTTTGCTGGCCACCGTGGGTTCGCTCGCACTCGGGACGTGGTGGGTGAGCGCGCCGTACCGGTAGCCCGCTCGACGCAGCCAACCGGCCCGCCGTCAGCGTTCGTCGCGCTCGACGCCACGGTGGGTATAGGCGTCGCGGATCCGGTCGACGTATCCCTCGACCAGCGAGACGAGCTTGTTCAGCGCGGGCGAGTCCGAGTGGTCGAGCCGAGGACGGGTAGGCGCCAGCTGTTCGACGCCGAGGACGTCATCACCCAAGCGCTGAGCTTCGGCGGGATCGATCTCGCCGCGCAGCGAGGCGAAGGCCTGCGACAGGCTCTCGACGTGATCGACCAACCGGGCCCGGACGTCGGCCAGGATCGGGCCAACCGCCTGGGGGGATCGCTCCACGTCCTCCAACCGCCGCAGTTCCGACTCCAGGTGCCGGTGCGCGTCGCTGAGCCGGTGCACCGACCGGTCGCCGTCGGGCAGGTGCTGCCGCATTAGCGGGAACAGATACTGCTCCTCGGCTACGAAATGTCTGACCGCGAGCATGACCAGCTGCTCGCAATGCACGGCGAGCTCGTCGGCGCCCCCCGTGGTCGCAGCCCGGTCGGCGAGCTCGAGCAGCGCCCGATGATCGCTGTCGAGCACGGCGAAGATGTCCTGATCGGAAAGGTCCTGCGCGGGCTCGCTGCCCTCGGGCTCGGTCATGAGCGCATTATGCGCGGACCGCCCCGATCAACGCTCGGCGGTCGCCGTGTCCAGCAGCGCCGTGTCCAGCAGCGCCGTGTCCGGCGGCCTGTCCAGTAGCGCCGTGTCCAGCAGCGCGGCAGCGGCAGCCCGTGAGGCCTGCCACGCTTGCGGGTCACGGTCCATCCGAGCCGACAGGCCGCCACCGTCGTAGAGCATCTGCAGCTGCTGGGCGAGCGTGGCCGGTTCGCTCACCCCGAGCTGGGTAGCCAGGTCGGTGAACAGCCCACGGACCCAGGCACGGTAGTCGTCGACGGCTTCGACCACGCTGCTTCCAGGCCGGGCTTCGGCGCTGGCACTGACGAAGGCACACCCGTGATAGTCCGGATCGCCGAAGATCTCGCCCTGCGCCTCGAAGATCGCGAGGAGCTTCTCGCGCGGCGATGGGTACCTGTCCAGGACCCGGTTGATCCGTCCGCTGATGCGTTCGTGCCGTGCCTGAAGGTAGGCGTGCACGAGTTCTTCCTTGCTTCCGAAGGTGTTGTACAGGGAGGCCTTGGCCACGCCGGCCTGCTCGATCACGCGATCGATCCCGACGGTCTGGACTCCCTCGGCGTAGAACAACTCCCCCGCGGCGTTGAGCAACCGCTCCCGCGCCGAAAGCCTTACCTCGCCGGGCGTCCGCGTCGGGCCCTTCGTCTGCACCATCTCAATCACCTTCCAGACAGCTCTGTCTAGGCTACGCCGCGCTCGATCGCGCATCACCAGCATCACCGGAGTCACCCGAGTAAACCGAGTCACCCGAGTCACCATCTACCGCGCCGGGCGCCCGACGTAGCCGACCGCGAGCCAGACCCACAGCAGCCAGCAGCGCCAGCACGATCACCGCGAGACCGTACTCACGAGCGGTGTCGAGCAAGCCGCCGGCGTTGACCACGAGATAGCCACCCAGCACGGCCGGGACCCCTAGGCCCAGGTAGGAAACCAGGTAGAGGACCGAAAGCACACCGGAGCGCTCGTGCGGAGCCGTTCGCGGCAGGACCGTCCGGATGCCACCCTGGAAGCCGCTGCCGAATCCGACTCCGGCGACGCCCGTGCCCAGGAAGAACAGAGCGGTCGAGGACACACTGATCGCGATGACGGTGAGTCCGACTCCGACGATCAGCGCGAGAATGCCCAGGCCCATCACGGCCTGCGCACCGGTCCGGCGTAGCAACAGGACGGACAGTGCCGCCACCCCCGCGAGGACGAACAGGCTCAGCCCGCCATAGACCGCTGAGGACGAACCGGACAGACGGCGCACCAAGGCGGGCCCGAGCGAACCGTAGAAGCCGGCCAGCGCCCAGACGGCGAACAGCACCGGCGCGGCGGTCGACACCGCGCCCCGGACCGCGGGCGGTATGAGGATCTCGGGGACGAGGCTGGCCAATGCTCCGGCCTTCGGGGTCACCGTCTCCGGCAGCAGCAGCACACCGACGGCCTGCAACGCGAAGACACCGAGCAGGATCAGGTAGATCAGGTGCGCGGGGGACGGCAGGTACTGCACCACCAGCGCCGACACCAGTGCTCCGGTCGCAGTTCCGGTGCCAGGGGCGACGGCGTTGGCCAGCGTTCCGCGCTCCCGGTCGAGGTCGAGCATGCCCGCTCCGACCGCGCCGACCGCAGCGCCGGTTGACAAGCCTTGGACGACGCGGGCAATCAGCAGAGCCGTCACCGAGTCGGCGGTGGCGAACACGATCATCGACAACGCCTGGACCGCGATCGAGACGAGCAGCACTGGCCGCCGGCCCAGATGATCGGACAGCTTCCCGATCGTCAGGAGCGCCACGAGCACGGCGACCGCATAAACACCGAAGACGACGGTGGTGGTGATCGGGCTGAATCCCCACTCCGCCTGGTAAAAGGCATACAGCGGAGTAGGCGCGCTGGAGGCCGCAAGGAAGGACACCACGATCGAGGCGAGCAGGAGCAGGGCCGCCGTCGTGGGCAGCCGCTTTCGCCGGGTGAACGGTGTGGAGCCGAGGCGATCGGTACCGACGGGCACGGGCGTTGCGTCGATGAGAGCAGAACTCACGGCATGGCTTCTTTCCGAGCGAACGGTTAGGTAGACAGGTCTGTCTGTCGCAGCCACAGTAGACAGACCTGTCTACTCATGTCAAGACGCGGACCCGGACTTGCCTTAATAGAACGCGTGTTCGATACTGCAGGGATGGGGTTCGACAATCCGATCATTCCGTGGCGCGAACTGGAGCGTCGTCTGTCCGGGCGCCCCGAGCACGACTCACCCGAGCCCGACGAGGAGGACGACCTCCCGCACCGCCGCCGGGGCCACGGTCGAGAACTACCCGGTGACGGGGGCGACTCCCCCGCATGGAGCCGCAAGCGTCCGGCCTACGAAGCACCCGACGTCACTCGCCTGACCGCAGGCCGCACCGCCTACGCCGAACTGCACAGCCATTCCTCCTTCTCCTTTCTCGACGGCTCTTCCGACCCGGAGGAACTGGTGGAAGAGGCGGTCTCGCTCGGGCTGGAAGCGCTGGCGATCACCGACCACGACGGCATGTACGGCGTGGCCCGGTTCGCCGAGGCCGCCGATGCTTTCGGGTTGGGGACCGTCTTCGGGGCCGAGCTGAACCTCGACGTCCCCATGCCCTCCACCCAGACCGAGCGATCCATCGCGGCCCGGGTCGGCATCGAGGACCCGCCGGGAAGCCACCTGCTCGTACTGGCCCGCAATCCGGCCGGTTACGCCAGCCTGTGTCGAGCGATCAGCCAGGCCCAGTTGCGGGGCGGCGCGAAGGGACGTCCGGTCTATGACATCGACGAACTGGCCGACCTGGCCGACGACAACTGGCTGATCCTCACCGGCTGCCGGAAGGGATCGGTACAACAGGCCCTGCACAGCGGGGGATTCGGCACCTTCGGCTTCGACCCGGCTCGCGCCGCGCTCGCCGCGCTCACCGACCGGTTCGGGCGCGACAACGTCGTCGTCGAACTCACCCATGCCCTCGAGCCGCTGGCCGATGAGCGGTATGCCGCGCTGGCGCAGCTGGCCGACGAGCAGCGGCTGGACCTCATCGCCAGTACGGCGGCCCACTACGCCACGCCACGCAACCGGCAGTTGGCGACCGCGGTGGCCGCGGTCCGGGCCCGGACCAGCATGGACGCCCTGGACGGCTGGCTGCCCAGCTGGGCGAGTCAGCATCTGCGCTCCGGGGCTGAGATGGCCGAGCGATTCGGTCGCTACCCCACTGCGGTGTCCGCGGCGGCCCGGCTGGGCAAGGAGCTGTCCTTCCCACTCAAGCTGATCGCGCCGAACCTGCCGCCGTTTCCGGTGCCCGAGGGTTACGACGAGATGAGTTACCTGCGCGAACTCGCCTATCGCGGAGCAGCCGAACGATACGGTCCGCGCGATGATCCACGTTTCGCCCGCGCCTACCAACAGATCGAACACGAGTTGACGATCATCGACCAGTTGGGTTTCCCCGGTTATTTCCTGGTGGTCTGGGAACTGACGACGTTCTGTGCCGAGCAGGGCATCCTGTGCCAGGGCCGCGGCAGCGCCGCCAACTCGGCTGTCTGTTACGCCATCGGGATCACCGCGGTGGACTCGGTCGAATACGGCCTGCTCTTCGAACGGTTCCTGGCGCCGGAGCGCGACGGGCCACCGGACATCGACATCGACATCGAGTCCGACCGGCGGGAGGAGGTCATCCAGCACGTCTATGAGATGCACGGACGGCAGCACGCCGCCCAGGTGGCGAACGTGATCACCTACCGGCCCCGTTCGGCGGTGCGCGACATCGCCCGTGCCTTCGGCTACGCCCAGGGACAGCAGGACGCCTGGAGCAAGCAGATAGATCACGGCTACTACTGGTCGGAGACGGCCGAGACCCTGGCTCAATCCCAGGACGTCGACGCGGTGCCGCCGGAGGTCCTGCGGCTGGCCGAGCAATTGCAGAATGCCCCACGGCACCTGGGGATTCATTCCGGCGGCATGGTCATCTGCGACCGTCCGGTGGTCGAGGTGTGCCCGGTCGAATGGGGACGGATGGCCGACCGGACCGTGCTGCAGTGGGACAAAGACGACTGCGCGGCCACCGGCCTGGTCAAATTCGACCTGCTGGGCCTGGGCATGCTGTCGGCGCTGAAGTACACCTTCGACTTCGTGGCCGAGTTCTTCGGGACGCGTTACGGGTTGCACCAGGTCCCGAAAGAGGATCCGCTCGTCTACGACATGTTGTGCGAGGCCGACACCGTCGGGGTGTTCCAGATCGAGTCCCGGGCCCAGATGGCAACGCTGCCCCGGCTCAAACCGCGCAAGTTCTACGACCTGGTCATCGAGATCGCCCTGATCCGTCCCGGTCCGATCCAGGGCGATTCGGTTCACCCCTACATCAGAAGGAAAAACGGCCTGGAGGAGGTCACCTACCCGCATCCGAAACTGCAACCGGCCCTGGAGAAGACCCTCGGCATCCCGTTGTTCCAGGAACAGCTCATGCAGTTGGCCATCGACGCCGCGGGTTGTTCTGCGGCCGAGGCCGACCAGGTGCGGCGCGCGATGGGTTCCAAGCGCAGCGCGGAGAAGATGGAGGGGCTGCGCAACCGGCTCTACGACGGCATGCAAGCCAACGGGATCGTCGGCGCGATGGCCGACGACGTGTTCAAGAAGATCGAGGCCTTCGCCGCGTTCGGCTTCGCCGAAAGCCATTCGATCAGCTTCGCCTACCTGGTCTATGCCTCGTCCTGGATGAAGCTCTACCACCCGGCCGCGTTCTGTGCCGGGCTGCTCAACGCTCAGCCGATGGGCTTCTACTCTCCGCAGTCCCTGGTGCACGACGCCAAACGACACGGGGTGGTGGTGGCGGGACCGAGCATCAACGACTCGGCCGCCGGGGCCGGCCTGGAAAGGATCAGCGCCGAGGACCGGCACCAGAGCAGCTACCGGGGTCCAGGCCCGGACCAGCCCCGCATCCGTCTGGGACTGTCGAGCGTGCGCGGGATCGGCGACGACCTCGCTAACCGGATCGTGGCCGACCGGCAGGCCGGTGGGGTCTTCCTCAGCATGGCCGATCTGTCCCGGCGGATCGGCTTGAACGCCGAGCAGTTGGAGGCGCTGGCCACCGCCGGGGCTTTCGAGTGCTTCGGCACCGAACGACGCCAGGCTCTGTGGGCGGCAGGGGCGGCGGCCGACTTCCGCCCCGGGCAACTGGACCTGCACCTGGCCTCGGAGCAACAGGTGCCCCCGCTCCCGAGCATGACCGAGCCCGAACAGCTGATGGCCGACCTCTGGGCCACCGGCATCACCCGAGACCGCTATCCCACCGCCCTGATCCGCGACCGGCTCACCGCGTTGGGGGTTGTCGCGACCGACCGACTCCGCCATCTGCCCGATCGAACGCGTCTCACGGTCGCCGGCATCGTCACCCACCGCCAGCGTCCGGCGACGGCCCGCGGGGTCACCTTCATCAATCTCGAGGACGAGTTCGGAATGCTCAACGTCATCTGCGATCCGGTCGTGTGGCAACGGCACCGGCGCATCGCACGCGAGTCCGGGGGTCTGATCATCCGGGGAATGCTGGAACGGGTGGACGGTGTAGTAAACGTCTCGGCCGAGCGCATCGACAAGCTCGACCTCGGACTGCGAACCCGTTCGCGCGACTTCCGCTGATCCCGGCCACTCGTCTCCTCCCGCCGTTACTCGATCGTTATTTACACTGAGTTCACATAGCTACTCTGCGTGATATTTTTACTACTCATAGTCACAAGCTTGTGCGGCCTTTCCTGCGGCGACCCGCATCGAACCCCCGCACCGATCCAGAGCACCTCGTACCGCCACCTCATCCCGAACCAATCGCTCAGGCGGAGCTCACAATGGTCGATACGACTGCCGTAGGGGCCTACACCGCACGGCACCAGGCTGCCTACTCCACAACTGCTGTGACCACGGCCGACCCGACGACCGATGGCCGCGCGAAGGAGATAGGAGGCAGTCTGGTGGATCCGGCGTCACGCACCATCATTGCCGCCCTGCGCGTGCGAGGCCTCGACGAGGAAACCCTCTCCGCAGTGGTGGAAAACGCGACCAAGAGCGGCCGCGACGTCCGCAGCGTGCTGTTGGACGATCAGGTCGTCACCGACATCGAACTCGCCATGGCCGTCGCCGAGGCCTGGGGACTGGAAGCGGTCGAACTCGGCAGCTACCCCATCGACCCCGGCGCCATGGCCAAGGTGCCCCTGAGCCTGGCCCGCCGGCACAACATGTTGCCGATCGCCATCGACGACACCACCGTCACCGTCGCGCTGGAAAACCCGAGCGACATCCTCGGCCTCGATGACATACGCGCCGCTACGGGTATGAGCGTCAAAGCCGTCGTCGCCACCAAGGACGACCTGACCCGCCTGATGGCGCGCTACACCCGCGCCAGCACCGATCTCGACGAAGCCGCCGCCCAGGCTGAGGCGGAGGACAGCTCCGAGATGTCGGAGATGGCCACCGCCGACGAGGACGCGCCGGTGGTCCGCTACGTCAACGGCCTGCTGGAGCGCGCCATCACCAGCCGGGCGTCCGACATCCATCTGGAGCCCGGCGAGTTCGATCTCAAGGTTCGCCTGCGTATCGACGGTGTCCTGCATTCGATCGACACGGTGCCCCGGGGCATCCAGTCCGCGCTGATCTCGCGGCTCAAGATCATGTCCGGCCTTGACATCACCGAGCGTCGGGTGCCGCAGAACGGGCGCATCACCAAGTCGCTGGGCGAGCGCAGTATCGACCTCCGTTCGGCAACCCTGCCGACCGTGTGGGGCGAGAAGGTGGTTCTGCGGGTACTCGACACCGGCGGCATCGACCTGAACCTGCGCAAGCTGGGCTTCACCGACTACAACTACGAGCGGTTCTCCCGCAGTTTCAGCAAGCCGCACGGAATGGTTCTCGTGACCGGCCCGACCGGTTCAGGCAAGTCGACCACCCTCTACGCCACGCTCGGTGAGATCGCCCGGCCGGAGGTCAACGTCATCACCGTCGAAGACCCGGTCGAGTACCGCATGGAAGGCATCAACCAGGTTCAGGTCAACTTCAAGGCGGGTCTGACCTTCGCCGCTGTGCTGCCGGCCATCCTGCGATCGGACCCCGACATCGTTCTGATCGGTGAGATCCGCGATCGCGCCACCGCGCAACTGGCCGTCGAAGCCGCCCTCACCGGCCACCTCGTGCTGTCGACCCTGCACACCAACGACGCGCCAAGCGCGATGCCGCGCCTGATCGAGATGGGTATCGAACCCTTCCTGGTCGGATCGTCCCTGGATGCGGTCCTGGCTCAGCGGCTGTCCCGCCGACTCTGTGAATGGTGCAAAGAGCCTTATGCACCAACGGAATCCGAGCTGATGGGCGCTGGCTGGCCAACCTCCGGAGAAGCACCGGAGAAGCTCTGGAAGGCGGTCGGCTGCCGCTCGTGCGCGCAGACCGGCTACCGCGGCCGCCTTGCGGTCAACGAGGTCATGCCGGTGACCGAGGAGATCGAGCGGATGGCCGTCAAGCACGCCTCGGCCAGTGAGATCAAGAAGGTCGCCGTCGAAGGTGGGATGGTCGCCCTGCGCGAAGACGGACTCCTCAAAGCGGCCGAGGGCTTGACGACCCTCGAAGAGATCATTCGGGTGACAGTATGAGCAGCCAACCGTCCAGCCTGCCGAACCAGACAGCGCGGCCGAGCGTGGTTACCGCGCTCCCGACTCCGGCCTCCACTCCGAAGCCGGAGGATGTCTTCGGCGTCAGCGCGTTGTCCAGCGTCGAACCGATGCCGGCCGAAGGCGCCAAAGAGCACATGGAATTGCTGCTCAGGACGCTGGTGACCATGGGCGGGTCCGACCTGCACATGACCGCCGGCATCGCCCCGGCAATTCGAGTGCACGGCTCCCTCGCGCCGTTGGAGGGCCACAAGCGGTTGAATCCGGAGGACACCGAGAACCTGATCTCCTCGATCCTCACGCCGGAGCAGTGGCAGAAGTTCCTCAACGTCCAGGAGCTCGACACCTCCTACGCCATCCCGTCCGTCAGCCGCTTCCGAGTGAACGTCTATCGCCAGCGCGGTGCCGTCGGCGCAGCGTTCCGCACGATCCCTCACCACATCCGCAACCTGGCCGACCTCGGACTGCCCGACTCCATCGAGAACTTCGCGCATCTGCCGCGAGGCCTCGTACTCGTGACCGGCCCGACCGGCTCCGGCAAGTCGACGACGTTGGCCAGTCTGCTGGACGTGGCGAACAGAACCCGTGCCGGGCACATCATGACGATCGAGGACCCGATCGAGTACCTGCACACCCACGGCCGGTGTGTGGTCAACCAGCGCGAGGTGGGCGCCGACACCGAGGATTTCGCGGTCGCCCTCAAGCACGTGCTGCGCCAGGACCCGGACATCATCCTGGTCGGCGAGCTGCGTGATCTGGAGACGACCTCGGTCGCGGTGACCGCCGCCGAGACCGGTCACCTCGTGCTGGCCACGCTGCACACCCAGTCGGCTGCGCAAACGGTCGACCGGCTGATCGACATCTACCCGCCGCATCAACAACAGCAAATCCGCGCCCAGTTGGCCAACTGCCTGCAGGGCGTGGTCACCCAGGCGCTGGTGCCCCGCAAGGACGGAACCGGCCGCACGATCGTCTGCGAGATCATGGTGGCCTCGGCGGCGATCCGGAACCTGATCCGCGAGGGTAAGGCCCATCAGATTCCCTCGTTCCTGCAGTCCTCCTCCGACCAGGGCATGATCAGCTTCGACCAGCACCTGGCCCAGCGCTATGCCGAGCAGCTCATCGCCAAGAGCACCGCGCTCGAACTCGCCCACGACCCGAACGAATTCAAGCGACTGGCCAGGATCTGACATGCCGACCAAGACTTTCAGCTACGAGGCCATGGACCGTTCCGGCACCATGCTCAAGGGCAAGATCGAATCGGAAACGGCTGAAGCCGCCGCGCAGTCACTGACCGCGCAGAAGCTGATTCCTCTTTCCGTAGAGGGTGCCGGTTCGGGCTTGAACAAGGATCTGAAGCTACCGGGCTTCGGCGGACGGACGTCCCTGAAGGACCTGGCGGTGTTCTCGCGTCAGTTCGCCTCGATGACCTCGTCGGGCCTGACCCTGCTGCGCGCGCTGAACATCCTCGAAGAGCAGACCACCAAGCCCAAGCTGAAGGACGCGATCACGCACGTCAAGAACGACGTGCAGGGCGGCATCACCCTCTCCAAGGCGATGGCCGCGCACCCCGACCACTTCCCACCCCTGATGGTCAACATGATCCGGGCCGGCGAGACCGGCGGCTTTCTGGATGACGCGCTGACGCGCATCGCGAACATGTACGAGTCGGATGCAAACCTGCGCTCCAAGATCAAGGGCGCGATGACCTACCCGGTCATCGTGTTGATCTTCTCGCTGCTGCTCGGCACGGGCGTCATCATCTTCATCGTCCCGGTGTTCGAGAAGATGTTCAAAGGCCTCGGCGGCAAGCTACCGCTGCCGACCCAGATCATGGTCGATCTGTCCCACAACATGTACTGGGCCGGGCCGTTGTTGCTCGCGGGAACGACGATCGGATTGCGCTTGTACCGTCGCGCGGTTCGCGACAACTACGCCTTCCGGCTGCGCATGGACAGGCTGAAACTGCGGCTGCCGGTTTTCGGCTCGCTGTTCACCAAGCTGGCCATCAGCCGCTGGGCCCGCAACCTCGGAACATTGCTGTCGGTCGGCGTGCCGGTAATCCAGGCCCTTGACATCGTCGGGGGCACGGCCGGCAACTCGGTCATCAGCGAGGCGATGGAGGACGTTCGTAACTCCGTGCGCGTGGGCATGCAGATGTCCGGCCCGCTGGCGCGGCACCCGCTCTTTCCCGACATGGTGGTTCAGATGCTCGAGGTCGGTGAGGAGACCGGAAACATCACCGAGATGCTGGACAAGGTCGCCGACTTCTACGACCACGAGGTCGAGACGGCCACCGAGTCGCTCACGTCGGCAATGGAGCCGCTCCTTGTCGTCCTGCTCGGCGCGGTCATCGGCACCATGGTCGTGTGCCTGTACATGCCGATGTTCTCGATCTACGGACACATCGGCAGCTGAAACCGCACCGGCTCGGCCCGGCCGTTGTCACCCGAGCGGGTGGCAACGGCCGTGCTCTGTGCGCCCCGAATAGTTCGTGTGGTTAAGCAAATCTGTTATCGAACCGCAACGAAGTTGGCCGACTTTCGCCCTCGATTTGCTAAACCACTCGACGATTACGCCGATTTCACAGTTGAACTACCAACCGGCAGTTCGGCGAGCCCTAGCCGATGCCACAACCCGATCGAGCCAGGAGGCTCCCATGCTGAACAAGCTCCAGAAGCTCCGTGAGGAGCGCGCCAACGGCGAGGGTGGCTTCACCCTCATCGAACTGCTGGTGGTCGTCGTGATCATCGGCATCCTGATCGCCATCGCGATCCCGCTGTACTTGAACTACCAGAAGGGCGCGAAGGACAAGTCGGCGATGTCCGACCTGCGCGGCGCCGTTTCTGTCTTCGAACAGTGCAACTCCGACAACGGCAGCTACCCGTCCGCCGTGAGCACCACGGGCGCCATGACCGGTTGCGCCAACCAGTTGATCAAGCTGAGCGCCGGCACGACGATGTCGACCTACACGGCCGCCAACACCAACACCACCTACATCGCGGTCACCACCAACAGCGGCGGCAACAGCAAGTGGTACTGCTACAACAGCACGAACGCCGGCAGCATCGTGACCTCTTCGACGGCGATCACCACCTGCTAACCAGCTGACAAGCACGACATCGACATGGATGGGGCGCGCGCACCGAGCGCGCGCCCCATTCGTCTGACCACAGCCAGCCAGACTTCCCACAGGCCAACCGATAACCGACCGAACGAAAGGCACAGGCGATGACTTTCTCGACCAGCAGCCGGCCGTCGCTCTACGTCGCTGTGGATAACGTCCGGCCTCTTTCCTCCGTCTCTGCCATGCTTGCCGGCACCACGGGCACCCCCGGGCCCGCCGCCGATTTCTGGAAGGACCTCGTCGATGCCGGTCGTGATCGTGGCGGTCGCGCTACTCGGCTTGGCCATCGGGTCGTTTCTCAATGTCGTTATCTATCGATTGCCCGCCGGGAAGTCGCTCTCGCGGCCGTCCTCGCATTGCCCGGTGTGCGGCAATCCCATTCGCAACAGGCACAACCTGCCGGTCATCGGCTGGCTGATCCTGCGCGGACGATGCGCGGATTGTCGAAGCAGGATCAGCATTCGCTACCCGCTGGTCGAGTTGACGACGGGCGTCCTGTTCGTGCTCGTAGCGCTTCGGCTGAACCAGCTCTCCCTCTTGTCGGTGCTGCCCGCGTGGCTGTGTTTCGCGGCGATCGCCATCGCGCTGACGATGATCGACGTGGACGTACATCGGCTGCCGGACGCGATCGTCTTGCCCTCGTACCCAGTACTGGCCCTGCTCCTGACTCTCGGCGCGGTCACTCACGACACGCCCTGGGCGTTGCTGCGGATGCTCATCGGTGGCCTGGCGCTCTGGCTGTCGTATCTGCTGCTGCATCTGGCCTATCCAGCCGGGATGGGCTGGGGCGACGTGAAACTCGCCGGGATCGTCGGCGCAATGCTGGGCTATCTCTCGTACAGCTCGCTGCTGGTGGGAGCGTTCGCGGCCTTCTTTCTGGGAAGTCTGGTCAGCGTCCCGCTGCTGGTCAGCTCGCGAGCGTCACGGAAATCTCGGATTCCCTTCGGTCCCTTCATGCTCGCCGGAGCCTTCCTGGCTCTGTGGCTGGCGCGTCCGATCGCGGATGCCTACCTGCACCTCATCAACGTCACCTAGACCAGCGGATCGTGAGATCTGGTGGGGAGATCTCATGAAGCACAGCCAAATCGGAGTCAGCCGGGTCGGGGCCATCAACCCGGACGGACACGCGATCGGTGTCGACATCGGCGCTACCGCCGTTCGAGCGGCGATCCTGTCGCCGGGAACGAACGAGGGCCGGCCCTCGGTCACCGTGCACGGGCTCGGCCAGGTCGCCCTTCCGGTCGGTGCCGTGATCAACGGCGTGGTCACCGACCAGGCCGTCGTGACCGCCGCACTGAAGCAGCTCTGGGAAATCAACCGCTTCGAATGCCGAAACGTGATTGTCGGCATCACCAACCAGCAGGTCGTGGTGCGTGACCTGCAGATCCCCAACCTGCCGCCTGACCAGTTGGCGCGCGCGCTTCCTTTCCAGGCCCGCGAGATCGTCGCGCTGCCCATCGATCAGGTGCTGCTCGATTTCGTCCAGCTCGGGGAGCCTGATCCGGAGACCGACATACTGACCGGCCTGCTGGTCGCCACCCCACGACAGCCCGTGCTCTCGGCCGTGGCCGCGGTCGAGAAGGCCGGCCTCCGCGTCGCCCGGGTCGACCTCTCCACCTTCGCCTCGTTGCGTTCCATCGCTGACGCCGAAGTGTCGGTCGAAGCGGTCGTCGACCTGGGCGCGCACCTCACCAACATCGTGATCCACAGCCACGGGATCCCGAAGGTGGTGCGCTCCATTCCCCGCGGCGCCTACGAACTCACCCAGCGGCTGGCCGATGATCTCGGTCTCAGCGTGGAGGAGGCCGAGCGCGCCAAGTGGGAGAACGGCCTCAACGGAACGAACAAGCAGGTCTCCAAGACGCTTGACATGGCGCTGCGGCCCTTGCTCGCCGAGATCCGCAGCTCGATCCACTACTTCGCCTCGGTGGAGGGCACCGCGCTACTCGAGCGCGTTTCCCTCACCGGCGGCGGGTCGGCCTTGCGCGGCCTGACCCAGACGGTCGCAGACCTGGTCGGGCTGCCGACTTCGGTGGTCAATCCGATGCAACACGTGCGCAACCGGCTGGCCAACAAGGACGTCCAGGCCGACGAAGCCGAAGGTTCAGCCAGCGCGGTGTCGCTGGGTCTCGCGATGGGAGCAGCCGCATGAGCACCGTGGACCTCGAACCACGCCAGATCTGGAACGCCATGCCTGGCTGGGGAATCGTCACCGACCTGACCCCGCCGGAGCTCATCGCCAGCCGCAAGCTCGCCGTCTTGCGCAAGGTACTGGTGATCGCGCTCAGCGCGGTCCTGGCCTTGTGTGTCGCGGCCTACGTACTGGTCTCGCTCCAGCACCGGGCGGCCGACTCCGCGCTCAGCAGTCAGACGAATGCCAACCTCGCTTTGCAGTCGCGAACCAACAGCTACTCCGACGTCGTGCGGATCGAACAGAACATCCAGCAGATCAAGGGCCAATTGAGCGGGCTCATGGGCAGTGACGTCGACGCCGAAACCTTCCTGGCCTCGTTGGCCAAGGCGTTGCCGCCCACGGTCGCGGTCTCCAAGGAGGACGTCACACTGAGCGGAGCCGCTCTGAAAGCGGGGTCCTCCCAGTCTTCGGCCAACGCCGCTCTCGACACCTCCGGGCACGTGGTGATCGGCAAGGTCCAACTCGAGGGGTTGTCCACCGGATTCGCGGAGTTCTCCACCTTCGCCGACAACCTCAGCAAGATCACCGGCGTCGTCGACCTGATCCCCAACTTCAGCCAGGCAAACGTCTCGAAGCTCGTGTCCTGGAAGCTCAGCTTCAACGTGACCGACCAAGTGTTGAGCCACCGGTTCGACGCTTCCAAGAACGGCGGAAAGTGATGACGATTTCGCAAGATCGCCGACTCTGGCTCGGTGGCGGTGTACTCGCGGCGGTGCTGCTCGTCGCGGCGAGCTGGTTCCTGCTCATCAGCCCGACGATGTCGGACACGTCGTCCCTGAAGTCTCAGACCACCGACGGCGAACTGCAGAGCACGGTCCTGAGCGGCAAGCTTGCGAAGCTGAAGCAGCAGAAGGACGGAATCGCGGCCCTGCAGTCGCAACTGGCCGGCTCCCTCCTGGCGTTGCCCACTGACTCGGGGCTGCCCGCGCTGACCCGTCAGCTGACGCAACAGGCCAAGAACAATGGCGTCGTCCTCGGCAGCATCGTCGTGACCGGCGTGTCCCGGACGTCCCCGAACGGCGGAAGCATCGTCGGTGCCGGGACCGGCTCGGCAAGCGCAGCGGGCGGCCTGTACGCGATCCCCGTCAGTGTGGTCGTCGGTGGCGCGGTCAAGAACGAACTCGCCTTCCTGCACAGCATCCAGTTCGACGGTCCCCGCACCGCGCTGGTCAACGCGACCTCCTTCATGCCGCTGGCCGGAACCAGCAGCGCCACCCTCGACCGTGGCGCGGCGCTCACGGTGCAGCTGACCGTCTACAGCGCACCCAAGAGCCCCCTGCAGGAGAAGCAACTGCAGCAGGACGTCGCGGCCGCGGCCTCGGCCGGCGTGAGCAACTGAGCCACCGTGTCCCGTTTCGACCACGACTCCGTCCGGCGCACGCCGTTCCTGCGGACCTCGCAGGACGGCGGTGACGACGGCTTCGTGCTGCTCGAAACCATCGTGGCCATCAGCATCATCACGATCGTCATGACTGCCCTCGCCGCGTTCTTCGTCACGACGATCTCGACCACCTCGCAAGAGCGTGTCCGTCAGCAGGCAACGCAGATCGCCGACACGGCCACCGAGACCATCCGGGGTATGCACGCCTCGGACACCTATCTCGGCCACACCTTGGCCATGACGGGTAGCCAGTTCGCCGCCGGCGCGCTCATCAGCCAGGTCAGTCCCTGGCTGGCCGATATGACGGCGGCGACTGACACCTCGACCAGTCTGGCCACGCCGAACCTGTCGACGACCGGTACGACCACGGTTCTGAACAACGTCACCTACACCACGAACACCTACCTCGGTTGGTGTTTCGTGCCGGCCACCGGATCGACGGACTGCGTCAAGACCTCGAGCGCGACCTCGGACCTGAGGTACCTGCGGGCCGTCGTCGCGGTGACCTGGCCTGACCGCCACTGCCCGGCCTCGACCTGCGCCTACGTGACCTCGACCCTGCTGAGCGCCGCTCTGGATCCGACGTTCAACATCAACGCCACTCCCCCGGCCGTTCCGATCGTCAGCAACCCGGGCAATCAGACGTCCTACGCAGTCAACGACAGCGTCAGCCTCCAGATGGCCGTTCAGGCCAACACCGGGGTTGCGCCGTTCACCTGGTCGGTCACGGCCGGCAGCCTGCCACCGGGTGTTTCGATGGGGCCCACTGGCAACATCACCGGGAGCCCGTCGAGCCAGGTGACCAGCCAATCGGTGACGATCACCGTTACCGACGCCTTCGTCCGCTCTGCTTCGGCCACCTTCACCTGGTCGATCCTGCCCGCCCTCGTTGCGGCCGACCCCGGCCCACAGGCTTCGGTCACCGGGTCCTTGATCACCCCGTTGACGGTGACCGCGTCCGGCGGCGCCGGCGCTCCCTACACCTGGACGGACCCGAGTTCGTCCCTGCCGCCCGGGCTGTCGCTGGCCACCTCGAACAACAACGCGGTCATCTCCGGAAGGCCGACCACACCTGGGGTGTACTCGGTGACCCTGGCCGTCGCCGACAAGACCGGCACGCGCAAGGACACCGTCGCCTTCAACTGGACCGTGACCTATCCGCCGCTGGCAGCCAGCATCCCCACCAACCAGACGAGCACCGTCAGCACCGCGACAACCGGGCTGCAGCTAGCCGCGGGCGGCGGGGACGGCAACTACGTCTGGAGTGATCCGACCTCGTCGTTGCCGGCCGGCCTCTCGATCAGCACGGCCGGTCTCATCTCCGGAACGCCCACGACGGCCAAGGTCAACACGGTGACGCTGAAGGTGAGCGACCCCACGGCGGGCGGTTCGTTCTCCGACACGGTGACGTTCACCTGGACCATCGCCGCCAAGCCCACGATCGGGCTGCCGATCGCGCAGACCAGCACCGAGGGCAACACACCCGTCGTCGCCGTCGCCTACACCTGCCCGAACACGGCATGCACGATCACGCTCACCAACCCGGTTCCCGGTATAGGCCTGAGCGCATCCTCCGGGGCCAGCACCACCAACAACGGCACGGTGTCGCTGGTCGTGGCAGCCACCAGCGGCACTGTCTACCTCAATGGCCAGGTCGCCGCCACGGCGGTGACCGGAACCAACACCAGCGCGACGTACACGCCGAAGGTGCAGATCGTCGACGCCTCGGGAGCGACGCCGGCCACCACGACCTCGACGTTCTCCTGGCAGGTCTTTACGCCGCCGACCATCGCGACGCTGGGCAGTCGCTCGGTGTCCGAGACCGGAACGCCCACCGACGGCTTCGCCTACACCTGCCCACGGCCCAACTGCACGATCGCCCTGAACGGGACGATGGTTCCCGGTCTCGGCCTGAGCACCTCGGCCACCAACGCCTCGACCAATGCGGCGACGTCGGTGACGGTGAGCGGCAACGGAACGATCTATGTCAACGGCCTCGTCGGTTCGACCGCCGTGACCGGGACCGCCACCAGCGCCACGTTCGCCGGCCTGTACCTGAGCATCGCGGACACCAGCGGGCTCACCGTCGCCAACACGATCAGCAAGGCGACGTACACCGCCTACGTCGTTCCGACCCTGTCGGGCACCAGTTCGATCACCACCAATGCGGGATCGGCCGGCCAGGGCACGTACACCTACAGCTGCCTCGCCGGTTGCACGGCCACCATCGCTTCGGCGCCCGCGGGCATCGGGCTGACGACGACGAACAATTCCACGACCGACAACACCAGTTCCGCGAGCAAGACACTGACGGCGACGACGGGCACCACCACGGCAACGTTCTACGCCAACGGCACCGTCACTCCCACCGCGACGAAGACCACGTATTCCACGGTCATCACGCTGACCGACGCCGGAGGCGTCACCCTGACCGCCAACGTCGCCTGGAAGGTGAAGTGATGTTCACGCTGCACCCCCGGGTCCGCGACGGCGCCGAGCACGATCCTGACGACCGCGAGGCCGGTACCAGCATGCTGGAAGTCGTCGTGGGCATGGCGCTCATGTCGATCTTCATGGCCATGTTCACCGGCGCGATCCTCTTGATGACCAAATCGACGAGCAAGGCCGAGTCGATGACCAACGTGTCGACGCAGACGAACAACGCCTTTCTCAAGCTGGACAAGATCGTTCGGTATGCCGCCGACATCAGCACGCCTGGGCAGTCGGGCGGCTCCGGCGCCTGGTACGTCGAGATCAGCACGACGAACACCGGGCCGCAGCTCTGCACCCAATTCCGGATCGATCTCGCCACGAACCAGTTGCAGCAGCGAAGTTGGACCGTGCTGTCCACCGGCGCCGCGACGCCGATGAACCCGGCATGGATTCCGCTGGCCGGTCAGGTCACCAACGGCGATGCCGCCGCCGGCAGCACGCAGCCCTTTCAGCTCTCGACCGGTTCTGGTGCGGTGTACGAGCAGCTGACGGTCCGCCTGCAGACGACCGATGGTTCGGCCAACACGACCAGTACCAACAACTCAACGGTGACGTTCTCGGCGGTCAACTCGAGCCTGTCGAACACCGCAGCCACCCCTTGCCAGCAGTTGGGACGACCATGAGCCCGCGTTCGCCTCGCGTCAGCCCGCGAGCTGTATTCAGCCTGTTTCGGCAGGGAGACGACTCCGAGCGGGGCAGCCTGCCGATGGTCATGCTGGTCATGGTGGTCGGCGCTCTGTTGAGCGGTCTGCTCGTCCCGGTGGCCCTCGCCCAGGACCGCAACACGACCTTCGCGGCAAGCCGTGTTCGTGCACTGGACGCCGCCCAGGCCGGCATCGACATCGCCGTCGGCCGGATCAGGGCCGCCCAATCGAGTTCCAACTCGAGCATCGGCGACAGCACGAAGCTGCCGTGCGGGACGATCTCCGGCTCCTTGAGCGGCAACAGCACAGCGACCTACGCGGTGACCATCAGCTACTACCCCAGCGGCAAGGACCCTGTCGTCAACCCGACCGCGACGCCGATGGTCTGCGTGGCCGGCTACGGAACCTACGACGTCGCCTCCGGAACCCTCACTCCCAAATACGCACTGTTGACTTCGGCCGGAAAGGACGGCGTGGCCGCCAACGGCAAGAGCTCAGGGCGCACGATCGTCAGCACGTACGTCTTCCAGACCAGCAACACCAACATCCCGGGTGGCGTCATTCGCATCTACCCCGCCGCCGGCGCGACGGTCGCTTACTGCATGGATGCCGGATCCGCCGCGCCCGCCGCGGGACAGAGCGTAAGCCTGCAGGTGTGCAGCACGACCACGCCGCCGGTTGCGCAGCAGGTGTTCGCCTACCGAAACGACCTGACCATCCAGCTGCTGTCGTCGGTGACCAGCACCTATCCGAACGGTCTGTGCCTCGACGCGCCCTCGGCGACCGCCGGCGCATCGCTCGTCCTCAATGCCTGTGCCGTGCTGGGCAGCCCGGGCTACACGCAGATGTGGAGCAGCGACGACAGCGCTCACCTGCGTGGATCGCTGGCGGACAAGTCCAACACCAGCAACGTGTGCATTCACGCGGCCGGTCAATCGGCCGGTCAGGTGGTGACGATCGCCACCTGCGCCGGCAGCGTCACCGACCAGTACCAGACGTGGGTGCCGTCCCCCAGCGCCGGGACCGGACAGTCTGGCGCCGGCAACCAGCAGCTGGTCAACTTCCAGCAGTTCAGCCGCTGCCTCGACGTCACCAACCAGACCACGGCGGCCTCCGGCGGCGGGTCGTTCCTGATCATCTACAGCTGCAAGCAGAATCCCAACCCCACCAAGATCGCGGGCAACCAGAGATGGGTGTCGGCACCGTCGCTGTCCAGCGCGCTCAAGCCCACGGTGGGTGAGTGGATCACGCAGTTGAACGCGACGTATTGCATGACCAGCCCGCTGTCGCTGGGTGGGTACGTCAGCGTCCAGCCCTGCGCGACTACCTCGACCAGTCGCACGACCTGGACCACGTACCAGACCAAGGACAGCAGCGGCAATGATCTGTCCTACGCCGACCTGTACACGGTCAAGGATTCGAACAACATGTGCCTCGGGCTGAGTCCGAACAGCGACGTCTACAACGGCGCCTACTACAAGGCGATCGTGACGACGTGCGACGGCTCGACATCACAGAAGTGGAACGCCAACCCGGCCATCTCCAGCTCCGCGCTGCAGAACACCCGCGAGCAGTAGCCGCCCGCGGGCATCGGTCCTCAGCCGGCCAGTTCGAGTTCCATCCGAGCCGGGTGCTCGGACCGCGACCGGCTGACCGCCATGATCCGTCGCAGCTTCAGCGACGAGGCAGCGGCGGCAAGGCAGAACACCACCTGCATGACGATGAACACCGCCGGCAGGTGCAGGCCGAGCAACGCGCTGGACAGGATCGGGCCGATCGCCGTGGCCACCGTTGAGGCACCGGAAACAGCAGCCATGGTCCGGCCGGTTGCCCCTTCGGGCGCCAGCGCGGCGGCCAGCGGCGACAGGATCGGGGCCATCATGGTCTCACCGAAGGACAGCGCCGCGAAGCCGATCATCACGAAGGCACCGTCGAATCCCCCGATGATCAGGGGTAATCCGAAGATCAGCCAGCAGCCGACCCAGAGCAGAGCACAGATCGCCAGCAACGAGGTCAGCGAACGCCGCTTGGTGTAGGCCACCACGGGGCCGGTCAGCACCGCCACGAGGATGGCGTTCATCGCCACGGCGGCGCCGAGCAGGGACGGCTTCACGGTGGTCGCGTCGAGAATGTAGGCGGGCAGGCCGGCGTCGTACTGCGCGTAACAGGCGAGCGTGATCAGCAGCGAGACCCCGAGCAGCCAGAGGACGGGGCGCTTGGCGAGAATGCTCCGATACGACACGGTCTCCGCCGCGCCTTGTCCGGCCAGGACGCCACTGTGCGCACCGCGTCCGGCCAGGCCGACGGCGAGCGCGCTGATCAGCGCCGATAACACGGCGACGGCGTACACCGGTCGCATGGCCTGCTGGCTCGACAGGTCGACCAGCACCCCGCCGATCGCCGCACCGGCCGCCGCGGCCAGGTTGATCGCGATGAACTGCCAGGCGAAGACGTCTCGACGACGCTCGATCGGCGTGCGGGCGAGCAGGATGACCTGGATCGCGGGTTGGGCCAGCGCCAGGGACGCACCGAAGCCGGCCGCCACCGCCCAGATCATCGCCGGGCTGCTGACCAGCACGAGCAGGCCGGTGAAGGCGGCCAACGCCAGCCGTGACAGGACCGCGACGAGGGTCGGGTTGGCACGGTCGGCCAGCCATCCCGCCGCGGGAGCGGCGACGATGGAACCGACGGCAAAGGCCGTGAAGGTGCCGGCGGCGACGCCGGCGCCGAGACCGCGCGCGGTGGCGATGTCGGCATACAGGAACGGGAAGACCGCACCCCAGCCCGCTGTGGCGAGAGCACCGCCGGACAGCAGGACCAGGGTCCGCCCGAGACCGGAACGCACTGGAACTCCTCATTGCTTGTTGCCAGCGGCGCGCGCGGAAGGCGGCCACCGCTGTGGTGTGGTTCACTCGACTTCGAAATCGAAGTTCGATATCGAAATGATAGTACACTGTTCAACATGGCGAGGTCCTCGGATAATCCCGGCTCGTCGACCCCTGCCCGGCTACCCCGGCGGCGGGCGTCGGAGGAACTGACGGAGTATCAGGCCGCGGTGGCCGGCTATACGGCCGCCGGAGCCGACGAAACCGTGCAGCGCGTCGTCACGGCCCTGGCTCGCATCACCAAGCGACTGGACACCTTCTACCGGTCCCAGCTGGCCGCGCTGGATCTGCAACGCGGCGACTGGGGCGTTCTGCAGGCTCTGGCTTTGAGTCCGGACGGCGGTTGCTCCACCCCGTCCCAGCTCGCCGATGCCACCGGAGTGTCCCCCTCGACCATGACCCATCGGCTCGATCTGCTCGCCAACCGCGGCCTGGTCGAACGCACCGCAGACCCGCTCAACCGCACCCGCAGCAAGGTCCGACTGACCAGGTCGGGACGCGACTTGTTCAACCGTGCGATCCAGGACGCTGACGTCGCCGAGTCCGAGGTGCTGTCCGCCTTGGACCCGGACGAGCGACGGCGTCTCGCCGACGTCCTGGAACGGCTGCTGGCCGGCATTCCCGGTTGAGGCTCGTGAGCCACGGCTCGGTTCAGCCTGCCGGCGGTGAGACCGCCCCGGCGACGTGGGAATAGTTGAACGCTCAACAGAGTTCTGCCCTGCGTACACCACCGAAGGAGCAGCCATGTCCATCTTTCGTTTGAATCACGCCGTGCTCTACGTCCGCAACGTCGCCGAGAGCGTGGCGTTCTACCGGGACGTGCTGGGCTTCGACTACATCGAGGGCGGCGACGCCATCACCGGAGCGGCCTTCCTGCGGGCTCCCGGCTCCACCAACGATCACGACCTCGGCCTGTTTCAGGTCGGAGACCAGGCGGGACCGTCGCCGGCCGGACGAAGCACCGTCGGCCTGTACCACCTGGCCTGGGAAGTGGACACGCTCGGCGATCTCGAAGACCTGCTGGGCCGGCTGGCCAACGCCGGCGCCCTCGTCGGCGCCTCCGACCACGGCACCACGAAGTCCCTGTACGGCCAGGATCCCAACGGCCTGGAATTCGAGATCGTCTGGATCCTGCCTGCCGACGCCACGACCGACGCCGACCGCGCCGCCTCGAAGCGAATCGGTGCGCTGGACCTGCAACGCGAGATCGCCCGCTTCGGTCGGAGCACGCCCGGCGGCGTCGGCGTCTCCCGCTGATCTTGGCCATAGTGCGGCCCGAACTTTGGTCAGCCCCGGCGTGTCGCCAAAGTTCGGGCCGCACTATGCGCGGGGAAGGGAGCCAGACGCGCGGGCGTAGGTTTGGGTCATGGACTTCAGAACCTTGGGCAATTCAGGCTGCGCCGTCTCCACCCTGTGCCTTGGCACCATGACCTTCGGCGCGGAAGCCGACGAAGCCGTCTCCCACGAGCAGCTCGACCGGTTCGCGGCCGCCGGTGGCACGCTGATCGACACCGCCGACGTCTACTCCGCCGGAGTCTCGGAGGAGATCATCGGCCGCTGGTTCGCCAGCCGTCCGAGCGACGTCACCGAGCCGATGGTGCTGGCCACCAAGGGGCGCTTCCCTCTGGACGGCCACCCCAACGGCAGCGGCCTGTCCACGCGGCACCTCACCCGCGCCCTGGACAGCTCGCTGCGCCGGCTGGGACTGGACTCCGTCGATCTCTACCAGGTCCATTCGTTCGACCCTCACACGCCGCTCGAGGAAACCCTGCGAACCCTGGACGGATTCATCCGGGCCGGCAAGATCGGCTACTACGGCCTGTCCAACTTCACGGGCTGGCAGCTCACCAAGATCGTGCACCTGGCGCGGCAGTTGAACCTGGCCCCGCCGGTCACCCTGCAACCGCAGTACAGCCTCATCGTCCGCGAGATCGAATGGGAGATCGTGCCGGCCGCGATCGACGCCGGGCTCGGGCTGCTGCCGTGGAGTCCCCTCGGTGGGGGCTGGTTGTCGGGCAAGTACCAGCGCGATCAACGGCCGACCGGCGCCACCCGGCTGGGTGAGGATCCCGGCCGCGGCATGGAGGCCTGGGAACGCCGTGGGTCCGAGCGCACCTGGACCATCATCGAGGCGGTCCAGACTGTGGCCGAGCAACGCGGCGTGAGCATGGCCGAGGTCGCGCTGTCCTGGATCACTGCCCGCCCCGGAGTCACTTCGACGATCCTGGGCGCTCGCACGCTTGAACAGCTGGAGACCAACCTTCGTTCGTCCGATCTCGCCCTGACGGCAGAGGAGACGGCCACCCTCGAGGCCGCCAGCGATCTGCACGCCACGGATTACCCCTACGGCGCATTGGGCATCGAGCAGCGCAGCCGCGAGCTGGTTGGTGGCCGCTGAGCGGTAGCGCCGCTCGCCACCCGTTGAGGTTGCCCTTGTTGCGCCAGACCACCCGTTGAGGTTGCCCTTGTTGCGCCAGACCACCCGTTGAGGTTGCCCTAGTTGCTGGCAACAAGGGCAACCTCAACGAGCTTGGCCGGCCGGACTACGCGGAGGGTCGCACCCCGGTGGCGTCGAGCAATTGCTGGGCATCGTCGTATACCGCCAGCGCAACCATCGGACCGGCCTTGATCCGCTGCGCGAACAACGCCGTCAGCGGATCCAGCCGGAGAGCCAGATAGCCCTCCGGCGCCCCGCCGACGAGCGTGACCGGAACCGATCGGCCACCCACCGACGTCCGGTCAACCGCCAACTGTCCCCAGTGCAAGCGGAACCGGAACCACGCCGGATCCGAGCCAGCCGGCAGCCGGTCCACCGGGTAGGCGATAGTGCGCCGGTTGAGCCAATAGGCCTTGGCCACCGACAGATCGGGCTTGGCGCCCGGCTTGGCGGTCGCCACGGACACGGCATGCGTCTGCGAGTCATAACTCAACGTGGTCACGACGTTGTCGCCGTCGACGGTGAAGGAGACGTTGCCGCCGTTGGCCACTCCGCCCGCCCCGTAGTTGACGTCCCAGTTCAGTCCCAGAGCGACCTTGAAGTCATACGTCCCGGCTGGGATCTGCGTTGTCGACAAGGTGTAAACGCCGTCGCCGTCCGGGTCCTGCAGCCATGAGCGCATGCAGGCAGGATCCCAGTCGGCGGCGCAACCCATCTCGGACTGGAACGAGCCGGCCGCCACCGCGATCGGACCCTGCGCCGTGGAGGACACGTAATGCGTTCGATGGTCGTAGAAGAACGAGATCGGCGTCGTCCCGTCGGAGCTGAACTCGATGTTGCCACCATTGAGCACCGCACCTGCCCCGTAGTTCTCGTCCCAGGTCTTGTTGATCGCCGCCTTGTAGGCGTACGGACCGGCAGGCAGGGTGTAGCTGCCCTTCCAGATCGCGTCGTTGGGATCCAGGCTGAGCTGCGCCTGCGCGCAATCCGGCGACCAGTCCGCCGGGCATCCCATCTCGGAGTTGTCACTGCCCGGGACGGAGACCGCGGCGGGCTGCGTGACCGCCCCGACGCCGCCGCTGCCGCCCTTGGCCGGGGCGTCACCGACGATGCCGTAGGTGGAGGTCGCCGAGGTGTGTCCACGGTTGTCGGTGACCACCATGCGGTACTCCAGCAGCGTTCCCTTCGCAACACCGGACACGTCGTGGAAAACCCGGTACGGAGCATTGTCGTCGGTACCGAGTTTCTGCCAGTCCGTCGTGCCGACCGGACGGTAGCCGAAGCTCACCTGTACCGGAGTATTGGCCGGTACCGCAGCGCGAATCTCAGCCCGGTCGGCCACCACGCCCCCGGCACTGGGACTCTGCGGGTACACCGGCACGGCCCTGCGGCTACGCGGAATCGAGCGGCTCGCCTTGAACACCCGCACCGACATCGGTGCAACGGTGACCGTGACCGAGCCATCCCGTCGCGACAGCAGTCGCGGACCGCCACCATAGATCGGCGCGAACAGCGCGCCCGGGGTGTACGTCGGGAAACTGGCGGTCTTGGCGGTGTCTGCGTTGTTCGCCACGACCAGGTACTCGTGTTGCCCAGTCCGTGAGGCACTGGCCGACGCCCCGCCCGACGCCGCACCGGACACCCCGCCCGACACCCCGCCCGACACCCGGCTGACCGCGAAGATGCCGGTGGAGTCGGAGGAATACCGCGGAATCTGCGCTCCGTCGGCCAACGCCGGATTCGCCTTGCGTAGCGCGGACAATCCGGCGATCGTGCGGAACATCGCGCCCGTAGTCCCGTAACGGTCCATGCTGCCGGGCGTGCCGCCGATGACGGTGTCGTCGTTGTAGCTGGCAACCTTGCTGGCAAACATGTCCTGCCGGGCGTCCTGGTCCCCGCCGTCGCCGGTGAAACCCTGCTCGTCGCCGTAGTACACGACCGGTTGGCCGCGCAGGGTGTACATCAGAGCGTGGGCGAACTGGTCCTTGGCCAGCGACCCCCCGACGAAGTTGCCGACCCGTCCCATGTCGTGGTTACCGAGGAAAGTCGGCAGGTCATAGGCGTTGGAATCGGTGTCGGTGTAGTAGTCGTCGCCGGCGAACAGATCACTCAACGTCGACGTCGGTTTGCCGTTCGTCACGGCCACCGCGGCGGACTGAAAACCGAAGTCCAGAGTCGCGGGCAGCTTGGCCGTGGTGGAGTAGATGCTCTGGAACTTCGGGTCGGCGTCGAAAACCTCGCCGAACATGAAGAACTTGGAGTTGCCGTCCTGCTTGGCCTGCTGGAGCATCGCCGGCGAGAACTTCTGCCAGAACTCGGTGTTGACGTGCTTGGCCGTGTCGATCCGGAAGCCGTCGATACCGAAGTCCACCCAGGCCTTGTAGATGTCCTCCATGCCCTTCTCGACCTTGGGCTGCTCGGTGAACAGGTCGTCGAGGCCGGCGAAATCACCGTAGGTCGCCGACTCACCGGCATAGGTCGAGTCGCCTCGGTTGTGATAAAGCGTCACGTCGTTCAACCACGCCGGCGTCTTGGCGGTGGCGTCAGCGGGTTTGTCGAACACCGGGGTGTACGGGAAGGACTGGGCATTGAGCGCCGGGAAGTTCGGCGAGTTCACGAAGTCCCTGTCGTCGAAGGTGTTTCCGGCGGCGTCCTTGTACGGCGCGGTCGCCTTGCTGATGTAGGTGTACTGCTTCTGCGCGTTGTCGATGACGTCGGCGGTGTGGTTGGTGATGATGTCGAAGAAGACCTTCATGCCCTTCTTGTGCGCGGTCGCAATGAGCGTCTTCATATCCGCGTTGCTGCCCAGGTGGGGATCGATGTGGGTGAAGTCGGTGATCCAGTAGCCGTGATAGCCGGCCGATTCGCTGCCCGGGGGGCCCTGGACGGGCTTGTTCACAAACGAGGGCGTCAGCCAGAGAGAGGTGGTTCCGACCTTCTTGATGTAATCGAGCTTGCTGATGAGGCCCTTGAGGTCACCACCGTGGTAGAAGCCCTTTGCCGTGGGGTCGAAACCCGTCTGCAGACGATCACCGGTGCGGCCGCCGGAGTCATTGGTCGTGTCGGCGTTGGCGAACCGATCCGTCATGACGAAGTAGAACTGTTCCCGGGTCAATGGCTGGCGCAGCGAAGGACCGGCGATCAGCTTGTCCGCCGGCGTGACGGCCGGGGACGGTAGGTCCGTCGGGGTTATCGAGACCCGGTGGGTGGTGTCGGAGTACGCGAAATCGAGCGTGGCGGTCCCGGCCAGCACGAGCGGGATGTTCGCTCCCCCGGCGGCTCCACCGGCCCCGTAATTCTCATCCCACGATCCGTTGACGGCGATCTTGAACTCGTATGCGCCGGCGGGGAGCGTGAACCGGTGAGCGTAGGTATCCGGGCCCGTCTGAGCGAGCTGGGTCGCCGGGCACGCCGGTTGCCAGTCGTCTGGGCATCCCAGCTCGCTCTGCAACGATCCGGCCAGAGTGATCGTCCGGGCCGCGGGATCGGCCGCGGGGCCGGCCGCGTGGGCGGGCGGGCCCACCGCGAACAGCGACGCGACGACCACGACGGCCGCGGCCACTGTGCTGGTGAGCCGGCGGGCCGACGGACGGGCAGCGGCAGTTCGTGGGCGCATCGCGGGCCTCCGGAAGACGAGTGGGACGCTCAGAGACGGATTTGCGCGGAACGTTATATCCCAAGCGCTTACACCGGGAGGGTTTCGTAAGAATTAAGCAAGAATTAAACGTGAATCACCTAAGTGCCGACGAAGACCACGGCCGCGGCGCTTACTCGGCGTCGCATCGGCGGTCGGCTGAGCTCGCGCGGACAACCTGCAGTCGCCGCGGATTGCTTCCGGTTTTGTCTACTACTTAAATAGAAATAGTTAGTCAGCAGCCGGGCGGACGGACAGCACCGGGCAGTTCGCGGACAAAATGATGTGCTGGGCGTTGCTGCCGAGCAGGAGCTTGCCCACCGCGGAGCGTCGGCGCAGACCCACGACGATCAGATCGGCCGACACCTCCTCGGCGATGCGCAAGACTTCCTCCGCGACGTCGCGCGCGTCGGTCACCTGACGGATCTCCGACGGGACGCCTTCGTCGTGCAGGCGCTGCCGGACCGCGTCGAGGTCGCGCTCGTCGGCGAAAGTGGGGTCCGCGAAGTTCGTGCCCACGGCGACGTTGAGCACCAGAATGGACGTTCCGGCGAGCTTGGCCGCCTGGACGGCCGCATTCATAGCGGCGAAGCCCTCGGCCGACGGGACATAGCTCACCAGGATCGTCATCGCAGCCTCCAGACGCGAACGGGCACGATGCCCGCCCCGTCGCGATCATAGGGCCAGGGCCCCGGCACCGTCGACGCGCGATCCAGCTCGACGCCGCCCTCCCTTGTGTCGTAGGGCTGCGGCAGACTGCTGAACAGGCCGGGATCACCGGCGGCAGGGTGCACGGGCACGTCGGTACTGGAGCGGCAGATGGCAACACGAAGCACCAAGGGACTCAGCACCGAGGCGGTGACCGAGCTGCGTGAACGACTGGAGAAGGGCAAGCGGCCTCGTGTGCAGTTCTCCGGGCCCCAGTTTCCCGATGGCGCTACCGGCACCGTTGTGCGCGTGGGCGATCCGACGGTCGACGGCAGCGACTACATCACCGTGCGCGTCACGGTCAACGGCACGGCCGACGAGCTCGCCTTCGCTGCGAACGAGCTGGCGCTCCCCAGCCGCGGCGCGCGAACGAAGCCACCCTCGGCGGCTCCGCGGGTCAGGCGCGCCGGTGGGCATACCGCCCCTGGTGCGGGATCCAGCGATCCCAAGCCCTCCTCCCCGGTGCCGTCGGTCACCCCGGCCACCGGCACGGCGCCAGCGCTGACCGATCCCAGCCACCCAGGCGTCGGGCCAGCACCGAGCGCGCGTCCTCGCCCGACGGCAGGCCGCCCGGCCGGGAAAGCAGCGGCACCCGCCGCCACAGCCTCGTCCACCGCCTCGTCCGTCTCGCCGGGTGACAGGGCAGCAGGTAGGGCAGCGGACAAAGCAGCAGACAGGGCAGCGGGCAAAGCAGCAGACAGGGCGGTCGCCCCGTCATCGGCGGCAGGGGCCTCGCGGCGCAAGCAACCTTCCGTCCCGAAGATCGCCATCACCATCGCCTCGGCCGGCGCCACCTGGTCGGTCACCGCGCTGAGGGGTGCGAAGTCCGTGGCCAGGGCTGTGCCAGTGCCCGCCGGGGTGGTGACGAGCATCGCTGAGTTGATCTCCCACGAGGGCATCGAGATCGCCGTCGCCGAGGTGAACGAGACCGCCTACGCCGAGGCCCAGGACCGAGCCGATCGGCTCCGCGCCGAACTCGCTCAGCTCGACGCGGTGCTGGCCGCGCACCGGGCCAGCCGATGAGCAGCGGTAGCGTCGAGCAGATGCGCCCACACACTGACGACTCCACGCCCTCGACGTGGGCGGCCACCCCGCCGCCGATCGCCGACCGCAAGCCGAGCCTGCGGACTCAGCACGGTGACGAATTCGTCGACGAGTACGAGTGGCTGCGCGACAAGCAGAATCCGGAGGTGATCGATTACCTCAATGCAGAGAACGAATACACCGAGGCTCGCACGGCGCACCTGGGCCCGGTGCGCACGGCGATCTTCGACGAGATCAGCGCTCGTACCAAGCAGACCGATCTGTCCGTGCCCGTCCGCAGAGGCGACTACTGGTATTACTCCCGCACGGTTGAAGGTTTGCAGTACGCGATCCACGCCCGAGTTCCCGCGGCGACCGACGAGCCGCCGGCCACCGAGGACGGCGCGCCGCCGGCCGAGCAGATCCTGCTCGACGGCAACCTCGTCGCCGGCGACTCGGAGTTCTTCTCCCTCGGCGCGTTCACCATCTCACCGGACGGCCGGTGGCTCGCCTACTCCGTCGACCTGACCGGCGACGAACGCTTCACGCTACGGGTGCGCGAGACCGCCACCGGTCGCGACCTTGCCGACGAGATTCCCGGTGCGTACTACGGCGCCGCGTTTTCCGCCGAAGCCGACGTCGTTTTCTACATCACCGTCGACGAGTCCTGGCGGCCCAACCAGGTCTGGCGACATGTGGTGGGAACGCCTACGGCGCAGGACGTCGTTGTGTTCTCCGAGTCGGACGAGCGCTTCTGGGTCGGCATCGGGCTCACCCGTAACCAGCGGGCGATCCAGATCGCCACCGGCAGCAAGCTGACCAGCGAGGTCTGGTTCATCGACGCGTCGGCACCGTTCTCCGATCCGGTGGTCGTCTCGCCGCGACGCGAGGGTGTCGAGTACGACGTCGAGCACGCGGGCGACCACCTGCTCGTCGTGCACAACGACGGTGCGGAGAACTTCGCGGTGTCCCGCGCCGAACTCGACAATCCGACGTTGTGGGTTCCGTTCATCGCCGGTGATCCGGCCCGGCGAATCGTGGGCATCGACGCCTTTGCCGACCACGCGGTGCTGTACGAGCGCCGAGACGGCTTGACGAAGCTCTCGGTGCTAGCGCGCACCGAAGCCGGTTACGGGGAACCGGCCGAGATCACCTTCGACGAGACGCTGTACACCGTCGAGCCCGACAGCAACCCTGAATGGTCGACCGGAATGTTCCGCTTGGGGTTCGAGTCGATGGTGACGCCCTCCTGCGTGTTCGACTACCGCGTCGCCGACGGCGAACTGGTCCTCCGCAAGCAACAGCCCGTCCTCGGTGACGTCGACCTGAGCCGGTACGTACAGAGCCGGGAGTGGGCCAGCGCCCCTGACGGCACTCGGATCCCACTGTCGATCGTCGCCCGGGCCGATGTGGTTCGCAACGGCGAGGCGCCGGTCGTTCTCTATGGTTACGGCTCCTACGAGCATTCCATCGACCCGTACTTCTCGATCCCGCGGTTGTCCTTGCTCGACCGGGGCGTCGTGTACGTCATCGCCCACATCCGAGGCGGCGGCGAACTGGGACGGCCCTGGTACGAGCAGGGAAAACTCCTGCACAAGCTCAACACGTTCACCGACTTCATCGCGGCCGCACGTCACCTGGTGGACTCCGGCTGGACCACCCCAGCGCGCATCGTCGCTCAGGGTGGCAGCGCCGGTGGCCTGTTGATGGGGGCGGTGGCCAACCTTGCCCCGGAGGCGTTCGGGGGCATTCTCGCCCAGGTTCCCTTCGTCGACGCCCTGACCACGATTCTCGATCCGTCGTTGCCGCTCACGGTGACCGAATGGGAGGAGTGGGGTAACCCGTTGGCGGATCCAGACGTGTACGCGTACATGAAGGCTTACACGCCTTACGAGAACATCCAGGCCACGCGGTACCCGCCGATCCTGGCGATGACCAGCCTCAATGACACCCGGGTCTATTACGTCGAACCGGCCAAGTGGGTGGCCAAGCTGCGCGCCACGATCCCGAACGCCGAGGCCGTCCTGCTCAAGACCGAAATGGACGCCGGCCACGGCGGGCGCAGCGGGCGTTACGACCGCTGGCACGAGATCGCGTTCTATACGGCGTGGCAGCTCGCTGTCCTCGGCGTGGCGAACGACCCGGTGGCCTAAGCAGCGCCGGGGTCCCTGCGACAGCCGCAGCGGCCGCGTCGGCGTCCACGTCCACGTCCGCAGCGTAGGCGGCCGCAGCGTAGGCGGCCGCTGGCGACTACAGCTCCGACAGCAGTACATCCAGCTTGTCGTAACCCTCGTTGACACCCACGTCCATGCCGCTGGCCAGAATCAGGTCACGGATCTTCAGGCTCTCCACGACCGATACACCGATCGCAAGGGTCCGGCCGTTCCCGAGGTCGGAGAATGTCATCGTTTCCAGGCTCACGCCGTCCGGGGCTCCCTCGTAGGTGAAGGTCTGCACCAGCCGGGAAGACGGACGCATCTCGTGGAACGATCCGTAGAAGGAGGCGATTTCCTCGCCGCCACGAACCGCGACATATCGCCAGCTGCCACCGGTACGGGCATCCCAGTGATCGATGCGCATCTCGGTGTCCTTAGGGCCGAGCCAGCGCCGAACCAGCTCCGGTTCGGTCCAGGCTCGGAAGAGCTTGTCGGGGCTGGCGGCAAACTCCCGGGTGATCGTGATCGTCGGCAGATTGGGATCGGCCTCGATCTTGGTCTCAGGCGCGGTCGGCTGAGTCGTGGACGTGCTCATGATGCTGCTCCTTTTCGTGGTGCGGGACGGGTTGGTTTCTCGATGAGCCGGCCGTCGTCGTCCAGCGCGGCAAGCACGGCGTCAAGCCGGCGATAGCGTTCTTCGGCACGCGCACGATACTTCTCGATCCATGACGTCATCAGGTCGAACACCTCGGCTTCCAGATGGCATGGGCGGCGCTGCGCATCCTTGGTGCGGGTCACCAGTCCGGCGTCCTCGAGCACCTTCAGATGCTTGGAGATTGCCTGCAGCGAAACGTCGTACGGCTCGGACAGTTGCCCGACGGTCGCGTCACCGCTGGTGAGGCGAGCGACCAGATCACGCCGGGTCGGGTCGGCCAGCGCGGCAAAGACTCGGGAGAGTCGATCGTCGGCCGTCACTCTCAACCCCCCGCCTTAATCAACCAATCGGTTGATTAAAACGGTAGCTCCGACCTGAGCGGGTCGTCAACTCTTTGGTTGAATAAAGTCTGACCGGGCAGCCGCGCAGTCGCTCAGAGTTTCCTGGGTGCGCCAGAGGTCGCTGACGTCGTTCAGAGGTCGCTGTCGCCCGCGCCGGCCGCCAGCGCCGACCAGAACGGGACGCGGACGCGTGACTCCCCCGTTGGCGGACCATTCGTCACCACCGCGTCGCGATGGCTTTCACGGCCGCCGAACTCGTTGCCAACGTAGTCGGCCAGATTGCGTCCGTACTCGACCACGTCGGTCTGCACCACCGACAACACCGGGGCCGGACCGCGACCTCGGCCCGAGGGCAGATACCGATGGCCGTATACCGGGATCAGCACCGGGACCGCTGCGAGGAACTCGAGGGCCTTGGCCCGCGCAGCGGCCACCTCCACCGGGCGCGTACCCCAGGACCGTGGCCAGAACCCGTTGCGCAGCACGTCGAACAGCACTCCGTCGACCGGACGCCGCAACCACGACAACAGCTCCTTGCTGGCTTGTCCGGCAATCACCGCAGCAACGGCGTCCGCGCTGGAATCCACGCCGAGACCAGGACCAGCTCCGGGATCCACGCCGAGACCGAGCTCAGCGCCGTCATTCACGCCGAGACCGGAATCCGTACCGAGGCCAGGACCAGCCTCCAGCTCGGTCACTACGACGTCCCAGCGTGGCCAGCCCCGACCTCGAGGAACGGCCAACCGAAGGAACTCAGCGTGCTCCGCGCTGAACTCGAGCTCATACCGAGCTTGGATCGTCTCGAGCTGCGCCGAACTCAATCCCCGGCTGAGCGCGATCTGCCGCCGACGGAGGACGTCGACTGCCTGCTCGGCGATGCTCGGCACCGAGGGATCCTCCCACAAGCGGTGGGCGCTGTTCTCCTAACCGTCGGTCAATCCCGGTCGAGGCTGGTGCAGACGCACACCCGGTTGCCGTCTGGATCGGCCAGCACGGTGAACGACGGCGCAGCTTCGTCATCGACAACCGTGCCGCCGGCGGCCACCGCGGCCGAGATCCGTTCGGCGGCCGACTCGGGAGCGAGCCACAGGTCGAAGTGCCAACGCTGGCGGGGCGTGTCGTGCGGGCTCGTTGCCTGAAACCACAGACTCGGAACGCGCCCCGTCGGATCGAAGACCGAGTCGAAGATCTTGTTCTTGCTGCTGCCCGTCAGCAGCGCCGACCAGAACGGCCCGAGCGCGTCCTCGTCGGCCGTATCGAGCGCGAGCTCGAGCTGCGTCACCGCCGAAGGCTCCGGCGTCATACCCGCCTGCCGGGCCAGCTCGCTGATAGTGCGTGCGAGCTCGATGTCCTTGGCGGTGACCCAATAACCCTTCTCGTGCGTACACAGCGACACGTCGATGACGCCGTAGGTCATTTTCAGGTCCGGATGATGGTTGGCGGCTTCGGCCGCCTGGGCCACCGCTGCGATGAACGCGGCGCCGGCGTTGAAGTCGGCAATCCGGTAACGCGCGTGCAACGCCTGCGCGAGCTTTCGCCAGTCATCAAGACCGGCCTGCGCGATCTGCTCGTTGGAGAGTGTGTCCATGGGCCAACTCTGGCACGGTGTACCGACAACGGTCAGAGATCGACCGTGAGCCGGACGGTGACGGTGTCACCGACGTCCAGTTCCTCAGCCCGGCGCACCGCCGCCTTGACCGGCACGATGTAGCGGCCGTCCTTCGGAAACAGCGCCGTTGTCCAATCGGTGCCGCGGATCCGGGCGCTGACCGGGATCATGCCCCACCCGTAGCTGACCAGCGACGAGGTCGCCTCCAGCTCCACGCTTTGCTGGTCCGGAACCGTGACGAAGTGGAAGGGAGCCGGACCCTTCCAGAACCAGATCGGACCGCTGAACTCTATGTCCATGTGCCCTCCATGGGCCCAGAATAGGACCGTCGATGCCACAGTGCGGGTTGACGATGAGTTTCGTGGGCCGGGCAGGTCCAATGAGTGACGACACCACGACGGAGGCGACGATGAGCGGCGTACGAGTACTGGTCGGCACGCGCAAAGGGGCCTTTGTGCTCACCTCGGATGAACGGCGAAAGGACTGGACGGTGGCCGGACCGCACTTCGCCGGCTGGGAGGTTTACCACGTCGCCGGCTCACCGGCCGACCCGAACCGCATCTGGGCGGCACCTTCGGGGGGCTGGTTCGGTCAGGTCATCCAGCGTTCCGACGACGGCGGTCTGACCTGGGCGGCGGTCGGCAACGACTTCAGCTACTCCAGCCCCGCCGGCGAGCACCAGTGGTACGACGGAACCCTGCGTCCGTGGGAGTTCGCCCGGGTCTGGCATCTCGAGCCTTCGCCCACCGACCGTGACCTGATCTACGCCGGCATCCAGGACGCCGCGCTGTTCCGCAGCACCGACGGTGGCGACTCCTGGCAGGAGCTCGCCGGCCTGCGTGAACACGGCTCCGGGCCGCAATGGCAGCCCGGCGCCGGTGGTATGTGTCTGCACACGATCGTCCTGCACCCGACCGAGAAGGATCGCATGACCGTGGCCATCTCGGCGGCCGGAGTGTTCCGCACCGACGACGGCGGACTGTCCTGGCGGCCGATCAATCAAGGGCTGCTGTCAGACGGCATCCCCTCGCCCGCGGCCGAGGTCGGACACTGCGTGCACAACCTCGCGATGCACCCCGACCGTCCGGAGACCCTGTACATGCAGAAGCACTGGGACGTCATGCGCAGCGATGACGGTGGCGAGCACTGGCGCGAGATCAGCGGCAACCTCCCCAGCGACTTCGGCTTCCCCATCGCCGTGCACGCCCACGAGCCCGACACCGTCTACGTCGTGCCGATCACCAGCGACTCCCAGCACTTCCCGCCGGATGGCAAGCTGCGGGTCTACCGCAGTCGCAGCGGCGGCACGGAGTGGGAAGCGCTGACCGAAGGTTTGCCGCAGGAGAACTGCTATGTCGACGTGCTGCGTGACGCGATGACAGTGGACAACCTCGACGAGTGCGGTGTGTATTTCGGCACCACCGGCGGCCAGGTGTACGCCTCGGCCGACGGCGGCGACCGCTGGGCACCGATCGTCCGCGATCTGCCGCCCGTGCTGTCGGTGGAGGTACAGACGCTATGACCATTCGTGTGCTGCTGCCCGCGCATCTTCGCCAGCTCGCCCACTGCGAACGCGAGATAACACTCGAGGCCGAGCCCACGCAGCGCGCTGTGATCGACGCTCTGGAACAACGCTATCCCGCACTCCGCGGCACCATTCGGGATCCGGCCACCGGCCGGCGCCGGGACTTCGTCCGGCTCTTCGCCTGTCATGAGGATCTGTCCCACGAGGCGCCGGACTCCGAGCTCCCGGCCGCGGTCGCCGACGGCACCGAACCGCTGCGCATAGTGGGCGCGATGGCCGGAGGCTGAGGCCTCACCACGCCGTGCGGCACCGGCACCGGCGCGGGAACGCTCCTAGCAGCGAGCTCGGTCAGAGCGGGCGGCGGGCCTGGACCGTCAGGGCACCCATGCGCCCCTGCACGGGGCCGGACCCGAGTCGCGTCGTCATCACGGCGCCGATCTTCTGGGTCAGCGCGTGGGGATCGCCGTGAGCCTCCAGCTCGTAACGCAGCGGCGATCCCAGGCAGAATCCCTCGGCCAGCTTGGCCGCCGACTCCGCCGTGCCCGACAACACGACCCGATCGATCTGGACGTCGACGAGGCCACCGGCCTGCAGATCGGCAGAGATCTGTTCGTCGTCGTGGTACCCGTGCGGAATTCGAGTGACGAAGTTGGCGTCGGTGCCGGGCAACACCGACACCAATCCGTCAACCACGGCCTGGGCGAACTCGGAAGCCGCCACGGCGTCCCACAGCCCGAGTAGCAGCGTCCCGCCAGGCCGCAGCACGCGGGCGGCCTCGGCGTAGGCAGCGGGTTTGTCGGGAAAGAACATCGCCCCGAACTGGCACATCACGAGGTCGAAGCTCGCATCGTCCTGCGGTAGCTGCTGGGCATCAGCGACCTGCCAGCGAGCGTTGCCGACCCTCGCCCCGCCGTATTCCACCATTGCCGGATTCAGGTCAGTGGCCACGAGGTGTGCCTGGGGCATGGCCTTCGCGAGCGCGGCGGTGGCGATGCCCGTACCGGCAGCGAGCTCGAGGACGTCGGTGGGCGCCAGAGCCGCCGCGATGCCGGCGAGGTGCTCGGCGAACGGCGCGAACAGCGTCGGCCCCAGACACCGGTCATAGATCTCTGGCATGGAGCCGGCCCACCGCGCATCATCGCTCATCGGATGAGCATCCACCTCCGGCGGCGTGCGGTCCAGAGCCCTGTCACGCGTCGAGGGTGCTCAGATCCGGCGGTACGTCGACGGCATGCAACTGCAACGCATCCAAGGGCACCAGAGCCAGCACGGCCTCGTTCGTCGAACTCAGCACCACCGGAGCGGCAACGCCGTCGTTGAACGCCCGGGCCCAGTTCGAGGCCGTCACACACCACCGATCCCCCGGCACCAGACCGGGAAAGCCGTACTGGGGCCGCGGAGTCGACAGATCGTTGCCGATCCTGCGCTGATGCTCGAGGAACTCCGAGCTCACCACGGCGCAGATCGTATGACTGCCGAGGTCTTCCGGGCCGGTGCTGCAACACCCGTCCCGGAAGAACCCGGTCATCGGTTCAGTGCCGCACGACTGCAGTTCCCCGCCCAGCACATTGCGCTCGCTCACCAGTGCAGCATCCTCCACTCGAGGCCGCCCTGTCCGATGGCGTCACGAACCCGCTCAGCTGCCCAGGTAGGTCAGGGCCTGCCCCATGAGCGAGGCCTGTTGCGCTGCGGTTCCGTACGCCTCGAACGGGAAGGCCAGGAACATCACCTTGTAGGTCCCCGACGCCACCGTCAGCGCATCGGGCGCCCCGGAGTCGTCGGTGAAGGCGGGGGTGGCCGGCGCTATCGGGGTGATCTGGTCCTCGAAGTTGGCGTTGAGCACCGAATGATCCAGCGGCACCGATCCGATCCCGTTCGTGACCGGGTTACCGGTGACCCCGTGAACCGCGACAGTCGCCTTGTCGTTCTGGACGTCCGTGCCGTCCCAATTGATGTGCAGGTAGTCGTGGACGAAGGTCGTCGTTCCGGCCGCCTGATCGAGAATGTCCTGCCCGGACATGAACAGCCGGCCGCCACCGTCCAGCAACGCCTTCAGTTCCGACTCATACGGCGTGATCGGAGCGGGATAGGAGTTACCGGTGAACCAGACCACGGTCTTGTGAGCGGTCAGGTAGGACTGCGGCAGCACCGGATGAGCGAGCAGATCCCACGTGCTGAAAGCGGTTCCGTTGGCCGTCAGCGCGGCCTGGTACTTGGCGGCCACGTCTGGTGCGTTGTTGTCGTTGTCGACCAGCAGGGTGTCGACGGCCACCGCGATCGTGGTGAGCGTCGCACTTCCCGACACCGAACTGTCCCCGTCCGACGTTGCGGTGAGGGTCGTGTCGCTGGTGACGTCGTTGGCCGCCGTGGCCGGGACGGTGACCTTCACGCACACATCGGTGCTGCTGCCGGGCTGCAGCACGACTGTGCTGGTCATCGCCGTGGTGCAGGTGGCGTCATAGGTCGCTGACGTCCACGAGCCGGCGGTGGACAGGGTGTAGCTGTCGGCCTTGTAACCGTTGTTGGTCACGTGTTCCACGTAGCTGGCCTGCTGACCCACCCGAGCGCCACCGGTCTGCGCGGCCGGAGTAACGGCCACTGCGTTGGCGGGAGCGATCGGCGTGACGTGCGGGCTACCGGTCGTGCTCACGCCCTGGTCGGAGCGGACCCGGATGCCGTCGTTCACGATGGACTTCACCCCGCTGGAAAGCCGGGGCGCGATCCGGGTCGAGTACGTCAGCACGATCGAGCCGCCCGCGGGGATCGACAATCCCCGCCAGGTGACCACGCCCCCATGGGACGTACCTCCGTTACCGGCAAAGGAGAAACTCGTGTGCGCCGGGATCGGATCGGTCACCTTGACCCCGGTTGCGGCCGCGTTACCCAGGTTCTTCACCGTGATCGTGTAATCGATGTTGCGGCCGGGTCCCACGGGCAGACCGCTGTCCTTCTTCGACACCACGAGCGCCGGCTCGGCGTTGCGGTTGGTCAAGGTGTAGGCACCACGACCGTGCGTCCCAGCCGCCAGCACGCCGTGGCTCGGGTCGTAGTCCAGCTGCCACACCGCGACCTTCGGCATTCCGCTGCCCAGCCGGAGCCAGGAATGTCCGCCGTTGGTCGAGACGAAGGCGCCGACGTCGGTTCCCACGTAGACGGTCCGGTGGTCCGAGGGATCCAGCACGACGCTGTTGACGGGGATGTCGGGCAGGTTGGCGCTGACGTCCTGCCAATGCTTGCCGCCGTCCGTGGTGGCGAAGACGTGCCCGCGCCGGCTCGGGGTCGCTGCGCCGAAGCCGGCGTAGGAGGCGTAGGCGATCCGCCAGTTCGAGCGGTCGACCGCGAACTGGGTGACCGGCCGGTTGGGCAGCCGGTTCTGACCGACCTGCGTCCAGGTGGGCGAATCGGAGGTGACCGCGTTCGGGCTCACCGACACGACACCGTCGTCGCTACCGACATACACACCGTCACCGCCGTCAGCCAGGCCGATCGCGCTGATGAGGCAGCCGCGGGCACCGTTCGGTGCGGCTCCGGTGCAGCCGGTCGTCAGGTCGCCACTGATCGGGGTGAAGTGCACGTCCCCGGCCTTGGGGGCCTCGACGTTGTCACTGCGGTACAGCCGGTAGGTGCCGAGGAACATCTGGTTGACGTTGCCGCGGTTCTGCACCCACGGGACGTAGAACTCCGACCGGTCCTTGAGGTTGATGCCGCCCCTGATGTACTCGTTGCCGAAGAACGTTCCCACCTCCGAGGGGTCGAATCGGTAGGGCGAGATCGAGTAGTACTCACCGAAGACGTAGGCCGCCGCGCCGGTCGGGTTGATCGGGTTGACCGTCGACTGGTCGACGATGACCTGCCCGCCGTCCCCGCTGGATTGATCGAACCAGCGGCTGTTGGCCAGGGAACTACGCAGCGTGCCGTTGTCCTGCGTGCCGCCCCAGTACTGACCGGCCACCTGCGGAACGGTGGCGATGCTGGTGAACTGGCTGATGGCCAGGCCGGTGGAGTGGATCAGGGCCGCGGTCGCCGGGTTCACGGTCCCGTTGAGGTCTTCCCAATCGGCCGCGGACAGCGGATCGGTCGCACCGTTTCGCCCACCGCCGGTCTTGGACTGCCATACGCCGCCGTCGTTGCCGATCGCGATGTGCTTGGTGTCGTTGGGCTGAAAGGCGAAGGCGTGGAAGTCCGGGTGCAGGTCGTAGCCGAGGCTCTTCCAGGTCTGACCGCCATCGGTGGACCGCCAGACGCCACCCGAGGGCGGACTGAAGTCATAACCGTAGAGACCCAGTACGTAAACGACGTTCGGGTTGGTGGGATCGACCTTGATCACGTTGTCGTAGAAGCACTGGGTGCCGCAGTAGCCCAGCACGCTGTCGCTGCCGGAGCCGGTAGGGGTCGCGTTCCACGTGACGCCGTTGTCGCTGGTCTTGTAGACCTGGCTCTCGTGATAGGCGTCGGTGTTGTCGAAGTAGTCGAAGCCGGTGTACACCACTGCGGGCGAGGACGCGCTGGGGCGGGAGATGCCGAGGGAGAAACGCGTTCCGCCTTCGAGGAAGTTGCCCTGGGGCAGGTTGCCGAGCGCGCTGGCCCAGGTCACGCCACCGTCGGTGGAACGGTAGATACCGTCACCCCAGAACGAGGCCCAGACGACCTTGGAGTTCTGCGGGTCCAGCACCAGGTCAGTGGCGCCGTGCAGTTCGTTGGTGGTGCCCTTGCGCAAGGTCCAGTGCCGACCGCCATCGGTGGATTCCCAGACGCCGTAAGGGGCCGAAGCGGGTGCAGAGGTTCGCCGGGCACCGCCGCGCCCGCGCAGGGTCGTTGCGTACAGGTGGTTGGCGTTGGCCGGATCAACGGCGATCGCCGACACGGCTTGGCCGACGAACAGGCTGGAAACGTGCTTCCAGGTCACGCCGCCGTCGGCGGATCGGTAGATCCCGTCGCCGTAGTAGCTGTCACCGGACAGGGCGCCCTCACCGGAGCCCATGTAAACCACGTTGTCGTTGCTGGGCGCGATAGCCAGTGCCCCGACCGACTGGGTGTCGCTGTCCTTGGTCCGCGAGGTCCAACTCTGGGTGGTGGCGTTGTAGGTCCACACGCCGCCCTGCGCCGCACCGAGGATGATCGTCCCGTCCTTGCGAATCGCAAGCGCGCCGATCCGACCCGAAACAGCCTCGAACGCGTTGGTCGTCCTGCCGTTCTGGACGATGGGGTTCGGGCCGATCTGGCTCCAGGTTCCGCCGCGCGCTGCGCCCCGCACACTGTCGTTGCCGATGCCCGAAGCCTTCGTGGACGCGCTGTTGCGCAGTCCAGCAGCCTGGCTCAGCGTCAGTTGGTCGTCGCCGGCGAGCAGGCGGCTCCAGTAGTAGGCGTCGCGCAACTTGTCGAAGCCCTGCTCGTCCGAGCCGTTGTCCTGCTGCCCCTTTGGCGTCCGCAGCACCGGGGTGTCGTCCTTGGGTGGTGCGGCCTGCCCCGGCGGGGCGAACGCCACCAGCATCGGAGCGATCAAGGCGGCTGAGGCAAGTAGGACACGGTACGAGCGCAAGCCGGATCGAGACATCGAGCCCCCAGAAGAACGGAGGGAGGCCCCGCGCGGGTGGGATCGCGGGCGAGAACTCCCGATATGTGACGTGGCGGAGTTTTCACCCGTACGCTTCATTTACGCAAGGGCTACGCACAAAGTTAACCCTTGCCATACACACAGGCCGCCCGCAGAGAATGCGAAGGTCCACTCCGTCGTGGGGCAGGAGGCGAGTACGAATGCGATACCGGCCGAGCGGACGAACGCAGAGTCGAACACAGAGACGAACGCAGAGACGAACGCAGAGTCGAACGCAGAGTCGAACGCAGAGTCGAACGCAGAGTCGAACGCAGAGTCGAACGCAGGGACGAACGCAGGGACGTACGCGGAGTCGACTGCGATCCGAAGCCGCCGTGCCCGTCGGCCTGATCGTGACCGGAGTGCTACTCCTCGACCTCTTGACGGCCTGCTCTCGATCGGTCAGCGGCAGCGGGCCGGTTAGCAGCGGTGCCACCGGCGGGTCGGCTGGCGGGGCGAGTTCGTCGGGACAGCCTTCATCAGCGTCAGCGTCAGCATCAGCGACGGGCGAGATTTCGGGGTCGGCAGGAACACCCTCGCCGGTGTGCGCCGCCGCGGCGCCCGGCTCGAGCACCGGCCCGGCCGCTGCCGTCGCCCACCTGACAGTCCGGGTGCCCACCTCCGTCCCGGCCGGCGGCACCGTGCAGATCGAGAGCCGTCTGCACATCGCCTCCGACGGTCCACGCATCCTGACCGGACCGGCATTGGCCCGCATCCTCGTGATGCGGTACGGGACGGTAGTGGCGACGAGCACCGGGGCGAGCGCGCATTACCTCATGCCACTCACCTTGAGCGGCCCGAGCGAGCGAGCCATACCTGTCCTGCCGACCTCGGTGCGACTGCACGGGTGCGCCCCCGACGGCGGGGCATCGCCCTTGCCGGCCGGGCAATACTCCGTTGTTGCGGTGCTCGGTTATCGGCTCGACGGGTTGAACCTCGCGCCCAACGCCCCTGCCGACTCCGGCGCGATGTCGCCGTCACGCTCGGCACCAACGCCTGACCAGCAACGATTCCAGCTCGTCAGCGACCCCGTCACGTTCACCATCGCGTGAGCGGCTACCGCAACAGCTGGGGCCTCACCTGCCGGACAGGTGCAGCACGCTCATCGTCCGGGCCGCCAGCTGAGCTTCGCCGAGCGCGTTGGGATGCACGATGACCGGGTTGGTGCCCGCGAGGACCGGCTCGACCCACCGTGTACCGATTGCCTGACACGCGTCGTGCCCTTCGGAGACCGCGTTGAAGTCGACGTAGATCGAGCCGGTTGCGGTCGCGGCCCGCCGGACCGCATCGTTGAGGGTGGCCTGAATCCCTCGTAGGTAGGGCACATCTCCCGTGGCGACCGGCATCTGCGGGAAGCAGCCGCCGGACTTGGGCATGATCCACGGGTAGGACAGGATCGCGATCCTGGCGTGCGGGGCCGCGGCGTGCACTGCCGTGAGCGCTTTCACCAGAGCGGGATAGGTCGTGCCCGTGATGGTGTCGTGAAAGGAGGACCCGTACTTGTCCTGGCATGGACTGCCCTGGCCGAGCGTGGACAAGCCCGCGGTCCCGCAATCGGTGATGGCGTTGACGAACACGCCGCTGTCGTTACCGCCGATGGTCATCGTCACCAGCTGGGTGCTGCTCGGTACGGCATCGAGCTGGCGAGCGACGCCCTGGTACTGGGCGGTGAAGTAGTCCTTCGTCTCGGCGCCACCGCAGCTCACGTCTGTCAGTAGGGCACCGGTACGGGCGGCGATCACATGCGGATAGTTCACGGTGGATCTCAGACACTCCGGAGCGGCGGCGGGGTCGGGCGGCAGATTGCCCGACGCCGCGCTGTAGGAGTCGCCCAGGGCCACGTAACGCAACGGCGCCACCGCCGGTTGAGCACCGGTCGTGGCAGCGCCCGACGGCGTGGCAAGTGTGACGGCGGCGAGAATGGACACGGCAGCGAAGGTGATCATCGGTCGGCGCAAGGCAGGCCCCTCAGAGTCGGCGATAGCGGCAGCGAGGGTACGGACGTCGCTGGCCGTCTGGTCGTCTAACGAGGCGACGCGGACGCCGTTACGGACGGCGCCGGACAGCAATCGCTGATGCGGCCGGCTCAGGCACCATTCCGCCGCGTTTGGCGCACGAGGAATCCTCTGTCGTATCGCGAGGTTCGATCACGTTCTCGGCCGGGTTGGAGAGCGTCCGATGCGGTCGTCCCAGGGCGCCGAGTCCAGACTTGCCAGGTCATCGGGCACGTTGCGTGAGCGCAGCACCACCAGGGCGAACAGTCCGATGAAGACCGAGAAGAGCAACGTACCCACGATCAGCAGGTAGACGACGATCCGGCTGATGTGGGGCTTCATCGGCAACCAGTTCAATGTGCCCGTGATCGTCACCGGCGTCGACGCGAGCGCCATGTGCACGCTCCAGTTGCCGACCAGGTGCGCCGTTCCTGGGGCGGACTTCACCGCCGGCGGCCGGTCCACACCCATCCAGTGAATTCGGTGATCGTGCCAGCGAACCGAATGTCCGGTGCCTGTGTAGTGCCAGCTCGGGGGAAGGGTGCCTTCACCCAGCTGCGACAGGTCACCGAACAGACTCTGGTTCAGCGCCAGCGTTGGTGAATAGGAGTTTTCTGCCGTCCCTGCCGCATCGATCTTGAGGTAGGGCTCGCGGGCGTAACCCAGAACGATGAGCGCTTTGCCGGTCGTGTTGGCGACTTCGAGCCATTCGCCGCGGGGGTCGACCGCGGCGGTGACTCCGGCGATCGCCGGACTCATCCCGGTGAGCGTGGTGAGGTAGTGGGCAGCGTCCGGAATGGGGCGCCCGTTCGCCCCGTGCGCGGAGGCCGCCGGTGCGCTCAGCAGTCCGAGAACGGCACTCACGATGAGCAGAATGAGCAGGCGCGACAGGCGAAATCTGGGCATGGGCGAGTCCTACCGAACTGTCAGGGTGGTTGTGGTGGTGTACGCATCGAATTCGCCCGTCTGCACCACGAGGGTGATGGTCCACGATCCGGTTGCGGGCAACAGCAATCGATTGGCGATGAAATGGCCTGTCCCCGCCTGGATCAGGGGAATCGTCACCGGCCCACTGTCTGTGCCGCTAGCGCTGCCGTTCCGGGCCTGTGTCCGCCTCGCCTCCCCTCGCAGCTGCTGGACCTCGGCCAGGGCGCCGTCGGGGCCGTAGGTGTAGATGTGCAGTTCAAGCGCGCGGGCGCCACCGTCAACGGCTGTCACCTCCACGGTGACCGGCCCAGCCTTGATGGTCCGGTCCTGGACCGGGCGATAGGCCACCGACGCGGGCGTGCTGGACACGAGATCGGAGGTGATTGCGACCGCCGCCAGCAGAATCGCGGTTTCCAGGGCCACTGTCCGCCCGAGCCGGGCCGCGCGACGTCGGGAATCGAGCAGCCCGGGACGTGCGTGCAGCACGCTGGTCGACAGCGCTGCGACCACAAGCGCCGCCGCGACCAGGCCTATCTTCACCAGTAGTAGACGTCCGTAGGCGGTTCCCATCAGGGCACCCCACTCCGACACCTGCCGCAACGCCTGGACAACTCCGGTCACCGACAGCAGCGCGACCGAGATCACCGCCAGCCAGGAGAACCGGTGTACCGGACTCCAGAACGGCGAGGACGGCGAGTTCGCCCAGGTCGGCGCGGACCGTTCGAGTACCACTACCGGCGGTGCTGTGGCTGGCCCGGATCGGGCCGCGTCCGCGAGCCGGTCGGCCAGTGCGGGGGATTGCGCAAGCGCGGCTGGCCCCGCTTTAGCTCCTGCTGGTCGGCGCAGTTGCGGCAGCACGATCAGGACGAGCACCACGAGACCACCAAGCCACGCGGCCGCGGCCATCAGGTGGATCAGGTCGATGGCGATGGTGTAATTCCGCTGGCCCGCGTGCCCTTCGGACGCAACCGTGGCCATGATGGCGAGGCCCGCGGTGAGCAGCGCGGCACGCTCTCGCTTGGCCAGCGCCCTCGTCCGGATCAGAGCGAGGCCGAGCAGTAGCAGCATGACCAGGCGGATCAGGTGCGCGTGACCCAACCGCGTCGCGCTGATCGCCCGCACCGCGACCGGGTCAACGCTGGCTGACCATCCGCCTCCGATGTCGACTGCGGCCTGCAGAGCCAATCCGGCGGCGGTCGCGATCCCGGCTGCAGAAACCACCGCCCAGCACAGGACTTTCAGCCGCCGGTTCGTCCACAGCCCGGGTAGGCAGACGACCACAAAGACGATCGCCCCGACGAGGAGCAGCAATGCCGCGTAGCCGATGAATCTCGCCGACCCCAGGGCAACGGTCAGAGCTCGCGGTGAACCGCCCGGCGCTGTGGACGCGACCGTGCCCGGATGCCCCAGCGCGAAGGTGAACGATCCATGGACGGGATGGGAGTCGGCCGACACGACTCGCCACAGGACGAGGTAGCTTCCCTCGGCGAGGCCGGGTCTCAGCCGGACCGACACACGATTGGCGGCGCCGGCCGGGTGCTCGACGGTACCCTCGTCCACCCGCTTGCCGTCACCGGCCACGACCTGGATCGCGCCGAGGGACACCTCGACCGGCTCGTCGAATCCGAGCTCGATAGTGGCTTGAGGACGTCCGGGGGCGATCACAGAGCCCGGTGCCGGATCGGACGATTCGAGCACGGCGTGGGCGAATGCTCCGGGCGCAGCGGCCACCATGAGCAGGAACAAGCCTGCGACCAAAGCCGCGCAGAGCAGGCCACGGTTCGGCAGCACACCAGCCATGTCCATCCCCCGAAGGACCGCTGCACCCACAGCCGGACGGCAGTGTTCACGCGACCCTAACGGGCGCCCCGCGAGGAACCGAGTCTCGTGACAACACTGTCATCTGCCGGATCACCCCAGCCGGTGGTCCGATCGATGCACGATGACCGAGCCCAGGGATGCAGCACAGATCGGTGAGGTCCCTAATGCCACCGACTGCTGCCCGTCTTCCGTCCGGACGCACGGACGATGCGGTCTGATCCAGTCTTGCGATCGGCAACACCCTGCTCGGCCTCCACAGCTTTGCCGGCCTCCCCCGTGTCAGTGCTCTTGGGGTCTACGGGCTGGATCTTCTTTTCGCTCATCAGGTTCTCCCTTGATGGGTAGGCTTTCCGATGGGTAACAGTGTGTGCCCGCGTGGAGCCGGTGTATGTCAGCTGGCGAACATAAGCCCGGCCAGCGCGAATCAGGGCTGATCCAGGACGACGATGTGTGTGCGGCACAGCGCTGATGTTCGCCGCATTCAGAGTGGCGTGATCGCTCTCGGAGCTGGGCGGGGCGGCTCGCTCCGAACAGGTCAGTGACCGCTCCCTCAGACGTCCACGCCGTGCGCGGCCGAAGTCCACTCCGCCAGTTTCGCGGCTGCCTCGGTGAACGCGTGGTCGACGGTCATGATTTCGGCCCGACGCAAGGACTGGTCGTATCGTTCGTCGCCGAGATCGGCGCGAGCCTGGCCGAGTATCCGCTCGTGCAACCGCACCAGGCGCGGCACGCGGAGCCAGGCGGCGCGCAGTTCACGCCAGGCGACCCAGATCAGGATGGCTCCGACCTCGCTCCTCCGTAACGCGACGGCGACCGCTCCCGCCTGATACAAGGCCAGGCTCCTCACGAAGGAGGGATCAACGCTCTCGGCGATTGTCAGAAGCTCCACAGCATCCTTCGCTGCCGCTACGTAGTCTCCGATCTCAAGCAGCGAGTCGATCCGAGAGTCCAACGCCATGAACAGCCTGGTCGGAGCACCAACCTGGCGCGCCACCACGACCGCTCTCTCCGCGTGCTGCAGGGCCTCCTCAGCGTGGCCGACCCCTCTCGCGGCTTTCGAATAGACCTCGGACAGATGTTGAACGCTGTCGAGATTTCCCTGCGACTCAGCACGCAGGAGCAACGGTTCGACGAGTCGGATCGCGTCGTCCCATCGCATCACGTCGCAATACGCCTCCGCCATGTTCGAGTCGACCGCCGCCCGGTCCGGATCGTCGGCCGGCATCAATCGCTGCGCCGATTCAAGATGCGCGATCGGATCGTGGAAATCGCAAAAGGAAAGCACGTACTCCACAAAACCTTCCGCGGGAGCATCGGCTAGTTCCCGAGCCATGACGAGCGCTTGCTCGGCCGCAGCCAACACTTCCGGATCAGCATCCGGCGAGGCGCGTAACCGCGCGAGCGAGGCAAGAGCGTAGACGCGGGGCAGTGACCGCTCGCCCGCGGTGAGATGCAGGAGGCGTTCAAGCCAGTCGGCGCCCTGACCGGGGATTCCCTCCACGTGCCAGTAGAGACGTAGGTACCGGCCGAGTTCGAGGCCCTTATTCGGTTCCCCGCCAGAGCACGCCCAGGCCAGGGCGGCCCGAGTGTTGTGCTGGTCGCTGCGCAGGGCGGCGACCCAGTAGGCCATGTCCGCGCCGCTCATGGCGTGGTACGCCGCCTCGGCTCGGGAGCGGAACCAGTCGAGGTGCCGGTCGCGGAAGGAGTTGGTCTCCCCAGCTACGTTCAGCTTCGCCCGGGCGTGTTGCCGGATCGTCTCCAACATGCTGAAAGTCGTGTCGATGGCCGTGTGGTCGGCGACGAGCAGGCTGCGCTCGACCAGGCGTTGCACCAGGTCGACGACTTCGTCGGCGTCGAGGTCTGCGTCGGTGCAGACCGCTTCGATCGCCTCCAGGGTCGCTCCTCCGTGAAACACGCTCAACCTGCGGTAGAGGATCTGCTCCGCCCGTGTCAGCAGGTCGTGGCTCCAGTCCACCGCCGCCGCGAGGGTACGGTGCCGCTCGGGCGCACTACGCTCGCCCCCTTTGAGCAGCTTGAACCGATCGGACAGCCGGTCCAGAATCTGCGCCGGGCTCATCACCCGGGTCCGGCCTGCGGCCAGTTGCAGCGCGAGCGGGATTCCGTCCAATGCGGTGCACAAGCTGTTGACGATGTCGCGGTTCGTGTCGTCGATGACGAAGGACGGTGTCGTGGTGGCGGCGGCCTGTCCGAACAGCTCGGCTGCGTCGGACAACCGCAAGGGAGGAACCGGATAGACCCGCTCACCCGCGATCGCCAGCGGCTCCTGGCTGGTCGCCAGCACTCTGAGGTTCGGGGTGCCGCGCAGCAACGAGTGGATCGCCTTCGCCGCGGCGTCGACGACATGTTCACAGTTGTCGACGACGAGCAGGACCGCCTTCGCGCCGAGCTGCTCGATCGTCGTGTCGAGAATCGATCCATGCAGGCTCTGCCGCACTCCGGTGACGCCCCCGATCGCCGCGGCGACCAAGTCGGGATCAGTGAGCGGGGCAAGTTCCACAAGCCACACCCCGTCCGGATGCAGGGCCAAGACTTCGGCGGCGACCGCAACGGCCAGCCTCGTCTTACCGGAGCCGCCTGGCCCGGTCAGGGTGACCAGCCGGTGGCTTCCCAGCCGGGCGGCGACCTCGCCGACTTCGGCGTCTCGTCCCACCAGCGGCGTGAGTTCGGCGGGCAGGTTGTGCGTGACCGTGTCCAGCGAGGCCGGGGGCGGAAATTCGTCCGCTAGGCCAGGGTAGGCGACCTGGTGAACGCGTTCTGGCTCGGTCAGATCTCGCAATTTGTGGGTGCCCATATCCCGCAGCACGACCCCATCACCGAGCCGCGCCGCGGCGACATCCACCGTGGCCTGACTCAACAGGATCTGGCCCGGGTGGGCGATGCTACGAAGCCGGGCGCAGCGATTGACGGTATTCCCGTAGTAGTCACCGTCGCGCAGCTCGGTCTCACCGGTGTGCACGGCGATACGAACCCGGATGGGCCGAGGAGTCGACCAGGCCTCCGCCGCCAGCATGCGCTGAATACCGACGGCCGCCGCGATGGCGTCCGATGCACGCACGAAGACCGCGAACCGGGAGTCGCCCTCGCCGCGCGGCCGGATCAGCCACCCACCCGCCTGGGCCACCGCCGACTCGACCAGCTCATCGTGCCGGGCCATCGCCGCGCCCATCGTCACGGGCGCCTTCTCCCACATCGCCGTGGAAGCCGCGACGTCGGTGAACAAGAACGTGACCGTCCCCGTCGGCAATCGCGCATCGGCCACGCACCAGAGCGTAAGGCAGGACGCGCCGGGCCCGGCATATCAAGACCGACGGTCCACCACGTCCACCACAGGGATCGTGCCAACATCCGCAGGGACCGCAGAACCTGCCAGCGGTGCCACCGTCCCGATCGTTCAGCGTCGGGATCCGCTCGCCCGCCATCTGAGCGGCACTGGTGTCTCGTACCGTGCCGCCGCCGCGCCGCCGCCGCCGCCGCGACAAACGAACGGAGCCCCCGGTATGAAACGGGGGCTCCGCTGGGTGGAGGTGGCGGGAATCGAACCCGCGTCCTTCGTCGGTTTGATGGGCATTCTCCGGGCGCAGTGTGCGGTGTCTCTACTCGGCCCCACCGATCACGCACACAAGTCGGTGTGACAGGCCCAGTCGCTGTGAGGTGTCCCCTTCGCCCCCGCGACCGGGGCGAACGGTAAGTCACCTAGCTGATGCCAGCATCCGGGCCGGTGACGAACCCGGGCTGACAGACTTGCTGTCGCTGATTAGGCAGCGAGAGCGAAGTCAGCGCGATTGGAATCGGCGCTTATTTTTGTTTGCATCGCTTTTTTAACGAGGTCAGCAATGCGGTCCTCGGCCCGCTTCTCCGCATCTCGACGCACGAAGTCGAGACCATTCACCCCCAGTGACGGGAACCTTCTCACGACGGTTGCCGTGACCGTCCATTGTGCCATGCCGGGCAGCTCGGTGTCAGCGAGCGGTCAAGCCTTGCCGGATACCCCTCCCCCGTATACGCTGAGATATACCCCCTAGGGGTACCACAAGCGAGGAGCGGCCATGGACGTCGAGAACCCCCACCATCCGGGCTACGCAGACAACAAGGCGGCCCACCTGACCCGATTGCGGCGCATCGAGGGCCAGGTCCGCGGGTTGCAGCGAATGGTCGAGTCGGACACCTACTGCATCGACGTTCTGACCCAGGTGTCGGCCGCGACCAGGGCTCTGGAATCGGTGGCTCTCGGCCTGCTGGAGGAACACCTCACGCACTGTGTCACCGATGCGATCCACGCCGGTGGCGCCGAAGCGGACGCCAAGATCAAGGAAGCGACCGCCGCGATCGCCCGGCTCGTCAAATCGTGAGGGTGCCGGCACCCAGGCGAGCCGCGTACCCGAACGCCAACTGTGCACGAATCCACCCGACCCACCGAGGAAAGGCACCCACATGACCACCGCCGCATACCCCGTAACCGGCCTGACCTGCGAGCACTGCGCCCGAGCGGTCACCGAGGAGCTCTCCGCACTGGACGGCGTCGACACCGTCGAAGTCGAGCTCGTCGCCAACGGCACGTCCACCGTTCGCGTCCTCAGTCAGGCGCCGTTGACCGATTCCGCGGTCGCGGCCGCGCTGGACGAGGCCGGCGACTACCAGCTCGTGCCCCGGGACTGAGCGATGGGCCCGGCGTCTGCGAACAGCGCTCCCGACGAGGCTGAGCTTCAACTCGCGATTGGCGGGATGACCTGCGCCTCGTGTGCCGCCCGGGTCGAGAAGAAGCTCAACAAGCTCGATGGGGTGCAGGCCAGCGTCAACTACGCCACGGAGCAGGCCACCGTCCGGTTGCGCACGGACCGGGCACCCGACAGCCTCATAGCCACGGTGGAGGCGGCCGGTTACTCCGCCACCGTGCTGGACCGGGACCACCCTTGCGACGCGGCCGGGGCTGACGCCGAGCACCGCGCGCTGCGCGGTCGCCTGCTGTCCTGCGCTGCCTTCGCGATACCGGTGGTCGCGCTCAGCATGATCTCCGCCCTGCATTTCTCTGGCTGGCGGCTGCTGGCTCTCGTGCTTGCCCTGCCGGTCGTCACCTGGGGCGCCTGGCCGCTGCATCGCGCCGCCCTGATCAACGCACGGCACCGAGCCGCCACGATGGACACGCTGGTCAGCCTCGGCGTTGCGGTCGCCTTCGGCTGGTCGGTTGCGGGCGTGGTGGACGCCACCCGGGAGGTGTACTTCGAGGTTGCCGTCGTCCTGACCGTGTTCATCCTGCTCGGACGATTCCTCGAAGCGCGTGCCCGTTTCAGTTCCGGAGCGGCATTGCGAGCCTTGTTGGACCTGGGCGCGAAGGACGTCGCCGTGCTGCGCGACGGCGTCGAGGCACGAATCCCGGTCGCGCAGCTGGCGGTGGGCGATCGGTTCGTGACCAGGCCGGGCGAGAAGATCGCCACCGACGGGAGGATCGAGAGCGGTACCACCGCGGTAGACCTGTCGTTGCTGACCGGCGAGGCGGTGCCGGTCGAGCTGGGCGCCGGCGACCTGGTCACCGGTGCCACGATCAACCTCTCCGGACGGATCGTGGTCCGGGCGACTCGGGTCGGTGCCGACACCCAGCTCGCGCAGATCGGCCGTCTCGTCGAAGCCGCGCAGTCCGGCAAGGCGGCCGTTCAGCGACTGGCCGATCGCATCGCGGCTGTATTCGTCCCGATCGTGATCGCACTGTCGCTACTGACTTTCCTCGGCTGGCTGGCCACCGGACATCGGGCCGAGGCCGCCATGACCGCCGCGGTGGCCGTGCTGATCATCGCCTGTCCGTGCGCGCTCGGACTCGCGACCCCGACGGCGTTGCTGGTCGGCACCGGTCGTGGTGCCCAGCTCGGACTGCTCATCCGCGGGCCCCAGGTGCTGGAGTCCACTCGCCGCATCGACACCGTCGTGCTCGACAAGACCGGCACGGTGACCACGGGCGACATGACTCTGCGCCGGGTGCTCGCCCGCACCGGCACGGACCCGGTCCAACTGCTGTCCTGGGCTGGATCGGTCGAGGATGCCTCCGCTCATCCGATCGCCAGGGCCATCGCCGCCGCGGCAGCCGAACAGGGGCCCTTGGTGCCGGTCGAGTCCTTCACCGACACCGGCGGTCTCGGCGTCTCTGCGGTGCTGGGAACCGGGATTCTCGAGACCACATCGAGTACCGCCGTCATCGTCGGACGGCGCAACTGGTTGACCGAGCAGTGGTCGTTGACCCCTGACGACGACCTGGACGACGCCGCCGAAGCTGAGCAGGCACTGGGCCGCACACCGGTTTTCGTCGGCTGGGACGGCGAGATCCAAGGTGTGCTGGTCGTCGCCGACGAACCGAAACCAAGCTCCGCCGAAGCCGTCCGCCGGTTGCGTCGACTCGGGCTGCGGCCGGTGCTTCTGACCGGTGACAACAGCCGCGCAGCCCATGCGGTCGCCGCCGCTGTCGGCATCGACGAGGTGCTGGCCGAGGTACTGCCAGCCGAGAAGGCGAGCACCATAGCCTCGCTTCGCCGGTCCGGGCGGACCGTGGCGATGGTCGGAGACGGCGTCAACGACGCCGCCGCTCTGGCCGGCGCCGACCTCGGGATCGCTCTGGGCAGCGGCAGTGATGTCGCCATCGAGGCGGCCGACCTCACCCTCGTCCACGACGACCTGATCGCGGTGGTCGACGCCATCCGGCTCTCCCGGGCGACCCTGGCGGTGATCAAGGCCAACCTGTTCTGGGCCTTCGCCTACAACGTCGCCGCGATCCCGCTGGCGGCGGCGGGCCTGCTCAACCCGATGATCGCCGCGGCGGCGATGGCCTTCAGCTCCGTCTTCGTGGTGAGCAACAGCCTGCGACTGCGCCGGTTCCGGCCCTCGACGCCGCAGCGGCAACCGACCGATCGCCGCCGGAGCCCAGAACTGGATGCGTTGACCCCGACACGGTAGAAAGGGGCGATGGCCGACCAGGAGCGCGAGATCGAGTCCAAGTTCGACGTGGCCCCTGATTTTCTGCTCGGTGACCTCACCAGTCTGATCGGGCCGGAGGACAGCCTCGCCATCACCGACAACCAGCTGGTCAGCGTGTACTACGACACGCCGCAGGCCGACCTGCACCGCTCCCGGCTCACGTTGCGCCGCCGGACCGGTACCTCGGACACCGGCTGGCACCTCAAGGTCCCCGGGGAGGGGTTTCGTACCGAGCTGCGATGGCCGCTGGAGGGCAACGCGGGAATGCCGGAGGAGTTGCGCCGGCTGATCGCCCCCTTCACCCACGGCATCGAGGTCACCGAGATCATTCGGCTTCGGATCACCCGCACCCGCCACCGCATCGCCGACGGCCACGGTGACCTGCGAATGGAGTTCGCCGACGACCAGGTGCGGGCCGATGCACTCGAACTGCCGGTGCACACGCGGCGGTGGCACGAGGTCGAGGTCGAACTCGGGCCCTCAGGGACGGCTGCCGATCTCGACGCGAGCGCTGAGCTGCTGCTGTCCCGTGGCGCGTTCGTCTCCCGCTCCGGGTCGAAGCTCACCCGGGCCCTCTACGGCCAGAGCCGGCGTTCGGTGCCGGCCGACACCGCGGGCGGGGTGTTGCTCGACTATCTCGACACACAGGCCGACGCCATCACCGCCGGGCACTTCGCGATCTCGCTCATGCCCTTCGACCCCGAGGCGACGGACGAGCCGCACGAGGCGGTACACAAGACCCGCGTCGGCATTCGGCGTTACCGCGCGGCCCTGCGGGTGTTCGCCCCGATGGTCGACCGGAGCCGGGCCGCGCGCCTGGACGCGGAGTTGAAGTGGCTGGCCGCCGAACTGGGCGAGGTGCGTGACCGGGAGGTGCTGCGGATCCGGCTTCAGCGCGCCGTGGAGGACCTGCCCGCGTACTTGATCGTCGGACCCGTCGCGCGGCAGATCGATGAGATTCTGCTGGCGGAGTTGCACGAGCACGCAGACACGGTGCTGCGCATCATGAGTGAGCCGCGCTACCACGACCTGCTGGACGAGCTCGCGCAGTGGCGGGTAGACCCGCCGTTCACCGAGGCGGCCGACGCACCGACGAGCGAGCTGGCCGGCTACGTGCGAGCGGCACGGAAGACCTTGGCGCGCCGGATGAAACGGGCGAGCGCGCCCAACGCCCCGGACGAGCTGCTGCACCGTGCCCGCAAGGGCGGCAAGCGGGCGCGTTACGCGGCGGAGGCAACCGCCGACGTGCTCGGTTCGCAGGCCAGTCGCCTGGCGAAACGAGCGACGAAGCTGCAGACCCTGCTCGGCGAGCACCAGGACGCGGTCGTGGCCACCGCGCTGCTACGACGGATCGCCGACCAACTTGCTGAGCGAGGCGAGAATGCCTTCAGTTACGGGGTCCTGGTGGCCGAGCAGAGACGGGTCGCCGCTGAGTCGCGCGCAGCGGCCCAGGACGCGGCCCAGACCTGAGCCATCGGGCAGACCGTGCCGACAGACCGTACCGATTCACAGTGCCGACAGCCTGAACCGACAGGCTGAACCGACAGGCAGCGTTGTCGTTGCCCAGCAGGTCAGGGCAACGCCGGAAACTCCTTACTGAACGAGGCAAAAGTCTTCATGGGCCGGAAGCCCACTGACTCGTAGAGCGCGCCGGCGCCGGTCGGATTGATGGAATCGACGTCCAGATCAGCCCGCGTGTACCCGGCCTCGCTCGCCGCGGTCAGTGCCGCCACCAGACACGCTTTGGCGTAGCCGCGACCACGCGCGGCCCGAACCGTGCCGACGCGGCCGATGTAGAGCTCACCCGGCCGGTAGCTGTAGGACATCACGTAGGCCAAGACCTGGCCGTCGGGTCCGGGGACCAGGAAACTGAGTTCCGGACGGAACAATCGCAAGGCCAGGCCGTCGGCCCACTCCGCTTCGCTCTGCGGAGCCGAACCGAAATGGTCGGCGAATGCGGCGTTGTGGGCCGCGCGCAACGCTCCGGCCCAGTCCTCGGAATATCGGCGGACGTCGATCGCCGCGCGGATCGGTACGGCGGACGGGCCCGGCAGGCGAGGCCCCGGCAGGTCGCGGCGCATGAGCATGAAGTACCGGACGATCTCATAGCCCCGATCGGTCAGCAGCGGCCGGACCGGGTCGCCCTCGAGACCGCCCCCGACGCCGAGCTTGAGGTCGGCGCCGGGATGGCGCTCGGCCGCAAGCTCGCGGGCACGCGGCTCCAGCCGATCGAAGATCTTCGACGCGATCCCCTGACCGCGATGGTCGGGATGAACCGCACCACTCAGGTAGCCCGGGGCCTTGCCCTCGTTCAGCCCGTCCCGCACGCGCAGTTGGCCGTAGGCCACGAGGGTGCTCTCGCTCCACACGCCGATCGTGTCCAGCGCCGGGTCGAAGCCGGGAACGACCAATTCCTCGGCCAGGTCCTCGGGCTCGTAGAACTCCTCGGTGTCGTCAACGGTGGCCACCAGGTTGGTCAGCTCCGCCCAGGCCTGCACGTCGTCGGTGTCCAGCGGTCGCCACAGCAGTTCGCGGGTCGCGGTCATTCCGACTCCTTCTCGTCCTGGTCTGGGTGCTCGCCTGCGCCGGTCAGGCCGAGCAGCTCGGCGCCGTTGTGCCACAAGACTTGCCGCAGCCAATCATCGCCGCATTCCCACTCCAGAAGCGACTGAATTTGTTGCGCGTAGCTGTAGGGGATGTTCGGGAAGTCCGTGCCGAGCACGAGCTTGTGCGGCAGTTCGCGGTAACGCGCGATGACGTCGGCGGGGACCGGGGCGAACCGGCTCAGGTACGGCGTTCCCACCATCGTCGTGTCGAGACGCACGTTGGGGTAGCGCTCGGCCAGAGCCAGGTGCTCGGCGTACTCCGGCGCGCCCGCGTGGGCGATCACGGCCGCGAGTTTCCGATGGCGCGCCAGCACCACTTCGATGGGTCCGGGGCCGGTGAAGCGGCCTGGTAGCGGCCCGGAGCCACAGTGCACCACCACGGGAATGCCCGCGTCGGCCAGCAGCCCCCAGACCGGGTCGAGGACGTCGTCCGAGGGATCGAACTCCCCCACCTGGACGTGCACCTTGAAGATCTTCGCCCCGGATTCGACCGCGCCGGCCACGTAACGCTCGGCCCCGGGCTCGGCGAAGAAGGTGGCGCTGTGCACGGCCTGCGGATGCTTGGCGGCGAAGCCGGCGCACCAGTCGTTGAGCCACGCCGCCATGCCGGGCTTGTGCGGGTAGGCCAGGGTCGGGAACCGGGTGACACCGAAGCCCGCCAGGAGCGCGATTCGCTCGTCCTCGGACCGCTTGTAGTGAATCGGCCAGGGCAGACCGTAGTGCTTGTCGGCCTCGTCGAAGAAGTGCCAGACCTTGTCGAGCATGCGCGGTGGCAGGAAGTGCACGTGGACGTCGGCCAGCCCCGGCAGCCCCAGGGCGCGCCAGACGTCGGGCACCTGCTCGTCGGTGAGCATCGCGGTCAGTCGGACATGCCCTTGGCACGCCGTCCCAGCGCTTTTCGGATGTCGCGGTCGGCATCGCGCTTGGCGAGATCCTGGCGCTTGTCGTAGGACTTCTTGCCGCGGGCCAGGGCTAGTTCGACCTTGACCTTGCCGTCGGAGAAGTACAGCGACAGCGGCACCAGGGTCAGCCCGGACTCCTGAGTCTTGCCGATCAGCCGCAGGATCTCGCCCTTGTGGAGCAGCAGCTTGCGGACGCGCCGCGGCTCGTGGTTGGTCCAGGAACCCTGCTCGTACTCGGGGATGTGGACGCCGTGCAGGAAGACCTCACCGCCGTCGATGGTGGCAAATCCGTCCACCAGCGAGGCTCGTCCCAGCCGCAACGACTTGACCTCGGTGCCCTTGAGCACGATCCCGCACTCGAACTCGTCCACCACCGCGTAGTCGTGACGGGCCTTCTTGTTCTGCGCGATCAGCTTGCGGATCGGGGCGTTCGACGATTTCGCCGAGGACCGGGCGGTTGCGGTGGCCATACGTTCAACCTACAGGCGGACGAGCAGGCGCAGAGTGCTCCAGGCGGTCAGTGCGGCCAGGACAATGCCGGCCAACAGCCCGACACCGCCGGCCAGAATGATGTCGTTGCCATCCAGCGAGGGCAGCACGTGCGCCTTCACCTGGTCACCGAAGACGTGGTCCAGGGTGTAGAAGACGCCGGCCCACATCATGAACATCGCGATCACGCCGCCGGCCAGGGCGGCGATCACCGCCTCGATGATGAAGGGCAACTGGGTCATCAACCGGGACGCGCCCACCAGGCGCATGATCCCGGTTTCGTTGCGCCGCTGGGCGGCGGCCACCTGGATCGTGTTGGCCATCAGGACGACGGCGCAGATCCCGACGATGAAGGCCATGATCTGGGTCGCGAACCGGGCCGAGGAGAACAGGTTGAGGATGACGTTGAGCTGCTCGCTCTGGTTCTGCACCGAGTCCACGCCCGCGGCCTTGGAGTACTTCTCGGCCACGGTGACGTAGTCCTTCTTGACGTCGGTCAGCTTCAGCGTGAACGAGGCGGGAAAGACGTCGGTGCCGGCTTCCTGCACCAGGGCCTTGCCCAGCAGCTGCTCGCCGCGCTTGGTGGCCTCGGCCTGGCTGATGTAGGTGAAGGACTTGATCATCGGATCGGAGCTCAGCTGGGTGCGCAGAGCGTTGGTCTGCGGGCCGGTCACCGATGCCTTGCAGGTCGATCCGGCCGCGCCGACGGCGCTCTTGGAGCACAGGAACACCGAGACGTTGATCCGGCTCTCGTACAGCTGCTTGAACTTGTTGATTTCCTTGCTGATGAGCAAGGCACCGCCCAGGAAGGTCAGTGAGATCGCCGTGGACAGGACCAGGGCGATCGTCATGCTGACGTTTCGACGGAGTCCGGTCGCGACACCGGACATGAGGAAGCCTGCGCGCATGATGTCCTAACTGATTTGGCCGCCGATCGTGCCGGGATCGAGCACCCGGTACGGCGGGGTGATTAGCTCAGCGGCCGACGCCGTAGACGCCGCGGTTCTGGTCGCGCACGATGTGGCCCAGGTCCAGCTCGATGACCCGGCGCCGCATCGCGTCGACGATGTTGTTGTCGTGGGTCGCCATGACGACCGTGGTGCCTTTGCGGTTGATGCGCTCGAGCAGTCCCATGATGCCCTGGCTGGTGTCCGGGTCGAGGTTGCCGGTGGGCTCGTCGGCCAGCAGCACCAGGGGGCGGTTGACGAACGCCCGGGCGATGGCCACCCGCTGCTGCTCGCCGCCGGAGAGCTCGTGCGGGTAGCGGTGCGACTTGCCGTCGAGGTTGACCATTTCCAGCACCTCGGGGACGCTGCGGCTGATCACCCGCTGGGACTTGTTGATGACTTCCAGGGCGAAGGCGACATTCTCGAACACGGTCTTCTTGGGCAGCAGCCGGAAGTCCTGGAAGACGCATCCGATGCCGCGGCGCAACTCGGGGACCTTGCGCCCGGGCAGCTTGGCGATGTCCTTGCCGTTGACGATGACGTGGCCCTTGGTCGGAGTGTCCTCGCGCAGCAGCAGCCGCAGGACACTGGACTTGCCGGAGCCGGAGGCGCCGATGAGGAACACGAACTCACCCTTGTCGATGTCGAGGGACACCGCGTCGAGGGCCGGACGCGTACTCGCGGCATAGATCTTGGTGACGTTCTGGAGCGCAATCACGGGAGTCGATCCTACCTGTCGGTAATCAGATGCCCGGTTTGGTGGGATTTCCTCAGCGATTCGCCCCGGGAGCGGGCAGGTCAAGTGCGGTGGGGCTGAGTCGCGGCTGAGTCGCGGGCGGGCCGGTTCGGTCGGCGGAGTCGCGGGCGGGCCGGTGCGGGCGGCCGGCTGGGTCAGGCGGATCGGCGCCAGCGGATGCCGGCTTCGATGAAGTCGTCGATCTCACCGTCGAGGACCGCGGCCGGGTTGCCGACCTCGTGTTCGGTGCGCAGGTCCTTGACCATCTGGTAGGGGTGCAGCACGTAGGACCGCATCTGGTTGCCCCACGAGGTGCCGCCGTCCTTGAGGGCGTTGAGCTTGGCCTGTTCTTCTTCGCGGCGTCGTTCGAGCAGCTTGGCCTGCAGCACGCCCATGGCCGAGGCACGGTTCTGGATCTGGCTGCGCTCGTTCTGGCAGCTGACGACGATGCCGGTGGGCAGGTGGGTGATGCGGACGGCCGAGTCGGTGGTGTTCACGCCCTGGCCGCCCGGGCCCGAGGATCGGTAGACGTCCACGCGAAGGTCGTCCTCGTTGATGTCGACGTGGTCGGACTGTTCCACGACCGGCAGGACCTCGACGCCGGCGAAGCTGGTCTGGCGGCGTCCCTGGTTGTCGAACGGGCTGATCCGGACCAGGCGGTGGGTGCCCTGCTCGACGGAGAGGGTGCCGTAGGCGTACGGAGCCTTGATCTGGAAGGTCGCGGATTTGATGCCCGCTTCTTCGGCGTAGGAGGTGTCCAGTACGTCGACCGGGTAGTTGTGACGCTCGGCCCAGCGGGTGTACATGCGCATGAGCATTTCGGCAAAGTCCGCGGCGTCGACGCCACCGGCCTCGGAGCGGATGGTGACGAGGGCCTGGCGGGAGTCGTACTCGCCGGACAGGAGGGTTTGGACCTCCATCTCGTCGACGGACTTGCGCAGCTTGACGACTTCTTCCTCGACCTCGGCCCGGGCGCCGACCGCCTCGTTTCCCGCGCTCTCGTCCTCGGCCATCTCCCACAGGACTTCGGCGTCGTCGATGCGGGAGCGCAGGTCTTCCACGCGCCGGATCTGACCCTGGGTGTGGCTCAGGTCGGAGGTGACCTTCTGCGCGTTCTCCTGGTCGTTCCAGAGATCGGGGTCGGTCGCGAGCTTCTCCAGCTCCACTACCCGCTCGCGGAGCTTGGGCAGGTCGAGCACCTTCTCGACGCTGGACAGAGTCGCGGAGAGTTCCTTGAGTTCGGCTACTACGTCGGTCACAACCATTCAGGCTACCGGTCGAGCGGTCTCGGGTGGACCGTAGGAATGGGGGGGAGGTCCCACCCGAAGCTGCGCAGCCGCTCATCGGGCGTCGCGGAAGTCGTCGACGTGCACGACATACCGGCCGATCAGGGTGATGCCGCGACCGGTGACGACGCTCGGGATGCCGGGCAGCCGCTCTCGCCGGATCACGCACACCGCGAACTCGGCACCAGGCTCCAGGTCCGGTGCGATCGCGGTAGCTGAGCAGTCCTGCGCGGCGGAGACGTAGCGCAGCTGGACCTGCGATGGATTGAGACCGTGGCCGGCCAGTGCCACGCGCAGGGCGACGTTCGCGCGGGCCGCGGAGTCCTGGCTGTCCCGGCCGGTGGCCAACGCCCGTCCGACGTCGCGAGCAGCGGCGGTGACCGACAGCCGGGTGCGCTGCACCTCGGCGACGGCCACGATGAAATACACCAGTGGAACCATGATCAGCAGAGCCAGGAACACGAACTCAACGATCGCGTTGCCGGCGTCGTCGTCATAAGCGGTGCCGGCGTCCGTGTCAGGTGCCAGCGAGGTGCTGCTCATGGCGACTCGCGTAGGGCCTCGGCCCGGGTGTCGATCGTCACGAAGGCTCCGGCCGGGACGAACAGTGACCGGATCTTTCCGTGACACGCCACCGATTCGGTAGCCAGACCGCTCGCCCGGTCGACGCTGGCCCCCCCGCTGCACGTCAGTGCCGACGAGGTCTGGGCGCCGACCGCCGTTCGGAGCAGCTCGTTTGCGCGCGCTGGCCCCGCGGATGGCTCGACGTTGGCGTTGGCGCCGTATCGGGCGCCGTCGGCTGCCGCCGCTGCGGCCATCGACTTGATGTACAGCACGGCCGCGAGCTGCAACACGGCGAACAGCAGCGTGAGCAACAGGACCAGCACGAGGACGAACTCCGTCACGGCGGCACCGCGGTCGGCCGCGTCGGGCGCTGCTTCGGTCCGCGACGCGGGGTAGGAGCGGCGCCGGGCCAACTCGCGGACGACGCCGCTGATCCCGGGAGCCTTGGACCGCTTGCTCACTTTGCGTTGGTCACCTGCTTGAGCGCGCCGGTCACGGCGTTCTTCAGCGGCTCCTCGAAGAAGCCGAGGATGAACACGACCAACGCGGCCGTCATGATCGTCACCATCACCCAGCCGGGAACATCACCACGCTCCCTCTCGCCGGGTGAACTCGTCCTGCCGGCCGGGCTGATCGCCCGAACCTTCGCCATGATCCATAGGGCCACAAGGTTGATGCCCATCTCGCTCATGCGGTATTCCTTTCTTTCGGTGCGGCCGAGGGCTTCAGCCGCGATGGGGGGTGTGCTCGAAGGCGCGAGCCGCAATCGGTTCTTGCACAGAACCGGGTTGATCAACTCGCCAATGAAGACAGGGTGAGAAGACCGGGGTAGAGCGCGAACAGGATGGTGACCGGCAGGATCAGGAAGACGACCGGAGCCATCATCTGGATCTCTTTTCGGCTGCCCGCCTCGAGCAGTTCTCGTTTGGCCTCTTCCCGAACATCAGCGGCCTGGGCGCGGATCACCTCGGCCAGTGGCGTCCCGCGTTCGATGGCGACAATGAGCCCATCGAGGAATCGAATAACGGATTCCACCGTGCTGCGCTGGGCGATCTCGTGCAGCGCCTGCGTGATCGGCGCGCCGGCACGGGCAGCGTCCAAGGCGGATCCGAGTTCGTGGGTCAGTTCACCCTCGGCCAGGCGGCACACTCGTTGCACCGCGTCGACCGGGGCCTCGCCGGCAATCACGGACAGCGCCAGGAGGTCGGCGACGACCGGGAACTCCGCGACGATGGCCTGCTCGCGGCGTTCAAGTTGCCTACTCAGCCACCAGTCCCGTGCCAGCACGCCCGCGGCCGCGCCGATGCCCGCCGCGATCAAGACGAGGACCACATCGGCGGATCCGCGCGCGGCCAGCGCGAGCAGCGCAAGGAGACCGGCTGACACGGTGCCGGCCACACCCCAGATGATCTGCTCGACCCGGAAGTCCTCGACGGTAGCGGTGCTGGCGAGGCCGCCCAGACGGCGGCGGACTGATTCTGAACCGCCGACCAGCCTGTCCACCCACCGAACCGCATCGCTCACCGCCGGTCCTGCGAGCCGGCGGATCGCCGCGAACGGCTCCTTCGAGCTCGGCGGCCTGGCGAGCAGTTTCGAAGGGGCTGGAGTGTCGCCCACGTAGGGCGCGACGCGGTCGATGAGCCGGATCGGCCGACTCGGCGGTGCAGCTCGCACCGCCAGGATCAGCCCGGCCGAGACCAGGAACCCCAACAACGCTCCGGTCCACCCGGCGCTCATCGGACCGGCCCCGAGCGACAGCAGACGCTCATCGAAGCACCCGCGCCTCTTCCGGTAACCGCCCGATCCGCACCATGACGCGGTACGCGAGCAGACAGATACCGGCTCCTGCGGCGAGCAGCACGACACCGCCACCGGAGTTATAGGCGCGCAGCGTGGCCGGCTGAGTACCGAGCAGAAGAAGCACCAGCCACGGTGCGGCGACCGCGAGCCGGGCCGCGTTGACCGTCCATGACTGTCGCGTTTCCAGCTCCGCCCGAGTCCTGCCATCGGCTCGCAGCAACTCGGACAGCGTGCGCAGCACTGTTCCCAAGTCACTGCCCCCCACATCGCGGGCCACCCGGAGGGTCTCGCAGACCCGGTCACCTACCGGATCAGACAGCTCGTGCTTGAGGGAATCCAGACAGGTTGAGAACCGACCACTCGCGCGGTATTCGATCGCGAAGCGGGTGAAGGCGGGGCGGAGCGGTTCCGGACCCCGAACGGCGAGGGCCGAGATGCCCTCCGGCAGGGACATTCCAGCCCGGACGGCCGAGGCCAGATTGTCGATGGCCTCGGGCCACAGTTCGCGAAGGGCGAACTGCCTGCGTCCCCGCATCCGCAGGACCATCGCCATGGGTGCCGCTGCCGCGAACGCCGCGAAGCACACGGCGACAGGGACCGCACCGGTCATGACCTCAACTGCGACGAAGGCGAACACCCCGCAACCGGTTTGGAGCACGGACAGCTGAGCGGAGCTGACCCCGGTAACCCCCGCCTGCCGAAGAAGTTCCTCCCGCCCGGCCGACCACCGCCGCCGGCGGGTGGACTGTTTGGGCGCCCGCGCCCCGCTACGCCACATCAGCAGGAGACCGAGCCCGGCGACCAGTCCGAGCAACGCACCCATATCAGCTGCCGTCCATGAGGTTGCCGGAATTGACGCTCGTCGGAGCGAACGGTGCGAGCAGGTGAGCAAGATCGTGCCCGGCTCGTAGAAATCGCTTCGGGTGCGGCGGGTAACCGTCCGCGCGCTCGAGACGTTCTGCGCGGTGAGTGAAGATTTCCGACGTCTCGATGACGTCGCCCTCAGAGCGGCCGGTGACCCCAAGGATCTCGGTGACACGGCGGTGACCGCGGTGATCGGTGCCCAGGTGCACCACGAGATCAACCGAGGCCGCGACGGTCGGAACGACGAACGTTGTCGGAGAGAATTGTTCGCTCCGCCGAGGGCCAGCGTTTACGGCGTTCTTGGTTCGCGAGAGTCCGCTCCAGACCGGCGGTTGACCTGACCTATCGTTTGGGTTCCAGTCCGGGTCGCTAACTTGCGGCGGGGATGGGTTGTTTTTCGGACTGTAGTTCGTATTCGATCGGGGTGCGGTAGTCGAGTGCGGAGTGGCGGCGTCGGCGGTTGTAGAAGATCTCGATGTAGTCGAAGATCGCGTTGGCCAACTCGAGCCTGGTCTTCCACTTGCGGCGGTCGAGCAGTTCGATCTGCATCGAGGACCAGAACGATTGTGAGACTTTCAGCATGCTGCGCGGCAAGGTGGTGCTGGCTGACGTGACCCACAGAATGACCGACCCAGCTGGTGTCCTCATTACGAGATATGTCCGCCAGCCGCACCGCCGACCTCGATGGCTTGCGAGCTGGTTTCGGCGTGGGCCGGGCGCAGCGGATCGAGCTGTTCGGCCGCAGCGGTGTCCGGCGTGTCGGTATTGAGCGCAGCGACGGGCCGGTCGCGCCTTACCGCGGCGGGGAGAACCAAGCTGGATTGGCCCCGGTGGCAGTTGTGTCGAAGTCTGACCAGCTACCAGCTGATTCACACGCAATGTGGATCGTCTCTCGCGCGGTTTCGTAATGATGGAAAGCGAGACAAGAGTTCGATCCTGGCGCCCATACAGGCTGGTCGTTCTGGCCGACGAGACGTGAAACTTCTGTGGTTGTGTGGCGCGACAGGTCGTAGACGAACACCTGAGATTGTCCGTACGGATTCTCCTTGAACGCGTCGTATGCGATCAACTTCCCGTCCGGTGACAGCGCAGCGTCAGACATTGTCGTTCCTTCTGCTCCCGGAACGTGGGTGCGGTTCCCGGACCTGAGATCAATCGTGCAGATTTGGGCTGGCTGACCCTTGGGTCCAGCGCACTGACCGGCGATCACGTCGCCGGTCGCATCAACGGCGATCTGCTGGACGTCGCGAGCGAAAGTCAAAGGACGAACGTCGCTTGGGTGCGCGAGGGGGAACTCAAAAAGCTCATACGGACTCACAGTGCCGGTGGATGAGTCGATCATCGACGTCTTAGTTCGCGCGACAAAGACAGCCTTGCTCGATGCGGCGAACGCGACATCCTCGTCAGAGAACGACGCACTTGTCGGGAACGTCAACTGCTGGACGACATCTCCCCCAAAAGACACCTCGTAGATACCGAACGTCTTGGCATTGGGGGGCGACAGAGGCGAGATCATGTTGTCCGTCCCAGGCACCACGATCGGGGTGATGGTGCTGCCCGTTCCGCCGAGACGCTCGCGGTTGGTGCCATCAAGATGCCACGAATAGAGCGTCGGTGACCCGGCTCCGGTATCGATCGTGAGGAGAAGGTCGTTCGCGAGCGCCTTGGGCAGTTGCGCGGCCGATGGTGACGGCGCGGCGACCGAGGAATGGCCGGTCGCCGATCGGCCGGCCCGGGAAGAGCCGACAGGCACTGGGGAGCTCGAGTGCGAAGCCGCCGGAGACGGATCCGACTTCATCGCCGACGCCATGACGAAACCGACCGCAGCGACAGCCAGCAGGACCGTGAGCACACGAATTGCTCGTTGGGACAGATGCCTCGGCGGCGTCACCCAACCACCGACCACACCCAGAGCGACTCCGACCAACGCGGCCGTCGCGGCGATCAGCAGGCTTGCGCTCACACGGCAAGTGTGACCTGCCATTGGAGATCGTCGCCACCTGAGTTACCTGAAACCGCGATGCGGGGGCGACCGAAGGGTTTCTGTAAGGACAGGTGACACCAGCCCCGTTCGAGTCCTCATTTTGGCGAGAACGTAGGCAGTGGTCACAACCAACCCGGCGCTGACGTTCTCACCCGCCAACAGGGGCAGCGTGCACATCTTGACCAGCGCCTCGCGGGCGGAGTTCGCGTGCAGAGTGCACATCCCTGGTAGCCCGGAGTTGAGGGCGATGAGCAGGTCGAGGCATTCTTCCTGACGCACCTCCCCCACGACGATTCGATTCGGGCGCATCCGCAGGGCCTCTTTGACCAGGCGCCGCAGCGGAATCTCGCCGGTTCCTTCGAGACTGGCCTGGCGCGTCTGCATGGAAACCACGTCGGGTAGGGCGTCAAGTCTCATGGACTCTAAGCAGAGCTACCAACCCGAGTGGCTACCGTTTGTCCTGATCCTCGGCGGGGTGACTCTCGCGCTGGGGCTCGTTCTGCTTACTTTGCTCTAGCGCGCCAGGTCGCAACGACACGTATGGCAACCTTCGTGGGCATGTCATAATCGAACAGGTGAGCGAAAGCCAGGTAACTGAGTGGCTCCCCAACATCTGCCCTAACGGGCACCGGTTGACGGGTGGCAAGACTCTGGTTGCCCGGCTTCCCTGTGCTTGCTACCCCGGCAGAGCGGGTCATCGCACGGTCACGTGCCGGACGTGTGGCGCTGTGTGGTCTCATCCGCCGCACACCGACGACAGCAAGTCGTCCCAGTATTGGCAGTGACGGGCTTTAGGGTTGCGGCATGGCATGGGATTGGCTTGGCACGGCTACAACCGGCGTGGTCGGTATAGCGGGCATCGGTGGCACCCTGTGGGGATCACTGAGCCAAAATCGCAATGCCCGCGCGATGGCTCGTGAAGAGCGGCAAGAGAAGCGCAAGGAAGCGGCGTACTACGAACTGCTACTCAGAGTCGATGAGGCAGACACGTGGGCGTTTCAGATCGTAAACCGTAAGTGGTACGACAAACCGGAGAACGAGCACGTGCTCACGGTGGCTGATGTCCCCGATATGCCTGCAATCCGTCGAAAGACGATCGCCGATCGGGGCGTCTTGAGTGTGAACTGGTCTCGCCGCGTCACTCAGATTGTGGACGACATTGGCGTAGAGCTTGAAGTGATCTGGCGCGCGTTCATCCAAAACCGTGCGGCGGCAATCGAAAGGCTGTCCGGAGACCCACAATCGTACGATGTTGTGAAGCTGGCTGCGGACAGCAACGTCGCCCAACAGAAGATCATTGAACTGACTCACACGATACGAGAGCAGATAGCAAGCGAGCTTGAGCACAAGGACGATGGCAAGGCGTTGAAGAAGTAGGCTCGCATCACCAAGACAGCACGAAGCCCCTGCCAAGTGACAGGCAGGGGCTTCCATGCGTGGAGCTACTGCGCTGCGTGGTACGCCTCTTGGATGTCCCTGGACACCCGTCCACGGTCTGACACGTGAGCGAAGCCGTTGGCGCGTGCCCACTCCCGCATACTCTGCAAGTCCGCGCTGCTGGACTTCTTGGCAGCGGTACGCCCGACACGAGCCGTACCCGTCCCGCCACGAGCCTTGCGCCCGTTGTCGATGTAGGGCTTAAGTGCCTTGGCGAGCGCGTCACGGTTGCGCTTGTTGAGGTCAATCTCGTAGGTCGTGCCCTGGAAGCTGAACGTGACCGTTTCAGCGTTCTGCGAACCGTCAATGTCGTCAGTGAACACGAATGACTTAGCCATGGTGAACCTCCAAAAGAAAAGTGTGCCTAACCGAAGTTAAGCACACTCGCGTTTTTGAGCAAAATGGTTACGTAGTAGGTAGCGCCTCAGAGTCATCAGGCGCGGCGTCAGTTGAGTCATCAGCCGGTAACTCAGCATCAGTCTCAGAGTCGGCATCCACCGTGGCAGAAGTAGACGTGTCCACGCTTGCAGCTTCCACTAGCGGCAGTCCGTTGCTAGATACCGGTGCCTTGGCAGGGTCGGCAGGCGTCACAGCCTTGCGAACCACGGCTGTACCGGCGACCAAAGCTACGAAGTCGATAGCGCGGTTAATCCACGTGGTGACCTCAGCCGACACGTCCGGTGTAATCCACCCGTACGAGACAGCGACCTGTAGCACCACCGCGAGGAATGCCACCACGGCTACTCGCTTGAGGACAACCTCACGGGCGATCTTGGAAACCTCTTCGGCTTCATGTGCAAACCTAGCCATCACTTGACCCCCAGAACGCTCTTGAGGTTCGCCTGACGGCTACCAACCTCAGCCTTGAGTACGTCGCGCTCACGCGCGTTGACGATGCGGGTCTTGTTGCCGATGCACAGGGCACTCTTCTGCGAGATGCGCCAACGCTCAGTTGTGCTGATCGGAACGAACGCCAGTTCTGACACTGCGTATACCGGACCCTTCGGACCTACCCTAATTAATTCGTACATGCTGCTTCCAATTGTTAGAGGTGTTGAGGATGTGCTTGCAGCCGTATCGAGCGGCTTGCCTGCGAATACGTCGGCAATGCCCTCAAGCGCTGCCAGGTTGCTTACTGAGTCGCGGTACAGGCTCAGGTGGATGTGCCACAGGTGGGAGTCGTCCCACTGGTCAAGACCTTCGGAGTGATTCGCAAGGTCGAAATTGTGCGTCTGCGTGCCGTTAGTCGTGCCACACAGTTCACGCACTGCCGCTAGTCGTGGATCGTGTGCCTTGGCGGCAGCGATCAGGCGAGCGGTGTACTTGATCATGTCGGCTGGTGGTCATGACACGTCCAGTGCGGGCGCTGCCCACGCATCACCGTTGAGGTCTCGCGGCAGGCTGCGTGAGTAGTCGTTTGAAGGCAGCACCGAACGCGCGCGGTGGTAGCCGTACGTGTGCGCTGAGTCGCCCAGGATGCCGGACAGCGCAGCACTCGGTACCTCAGCCTTGATGATTTTCGTTCCGTGCAGTGTGATTCAAGTTCTCGTATTGCATGCTTAGCTATTCGTATAAGGCGATCAGTGCAGTATGCTTAGCTATTGGTATTCGATCTGAGGCAGGTATGTACGTATCTGCACCAGCGCTTTTAGTATGCGTGCCTGTGCTTCTAGTAGTTGTGGCTTGGTTGTGGGGTCTTGGTCGCTCATTAGCACTTGCTCTATGTATCTCTGCACGTCTTCCACTGTTTTGTTCATCTGTTCTGCTACTCTCTGGCTATGACTGATCCGCGTTCTGCTTGGAGCACATTCGTTGCGTGGCATCGAACTGAGAAGCTTTGGCAGGACATCTACACACGTGCTGTGTCTGCTCTCATCGTTGCCGCTGCCATCTACGTCTTTGCTGTACTGAGTGGTTACGTGAGGGTGCATCCGTCGGTAATTGGGTCGGCGTCTTTTCTAGTATTAGGCATCTTTGCAGGTAAGAAGCTGCCCGGCTTTCTGCTGAGGCATCCGAAGATCATCAAGGTACTAAAATTTTTTGCGCTGGTTTCACCGGTAGTTGGGGTTTTCTATTGGCTAGTTCCACTCATATTTCATTGATGTACCTAGCCTTCAGTTGCGCGTCGACGAACGGGCTGCTCAGGTCGAGCCGACGCCCGGACACACGCAGCATTCGTTCGACGAGATCGGCGACCTCGGCCGTCGTCAGGATCACCGTGGTCAGCTCGGATCGACCTCGCCGCGCGACGAAGACCCGGCCTGGATCGTTGATCCAGATCTCCTCGACGACGGGGTCGTCCAGCAGCGGCTGCAACGGGCCGAACCCCGCGACCTGATCGAAGATGGACTGGGCCGTGCCGCGCGGGTCGGGTAACGCCGGAAGCGCCGAGACCATCGCTCGATCTTGATAGTCGGCCACGACCTCTTCCACCAAGCGGCGCGCGACGTCGGGTTCGCGAACGGGGTCGAGCGAGCGGCGGCGGACGAGTTCGCGGACCTCGCCATCGACGATGTCGAGCGCAGACGTCATGGCACGAACCTCCGATCACTTGGTTCAAGAGTGAATGGAGGACGAGCCTAACCAGAGGCAACCACGCTTGTCCGTCGTTTCGGATACCTGTGGACAACGCGGTCGGCTGTGGATGGCTATGCCGATCAGTCAGGCCGATCAGGCGGCGCGATCAGTCAGGCGTGATCGAGGCGGCCCCATCAGGCAGCCGGATCAGGCAGCCAGGGACTCCAGCGCGGCGACTCGCCGGGACGATTTCATGCTGACGAATCCGGCGATGAACGCGCAAAACATCAGCGACACCATCAGCGTGGCCATCGGCCGTAACGAGTGATAGCCGAACAGCCCGGTGAGTGGCGTGACACAGGCACCGACCAGGAACGCCGATCCGCCTTGCAAGGCCGAGGCGGTGCCGCGCGCCCGACGTCCGGCGGCCTGCGCCAGGGTCATCGACGAGGGGCCGATCATGCCCATCCCGAAGGTCAACACGCACAGCAGAGCCCACGGCACGATCAATGACGGCACCCGCGAAGTCCCGAGCAGGGCGACGATGATCAGGCCGGTGGTGGCGGTCATGCCGAAGCTGAGCCCGACCGAGCGCATCCAGATCGGGCCGAGTCGGTGCACGAGGAAGCGATAGGTCAGGCTGCCACAGATCATCGCGATCGCGTTCACGGTGAACACGGTGGCGTAGCGACCCTGTCCGATGCCGTAGACAGTCTCCAACACGAACGCCGATCCCCCGATGTAGGTGAAGAAACTGGCCGTGGCCAGGCATTGGACGACGACGTTCTGCGTGAACGCCCAGTCCCCGGCGAGGTCGGCCATCCGGCGTCCGGTCGCGCTGACCCCACTGCCGTGGCGCTGATCGGCCGGCAACGTTTCGGGCACCCCGATCCATACCGCGACGAACATCACGGCTCCCAGCACGGTCACGAACCAGAAGACGGTTCGCCAATCACCGAAGCCCAGAATGACCGCCCCGATCGAGGGAGCGATCACCGGCGCGATCAGGTTGATCGAGGACAGCGTGCCGAACTTCCGGGCCGCATCCTGACCCTGCACGCCGTCGCTGACCACGGCACGTCCGACGGAGACCCCGGCTCCGGCGAGCAAGCCGTGCAGCAGGCGAGCGCCGACCAGCAGCTGTGCGTCGACGGCCGTAGCGCAGACCACGCCCATCACGGTGAATCCGGCCGTGCTGATCAGCAGCGGAAGGCGTCGGCCCAGGCCGTCGGACAGCGGGCCCGCAAGCAGCTGACCCAGCGCCAACCCGACGATGTACATCGTCACCGTCAGCTGCACCATGGGGGCGCTGGTGTGCAGGGACCGTTGCATCGCAGGCAACGCCGGCAGGTAGGTGTCCAACGCCAACGGTCCGACGCCGGTGACCAGCACCAGCGAGGCGAACGCGGGTGAGCGTGGTAGCCGAGGGTGGAAGGGCAACCGAGCGGACAGCAGGGCACCGGGCGAGGACACGGTTATGACTCCGAAACGACGAGGCGGGTTGGGCGCCCCGACCGACTCCGGGAGACTCCGGGAAGGCTCCCTACGGTGGGACCGGTCCCAGACTACCACCGCGAGCGGATGAGGCAGAATCGGGCAATGCCCAAGCCACCCACGATTCGTGACGTGGCTGCCGAGGCGGGCGTGTCCCGTTCCACCGTGTCGCGCGTGCTCAACGGAGCTGTACTCGTCAAACCTGAGGTGGCCGAGGCGGTCCGGGCCGCCATGGAGCGGATCCGCTATGTCCCGAGTCACAGCGCCCGGAGCCTGAACACCCGGCGCTCGGGCGCGATCGCCCTCGTAGTCGCCGAAGCACAGGAGCGCCTCTTCGAAGACCCCACCACGAGCACGCTCGTCCGCGAGCTCAACGCCGTGCTGCCCGAGCACGAGCAGACCCTTTACCTGACCTTGGCCGACGACGACCGTTCCCGGCGATCGGTCGTCGGCCAGCTCCGTAGCGGGCTGCTCGACGGCATCATCCTGACCTCGACGCACGGCAACGACCCGATCTACCGGATGTTGCTCGACGCTCAACCCACCGCTCCGGTGGTCGTCTTCGGAGCCCCCTTCGGCGACGGGAGAAAACTGCCCTACGTCACCGTTCGCGATCAGAGCGCGGCCCGGCAACTGACCCGGCACCTGATCAGCACCGGGCGGCGGCACATCGGCATCATCGCCGGACCGCAGGACACCGGTGGCGGCCGCAAGCGACTGCTGGGCTTTCGAGCCGCCTTCGACGAACAGACCGCTGCCGCCGGCATCACCGCGCACGAGGCCCTCACGGACAACTACTCCTGGGTGGAGGGCGAGCGGGCCATGCGTCAGCTCCTGGACCAGACGCCGGAGCTCGACGCGGTGTTCGCCGCCTCCGACCTGTTGGCCAGCGGAGCCCTTGCCGTGTTGGACCGTGCCGGCCGCCGAGTGCCGCAGGACATCGCACTGGCCGGGTTCGACGATTCGGTACTGGCCCGCCAAGCGCGTCCGCAGCTGACCACGGCCCGCATTCCGTTCGACCGGCTCGCCGCTGCGCTCATCGAGGTTCTGCTTGCCCGGATCGAGGGCCGTGACGTCGAGCCCGTCACCGTGGATTGCACTCTCGTCCTGCGTGAATCGACCGCCGTCGGGGACGTGACCGCGGCGGACAGCAAAGCCTCGGGCTGAGCGCGCCCTTCGGGGAGGGTGTGTACCGACATCGCCCGATGTGCGGCCCAGCGCCGCCGGTGACCTCCGTCACAGACCGCTGAGGCTCGACTTGTAAGCCCTTTAGTTTCCCCCCATCGGCGCTCACGGGGACGCGCCGGAACAAGTGCTGCGGGGGCTCACATGTTCAGTTCGTCGGTGGATGCTGCGCGCCTTCGCGGCCGGCTCGGCGGACTGGTGTGCCTCGCGCTGGCGGCCACCTCCCTCGCGCTGGCGCCGGGCAACCGCGCCGAGGCCGACACCGCTCCACCCGTCACCCAACCGGCCACGGTCAGTGCCGACCGGCTGCCGACCGTCCAGATCAACGGCGTCGTCTGGGCGCAGGTCACCGTCGGCAATACCGTCTATGTCACCGGCAGCTTCAGCGCGGCGCGTCCGGCCGGCGTCGCCCTCGGAGGCGCGGGGTCGGTCACCCGCTCCAACCTGCTGGCCTACGACATCAGAACGGGGCTGCTCAATACGAGCTTCGTGCACACCCTGAACGCCCAGGGCAGATCGATCGCCGCCTCGCCGGACGGTTCACGCGTCTACGTCGGTGGCAGTTTCACCAGCGTCGACGGCGCCACCCACAATCGGATCGCCGCGTTCGACACGGCGACGGGTTCCCTGGTGAGCACCTTCAATGCCTCCCTCAACAACCCGGTCATGGCCCTGGCCGCGACCAACAGCACCGTCTACGCCGGGGGGAGCTTCACCACCGCCGACGGCAACGCCCGCGCCCGGGTGGCCGCCTATACCGCCACCGGCGGCCTCACCACCTTCAACCCGGGCGCCGACAGCACGGTCAACGCGATGACGCTCACCGGGGACCAGACCCGGCTCGTGCTCGGTGGATTCTTCAACACGCTCGCCGGTATCAGCGCGGTCGGCATGGGCGCGGTCAACGCCACGACCGGTGCCGCCCAGCCGTGGGCCGCCAACACGGTGATCCAGGACAGCGGGAACTCGGCCACAATCTCGACGCTGGCCGCCGACGCCAATCTTGTCTACGGCGCCGGATGGTTCTTCACCACCGGCGGGAACTTCGAGGGCCGGTTCGCCGCAAACCCGGCCACCGGCCAGATCGTCTGGATGAACAACTGCCACGGCGATTCCTACAGCGTCTACCCGATCGGGCCGGTGCTCTACAGCGCCAGCCACGAACACGACTGCTCCGACCTCGGTTCCTTCTCCCAGGACACCGCCGGAGTCTTCGGCGCCACGAAGCACTACGTCGACGCCGAGTCGATCAACCCGAGTGGCACCAGCACCCGCCATCCCATCTACCCCGGCGGGAACGGGCCCGGGCCGGTCTACCACGACTTCGCCGGCCAGCCCGCCGGAAGCCAGCTCGACTGGTACCCCACGCTGACCCAGGGCAGCTACACCGGGCAGTCCCAGGCAGCCTGGTCGGTGACCGGCAACAGCAGTTTCGTCTCGGTCGGCGGCGAGTTCCCGACCGTGAACGGCGTGGCCCAGCAAGGACTCGTCCGCTTCGCCGTCTCGGCCATCGCGCCGAACAAGGTGGGGCCCAACACCGCCGCCAGCCTGACTCCGAGCGTGGTCTCCCAGACCTCAGGCACCGCGCGAGTCGCGTGGCAGACCACGTGGGACATGGACAACACCAGCCTTTCCTACGCGCTCTACCGTGACAACGGCGCCACCCCGATCTTTCGCACGACGGTTGGTTCCACCTTCTGGAACCGGCCCAATCTCGGTTACCTCGACTCTGGCCTGAGCCTCGGATCCACTCACAGCTACAAGCTCACGGTCACCGATCCCTTCGGCAACTCGATCACCTCGGGATCCGGCTCGGTCACCGTCGGTTCAGCCGCGAACGGCGAATACCAGAACCTCATCACCTCCGACGGAGCGAGCCACTACTGGCCGCTGTCGGAGGCCGCGGGCACGACCCTGACCGACCGGGTGGGCTACTCGGACCTGAGCATCACCGGCGCGGTGACGCTCGGGTCGCCCGGTCCGATCGCCGGCAGCGGTGCCTCGGCCGCCTCGTTCGCCGGGGGCGAGACCACCCCGGCACCCACCGGCCAACCGGGACCACCGCCGTCCCCGGTTCCCAACGACACCGCGGGCACGGTGGGTCAGTCCAGTCCGGCAGGCGCGTTCACCCTGGAGGCATGGGTGAAGACAACCTCCAACGCAGGTGGCGCGATCCTGTCCGAGGGCCTGTTCCGCAACACCGACAGCGCCGCGATCGACAAGGTGCTTTACCTCGATACCGCGGGCAGACTGCACTTCGGCGTACAGAACAACACGGTGAAGCAGACGATCGGCAGCAGCGCGTCCTACAACAACGGCCTGTGGCACCTGGTCGACGCCACGCTGTCGGGGACGAGTGCGAGCCTGTACGTCGACGGCGTCCTGGCCGCCGCCGGTTCGATGACCGACGACATCGCGTTTCCGGGCTACTGGCGCGTCGGCGGGGACAACCTGAACGGCTGGATCGCCGCGCCGGGCGGCAACTATCTGCCGGGCACGATCGGATCGGTCGCGACTTACGGATCGGCGTTGGCCCCGGCGCAGGTGGCCACCCACTACGCGAGCGGGTCCGGGACGGTCGTCGTCACCAACCAGCCCCCGGTGGCGGCCTTCGGCGCGTCGTGCACGGCACTGACGTGCAGCACCGACGCGTCATCCTCCGCAGACCCCGACGGCACGGTCGCCACCTACGCCTGGAGCTTCGGCGACGGCGCCGTGGCGACAGGCGCGACCGCCGGCCACACCTACGCCACCGCGGGCACGTACCCGATCACCCTTACGGTCACGGACAATTCCGGTGCGAGCAACAGCGTCACCCACCAGGTCAGCCCGGCCGCCGGAGTTAGCGTCCTGGCCGACGACGAGTTCGATCGGACGGTCGCGTCCGGCTTCGGCACCGCGGAACCTTCCGGCGGCGACTGGACCCAGACCGGCGCCGCCGACCTGTCGGTAGCCCCCGGAGCAGGCAGGATTTCCCTTCCGGCAGCAGGGCGATCCGGTGCGGTGCTCAACGCCGTGTCGTCCGACTCGGTCGATCTGCGCACAACCGTGTCCCTGGCGACGCTGCCCACGGGTGGCAGTGGCCTCTACTTCTACGCCGTCGGCCGTTACGTCAGCGCGACCGAGCAGTACCTGGCTCGGGTCCGGGTGCTCTCGAGCGGCGCCGTGGTGCTCTCGCTCTCGAAGTACGACGGATCGTCCTCGACCGAAACGGTGCTGGCCGCGGAGACGACCGTGGCCACGGTGACGGCCGGGGCCGCGCTGGACCTCCGGGTGCAGGTCAACGCAACCTCGCCGACGACCATCCAGGCCAAGGCCTGGGCTGATGCAACGGCCGAACCAGCAGCGTGGGCCAGGACGGCGACCGATTCCGCTGCACCGCTGCAGACCCACGGCTCGATCGGAGTGCAGGCTTACCTGTCCGGTTCGGTGACCAATCCCCCGATCGTCGCCTCGATCAGCCGCTTCACCGCCACCACGCCCTGAGCGAGTGCGGGCGCCGGTTCCGGTGCCGGCGCCCGCGGAGCGCCACATCCCGGGCCCGGAGCACGCCAGGCACCGGGTCCAAACGACTCACGCCCCGGCGGAGGGCCGAGGCGTGAGTCGTCATGGATTTCCGTGCTGATCGGTGGAACTTCGTCCTTCGCCGAACCGCGTCAGCCGATCGCGGCCAAGCTGGGGACGAGCACATTGGCCTTCGGGGTGCCCAGGCCGGTGGCCGGGTCCCAGCCGGGTCCGGCGGAGTAGCCGGGGATGGTCTGGTCGCCGTAGAAGGTGTTCGTCCCGGTCGTGATGTCGTGATACTCGTTGCGGTACACCGACTTGAACAGGGCCAGCTTGTACAGCGAGTCGTTGATCGCGCCGAGCCGGCAGTGGTTCAACTGATCCGCCAGAGCCACCAGACCGGCCCACTGCGGCGAACCGGCGCTGGTGCCACCGAAGATGTAGAAGCCGGCGTTGTCGCCGCCGAGCACGCCCCAGTACACGAGCACGCCCGTGTCGATTCCGGCGTTGTAGCTGATGTCAGGGACACCGCGTGACTTCAGGTGCAGCGACTTCTGGTAGTGGGGCGTGCCGTAGATGGTGGAGAATCCGCCACCACCGCCGGCCTGGTAGCTGGGCTCGTTCCAGGTCGTCTCGCTGATGTACTTACCCGTCACGCCGTCGGCGTTGAGCAGCGTCCCACCGACCGCGGTGACGTTCGGATCGGTCGCCGGGCTGCTCGCCGCCTTGAAGTAGGCCGTCGAGTTCGGGTCACACACGGCCTGCGCGGCACCCTGGTCGCCGGAGGACGCGAGCAAGGTGATGCCCATCCGCGTCGCCTTCTGGAACAACGTGTGCTGGGCCGACTCGATCGCGGGGTCCACGCACTGCTCGGCCTCTCCGAAGCTCTGGGAGATCACGTCGCCGAGGTTGTGATCGACCGCGTACTTGGTCGCCGACAGGATGTCGGGATCGTTGGACGTCTTCGCGAGGACGAGCACGATCTTGGCCTTGGGGGCGATGGCGTGCGCCCATTCGACATCCAGGGTGATCTCCCCGGACCAGCCGACCTGCAGGTCGGAGCCGTCGAAGGGGGTCAGGCCGTCCGGGGCGACCTGCGTGAACGACGGCGGTGCCGCAAGGGCGAAGTGCTGGTCGAATGCGGCCAGGTCAGCCTCGATCGTCGGGCTGGAGAACGCGTCGACGATGACGATCGTGCGACCAGCGCCGCTGAGCCCCGCCTTGCCGAGCGCGTCGACGCCGTAGGCCTTGCGGATCTGGTCGGGGCCGTAGCAGTAGGCCGGCGACGCCGTCTGGCAGCTAAAAAGCGTGCTGGGATCCTGATGCGAGTGTGCGGCCAGGCGGTAGTGAGGGTGCACTCCGACGGCCGGGGTCTTCTGTCCGGCCGTCACCGCCTTGTGAACCACGGCTGGGGTGCCGGCCGCTTGCGCGGCCACGGACGTCGTGCCGGCCAGCAGGGCGGCCGTGATGCCGACCGCTCCGAAACCGGCGATCAGGCGGATCTTGGACCGTTGTGCTCGTGCCACCATCGTGCGCGCTCTCCCTTTGATGGAAACGTCTTACGACGGCACGGGACTTGTGGTCCGCGCCGACGGCTGTCCGGGTCACCGACCGTCGGTGACGAACCGGGCCGGACGTTACTACCAATTCGGACTCGAAGGGAAGAGCGGAAACTCAGGTGTAACCCGTGGCCTCGATCGAGTCAGTACCCCTGGTCGGGCAACGACCCACCGCGACCGCGGCCGTCGACCTCGGTATCCGATCCCCGGTACTGCCCTCGAGAGCGGCGCATCGAGTCGGCTTCGATGAGTCGGTTGAGCGTCTGCTGGATCTCGTTCGCACGGGGGATGTTGACCAAGGTCTCTTGGCCGTGCTCGCCGGCAGACTCGATCGTGAGCGAACCGGAGCGAACGACGCGGTCCCAGATGGACTGTTCGTAGGCCACGTCGTTGATGCGGGCCAGGGTGATGTCACGACCGACATGGTTGAGCACGCCGCGGCGGATCAGCACCCGGTGGCTGGTGATGACGTAGTGGGTGGAACGCCACCGCACCACCGGTATGAGCACCAGCCAGACCAGGAGCAACAGCGCCAGCACGAGGACCGCGATCAGCACCGCTTTGTGAGCACCGGGATGGGCGTTGGCATCGGGCAGGAAGGCCAGCCCCACGCCGGCCGCGGCACAGATGACGATGAAGGAAGCGACCGCCGGCACCAGCGTTATCCAGTGCGGATGCAGGTGCTCGACGATCTCCTCGTCGTCGGCCAGCAACTTGTCGGGGTAGGCCACCTGAGCGCTCCTGACGCCGGGGCGGACGATGTCCAGCCCGGCTTCCTCGTCATGTCCCGGGCCATCCGGGTTCGCCCAGACTAGCGGGAAGGAGCTCGCAGATGGGTGATGTCACCGGCGCCGATCGCCCTGATCGAACCGGCCGAATCGCCCGAACGCCCGGAGCCGGACACACCGATCAGCAGCCGGCCGTCGCTGTCGATGCCGGTGGCCGTGCCTTCGATCGTCTCGCCGGGGAGCTCGGCCCGCACGAGTGTGTTCACGGTCGCCGATCGGGCACGGTAGTCCTCGGCCACGCCGCTGCGTTCGGCGTCCCCACCGGCCTCCTCCCAGGTGGTGTAAACCAGCCGGAACTGGTCGAGAAAGGTCAGCAGCAGTTCCTGCCGGCCGGAGTGTCTGCGGGCCAGTTCGACGCCTTCGAGGTCGAGCGAGGTCGCCGTCGGCACGGGCAGTTCGTCCCGGCGGGTGGAGACGTTCACGCCGATGCCCACGACCGCGGCCGGCCGGCCCGCTTGCGAACCGGCCAGCATGGCCGCCGTTTCGGACGCCGATTGCACAAGGATCCCGGCCGCCTTTCCCCCAGACGGCATGACCAGCAGGTCGTTCGGCCATTTCAGCCGGGCCTGGTCGCCGACCGCGCGGGCCAGCGCCAGTCCGGCGAGCAACGGAAGCCAACCCCAGCGTGGGCGATCGGGTCGGGGGCGCAGCAACAGGGAAAAGGTCAGCCCCGCTCCGGGTGGTGATTGCCAGCCCCGATCGAGCCGGCCTCGCCCCGCGTGCTGGAGTTCGGCGACCAGCACCAGACCGGCGGCCTCGCCTGCCTGGGCCAGCGCAAGCACGTCAGCATTGGTGGAGCCCGTCTCGCCGACCGTGCGAAGGCGCCAGGACGGGCCCGCCAGCTCACCGAGTTGACCGCCATCCAAGGGATCCCGCAGGTTCGGCATGGCTGCATTCTGGCCCATCTCGGTCAGACCGTTCTGTCGGACCGTTCACAAAACCGGCACTTCGGCTTGGCGAGAAACCTACGCAAGCGTAGGTTCGGTGAATGACGAGCTTTCCAGCGCCCGGAGAGCATTCGCCGTCGGAGTTGCTGCACGAGGTCCAGGCAGTCTTCAAACCGCGGATGCGCGGCTGGCTGCATGCCTACGCCGCTCTGATCTCGATCGCCACCGGCCTGACCCTGGTCGTGGTCACCGCGGCCCTTCGTGGCGGCAACGCCGGCTGGTCGACCACCGTCTACGCCCTGACCGTGACCCTGTTGTTCGGCACGTCGGCGCTCTACCACCGCCTGCCCTGGGGACCCACCGGACACTCGGTGATGAAGCGGCTGGACCACTCGATGATCTTCGTGTTCATCGCGGGCACCTACACCCCTTTTGCTGCTCTCACCCTGCCGCGGGCGTCCTCGGTCGCGGTGCTGGTGGTGGTCTGGAGCGGTGCCCTGTTCGGCGTCCTGCTGCAGAGCGCGTGGCCGGACGCGCCGCGGATCCTGTCCGTCCCTCTTTACATTGCCTTGGGCTGGGTCGCCGTCTTCGTCCTGCCGAGCCTGCTTCACCACTTCGGCGTGGCCACCCTCGTGCTCATCTCCGTGGGCGGGATCGTCTACACCATCGGCGCTCTGGCCTACGCGTTCAAGCGGCCCAACCCCTACCCCGGCACGTTCGGTTTTCACGAGGTGTTCCACCTGTGCACACTCGTGGCGGCCATCTGCCATTACATCGCGGTCTGGCTCGCCGTCTTCAGCTGAGCCGAGCTCCCTTGACCGGGTCCGACCGGAGCGGGTTTGCTGCAGGATCGGGCCCATAGCGGCGCCGATGTCCGTAATCTGTGGACGTCCCGTGTCCATCGAGAAGGCAGCGATGACGTACCCGATTCCGCCGCAGCAGCAGCATCTTGCCGCGCCGCCGGCAGCACCCGCACCCGTGATCGACCCGCATCCAGCCGGAGCCGCCGACTGGACCTACACCCCGCGCCACCCGGCCGATGCGGGCAAACCCGCGCCGGCCGAGTGGGGCTGGCGCGCGGGGCTTCGTTCGCTGACGGGAGGGCTGATCACGCTCGGACCCGGCGCCGAGGAGGAACTGCACCGGGCCGGCGTGGCGCAGATCCGCTCGACGCTGCCCGGTAGCCGGACGATCGTCGTCGCCAACGAGAAGGGCGGCGCCGGCAAGACCCCGACCGCCCTGATCCTGTCCGCGCTCCTGGCCGAGTACCGCCGCGAGGCTGTCGTCGTCTGGGACGTCAACGAGCTGCGCGGAACACTCGGTCGCCGGGCCGAGATCGCCGACCCGTCGACCACGGTCACCGATCTGCTCGCGGCCGCCGGGGAACTTGCCCGACCGGACGCCGAGATCGGCGTGCTGACCTCCTACCTGCGCCGCCAACCCGAGGGAAACCTGGTGCTGGCCTCCAGCGAGGACGGCAACGCGATGCGCCAGATCGGGCACGCCGAGTGTGACGTCGTCCGCCAGCTGCTGCTGCGAAGGTTCGGAGTGGTCGTCTGCGACACCGGCAACAACGCCGCCGCGCCGAACTTCCTCTACACGGTGGACTCCGCCGACATCCTGATCATCCCGGCCGCTCCGTCGAACGTGCATCTGGAGGTGGCGCGGGCGATGCTGCGGATGCTGGACTCGCGCGAGACCACCAAACACCTCGTGGCCAAGGCCGTTCTCGTCGTCACCTCCCCGACCGGGGCCAGGCTGGACCCCGCGGAGGAACGCTGGTTCGCCGACCGGATCGGGCGAGTGGTGCATGTGCCGGCCGACCCGGTCATCGCCGAGGGAAGCAAGCTGCCCATCTCCGAGCTCTCGGCCGAATCCCGTCGGGCCTGGACCCAGGTGGCGGCCGCCGTGATCAGCGCCGCGCAGGCACCGTCTCCGCACGACCGGCCCCGGGGACGCCGCCGGGCACCCGAACCCGACGAGACCTCGCCCGCCGATCTGTACCCGGCGAGTGCTGATGGCTCAATCAGCCCGTAGGACTCACACCGGTTCGACCGTGCCCGCGGCAGCCGAACGTTGCGCGGCGGCGATGACCCGTAAACCGTCCACCGAATCTCGCGGGTCGACCGGGACCTCGCCGTCCCCAGCCATCGCCCTGGCCAACTGCCGGTAGAACTCCGTGTAGTCCCCCGGTAGCGACGGCACGGTCCGCCACTGCTGCCCGGCGCCGATCCGTCCCCAGCTCGTCTCGGGCTCGATTCCCCAGCTTTCGCCGACCTGTCCCGGACGAAGGCCCGCCAGCAGGGCGTCCTCCTGCGGGTCCATCCCGTGCTTGACGAACGCGCCGGCACTGCCGAGGATGCGGAACCGGGGGCCGGCGTCAGCGGCGACCGCGCTCATCCACAGCTGCCCTGAGATCCCACCCGCCTTGAGGTTGAGCAGCACATCGTCGTCGACCGCGCTACCCGACCGGCGCGCGCTCAACTCGGCATAGACGGTGTCCGGAACCCCGAACAGCGCGATGAACTGGTCGATCAGGTGCGCCCCGAGGTCATAGAGCAGACCGCCCGCCTCGGCCGGGTCACCCGACTCGCGCCAGTTCTCCCGAAGGTCGGGACGCCAGCGTTCGTAGCGTGATTCGAAGCGATAGACCTCACCCAACTCGCCCGAACGCAGGACCTGTCTGACGGTGGTGAAATCCGAATCGAACCGGCGGCTCTGGAAGGTGGCCAGGATCGCGCCGGTTTCCTCGGCCACGTCGACCAGCTCGCGCGCGTCGGCCACCGTGGCCGCCACTGGTTTGTCCACGACGACGTCGTGCCCAGCCCGCAGAGCCGCGATGCCGAGCGGGACGTGGCTGGAGTTCGGTGTGGCGACAACGATGAGGTCCAGGTCCTCGCGCCCGATCAGCTCGGCAGCGCTCGAGACGATGTCGGCGTCGGGGTACTCCTGCCGTGCTTGGGCAATCCGCTCCGCCGTGCCGGTGGAGATCCCGGCCACCTCGAAACCGGCCGCGCGCAGGAACGGAGCGTGAAAGATACGACCGGCGAAGCCGAAGCCCAGGACGCCGGCCCGCAGCACGGGAGTTGTCATGCCCGCAAATCTAGGACATCGGTGAGTTCAGCAGCGCGTGCAGCTCTGCCTCGGTGGTGACCGGCCGGTCGCAGACGAACCCGCGGCACACGTAGGCAGCCGAGCGGCCCTCGGGCCGTGGCCGATCGGCCAGCAGCGGGATGCCGGGTGCGTCAGGCTCCCCCTGCACCAGAACCAGACCGGGTGAGGTGCTCGCCCGCGCCAGGCCGATCAGGCCGGCCGCGCCCTCGTCGCCGCCCACGACCGCCACCTGCAGCGGGCCGGCCAGCGACGCCTCGGCCACCGCCAGTGTCCATCCGGCGAACCGGGGCTGGTTCACCGCCAGCTCGCCCGCCGCGGCGACGGCAGCGTCGGCTGCTTGCCGGTGGCGCAGGGATCCGGTCAGCGCGCTGTAGGTCAGCAACGCCCCCGCCAGCGCCGACTGCCCCCCTGGGGCGGCATTGTCCGACGGGTCCGCCGGTCGCGTGAACAGAGTCTCGGCATCATCGGCAGTATCGAAGAATCCCCCGTTGTCGTGGGCGAAATGGCGCAGCGCGACGTCGAGAAGCTCGCCCGCTGAGCGCAGCCACCGCGCAGTTCCGTCGGCCTGGTGCAGGCTCAGCAGGCCCTCGGCGAGATCACCGTAGTCCTCCGCCACCCCTGCGGCGGCACCGACGATTCCTGCTCGGGACGAGCGGCGCAGCCGCCCGTCGACCACGTGCTCGCGCAGCAGGAAGTCCGCGGCTGCCTGCGCCGCGTGAAGGTAACGGGAGGTCTTGAGCAGCGCACCGGCCTCGGCCAGCCCGGCGATCGCGAGTCCGTTCCAGGCGGTCACGACCTTGTCGTCGCGTGCCGGCTGAGGGCGATCCTCGCGCGCGAGCGCCAGACGTCGACGGATCGTGGCGAATCGGTCCGGATCGCCAGGATCGCTCGGCAGCTGCAACGTCGACCGGCCGTGCTCGAACGTGCCGCGGTCGGTAACCCCGAACCAGGCCGCCGCCTCGACGCCGTCGACTGCGCCGAGCACGGCGACGAGTTCAGCCGGGTTCCAGACGTAGGTGAGACCTTCGACGCCGTCGGTGTCGGCATCGAGCGCGGACGCGAAACCGCCCTCGGTGGTGCCCAGATCGGCGAGCAGGAAATCAGCGGTCTCGCCCACGACACGCAGCGCCAGCGCCGATCCGGTCGCCCGGTACAGGTGAAGGTAGACGCGCAGCAGCTGGGCGTTGTCGTACAACATCTTCTCGAAATGGGGCACGACCCACTCCGCGTCGACCGAGTAGCGCGCGAAACCGCCCGCGAGCTGGTCATAGATTCCGCCCCTGGCCATCGCGTCGCACGTCTGGGTCACCATGTCCAACGGGCGCTGCTCACCGGTGCGAGCGTGTTGACGCAGCAGGAACTCCAGCACCATCGAGGGTGGAAACTTGGGCGCCGAACCCAAACCGCCATGCTGGGAATCGAATTCCCGCGCCAGGACGAACTCGGCCTGGTCGAGTTCGGGAGCGGCCAGCGGTGCAGGTGACCTCGGGGCCGTCACCGACTGCAGGGCGCCGACGATCCGGGAACCGGCCTGGAGCAACTCCTCGCGACGCTCTGACCAGGCCTCGGTCACGGCGCCGAGCAGCTGCAGGAAGTTCGGCTTCGGCAGATAGGTCCCCGCGAAGAACGGCTCGCCGGAGGATGTGAGCACGCAGGTCATCGGCCAGCCCCCGTGTCCGGTCAGGGCAGTCGTGGCGCTCATGTAGATGGCGTCGACGTCCGGCCGCTCCTCACGATCCACCTTGATCGCCACGAAGCCGGCGTTCAGCACAGCCGCCACCTGATCGTCCTCGAAGGATTCATGGGCCATCACGTGACACCAGTGACAGGCCGCATACCCGACGGAGAGCAGGATCGGGACGTCCCGGCGCCGAGCCTCGGCGAAGGCCTGCTCACCCCACTCCCACCAGTCGACGGGATTGTCCTGGTGCTGCAGCAAATACGGGCTTGTCGCGCGGCCGAGTCGGTTCACCCGCTCCATGATCCTCGCCGTCTCAGGACTGGCGCTGAGGGGTCGTCGTGATACACGAGAGTGATACAGGAGTGCCGCACAGCCTAGATTCAATCGATCAAGGAGGCACCGTGGAGACAGTGAGCGCCGAAGTCGTCGTCGTGGGGTCCGGGATGGGCGGCGGCACGGTGGCCCGAGCACTGGCCGAGCGCGGGGTCGACGTCCTCATCCTCGAGCGCGGCGAGCGGTTGCCGCGCGAGCCGGAGAACTGGTTTCCCAGGGAGGTCTTCGTGCACAAGCGCTACAAGCCGAAGGAGAGCTGGCGCGACCTGCACGGCAACAGTTTCGGGCCCGGCGTCCACTACGTCGTCGGCGGCAATACCAAGGTCTACGGTGCGAGTCTGCCCCGCTTACGGGTGTCGGACTTCGAAGAGGTCCAGCATCTGGAAGGCCGGTCCCCCGCGTGGCCGTTCAGCTACGCCGACCTCGAGCAGCACTACGCCGCGGCCGAGCGGATGTACCGCGTCCACGGCACCACTGGTGAGGACCCGACCGAACCCTGGCGCAGCGCGCCCTACCCCTACCCCGCGGTGCCGCACGATCCATACGTAGCCGCGCTCGCCCAGCGGCTGCGCGACGTCGGAGTCCGGCCGTCGAGCACGTCGATGGGCATCGACCTGCGCGAGGGTGGGTCTTGCCTGCGCTGCCGCACCTGCGACGGATTCCCCTGCCGGGTGGGCGCCAAGAGCGACGCCGAAACCTGCGGAATCGACCCCGCGCTCGCGACGGGCCACGCCCGGCTGGCCACGGGCCTGCGGGTCAGGCGCCTGGAGTCCACGAGCAAGCGCGTCGTCGCCGCCCTCGCCGACGGGCCCGAGGGCCCCGTCCGGGTTCTCGGCCGCAGGTTCGTGCTGTCCGCCGGTTCGGTCAACTCCGCGGCCCTGCTGCTCGCGTCAGGCAGCGCGGAACATCCCGACGGCCTGGCCAACTCCTCAGGCTACGTCGGCCGAAACTTCATGATGCACAACAACGCCCACATCGCCGCCGTGGACCTCGACCAGCCCAATCACGCGATCTTCCAGAAGACCCTCGCCGTGACGGACTGGTACGAGGACGGAGGCGACGGGCACCCGCTCGGCAGCCTGCAACTGCTCGGCAAGGTGCAGGGCGTCATGATGAAGAGCTGGGCGACCAAGGTGCCCCTCGCGGTGTTGGACCAGCTCGCCCACCGCAGCGTGGAGTGGCTCGTCATGGCGGAGGACCTGCCCGATCCTCGGAACCGGGTGACCCTCGACGCCGACGGCACCATCCGGACCTCGCGGGTGGCCCGCGGGATGAAGCAGCACGCGATCCTGCACCGGCGTGCGCGACGGATGTTGCGCGAGGCCGGTTACAACTTCGTCGCCACCCAGCCCTTCGACATCAGCATGAACAGCCACCAGTGCGGGACCGCCGTGGCCGGCACCGACCCGACTCGCAGCGTCCTCGATCCCTGGTGCAAGGCGCACGATCTGGACAACCTCTGGGTCGTCGACGGGTCGTTCTTCCCGTCTTCGGGTGCGATGAATCCGGCGCTGACGATCGCGGCCCAGGCGCTGCGGGTCGTCGCGGAGTCCGACCTGGCCGGCTAGGTCGCCGTGGATTCGTCGCGGAATCGAGGCCGATCCGAACCTCGGCCGGGTGCGCGCCGGCTCAACCACGTGTACCAGGCTGCGAGCCCGTCGCCACGGGTGGCCGAAACCGGTAACACGGGGGCGTTGGCGTTGAGGCGGACTACGTCGCGTTCGAAGGACTGCACGTCGAAATCCACGTAGGGCAGCAGGTCGACCTTGTTCAACAGCACGACCGTCGCCGACACGAAGATGTGCGGGTACTTCAGTGGCTTGTCCGCGCCCTCGGTCACTGACACGATGACGACCCGGACATCCTCCCCCAGATCGAACAGAGCCGGGCAGACGAGATTGCCCACGTTCTCGATGAGCACGATCCCCCGTGCGGGGTCGAGGGTGCGCAAAGCCGTTTCGACCATGACCGCGTCGAGATGGCACCCGGCACCGGTGTTGATCTGCAGCACCGGGGCACCCGCGGCCCTGATTCGTTCGGCGTCGAACGTCGTCTCCTGGTCGCCTTCGATCACCGACATCGTCAGCGTGCTGCCGAGCTCACGGATCGTGCGTTCCAGCAAGGTCGTCTTACCCGACCCGGGAGAACTCATCAGATTGACCGCCATCGCGTGACGACTGTGCAGCCAGCGGCGGTTCGCTTCAGCCAGAGCATCGTTCTTGGCCAGCACCCGCTCCTCCAGCACGAGGGTCTCGGTGGTCGCAACGGTGGCCAAGTACTCATGCCCGGTGGCGAAGACGTGACCGTCATGGTCATGGTCATGGTCATGGTCATGGTCATGGCTGTGGCTGTGGCTGTGGCCGTGGCTGTGCGGCCGGCCGACCTCGATCAGCCGAGTGTTCTGGTCGTTGCCGCAGCCGCAGGTCACGCACATCTAGCGAATCACCTCCACGGACAGGACCCGCAACTCGTCTCCGGTCATCAGCGTGACGTCCGAACTACCGCAGGAGCAGAGCAGGATGTGGTCCTGCACCGTGAACTCCTCCCGGCAGGTGCGACAGCGCCCGCGGCCCGGAGGCTCGAGGATCTCCAGCTGGGCCTGCTCCAGCCCGGTGCCCACGCTCGCCAGTTCGAAACAGAAGCGCAGCGCCTCGGCCGACACACCGGACAGCTGCCCGATCTCGAGCCGGACGCTGTGCACCCTGCGCTCGCCGACCCGGTCGATGATCGTGGACAACACACTCTCGGCAATCGCGAGTTCGTGCATGATCGGGCTGCCTCCCACACCGCACAGACCGGCCCGGACGACACCCGCCACCGGCCCGGGCAGGTGCCAGCCTAGGCCGGGAATCGACAGGGTTCGTAGGGCAAAAATCGCGAAATCCGGGATTCGGTAATTGCCGCAGAAGAGACCCGCGCACCGGCGTCGAGAGGGATCTATCGTCGGATCACGGTCCGTTGGCATCACCGCGTCCGCTGGGCGCTGCGCGAACGGAGACGTCCGGACCTCATCGAATCGAAGGGCGGCCGCGATGCTCACCGAACAAGCCAAGAAGGCCGAGGACACCCTCATCCACGTGCTGTGGATCAACGCCGGGCTGAGCTGCGACGGGGACTCGGTGTCCCTGACCGCGGCAACCCAACCCAGCATCGAGGAGATCGCGCTCGGGGCCCTGCCCGGACTGCCGAAAATCGCGGTGCACTGGCCATTGATCGATTTCGAGTGCGGCCCGAACGGCGGCGCGGACGACTTCTTGGAATGGTTTTTCAAGGCCGATCGAGGCGAACTCGAACCCTTCGTCCTGGTGGTGGAGGGTTCGATCCCCAACGAACAGTTGCACGACGAGGGCTACTGGTGCGGCTTCGGCAACAACCCGGCCACCGGCCAGCCGATAACCACGAGCGAATGGCTGGACCGGCTGGCCCCGAAGGCGACCGCGGTCGTGGCGGTCGGGACCTGCGCCACCTACGGCGGCATTCACGCGATGGCCGGTAATCCGACCGGCGCCATGGGGGTGCCCGACTACCTCGGGTGGGAGTGGAAGTCCAAGGCCGGCATCCCGATCGTCTGCGTGCCGGGCTGCCCGGTGCAACCCGACAACATGTCCGAGACCCTGACGTACCTGCTGTACATGGCAACCGGCCAGGCGCCCATGATCCCGTTGGACGAGTCCCTTCGGCCGACATGGCTGTTCGGGCGCACCGTGCACGAGGGCTGCGACCGCGCCGGGTACTACGAGCAGGGCGATTTCGACAGCGAATACGGGTCGACCAAATGCATCGTCAAGCTCGGTTGCTGGGGACCGGTCGTGAAGTGCAACGTCCCCAAGCGGGGCTGGATGAACGGCATGGGCGGCTGCCCGAACGTCGGTGGCATCTGCATCGGCTGCACGATGCCTGGGTTCCCGGACAAGTTCATGCCGTTCATGGACGAGCCCCCCGGCGGGAAGTTGTCCACGAACGTGGTCGGCGTGTACGGCAGTGCGGTCCGTCGACTGCGTCAAGTCACGACCCACACCATCGAGCAGGAACCCAAGTGGCGAAAGCCCGGACGGCGACTGACCACGGGCGCCACACGAACCTGGTAGGCGCGACGCCGTCGGACCAGTATCCGATCGGCTGCTGATCATCGATAACTTCTCTCCCCACGGCACACGGAATGAGTCGGCCAATGACCGCCACCACCACGCACGAAGCCACCGACCTGGTGGACATGTCCTGGGACCCGATCACCCGAATCGTCGGCAGTCTCGGCATCTACACCAAGATCGACTTCAAGCAACGTCACGTCGTCGAATGTCACAGCACGAGCTCGATCTTCCGTGGCTACTCGATCTTCATGAAGGGCAAGGACCCCCGCGACGCGCACTTCATCACCAGCCGGATCTGTGGAATCTGCGGGGACAACCACGCCACGTGCTCCTGCTACACGCAGAACATGGCCTACGGCGTGAAACCTCCCGCGCTCGGCGAGTGGATCGTCAACCTCGGCGAAGCCGCGGAATACATGTTCGACCACAACATCTTCCAGGAGAACCTGGTCGGCGTCGACTACTGCGAGAAGATGGTCAGCGAGACCAATCCGGGCGTGCTGGAGATGGCCAACCGTACCGAGGCACCCCACGCGCAAGCGCACGGCTACCGAACCATCGGCGACATCATGCGGTCGCTGAACCCCTTCACCGGCGAGTTCTACCGGGAAGCCCTGCAGGTCAGCCGGATGACCCGCGAGATGTTCTGCCTGATGGAGGGGCGTCACGTCCACCCGTCCACCCTCTACCCCGGCGGTGTCGGCACGGTCGCGACGATCCAGCTGATGACCGACTACATGACCCGGCTGATGCGCTACATCGAGTTCATGAAGAAGGTCGTCCCGATGCACGACGACCTGTTCGACTTCTTCTACGAGGCGCTGCCGGGTTATGAGATGGTCGGCAACCGCCGCATCCTGCTGGCCTGCTGGGGATCGTTCCAGGATCCGGACCATTGCAACTTCGAGTACCGCGACATGACCGACTGGGGACGCAAGATGTACGTCACCCCCGGCATCGTCGTCGACGGCAAGCTCGTCACGGCCGACCTGGTCGAGATAAACCTCGGCATCCGGATTCTGCTCGGCTCCTCCTACTACGACGACTGGGAGGACCAGGAGATCTTCGTCGCCCGCGATCCGCTGGGCAATCCTGTCGACCGCCGCCACCCGTGGAACCAGCACACCAATCCCAAGCCGCAGAAGCGCGATCTCGACCACAAGTACAGCTGGGTGATGTCACCTCGCTGGTACGACGGCAAGGACTATCTGGCCCTGGACACCGGCGGCGGCCCGCTGGCCAGGCTGTGGGCCACCGCGCTGGCCGGACTGGTCGACATCGGCTACGTCCAGTCCACCGGCAGCAGCGTGAAGATCAACCTGCCCAAGACCGCCCTCAAGGGTCCGGTCGAGTTCGAGTGGAAAGTGCCGCAGTGGAGCAACACCCTGGAGCGCAACCGCGCCCGCACCTACTTCCAGGCCTACGCCGCCGCGGCCGCATTGCACTTCGCCGAAAAGGCCTTGGTCGAGATCCGAGCTGGGCGCACGAAGACGTGGGAGAAGTTCGAGGTACCGCAGGAGGGGATCGGCTGCGGATTCACCGAGGCCGTCCGTGGCGTCCTGTCGCACCACATGGTCATCCGGGACGGCAAGATCGCCAACTACCACCCGTACCCGCCCACGCCGTGGAACGCCAATCCCCGCGACAGCTACGGCACCCCCGGCCCGTACGAGGACGCGGTCCAGGGTCAGCCCATCTTCGAGGAGAACGATCGGGAACACTTCAAGGGCATCGACATCATGCGTACGGTCCGTAGCTTCGATCCCTGCCTGCCCTGCGGGGTGCACATGTACCTGGGCGAGGGCAAGAAGCTGGAACTGCTGCACTCACCGACACAATCAGCCGGTGCCGGGTGAGCCAGGCGGAGGCGATCGGTCCGCCCGGGATGGATTGGCGGGAGGTCGGCGATCGCATCGACCGGCTGCTCGAGGCGAGTTCGAGTGGCGGTGTCGTGGCCCGGGAGCGCGCTGAAGAACTGCTGCGGCTGGTTGCCGACCTCTACGGCGCAGGTCTGGAACGACTGCTCGACATCATGCACCAACGCGGGCATCTGGACGAGGACACGCTGCGGGAGCTGGCTGAGGACGAGCTGGTGGCCAGCCTGCTGCTCGTGCACGGCCTGCACCCGTACGGGGTCGAGGAACGGGTCTATGCAGCACTCGACAGCGTTCGGCCCTACCTCGGCTCGCACGGCGGCGATGTGGAACTGGTCGAGATCACCGATGACGGGGTGGCGAGGCTGCGCCTGCTGGGCAGCTGTGACGGCTGCCCGTCCTCGTCGGTCACCCTGAAGCTGGCGGTCGAATCGGCGATCGACGCGGCCGCCCCGGAGATCACCACGATCGAGGTCGAGACGTCCGCACCGGCACCATCCACCGGTGGCGTGATCCCGCTGACGTCACTGTTCTCGCGGGTGGCTCCGCGTGACGAGCCGGCCGAGGCGGGCTGGCAGGACGTCCCGGCGCTGATGAGCCTGCCGGCCGGCGGGGTCGCCCATGTGACCGTCGGCGGACTGCCGATCGTCGTCAGCCGAGTCGGGACCGGCCTGTTCGCCTTCGGTGACCGGTGCGCCCGGTGCCGTCAGCCGATGACCGGTGCGGTGCTGGCCCGCCAGCTGGGCGGCGCGGCCGACGAGGCCGTCCTGACCTGCCCGACGTGTCGCAGTCACTACGCCGTTCGGCGTGCCGGTGCGTGCATCGACGACGGGAACCAGAGCCTGCACCTGGACCCGCTACCGCTGCTGTCCGACGGCGTGTCTGTCTCCATCGCGATTCCCACGGCCGCGACGGCATGATCTCCAACGGAACGTCGGCCTCGCCGACCGGTACACCACTGGCCGCACTGCGACGGGTCACCCGCTCGCGGCCACCGCTGCCGCTGGGTGAACGCTGCGAGATGTGCGCCACGACAATCACCGACGGACATCCCCACGTGGTCAACCTCGACAGCCGCGCCTTGCTGTGTACCTGCCGCGCCTGCTACCTGCTGTTCACCGACGAGCGTGCCCACCTGCACTACCGGGCGGTCCCTGATCGGTACCTGTCCTTCAACGAGTTCACGCTCGACACCGGCGCCTGGGACGAGTTGCAGATCCCGGTCGGTCTGGCCTTCTTGTTCCGCAACTCCGTCCAGGATCGCACGATCGCGTTCTACCCGAGCCCGGCCGGCGCCACCGAGTCGGAGCTGCCCCTGACCGCGTGGGACCGAATCGTGCACGCCAATCCGGGGCTGGCCGAACTGCGCCCGGACGTCGAGGCCCTGCTGCTCCGACGCGCGGACAGCCCGACGGTGTCGTGCCATCTGGTTCCCATCGATGCCTGCTACGAACTCGTCGGCCGGCTGCGCCTGCTGTGGCGCGGCTTCGACGGCGGTCAGCAGGCGCACGAGGCGATCTCGGAGTTCTTCGCCATGGTCGACTCGCGGAGCCGGCCCGCCCCAGTACCGATCGCACCATGAGTACCTACACCTTCGATGTGCTCGACATCGTTGCCGAACCCTATGCGGCCGCGCCCCAGCTGACGGCCCGGCTGCGTATCACCGACAGCAGCGGGCAGCGGGTTCATGCGATGGTGCTGCGGTGTCAGGTCCGCATCGAACCGCAGCGCCGCCGCTACGACCCCGGTGAGCACGACAAGCTGAGCAGCCTGTTCGGTGGCCACGAGCGCTGGGCAGACACCCTCAAGCCCTTCCTGTGGATGCAATGCAACACCACCGTCCAAGGCTTCTCCTCAGCCACGGACGCCGAGCTGGTGCTGCCCTGCACGTACGACTTCGACGTCGTGGCCGCGCGCTACCTGCATGCGCTCGGCGCCGGAACCGTACCGCTCGCGCTGCTGTTCTCCGGCACTGTCTTCACCCGCGGCGACGGTGGATTCGGGGTGGCGCAGGTCCCGTGGGACTGCGAGGCGCGTTACGACCTGCCCGTGTCGGTATGGCAACAGATGATGACCTCCTACTTCCCGAACTCCGGCTGGATTCGCTTGGAACAGGACCTCATCGATGCCCTGGCCGAGTTCCGCGCCCGCCGCGGGCTGCTGAGTTGGGACGAGACCGTGGCCAGCTTGTTGTCCGTCCAGCGCGAGGTCCTCTCGTGAGCACCACAGCCCGCCGACAGCGCGTGCGCGAGATCGCCGATGCCGTCATGTACGAGGGCTACCTGCTTTACCCGTACCGGGCCAGTTCCGCCAAGAACCAGTCGCGCTGGCAGTTCGGCGTGCTCGGTCCGCCACACGCGTCCGGCAGCAGCTTCGGCGAGCCGCCGGACATGTCGCTGCAATGTCTGCTGCGCCCGAGATCACCGGGCGCGCGCGTGAGGATCCAGCTGCGGTTTCTGCAGCTTCAGCGCCGGCTCGTCGAGCGCATCGGCCCGCACGGCCGTTACGAGTCAGCCGACGAAGTCCAGATCGACGGCCTTCGGGTGTTGAGCTGGGACGAGGCCGTCGAGCAGGCCCTCACGCTTCCGGACTTCGACTTCAGCGACGGCGCCGAACATCTACTGGAGATCCCCGGCGGCGCGGACGAGGAAGAACTGACCGACGAGGCCGCCCGAACGGTGGGGCGGATCGTGCGCACCCGGTGGCCGCTCACGGCCAGGGTGCGAGTCCGGTCCGACGTGCAGGACGGCTACTACCGGCTGAGTGTTGCGGTGACCAACGAGTGTCCGGTTCAGGCCGAGGACAAGGACGAAGCCGTTCGGGCCTCGCTGCTCGGGGCACATCTGCTGATCGAGGCCGAGGACGCCGGGTTCATCTCGCTGCTGGAGCCGCCGGCCGAGGCGGCGGCCCCCGCCGAGCGGTGCCGCCAGCATCGTTGCTTCCCCGTCCTGGCCGGGGACCCGGGTGACGACGATCTGCTCCTGGGCGCGCCGATCATCCTCTACGACTACCCGCAGATCGCCGAGCAGAGCCCGGGTGCCCTGTTCGACGCCACCGAGATCGACGAGATCCTCACTCTGAGGGTCATGACGATGACCGATCAGGAGAAGGCCGAAGCGTGTGCGACCGATCCGCTGGCCCGCGCCATCATCGACCGCTGCGACCGATTGCCGCCGGAAGAACTGCAGAATCTGCACGGCATGCTGCGTGATCCCGCCCTGGACGACGCGACCGGCGCCGGGCACCGCGATCTGCGCAACGCCGAGCCGCCCAGCTTCGATCCGGGCGAGGCCGCGTGGTGGGATCCGGCTGCCGACGCGGCCGTTCGACCCGAGGTCGACGCCGTTGTCATCGACGGGGTCAGCGTGTGCCGGGGCAGCATCGTCCGAGTTCACCCGAGCCGCCGGGCCGACGCCCAAGACCTGTTCTTCGCTGGGCAGTTGGCGCAGGTCAACGCGGTGGTCGGCGACGTGGACGGTGACGTCCACGTGGCGTTGGTGCTGCTGGACGATCCCGCGATCGAGCTGCACGAGTGGTACGGCCGCTACTTCTACTTCGCCCCGGACGAACTGGAACCAGTGGCTGCGGCCGGTGAGATGCACAACCGAGAGGAGAGTCGATCATGAAAGCTCTGGGCAGGCTGACCAGCCTCGTGATCATGGCGGTCGGCGCCGCCGCCGTCGTGGCGGGCTTGCAGTCGATCCCCGATATCAAGCGCTACCTGAAGATGCGCTCCATGCGCTCGATCTGAGATGAGCGATCGAGTTCTGGTCGCCGGAATCGGCAACATCTTCCTCGGTGACGACGGGTTCGGTCCCGAGGTGGTACGCCGTCTGGCCGAGGCGGACGAACTGCCGCCGGACGTAGCGGTGATCGACTACGGTATTCGCGGTCTGCACCTGGCCTATGACCTGCTCGAGGGGTATCGAGCCCTGGTCCTCGTCGACGCGCTCGCTGTCCCGGGGCCGGCGGGCCAGGTGATCGTGCTCGACGTGGGCTCGGACTCGGCCGACTCCGTGCTGCCGACCGGTTTCGATCCGCACGGCATGGCCCCGGTCGCCGTCCTGGCCGAGGTCAGAAGATTGGGCGGCACCGTGCCGGCGACCTACGTGGTCGGGTGCGGGCCGGAAACCGTCGGCGAGGGCATCGGACTGAGCGATACCGTCGCCGCGGCGGTCCCGACCGCAATGGATGCCGTACGAACTCTGCTCCGTGAACGGGTGGCGAGCTGAGATGTGCCTGGGGATTCCTGGCCGGATCGTCCGAGTACTCGACGGCAACGCGGGTCAGCTCGCCCTCGTCGATGTCCTGGGTGCGCAACGCCCGGTAAACCTCGGGATGTTGGAAGATCCCGCGGTCGAGCCCGGGACGTGGGTACTGATTCACATGGGCTTCGCTCTGGAACGTATCGACGAGGCCGGCGCGGACAAGGCCATGGCCGGCCTGCGGATGATGGGATCGGACCCCGAGCCCACCCCTGCGCACCTCAGACTGGTCGGCGGGGCGGACGCTCAGGTACGAACTCCCCCAGGATGAGCGAGGCCGAAGGGGAACCCGGCGCCGAAGCGGGAACGGGCACCGAGGCGGGGTCCGGCTCCCAGCGATGGGGATCATCGGTCAGCCCGAGCAGGTAGGTGACGGTGCAGTCGAGTGCCGTGGCCAGCTCGGGCAATTTGGCCACGTCGAGTCCCGCGCCGTGCTCCAGGCTGGACAGGGCCCGGTTGGTGGTTTGCAGGCCACATCGAGCGAGCCGGGTCACGATCTGCTTCTGGGTGAGCCCGAGATCGTCGCGTCGTTGACGCAGACGCTGGCTGATCAGATAGTGCCGACCGGCGGCCGTCGCCGACTGCTGGGCCTCGCTCATGAACCCTCCTTGAGCCGGGCCATCTCGGCCAGCGGGTAGATGTCGTAGCGGGCGAAGTTGAAGATCGGTGCTCGGGCGAGCAGCAGCTCGAACTGCTCGTGCGACTCGACCTCGTAGATCCATGCTCCGCCGTGCGCTCCGACCACGTGATACCGCGACACCACGCGGCCCTCGTCCTCCAGGGCCGCACCGTAGTCACTCATCCGCGCGACCGCCTGCGCCATCTCGCGCGACAGCAGCGACAGTTCGAGCTTCCACAGCACCAGAAATCTCATGCCGCCCCCTGTCGCTCTCGGGCCAGGCGCGAGTTGGTGACCCGCAGCTGCCAGCCCGTCCGCCGCTCCAGCTCGGCCCGCTCGGGTTCGGTCAGCCGGTCACACGCCCAGTTCCAGTGCAGCGCGAGCCATTGGCCCGGCGCCGGATCGGCCACGAAGCCGCGTCCGCGCACCCGGTAAGGGACCCGTTCGAGTGCTGCCCGTGCCAGCCCCAGTCGTTCACCGTCCCACGTCAGCCGACGGCAGCGTACGACCACGTCCTGCTGCTCGACCTCGACAACCTGTCCCCAGCGAATCCGGCAGTTGTCGAGCACCCGCAACGGCTGACCTCCCGCGCCGAGCAGGCGCGACCAGGGATAGATACCGAAAACGTGGAACCCGTGCGTCGCTTGGACCTCCGCAAGCAGATCCTCCGACAGATGCTGCCAGTACGAGCTGGTGCACCCGCCCAGTGTGTCCAGGAGCCGGCGAGCGAATTCCGGGCCGTCGATGCGGTCGAGCACCGACCCGCCCGTCCAGTACGCGCGCACCACCCGGGCGTCCAGCGGATCGTCGATACCCGCGAGTTCGGCCAGCAGGCAAAGGTAGGGCCACGCCCCGGAGAACCCTCGCGCCAGCCGCAGCACGTCGACCTCGCTGGATCCCTCGGCGGCGAGTTCGAACAGCGCCGCGGATTCGGCTGGACCGCAATAGCCGAGATCGTTGGGCGCGTACGCGAAGCGTGCGAACATCCGCTCGCCCGCACTGGCCTGCCGCACGATCGCGCTCCTCACCTCGACGTCACCTGAGCGTCAGCAGATCCGGGGCAGTTGCTCGCCGATCGGCACGTCCACCACCCGGGTACCGCCGAAGGTCGTCGTCGCCACCACCATGGCGCGATGTTCGTCGACGCACTCCCCGATCACCGTTGCCTGCTCCCCGAGCGGATGAGCGCGCATCGCCGCCAGCACCGCTTCGGCCTGCTCCCGCGGAACGAAGGCCAGCAGTTTGCCCTCGTTGGCCACGTAGAGCGGATCCAAGCCGAGCAGTGCGCAAGCGTTGCGCACCTCCGGGGGAACCGGGAGCGCCTTCTCGGTCAGCCGCACCCCGACACGCGCCGCCGAGGCGATCTCGTTCAGCGAGGTGGCCACACCACCACGAGTGGGATCACGCAGCACGTGGATGTCCGCCGTGACTGCGAGCATCGCCGCCACCAACGGGTACAGGCAGGCGGTGTCGGTCCTGATCTCCGTCCCGAACTCCAGCCCCTCCCGGACGCTCATGATGGCGATACCGTGCACCCCGATCGCGCCGCTGACGATGATGACGTCACCGACGGCGGCCCGCTGCGGCCGGATGTCGACGCCGTCGGGGATGAGGCCGACGCCGGCCGTATTCACGTACACCTGATCGCCGTGCCCGGCGTCCACGACCTTGGTGTCACCGGTGACGATCGCGACTCCGGCTCGCCGCGCCGCCGCGCCCATGTCTTCGGCAATTCGGCCCAGCACGGAGAGTTCGGTCCCCTCCTCGAGAATGAATCCGCAGGACAAGTGGCTGGGCATCGCCCCGCTCATCGCGATGTCGTTCGCGGTTCCGTTGACGGCGAGATCCCCGATCGATCCACCCGGGAAGAACAGCGGCCGAACCACGAATGTGTCGGTGGAGAAGGCCAATCGGGCTCCGCCCAGTTCGAACACGGCCGAGTCGGCGGTGCCTGCATCGCCCTGAGAACCGAACGCCGGGACGAACAGGTGCTGGACGAGTTCAGCCGACAGCTGCCCCCCGCCACCGTGGCCCATCACGATCGTCGGGCTGTCGCGCAGAGGCACCGGGCAGGACCAGCCGTCGAAGTCCAGCACGGGTGTCGATTCAGCCAATGGAAGCCACCTCCCGCCGTCCGTCCGGCCGCGGGGTGGACTCCAGCCTGCGGTACAGGTAGTACGCGGCGCAGGCTCCCTCGTTGGACACCATGGTCGCCCCGAGCGGATTGCGCGGCGTACACGTCGTGCCGAACGCAGCACACTGGTGCGGCTTGATGAAGCCCTGAAGCACCTCACCACTGCGGCACAGGGTGGATTCCTCGGTGTCGATATCGCTGACCTGGAACCGGTACTCGGCGTCGAAGGCCCGGTACTTCGGTGACAGCCGCCAGCCGCTGCCAGGAATCACCCCGATGCCGCGCCAGCCCCGGTCGGTGATCTCGAAGACGTCGTCGAGCAGTCGCCGGGCGGCCGGATTTCCCGCCGCCGGGGCAGCGCGCAGGTAGGCGTTGTCCAGCTCCGCGGTGCCGGCTTCGAGCTGATGCACGGTGCGACGGATACCTTCCAGAATGTCGAGCGGCTCGAAACCGGTGACCACGATCGGAACCGAGAACTTCTCGACCAGACCGGGGTATTCCGACGTTCCCATCACGCTGCAGACATGCCCGGCGGCCAGGAACGCCTGCACCCGGCAGGTCGGCGAACTCATGATCGCCTCGATGGCTGGGGGGACCCGCACGTGCGAGACCAGCATGCTGAAGTTGGGAATGTTCAACTGTGCGGCCTGGTAAACCGTCATCGCGTTCGGTGGTGCGGTGGTTTCGAAGCCGATACCGAAGAACACCACCTGCCGGTCGGGGTTGTCCCGCGCGACCCTCAGCGCGTCCAGCGGCGAGTAGACGACCCGCACGTCGCCGCCCTCGCTCTTGATCCGGAACAGGTCCTGGTGGCTGCCGGGCACCCGGAGCATGTCGCCGAAGGAACAGAAGATCACCTCCGGTCGCGCGGCGATCGCCAGTGCCTTGTCGATCAATTCCAGCGGCGTCACGCACACGGGGCAGCCCGGGCCGTGGATCATCTCCACCAGCTCGGGAATCAGCTGGTCGATCCCGTGACGGATGATGGAGTGCGTCTGGCCGCCGCACACCTCCATGATCGCCCAGGGCCGGGTGACCGTGGCGTGGATGTCATCGAGCAGGCGCTTGGCCAGCTCGGGATCGTTGAACTCGTCGATGTACTTCACGGTCGGACCTCCTGGCCCGAATCCTTGGCCGCACGTGCCCACGGATCACCGAATTCCATCTCGATCTCCCCCATCCGCTGGAACAGCGCCAGCGTCTCCAGCGCCGAGTGCTCGTCCAGTTGCTGTAGTGCGAATCCCACGTGGACGACCGCGTAGTCATCGACCTCGATGTTCGGTACGAACTGCAGACACACCTCCTTGACCACTCCGCCGAAGTCGACGAAGGCCATCCGGGTGCCGTCCTTGTCCCAGATCTCTAGGACCTTGCCAGGCACTGCGAGGCACATGGTGATCTCCTTTTGTCAGTCGTCAGCGCGGCCCTCAGTGGTCGTGATCCCGTGGGATGAGCTATCGCGACGCGCGGCGACCGCGATCTGTCCGAGCGCGATACCGGCATCACTCGGGGGCACCAGCCGATGGCGCAACACACGGAACCCACGTTGCTGCAGGCCTTTCACGCACAACGTTGTGAGGGCGGCATTCAGAAACACACCGCCCGACAGCGCGACCGTGTCCAGGCCTCGGCGAGCTCGCACGTGTTCGGCCAGGTCCAGGACGAGGCCGGCGACGGCGAGGTGGAACCGGGCCGCGATCCGCGCGGCGCCGACCCCGGCCAGCACGTCGGCCACCACCGCGGCCAGCACCGGCGCCGGATCGGCCAGCAAACCCTCGACGCCGCTGACCACCGAGAACGCATAGGGATCAGGACACCCGTCGATCGCGGGGCGCGCGGCCGCCTCGAACAGCATCGCGGCCTCGGCTTCGTAGTCGATCCGGTGGCACACCCCGGCCAGCGAGGACACCGCGTCGAACAGCCGTCCCATGCTCGATGTCGGGCTGCAGCCGAGCCCGGTTCGCACCTGCCGCTCCAGCACGGTCAACTCCTCAGGACGACAGGCCGCGACGCTCGGGATCGCGGGATCCCAGCCGATGCGGGCGGAGTGCAGGTGCGACAAGGCCATCCGGCAGGGGTTTCGCACCGCGGCGTCCCCACCGGGGAGTCGGACGTAGCGCAGGTGCCCGATCCGTTCGAAGGCGTCGTAGTCGGCGACGAGGACCTCACCGCCCCACACCGCGCCATCGTTGCCGTAGCCCGTTCCGTCGAAGGCGAAACCCACGACGGGCTCGCCCGGTGGGTGGCCGTTCTCGGCCATCGCGGCGGCGACGTGGGCGTGATGGTGCTGGACGAGACCGAGCTGCGGGTGTGCTCCCTGCTCGGCGGGCCCCCGGTGCAGGGGGCTCGGCGATCGAGTCGCGCGCCTGGCCCAGGCTGTACTGCGATAACCGGGATGCCGGTCGGCCACGACCAGTTCGGGACGCACCGAGGTGATCGTCGCTAGTTGCTCGACCGCGGCGTCGAATGCCTGCAGGGTGGCCCAGTCGTCCATGTCCCCGACGTGCGCTGACATCCAGGCGTAGTGGCCCTCGGCCAGGCAGAACGTGTTCTTCAGGTCTCCCCCCACCGCCAGCGCCGGCCGTACCGCGAAGGGCAGCGAGATCGGCATCGGCGCGAAACCGCGCGAGCGCCGTACCGGCAACTCGATCCCGCCGGCCATCCGCACGACCGAGTCGTCGCAGGGAATCCGGATCGGCCGGTCGTGAACGAGCCACGCGTCTACGAGGGCCACGAGTCGCTCGCGGGCGGCACCGTCGTCGATGACGATCGGCTCCCCGGCAAGGTTGCCGCTCGTCATCACCAGGACCCGCGGGGACGGCTGGTCACCGGATAGCCCGAAGAGCAGGTGGTGCAGCCCGGTGTAGGCCAGCATGACGCCCAGTTCCGTCCGGCCGGGCGCGACCGAGGCGCTCACGGCCGGGGCGCCGGGCGGGCGCTGTCTGCGCTGGTCGAGCAGCACGACCGGACGACGATGATCAGCGAGCAACCCAGCCTCGGCCGGTGAGACGTGGACGATCTGCCGGGCGGTGGGCAGATCGGCAACCATGACGGCGAACGGCTTGTCACCCCGTCCCTTTCGCTTGCGCAGTGTGGCCACGGCCTGCTCGGCCGAGGCGTCACAGGCGAGGTGGTAGCCCCCGATTCCCTTCACGGCCAGCACCGCTCCGGCACTGAGCAGCCGGCGGCTCTCGGCCACTGCGTCCTGGCCCGTCACGTCGGCGAGGCCGGGACGTACCAGCGAGAGCACCGGACCGCACTGCGGGCACGCGATGGTCTGCGCGTGGAACCGGCGGTCGCCGGGCTCGGCGTACGCGGCGGAACAGGGCGCACACAGCGGCAGGTCGGCCATCGTCGTGTTCGGCCGGTCGTAGGGGAGGCCGCGAACGACGGTGAACCGGGGACCGCAGTTTGTGCAGCTGACGAAGGGGTGTCGGTAATAGCGGCTGGCCGGATCGGCCAACTCGGACAGACAGTCCGGACAGGTGGCGATGTCCGGGGAGACGAGGGTGCGCCCCGGGGGAGCGGAGTCCGACAGCCCGATCTCGAACTCACTACCGCCCCGAACCTCGACCTCGGTCACGTCGATCGCGACGATCCGGGCCATCGACGGCGCTCGCGGGCGCAATGAGGCGACGAACGCCTCCAAGGCCGGCGTCGGCCCCTCGACCTCAACCTCGACACCGTCGGAGCAGTTGTGGACCTGTCCGCTCAGACCTGCTTCGCGGGCGAGCGCATAGACGAACGGTCTGAAGCCGACACCTTGGACGAGTCCGTGCACGACCACCCGTCGCCGGTGACGATCGCGCTCGGTCAGCACCCTGTCACCACCCCGTGTGCGCGCCGCCCGCACCCGACTCATCGGTCCGGCGGCGCCGTCTAGGCAGGGGTCGAATCGATCGAGCCCGACACGCGGCGCGATCCTCTCAGACGAACACCCTGAAGCTACCCCCGTCGGGTTTCCTACGCATCAGAAAGTCGATAGTTCTTCGGCCGTGCCGGTGATCGACAGCTTTGTCCTAGCTTGGCCCGCACAAAGCTCGGGGCCGCAGACCCGTGGCGAACCGTGACCATTCCGCGGCGCTGAGATCCCGGCCGGCCAGCGCGCACGCGGCGGCCGCCCAACCGTCGCCCGAGAACGGCCAGCTCAGGACGGCATCCACGTCGGCCACGGCGATCCGATCCTCGGACGGGGTCGGGGCAAGGGCAGGCATGAAGCCCGGAGTCGCGGTCAACGGCTCACCGAGTTGCTGTCGACCGCGGACGTCCCACAGGCGCAGGCTGCCGTCCTGGCCGCTGGAGGCGACGGTCTGGCCGTCGGCGGAGAACGCGAGCGCCTGGATCATGTCGGTGTGGCCGACAAGAACGCCCAGCCGGCGTCCTGAAGGCACGGACCACAACCGGATGGTCTGGTCGTCACTGCCACTGGCCAGGACAGCGCCGTCCGGGCTGAAGGCGAGGCTGTCCACCTGCAGCGTATGCCCGCGCAGTGCCTGCGACCGAGATCCGTTCGAATCGGTAAGGGTGATCTCCGTCGTACGGGCATCTCCGGTCGCGACCGCAAGGCGGCCGGTGCTCGACCAGGCCAGTGCGTGCGGATCCTGGCCGAAGCTCCTGGTGCTCAGCACTGCCCCGTCGGATCGCACGATCCGCAGTTCGCCGTTGTGGCTGAGCACGGCCACCTGCCCATGGGGTCCGACGCCCAGCGCGACGACGGGCGAGCCGGTCGCGGGGATGAGTCGTTGCGGTGGTGCCGATCCATTGGGGTGCACACTCACGACCGAGCCGTCACCGGTTCCGACCAACAATTGCTCGGGCGAGGACCAGACCAGCCCGCGCACCGGACCCGGGCCGATCGCGAACCGGCGGTCTGCCCCGCGACCGAAGATCACCCGCACCGTTGCGTCGGCCGTGAGCACGGCCAGGTTTCCCGCGGTGGAATAGGCGGTGGCGAGAACGTTCGTCGTCGTGACGAGGGCGGTCTGCGCAGGCGGCCCGTTACCGGCGATCAGTGGCCACACCACCATCGTCCCCGTCGGGTCCAGCCCGACCAGCCGCGCGCCGTCGGTGGCGAGGCCCGGCGCCGTTTGTGCCTGCGCATTCGGCAGGCCGGCGAACGCGCCGAGCTGGGCCGGCGGTTCGGAGTTCAGCCACGCTGCCACGGACCCGTCGGGCCGGCCGGTCAGGATCCGGTCGGCCTTCGGATCCCACGCCAGGCTCGCGGCTGCCGGCGCGTCGCTACGGGACCGGGCCGCCGGCCGCGTCGCGGGGTCCGGCCAGATCGTCAACGCGGCGCCGTCGACCGCAGCCAGGCGGCCCCGTCCGAGCATCGCCAACTCGATCGGGGCGGAGGTGGCCAGCGGGTCTGACGCGTCGGTCAGTGGCGTGAGTGCGCGCAGCGTGCTGAGCCGCCATCGAAGCACTTCACCGCGCCGGGTACTGACGTAAACGAGATCGGCCGGGCCATCGACGGCCAGGGCGGTGATCTGACCAGCCGCTCTGGCGACGATGGGCGGCTCTGACGATACGGCCGCGGAACCGAGGCGGTACCGCTGGACCGTAGTGCCCCGAGCAACGAGGACGAGCTGTCGTCGGGCGTCGCCGGCCACTGCGGTGATCGGTGGCAGGGCAGCATCGGCGCGCGCAACTTCGGCCACCGGAGCCGCATCGCCCAGTCGGTGCACCAGGACGACACCGGTGGTGTCGGCGGAAACGAACAAACCCTGTCCCAGCTGGGCAAGTGCGCTGACCGCGGCCGGGTGCCCGAGGTAGTCCGCGGCGGTGCCGCCGCCCTGGGGCAGGCGCAGCGCGCGGACGTGACCATCGGACATCCCGGCCAGCGCGGTGGAATCGGGATCGAGCTGGGCCGCGACGACATTGACGTGTGGCTGCGGATGCAGGTAGCCGACCGGCCCGTCGTGGCCGGCGACGGTATCCATCAGGGTGGACCGAGAGGCCGCGTCGGGATGCGCGCGATAGGCCGCCAGCGCGAGGAGGACGGAGCGGTCTCGCTGGGAGGCCAGCAGCGAGCGGGCCGTGGCTTCCACCTTCAGTGCGTCAGCGGTGTGCCGATCGCGCGTGGCCCGCTGTTGGTCGCGGACCGCTGTCGCGGCGACCACGACGGCCGCCACGACGAGCAGGGCCAGGATCGGCAGTGACCGGCGCAGGCGCCGCTGGCGTCGTCCGCGGCGCTGGCTGTCCGAGATCAGCCGTCGCTCGGAGGTGGTCAGTTCCAGATCGCCGCGTCCGACGAGGTTCAGCACGGTCTCCACGCGTCGGGGCGAGAGCAGGTAGCCAGGGTCGTGGTCATGCGACGTCCACGCCTGGACCGCCTGGGCGAGTTCGTCGCGACCGCGAGCGACTTCCTCGTTTTCCCGCAACCAGTTTCGCAACAGCGGCCACTCCCGCAGCAGCGCCTCGTGGGTGATCTCCAGCAGCGGCTCGTTCGACCGGTCCTGCGAAACGGTAACCAATCGTGCGGTCGCCAGCACGTTGACGGTGGCGACCACCGATTCGCGGTCGTCCCGTTCGGTGATGACCTCGCTGACCGGTCGACGGCGCCGCGTCGCCAGCCCGTTGTCACCGAGATGGGACAGCCGCAGCAGGATACGGCGGGCGGTCTCTCGTTGGGCGGCCGTCAACCGTTGCCAGGTCGCGTCCGCGCCGAGCCGCAGCGCGTTGCCGATGCCGCCGCCGTCGAGGTACGCGGCGGCCGTCAGCCACTTGCCGTTGCGAGCGCGCCAGGTCTGCTGCAGCGCATAACCCAGCAGCGGAAGGCTGTTCGGATTCTCGGCGATCTCGCGACGAATCTGGCCGAGCAAGGCATCTTCCACCCGCAGGCCGACCCGCTCGGCCGGGCGCAGCACCGCAGCGTCCAACTCGAGTCCCCGCAGCGGCAGCAACCGGTGTTGGGCCTGGGCGAGCAGCCGTGCCAGCGGCGGGAATTCCTCCAGCGCCGCGTAGAAGTCCGACCGCAGCGAGATGACGACCCGTTCATCGGGCCGGGCCGCCCGGGCCAGCAGTTCGCCGACGAAGCTGCGTCGTTCCTCCTCGGTGACCGCTGGATCGAAGATCTCCTCGAACTGGTCGATGATCCAGACCGGTCGCCGAGCCGGGCCGGGCGTCGTCGGTCCGGTAGTGCCTGCGGCGGCGGTGACCGTGGCGGCGGTGACCGTGGCGGCGGTGACCGTGGCGGCGGTGACAGCGGCGGCGGTGACAGCGGCGAGTTCCTCGCGGGGATGGGTGCCCGGTCGCAGGATGACCGGTTCGAACAAGGCGGCTGTCGAATGGCCGCGCTCCGCTGCCGCCCGCAGCGCCGGGACCACCCCCGCCGCGAGCACCGAGGACTTGCCGCTGCCGGACGCTCCTACGACCCCCACCAGCCCGGCGTGCCGGATCAGGCCGACGATGCCGGCGATATCCGCATCGCGACCGAAGAACAGATCGCGATCCTGATCTCCGAACGCCGCCATGCCGGGGTAGGGACAGCGCATTGCCTCGGCGGCGGGCCCCGCCAATTGGTCGCCCGCGGGCGCCCGGTCGTCGGCGACGACGGTGACCGTGCCGATATGCAGGTCACGTCCGGCGGCGAAGGTGCCCAGGATGGAGATGTTGCCCCCGACGGCGACCGGTCCGGACTCGCTGGCGTGCACCGATTCCATCAGGGCGACTCCCCGCGGGAGCTCAGCCGAACCAGCCGTACACCGCGCCGGCCCGCGCGCCGCGGCCGAGCGCGCAACCGGCAGATCGTCACGTCTCCCCCTGGGCCGCCGAGCTGTCCTGGGCGCCGCTCGCCGTCCCGATGGTGAGATCCCGGCCGGCGGCCAGGCGCGCGCCCGAGATGGTGACGTTGCCGTTGGCCGCGACCGGACCGGCGTCGCGGGCGTGCACCTCGACATAGCTGTCGCCCGCCGGCCGCATCGCCATCAGCTGGCTGAGTTCGTCAACGAATCCACGGTCGGCGGACATGATCTCTTCGAGATGATCAGCCACCGCGGCCTGCCGGTTCGCGTTGTCGGGCTGCTCTTGCAGACGTATCAGGGCGCCATCGGCCAGCGGGTTCGACCGGAACCGGCCGAGCACCTTCTTCCACACCGCACTGAGTTGTTCGTTCACGGCGTTGTCGATGCTTTCGCCGACCTGGCCACTGAGATGCCGGGCGTAGCGCACGAGCAGGCCGACCACCGCGGTCGCGCTGATGGGATCCATGGTTCGCTCCTGAATCTGGCCGCAGGCGGGTCAGTCGACGATCGTGAAGCTCTGTTCGGCCCCCGAATGGTTGACCTGGGTATTCGCGCTTCCGGTGAGGTTGATGCGCAGCGTGCACGTGCCCGTCTTGGTCAGGCCGTTGCCGGACAGTGGCACGTCGAGGTTCACGGTCGTCGTGCCGTTGGCGTGCACCTGCTGAGGATCGCTGGAACCGCAGATTCCGTCGCTGTTGTCGGGATCGACGGACACCTGGTCGACGGTGAAGCCGGCGATACTCGTGAGCTTGATGGTGACCGTGAAGCTGCCGCCCGCGCGCGAAACGGCCACGGAGGGGTTCGGTCCCACCCACGAGCCGTCGACGGACTGCGGATCGGCCGAATAGGGATGACTAACCGACGCGGCCGCCGCCCACTGCGCGTCACCCGGCTGGCTGGCCACCACGGTGCACGAGGCGGGAACGGCGTCGACGTCGAGCACGGCGCCGTTGAGCGTGCAGCTGTTGTTGGGTCCGGACAAGGCGTAGCTCACCGGCAGGCCGGAACGGGCGCAGGCGGCGAGGGTCACCTGGGTGCGCGGATATTCGTGAACGCCCAGAGCCGGGAAGGAGATCGCCTGGCTCCATTTGCCGTTCCGCAGAACCGGTGCCGGGCCGGGGCAGCCCGGGTTGCCGCGGGGCGGCGGTGGCGGCACGCTCGAACTGCGACCGGGATGGCCGGTCGGACCGGCGCTGCTCGATCGGGGGTTGCCCGTGGGTCCACCCGACGATCCACCGCCACCTGGGCCAGAGCCGGACGGGCCGCCCGAACCGCCGGTTGCGCGAGTGGAGGAACCACCGGGGTTACCGGACGGACCGGACGAGCCGGTACCCGGGCCGTGGGCGCTGCTGGACCGGTGGCCGCCGGGGGTGGTGGCGGCGGTCGATCCGCTCGGCGAGGCGCTGCGCGTGCTGGTGACGACTGGATTGCCGGAATCGACAGTGGATTCCGCGACGTTTCTGCCCTTCGAGCCGGCACATCCACCGCAGGCGACGGCAATGAGGACCGCGCTGAGGACAGCGCTGAGAACGGTGCTGGGGACGGTGCTGGCGCTCAGGCCCACCTTCGGCATGATGGCCTCCAAACCGGACACGTACGAGGTCTCGATCGAGAAGAGAAGGCGATCGAGACGCTGATACCGGCTGGTGGCGAAAAATACTCCGCGGTTCGTGATTCGACCGTGTGCTCGACCGATGAGGCCCCCGCGCTGGACGCGCCGCGCAGAACTGTCGGTGGCGACGACGACAATGGGCCGATGCCCACCAGCACGGCCGACCTCGCCCTCGTGCGCGGAGCCCTGCTCGCTCTGGCCTTCGTTCCCGGCCGCGGCTGGACGATGGCGTGGGACGCCGTCGACCCCGCCGAACACCCGAACACCGGGGGCCCAGCCACACCGGCCCGCCTGCTGACCGTCGAGTCAACCGATCCGGTCGCTGAAGTCGCACGCATCGAGGCCGAATACCAACCGCGCTGGCTGTGGTGGGACACCGCCACGGCGCGTGCGCTGGTGGCCGGCGGCCTGCGGGTCGGCCGGTGCTGGGACCTCGCCGCGGTACACCGGTTGCTGTTCGGCGGCTGGCGCACCGATCCGGCCCAGATCTGGGCCGCGGCTCACGGGCTGGACCCAGCCGGCCAGCCGGGCAGCGGCCAGCTGGACCTGCTCGGTGCGAGCGGCGACGACGGCGGCGATCCGGACCACCCCCTGCAGACCGACGGCTACCTGCGGCCGGAGTGGGTCGGCGGTGGCTGGCAACGAGCGCCCGACCGGTGGGCGCACTGGGCCCGCATCCTGCTGCGAACCGCACACGCACAGCAGGCGTTGATGGTTGACGGCCGGCTGGACCCACGCCCACACCCGGCCCGGATTCTGACCACGGCGCGGTCGGAGTCCGCCGCGGAGTTGCTGTGCGCAGAACTCGGCCACGACGGCATTCCGGTCGAGCGCAGCCGCGCGGAGGAGATCGTCGCCTCCGTCGCCGGCCCACGACCGCACAACGACGAGGACGCCGCGGCCATCCGGCACCAGCGGGACCGATCGGTACTCGACCTCGTCCCCGGCCTCGACACCGACCTGCGCAGCCCGTTGCAGGTCAAGGCGCTGCTGGCCCGGATCGGCATCGAGGTCCGCGACACCCGGTCCTGGCGGCTGGAGGTGTTCAGCGACGCCCATCCCGTGGTGCCGGCGTTGCTGCGCTGGCGCAAGGCGGAACGCTTCGCCACGACCTACGGCTACGACTGGCTGGACCGGCAGGTCGGACGTGACGGACGCCTGCGCGGTGGTTGGACGGGCTGTGACGGGGGTGCCGGACGGATGACGGCGACCGCGGGACTGCACAGCCTGCCCGCCGAATTACGTCCGGCCGTGCGAGCCGAGCCGGGCTGGCGGTTCGTTCGCGCCGACCTCGGCCAGATCGAGCCCCGCGTCCTGGCCGGCATCTCGCGGGACCCGGCGCTGATCGCGGCTACCGGTGAGGACGATCTGTACGCACCGGTCGCGGCGAGGATCGGTGTCGATCGACCGACCGCCAAGGTGGCGGTGCTCGCGGCTATGTACGGGCAGACCTCCGGGGCGGCCGGCGAAGCCCTGCAAGGGATGGAAGCGGCTTATCCGGTCGCGATGCGGTTTCTGAAGAACGCGAACGAGTCCGGCCGAGCCGGGCGTTCACTGCGCACCTACGGCGGCCGGTTGCTGCTGATGTATCCGGTCGCGGAGTCGTTCGACGAGCAGCAGCGACGTGCGGCGCTGGCCGGTCGTGGACGTTATGCCCGCAACGCGATGGTGCAAGGGGCCGCCGCTGAATTCTTCAAGACCTGGGCCGCGGTCGTCCGGGCTCGGATCATTCCGTTCGGCGCGCAGATCGTCCTGTGCCTGCACGACGAACTGCTCGTGCACGTCCCGGCCGAACACGCCGAGCGGGTGGGCGTGCTCGTCACCGAGGCGCTCGCCGAGGCGGCGCGGAGTTGGGCCGAGCCGGGCCCGGGTCGAGTCACCCGAGGCGCGGGCGGCGACACCGTTCGGTTCGTCGCCGACGTCAGCGTGGTGGAGCGCTGGTCGCAGGCCAAGGCATGACCGTGGCTCCTGCGGACCGGCAGCGGGCGGAGCTGGGCTCGAGTTCTCGTCCGCGCTCAGCCGGCCACCGCGACCGCGGGACCGGTGCGCAGTGACATGCGCAGCAGCACGCTGGCGATGTGCTCGGACAGGATGCGGGCCTGCGTCAGATCGTGGCTGCTCCAGCGCCGGTGCGCGCCGTGGCGGAACTCCAGCACACCCAGTCGCTGCCCGCGCCCGATGACCGGCGTGAGCAGCATGCTCGCGGTTCCGTCAGCCTGCATCACGGCTCGCTCGGCCCGGTCGGAGAACGGGTCGGCCAGGTGCACCTCGAGCATCTCGCCGGTCTCCAGCGCGTGCTTGGTCTCGGGGTAGTCGGCCAGCCGGTAGAGCTTGGGATCAACCCGGGCGCCCGAGCAGCTGACTTCGCGCAACCCACGACCGCCGGTCAGCGTCGACAACGAGATGACGTCGATCCCGAGATTCACCGCGGCGCTGCCGAGCGCGGCCTGCAGGTCGGCCAACTGGACACTGGCGGCCAGCGCGGCCGTGACCCGGCGGATGCCGATCGGATCAGCGACGGGCACCGCCGAGTTCTCGTTGCGCATCAGTTCGCCCCGGGCGATCCGGCAGGATTCCATCGCGTCGGGCAGCTCGACGGGAAGATCGGCCGTCGGTTCGCAGATGTAGAAGCCCTGCGCGAGGTCGACGTCCAGCTCGGCCAGAGCGGTCAAGTCGTCCAGTGTCTCCACGCCTTCGCCGAGGACACGCGCGCCCATGCGGTGGGACAACCGGACGAGCGCCTCGATGACGGCCGACTGTTCCAGGCTGCCCCGCGCGCCGCGGACCAGTCCGCGGTCGAGCTTGACGAAGTCCGGGCGCAAGGCGGTCAGCCGCAGCAGTCCGGCGTAGCCGGTGCTGGCGTCGTCGACGGCGATCTGGGCACCGCGCGAACGCAGTTCCTCCAGCCGGGCGCGCAGCACGTCGAGGTCGCTGGCGACGTGTTCGGTGATCTCGATGATCACGCCGGTGAGGTCGACCGCGAGGGCGCTCTGGACCGCCGCATGATCAAGGGCGTTCGGGCTGACGTTGACGGTGAGTGCCACATCGGCGGGCAACTCGGCCCGTTTGGTCCGCAGTGCCGAGCGCAGGCAGGCCGCTTCCAGGTCGGCGCCGCGTCCGTTGGCGTAAGCGAGGGCGAAGGTCTCGTCCACCGACGTGTCGGGGTTGTTGGGGAAGCGGGCCAGGGCCTCGGCCGCGACCAGCGAACCCGTCGTCACGTCGACGATCGGCTGAAGCACGATCTCGACCGAGCCGAACAGCGATCCGGCGCGCCGCGCGGAAACGCCGCTGAAGTGACGCGGAGGTCGTTTGAAATGCATTCCCCTATGCCTTTCCCGAACCGTCAGACCCCCGACTGACGACTTCCCCAAGCGGGCTAACCCGGACTATACACAGATGTTGAGGGCGTAAGGAAGACGCAGAGGGCTCGACCTTAGCTTGATACTGAGACGACCTGCGGAAGGCCCGAAGAATGCGGCGTGTCGACCCTTCGACACCGCGTTTCGGCCGGGCTGCGACGGCTCGACCGGGCCGTACAGGGTGGTCGGTTTGCATGTCGCCCCGTACGGCGAAATCAGTCGGAATCCTCCCCTTCCCCACCTCGTCCACAACGGCACAGCGGGACGAGAATGACCCCGTGACCGACAATCGGAGCGGGTGGCTGCACGGGGAACTCGTCAGGTTGCGACCGGTGCGCGGCTCTGATGTCTCGGAACTGCTGCGGATCCTTCGCACCGAGGAGGTATGGCGACGGTGGGGCGAGGAGGGCGCGCGGCCGGGCTGGCCCTTCGACGACCCGGACGCGGTTCGCTACGCGATCCTCAGGCACGACGCGGTGCGCGGGTTGATCCAGTACGAGGAGGAGACCGAACCGATGTATCGCCACGCGAGCATCGACATCTTCCTCGACCCGGCGGTACACGGCCAGGGCCTGGGACGCGACAGCGTCCGAACGGTGGTGCGGCATTTGCTCGGCGCGCGCGGACATCACCGCATCGTGATCGATCCGGCGGCCGACAACGAGGCCGCGATTCGTTGCTATTCCGCCGTGGGATTCCGTCCGGTCGGACTGATGCGCCGCTACGAGCTGGCCCCGGACGGCAGCGGCTGGCACGACGGGTTGCTGATGGACCTGCTTGCCGGCGAGGTCACCTGAACCGAGGCGGACGGATCCGGCCATCGGCGTCACGGCCCTATGCTCGATGCCTGGGCGCACCGAGTGGACGCCGGACGCGGGGACGATGTCATGAACGGCGATGCACGCGGGTTGAGCGACTCGGGGATCCGGGTACTGCTGATCACCGGTAGCACCCGCCGCGGATCGACGAACGCCGCAGCGCTCGCCACGCTGGCCCACGTGCGGCCACCCGGCGTGCGGGCCCAGCTCTACGACGGGCTGGCCAAGCTCCCCGCGTTCAACCCCGACGACGACCAGCCGCCCTATCCGGCCGAAGTCGCCCACCTGCGCAACGAGATCGCCGCCGCGGACGCGCTGATCTTCTGCACGCCGGAGTACGCCGGGACGCTGCCCGGCAGCTTCAAGAACCTGCTCGACTGGACGGTGGGCGGCACGGAGATCTCCGCCAAGCCGGTGTGCTGGATCAACGTCGGCGCGGCCGGACGCGGCCGGGGTGCCATCGCCACGCTGGAGGTCGTGCTCGGTTACCTCGGAGTGGAGGTCCTCGACGCGGCCTGCCGACAGGTACCGGTCGGACGAGAGGACGCCGGCGCCGATGGGCTGATCTCGGACCCGGCGGTCACCGCCGAACTACGGGGGATCTGGTCGACCCTGCTGAATCGGCTGGCACCCTCGCACGACTGACCGGCCTGTCGGCCCAGTCTCCGGCGGGACAAACCCGGCGCCGTCCTAGAATCGGGGCATGAGCGAGACGGACGCCGCCGAACCCACGTCGGAGACTCCCACCGACACCCACGCCGAGGGCACCACCTCACACGACATTCCGCTGCCCGCCGGCTTGGCGACGGCCATTGCCGCCGATTGGGAGCCGGCCCCGCGTATGCCGCATCCGGCCGGTCGGGACGGTCGCTTGTCCGCCGGCGCGGCAACCTCGGCCAAGAACCGGGGCGCGCTGTCCGGCCGGTTCCCCACCAAGGCCGTCGTGGTCCCGTCCGGCGTGCTCAAGGTGCGGTCCAACGACACCGACTTCCCCTTCCGCGCTGCCTCGGCGTTCACCTGGCTGACCGGCGAAACGGTCGAGGGCGCGGTTCTGATGCTCGCACCGACCGGAGCGGGAAGCCACCGGGCGACGCTCTACGTGCGTGAGTACGACGGGCCCGGCGAGGTCGGCTATTTCACCAACCGGCTGCACGGAGCGCTCTGGGTCGGCAACGTCCCGACCGTCGCGGAGACCTCCGAGGTGCTCGGGGTGGAAACCCGGCCGATGAGTGAGCTCTCACGCGACCTCAAGGCGCTGGGCGACACCGACGTCGTCGCGCTGAGCGGTCTCGATCCCGCCCTGGATTCGCTGCTCCCTCCGGCTCGCACCGGTGATGCCGCCCTGGCCGAAGCCGTCGACGAGCTGCGTCTGGCCAAGGACGATTGGGAGGTCAGCCAGCTGCAGGCCGCCTGCGACGCGACCACCCGCGGATTCACCGACGTGGCCGCCACCATCCCTGAGGTGCTGGCCGCGGGCGGCCGACGCGGGGAACGATGGCTTGAGGGCACGTTCTGGCGACGCGCCCGGATGGAAGGCAACGACGTCGGTTACACCTCGATCGTCGGCGCGGGGCAACACGCGACCACCTTGCACTGGTGGCGTAACGACGGCGACCTCGCGCCCGGCCAACTCCTGCTGGCCGACATGGGTGTCGAAGTGGACTCGCTGTTCACCGCCGACGTGACTCGAACCCTGCCGGTTTCGGGGGCGTGGACACCCGCCCAACGGCAGCTCTACGGCGCCGTCCTGGAAGCACAGCAGGCCGGCATCGCCGAGGTTCGCAGCGGGGCGGACTTCCTCGCCGCGCACAAGGCGGCGATGTGGGTACTGGCCGATCACCTGCACTCGTGGGGCGTGCTGCCGGTGAGTGCCGACGTGTCGTGTCAGGAGGACGCGGAGGCGCCCGGCGCCGGGCTGCACCGTCGCTACACCCTGCACGGCGTGAGCCACATGCTGGGCATCGACGTCCACGACTGCGCGGCCGCCCGGGACGAGACCTACCGCAACGGCCCCCTGGGGGCCGGCTACGTACTCACGGTCGAGCCGGGCTTGTACTTCCAGCCCAACGATCTCAGCGTCCCCGCCGAGTGGCGAGGTATCGGCATCCGGATCGAGGACGACATCCTGGTCACCGAGTCCGAGCCGGTCAACCTGTCCGCGTCGCTGCCCCGCGATCCGGACGAGATCGTGGCGTGGATGCGCGAGGCGCAATCCCGTCCGGTTCTGCCCTGAGGCCGGGCAGGTCGTGACCTCGGACAGCGTTGCTCGGATCAGCGAGCAGTGGGCAACCGAGCGCCCTGAGATCGACACCTCGCCGATGGCCGTGTTCGGCCGGATCGCCAAGCTCCACCGCACCCAGCTCGAGGCGAGTGATCAGGCCTACAGGCAGTTCGAGATCACCGGGGCCGACTTCGACGTGCTCGCGACCCTGCGCCGGTCGGGCGAGCCCTTTCAGCTCACACCGTCCGAGCTGACCGAGCAGATGATGATCTCCTCCGGCGGCGTGACCCAGCGCGTGGATCGGCTCATCCGGCAGGGACTGGTGCGCCGGGTACCCCATGCCTCCGACCGTCGCTCGACCACGGTTCAACTGACCCCCGAAGGTCGGTCGGTCATCGACCAGGCTCTGCCCCTGCACATCGAGGCCGAGCGTGAGCTGCTGGTGGCCCTGTCCGACGACGAGCGCCGCACCCTGATCGACCTCCTGACGCGCCTCAATCTGGACGCCGAAGGTCGAACCTGAGCGTCAGGGGCAGGTCGGGGCAGGTCGGGCAGGTCGGGGCAGGTCGGGTCGGGTCGGGGCAGGTCGGGTCGGGCGGCGGCCGCGGGGGCGGGGGCGGGGGCGGGAATTATCGGCGCCGCTCATGTGTCTTAGTGCTAAGATATTTAGCACTAAGGAGCTCGCACATGCCCACCACGACACCCAGGGACATCGCCCTGACTGCGCTGGGCCCCGCGATCTGGGGCACCAGCTACTACGCCACCACCACCTGGCTACCCGCGAACCACCCGCTGCTCGACGGCGCCTTCCGTGCCCTGCCCGCCGGAGTGCTGCTGATCGCCCTGCGATGGCAACGACCGACGGGAGTCTGGATCTGGCGCATCGCCGTGCTCGGCCTGCTCAACATCGGCTTGTTCTTCCCCCTGTTGTTCCTGGCCGCCGAGCGCATTCCGGGCGGCGTCGCGGGCGCGATCGGCGCGGCTCAACCCCTGCTGGTGCTGCTGCTCAGCGCCGGACTGCTCGGTAGCCGGATAACCACCCGAGCCCTACTCACCAGCCTGGTCGGAGTGGCCGGGGTGTGTCTGCTCGTCCTGCGCGCCACCGGCTCGATCGATCCGATCGGGGTCGCGGCGTCGGCGTCGGGTACGGCGCTGATGGGGGTCGCCATCGTGCTGGCCAAGCGGTGGGGACCACCACCCATGCCGGCCACGACGTTCACCGGCTGGATGCTCACCGCGGGCGGCCTGGTGCTGACCCCGACCGCCCTGCTCGTCGAAGGCTGGCCGGCTCAGCTGAGCGCGACGAACTACTTCGGCCTGTTCTACCTGGCCGCCATCAGCGGCGGCCTGTCCTACTACCTGTGGATGCGGGGTATGGCGATCCTGCCCGCCTCCGCGATCAGCTTCCTCTCGCTGGCGGTCCCGCTGGTCGCGGCCAGCGTCGGGTGGCTGGCGTTGGGGCAACATCTGAACGGCGTGCAGCTGGCGGGAATGGCGCTGGCGCTGGGATCGATGGTCGCCGGTCAGCGGGTGGGTGCCCGAACCAGCTCGACACCAGACCGTCGAACAACTCTCGCGCGGGACTCGGCAAGAATGGCGGGGTGCCCACCCGCAGTCAGTCCGATCGCCCCAGCACGCCAGGAGACCTCGTCCTCCCGGCTGGTCGGGGCATTCCGCAGGGACTGACCATCCCCGCGGCGGAACTGGTGGAACGGTTCTCCCGCTCGTCCGGACCTGGCGGCCAGGGTGTGAACACCACCGACAGCCGGGTCGAGCTGCGTTTCGACGTCGGCCGCTCGACCACCCTGGACGATGTCCAGCGCGACCGGGTCCGGACCGCGCTGGCCGGTCGTCTGGTGGACGGGGTGCTCGCCCTGACGGCCTCCGAACAGCGATCGCAGCTGCAGAACCGGGCTGCGGCTCGTGGACGGCTGGCGGTGCTGCTAGCCCAAGCCCTGCAACCGCCGCCGGCACCGCGCCGCGCGACCAAGCCCTCCCGCGCGTCGCGGGAGCGTCGGTTGGACGGCAAACGGCATCGTGCCGAGCTCAAGGCGGGCAGAACCCGGGTCCGGTCTACCGAGCGCTACTGAGTCATCCGCGCGCTGCTGAGTCGTCCGCGCTGCTGAGTCGTCTGCGCTGCTGAGTCGTCTGCGACTACCGGGGTGGCTCTTTGTCCAGCGAGACCGGCGGCTGGGGCGGCTCGATGGTGGGCGACATCTCGCTGCCGAGATCGGTCGAGGCGGACGGGCCGGCTTGGATGTCGTCGAAGGATTCCGGCAGTTTCTTGAGATGGCGGTTCATCGACTTCCACAGGAAGTACACCGCGATGCACAGGGCCAGCACCACGAACAGACCGATCGGGCTGGCACGGTCCTTGTCGTCCGTGCCCGCGGCCAGCACCTGCGCGGCCCGGATGGAGTGCGAAGCCCCGACCGCGAAGAACGTGCTCACGACGCGCCCACCCGGTCCCGGATGCCCGCGAACAGGTCTTCCTCGGGCAGGTCGGTGTCCACCAGGGACCGGGCGAGCTCGAACTGCTCCCATGGGAACACCCGACGCTGGACGTCCAGCGGGACCTTGAAGAACCAGCCGTCCGGATCGACCTGGGTCGCGTGTGCGAGCAGGGCGGCGTCGCGGCGGTCGAACTGGTCGGCGCAGTAGACCTTGGTGGTGACCTTGGGCACCCGCCGATCGACCATCCGCTCGTCCCACTTCTCGAGCATCTCGGCGTACGGGGACTCCAAGCTGAGCTCGCGCATCGCCCGGTCGAAGGCCTCGACGCGTTCACGAGTGAACGTGACGTCGTAGTAGAGCTTCATGGGCTGCCACGGCTCACCGGCGTCGGGATAGCGATCGGGATCGCCCGCAGCCTCGAACGCGGCGACCGAGACGTTGTGGCACATGATGTGGTCCGGGTGCGGGTAGCCGCCGTTCTCGTCGTAGGTCGTCATGACGTGCGGACGGTATCGACGCACGAGACGAACGAGACGCTCGGTGGATTCTTCCAGCGGCACCAGGCCGAAACACCCGTCGGGCAACGGCGGAAGGGGGTCGCCCTCGGGCAGACCCGAGTCGACGAAGCCGAGCCATTCGTGCTTCACGCCGAGGATCGCCTGCGCCTGCGCCATCTCACGCCGGCGAACCGAGGAGATATCGGCCTCGATGTCGGAGCGGCCCTTGAGCGAGGGGTTGAGGATGTCGCCGCGCTCGCCGCCGGTACAGCTGACCACCACGACCTCGACGCCCTCGTCGACGTAGCGGGCCATGGTGGCCGCGCCCTTGCTCGATTCGTCGTCGGGATGGGCATGCACGCACATCAGCCGCAGCGGCTGGCCGGCGGTCGGGATGAGGTTCGCTTCGGGCACGTCGACCATTGTCCCCGATGCCGCCGACAACTCGCGCCAAGGCCCGGAAACCGGCGATGATTTCGCGGAACGCATCGGTCCGGTGTTACGTTTTAGAGCTTCAGGCACCTGCCTGAGAGACGACCACCGTCCCCGCACGCCTAGGGAGTACGACCGTGACCAGTACCGACGCCGCCGCTGTCACCTGGCTGACCCAGGACGCCTACGACCGCCTGTCGAAGGAACTGGAAGACCTCATCGCCAACCGTCCCGCCATGGCCAAGGAGATCAACGACCGGCGCGAGGAAGGCGATCTGAAGGAGAACGGCGGCTACCACGCGGCCCGCGAGGAGCAGGGCAAGGCCGAGGGCCGCATCCTGCAGTTGCAGCAACTGCTACGCACCGCCAAGGTCGGCGAGGCGCCGACGTCCGACGGGACGGCCGGCCCCGGCATGGTCGTCACCGTGCGCTTCGCCGGCGATGATGAGGACGAGACGTTTCTCATCGGCTCCCGTGAGGAGAACGAGACGACCGATCTCGACGTGTACTCCTCGGCATCCCCGCTCGGCCGCGCCCTGACCGGAGCCAAGAAGGGGCAGACCGTGTCCTACGAGACGCCCAACGGCAAAACGCTCAAGCTGACCCTGATCGACGCCAAGGCCTTCACCGGCTGAGCCAGACGTCTGCGCGTGCTATTCCCGGTTTCGCGGTCAGCGATACCGACCCAGAGTTCACACACTCGTCGTGGCCGATCTCGCGGTTGAGTCGTAGCGTCAGGTGAGTGACCGACGCCCCTGACATCCACACCCTTGCCGCCCTGCGAGCTTCCGGGCACATCCACCGCGGAGTGAAGGCGGAGGTGCGCGAGAACCTCATCGCGCGGCTGGCCGCCGGCGAGCCCACTCTGCCCGGGATCGTCGGCTTCGACGACACCGTGGTGCCCGAAATCGAGCGGGCCCTGCTGGCCGGCCACGACATCGTGCTGCTGGGCGAGCGCGGGCAGGGCAAGACCCGTCTCATCCGTACCCTGACCGGCCTGCTCGACGAGTGGACCCCGGTCATCGCCGGCTCCGAACTCAACGAACATCCCTACGCCCCGATCACGCCTGCGACGATCCGCCGAGCGGCCGACGAGGGGGACGGGCTGGCCGTCAGCTGGCGTCACCGCAGCGACCGCTACGGCGAGAAGCTGGCCACGCCCGACACATCCGTGGGTGACCTCATCGGCGACATCGACCCGATCAAGGTGGCCGAAGGCAGATCCTTGGGCGATCCCGACACGGTGCACTACGGGCTCGTCCCGCGCACCAACCGCGGCATCTTCGCCGTCAACGAGCTCCCCGACCTGGCCGAACGCATTCAGGTGGCCCTGCTCAACGTGCTGGAGGAACGCGACATCCAGGTCCGCGGCTACCAGCTGCGTCTGCCGCTGGACCTGCTGCTGATCGCCTCGGCCAACCCCGAGGACTACACCAACCGCGGCCGGATCATCACGCCGCTCAAGGACCGTTTCGGGGCCGAGGTGAGGACCCACTACCCGCTCGAACTCAGCGACGAACTCGAACTCATCGCGCAGGAGGCGGCGGTGCTGTGGGGCGCCGAGGGCGAGTCGGCGCACGGCGCCCCGCTCGTCCCCTCGCACCTGCTGGAGGTCGTGGGCCGCTTCGCCCGGGCTGTGCGCGAGGCTCCCCAGGTCGATCAGCGCTCGGGTGTCTCGGCACGATTCGCGATCGCGGCGGTGGAGACGGTGGCCGCCTCAGCCGTTCGACGCGCGGCGATCACCGGTGAAACCGTCGCGGTGGCGCGGGTCGCCGATCTCGCTTCGGTGATCCCCGCCTCACGCGGCAAGGTGGAATTCGACGACGCCGACTCCGGCCGGGAGTTCGAGGTCCTCGATCATTTGCTGCGGCGAGCCATCGCCGAGACCTCACGTGCCCGGCTGGCCGGACTGGACCTCCGTCCACTGCAGGCCAAGTTCGACGAGGGGCTGCTCGTGCAAACCGGCGACATCGTCTCCGCCGATGCCCTGCTGGAGCAGCTCGGCACGATCCCGGGGCTGTCGGACCTCCTGGAACGGCTCGAGCCCGACAGTGTGCACGAGGGTCCGGCAACGGTCGGAATCGCCGCTGCCGCCGTCGAATTCGCACTCGAAGGCCTCTACCTCAACAAGCGGCTGGCCAAGGAGTCCGCCGGCGGCCGCGCGGTCTACGGAGCCTGAGCCATGCCGTTTCGTTATGGCGCCTGGCACGGCGGTCCCGATCCGTTGGAGGCCCCGTACGACATCCGGCGAGCCCTGGACGAGATGGGCGACGACGTCCTGGCCGGGATGTCCCCGCGCTCGGCGCTGTCGCGCCTGATGCGCCAGGGCACCACCGGAAGCAACGGGCTCGAAGCGTTGCGTCAGCGCGCCCGGCGCCGTGCCAAGGAACTGCGCAACTCCGGACGACTCAACGGCACGTTGGACCAGGTCCGCGAGCTGCTCGACAAGGCCCTGGAGGCCGAGCGCGCCGCGCTGTTCCCCGACCCTGACGACCTGGCCCGGATGGCCGAGGCCGAACTGGACAACCTGCCTGAGGACACCGCACGCGCGGTTCGCGATCTGGCCGACTACCAGTGGCGCTCCCCGGAGGCCGCGCAGGCTTACCAGGAGATCTCGGAGCTGTTGCGCTCGGAGGTACTCGACGCCCAGTTCGCCGGCATGAGGCAGGCGCTGTCGAACCCTGACCCGCAGGCCATGCAGGCGATCCGCGAGATGATGCACGACCTCAACGAAATGCTCGACGCGGACGCGCGGGGCGAACACACGCAGGAACAATTCGCTGATTTCATGGACAAGCACGGTGAATTCTTTCCGGAGAACCCGGAGAATCTCGCCGAGCTGGTTGATTCGCTGGCCCGTCGGGCGGCGGCGGCCGAGCGGCTGATGAATTCGTTGTCGGCCGAGCAGCGCGCCGAACTCGGCGAGCTCATGGAGCAGGCGCTGGCCCAGTCCGGGTTGGCCGGGGAGATGTCGCGGCTGCAGCAATCGCTGCGTGCGGCCCGTCCGGACCTGCGCTGGACCGGGCGGGAACGCATGAACGGCGACCAGCCGATGGGCTACGCCGACGGCACTTCTGCCCTGTCCGAGCTGGCCGATCTGGACGAGCTGGCCGATCTCGCCCTGCAGGACTATCCCGGCGCCAGCCTGGGCGACATCGACGAGGAACTGGTCCAGCGCGCGCTGGGCCAGGGCGCGGTCACCGACCTCGAGCAGCTCAAGCGCATCGAACAGGAACTGCGGCGTCAGGGCTACCTCGACCAGGGCGGCGAGGGCCTGCAGCTGAGCCCCAAAGCCCTGCGACGGCTGGGGTCCACGGCCCTGCGACGGGTGTTCGCACAGTTGGAGTCAGGTGGCCGTGGTGACCACGACGTGCGCGACGCCGGCGCCGCCGGGGAGATCACCGGAGCCAGCCGAGCCTGGCAGTTCGGTGACGAGCAGCCATTGGACGTCGTTCGAACCGTCCGCAATGCGGTCTTGCGAGGCGAGGGGCGCTCAGGCGCGCGTGTCCGCTTCCAACCCGAGGACTTCGAGGTCGTCGAGACCGAACGTCGGTCCTCGGCTGCCGTGGCGCTGCTGGTCGACATGTCGTACTCGATGGAGCTGCGCGGCAGCTGGGGCGAGGCGAAGACGACCGCGCTGGCCCTGCACGCACTCGTGACGATGAAGTATCCGCAGGACGCGATCGAGATCATCGGCTTCGCCGACTACGCCCGGACGATGAGTCCGCGCGATCTCGTCGATCACGACTGGCAGGCCGTGCAAGGCACGAATCTGCAGCACGCGCTGATGTTGGCGCGCCGCCATCTGGACCGGCACCGAGACGCGGAACCGGTCATCCTGGTCATCACCGACGGTGAGCCGACCGCACATCTGGCCCCGGACGGCTTCTCCGAGTTCAGCTGGCCGCCCTCGGACGAGACGATCGCCGCAACGTTGGCCGAGGTCGAGCGATGCACCCGCCGCGGCGCAACGATCAACGTGTTCATGCTGGACGACGAGCCGCGACTGGTGAACTTCATGCACGAGGTCGGACAGCGCAACGGCGGTCGGGTGTTCCTGCCCAAGACCGGCGCGCTGGGTGAGTACGTCGTGTCGGACTACTTGTCCGCGCGGGGTGGACGCCGTCGAGGCGGCTCCCGCCGCGCCGGCTGAGAACCGTTGAGGTTGCCCTCGTTGCTCACCCACCACCGTTGAGGTTGCCCTCGTTGCTCACCCACCACCGTTGAGGTTGCCCTCGTTGCTCACCCACCACCGTTGAGGTTGCCCTCGTTGCTCACCCACCACCCTTGAGGTTGCCCTCGTTGCTCACAACGAGGGCAACCCCGACGGGTTAGCCTGGCGGGATGCGGCATCTTCTGGAGACCCTGCACATCGTCTTCGCAATCTTCGCCATCGGCCCGCTGGTTCACGCCGCGACGACGGCGGCCCGCGGAATCAAGGCGGCCGACGCCAACGCCGTCGCGTCATCGGCCCGGACGGTGAAGATCTACGGCTACCTGTCGGTGGTCGTCGCCATCCTGGGCGTGGGCCTGGTGCAACCCAGGTACGACCACAGCTTCGGCGACACCTGGGTCTGGACGGCCCTGGTGTTGTGGTTCGTCGCGTCGGGCTTGGTCTTCTCCCTGATCCTGCCGAACTTGCAGGGGGCCGCGACGGCCTTGCGGAACGGATCGTCGGCCGCGAACCTGGCCGGGCGGGTGGCGGCCGGTGGCGGCATCGTCGCGTTGCTGTACGTGGCCATCGTGGTCTTGATGGTCTACAAACCCGGCTCCTGACGGTGCCCGAATCGCCGGTGTCCGTAGGGATTGTCGACCAGTCGGTCACCCGCAGACTGCGTCGGGATGTGCTGCGTCCTCAGCTGCCGATCGAGGGCCCGTTGCCTGGCGACGAGCGCCCGGACGTTGTGCACGTGGCCGCTCTGCTCGACGGGCTGCCGGTCAGTACCTGCATCCTGAACCCTGACCCGTGCCCGGATCGACCGCTGGCCGTCCAGCCGTGGCACCTTCGGCAGATGGCCACCGATCCGGCGGTACGCGGCAGCGGCGCCGGCCGGGCCGTGATCGACTTCGCCTTGTCGTGGTTGCGGGAACGCGACTGTGATGTGCTCTGGTGCAACGCGCGGACCACAGCCGCCGGATTCTACGAGCGACTGGGATTCGTGGTGATGAGCGCAGAATTCATCGACGAGGACCAGCACCGTCCGCACGTGCGGATGCTTCGGGACCTGTAGGGCGGCACAGATCAGGATGGCGCGATGAGAATACTGTGTGCCGTCCTGATTTCGACGACACGGTTGACGCCCGCACGGGAGATCTCTCCCGGAATCGGAATTCGCGTCCTGCCGCCGTCGATCGTGTAGGTGCCCTGCCAGTACGCCACGACGCCCACGGTGTGGGTGCCGGTCGTCGTCCACGCATGCGCGATATAGGCCGAACACACCGACACCGACTCGCACGGCCGCGTTTCGGTATAAGGCATTCCGGCCGGGTCATGGCTCGACGCGACGTAGGTGTCGCTCGGGCCGTCGCCCCACGTCCACGTGGACCGCACGAGGTGCAGCGAGACCGCGAACCGATGACCGCCGAGTTCGAACGGGGCAATGGCCGGGTCGACGACCGAGGACGAGCCTGTCGGCCCCCGCAGATAGAAGACCACACCGGCGCGGTACAGATACCGGGTTCCGCCCGACATCACGACCGGTGGTGTCACCTGCTTGGTGATTTCGCGCTTCACCGCGGCGATCGGGGGCAAACCCGCGCCCGCGGGCACCTCGCAATTCAGATCCAGACTGAGGAAGCGGCCCGTCCCGACCTCGCGAACGGTATACGCCACGATCTGCCGATTCGCGTCGACCTGCTGCCCGGCCGGTAGCGCACAGAAGGCGATGAACATTCCACACCCGAGCGATACGTTGGCCACGGTATCGCTGAATCTCTGCCGACGCGGACCGCACTCGGTCGTCTGCACGTAGGAGGTTCCAGCAACATCGTCTGATGACCTCGGCCCCACCGGCTGGGGCGCGTCTATGCAGTGCAACCCATTGAGGCCCTGACCGACGCACCCTTGAGCGGCGTCAGATTGCACCGTAGGCAGGATCAGAATCGTAACCACCAGAGCAAGGGCAAGCGCTATCGCACGTGCCGTCACGACGGTGCCGTCAGGTATACGCCGATAATTCGCCACATCGCTCCCGACCACTTGAGGTAGAGATCGTTCGACACGATCCCACTGGATACAGAACGAACCGTCTGTCCGCCAGCCGTAACGATCGCGGCCTTCTGAGAGGCGATACGGACACGAATCACTCGTTCGGCTCGGTCCGGCGGATCTGGCCTGAAGGTTCGCAACCCCACAACAGAAATTCGCCCACCGCGGAAGTGTTGATGGGCCCGACGAAGTGAGCTGAGCAACTCCCGATTCGGAACACATGACGAGTCGTCACAGATGGCTTCGATCGGAAGGGTTGAGAGCATCGCGCCTGACCAGTTCACCGCGTCGACGTAGTAGGTGGCGGTAGCGAGGGCACCCGCTTCGTCGTGGGTGAACATGGCCAGGGTGAACATCGGCACCTTGTCCCCCGGCTCCTTGAACGGAGCGTCCACCTGCACGCCGGGTGGCAACCAGGTCGCCGGCCGTCCCGGTGGAATCTGATCGACCGCCACCGGTGCGGGGCCTGAACCGGCTGAACCCGACGGCACCGGCGTACCCGAACGGCTGCGACTCGGCAGCCCCGGACTCGAGGAATGTGCCGTACCCACAACCGATCCTGTCGTCGAGGGCCCGCCGGGCCGGGCGGACCGTTGACAGCCGGCAGTCAGCAGCAGCGCCGACAACGCGGCCACGATCCACAGTCGCTTGAGCATTCCCGGACTATGTCAGCCGCAACAATCTCGTGTCTCAGGAATCACGCTTCTGTGGATAACCCAACCGCCGCGGCGATCACAGTCCACGCAGCCGCCGGGCGCCAAGATCAGCGCGGGCGGCGGGCCGGGCGATCCGGATTCCGGCCGACAACACGTGGGCGCCGGCCGGCTCGGCGACCATCGGCGCCAGCACGCACTCGACCACTTCGGGCAAGTCGTCGGCCAGCTGCGACAGCCTCAGAGCCATCTCGGCCAGGCTCGGGATGTCGGCCGGCTCAGCTCCGCCGTAGCCGGTCAGCAACGGAAATGCCTTCGGCGCGCTGATCAACTCGGCCGCGTCCAACGAGGTCAACGGCACGACGGCGTAGGCCCGGTCGTCCAGAAGTTCCGTTGCCACTCCCCCGACCCCGAAGGAAACCAGCGACCCGAACGAACGGTCGTCGTGAACCTCCAGAACGGTGTCCACCCCTCGGGGCGCCATCCGCTGAACGGTCAGTTCCGTGCCTGTTGGCGTAGCCAGCGACCGCCACGCCTCGTGCAGATCCTCCGCACCGCCCAGGTGCAGCCGCACGGCGCCCGGTGCCTTCAACGCCACTGGCCAGCCCAGCTCCTCGGCCGCCGCCAACGCCTCGTCCGGACCGAAAACGGTACGACCCGGGACCAGCTCGATGCCGTAATACCCCAGTAGCTGCTGGGTTTCGGCCGGTGTCAGCCGCCGACCGCTCGGCGCGGACATCATCACCTCGGTGACGAGTCGCCGGGCAGCTTCGGTGTCGATGCCGGCCAGCTCGGGCACCAGTCCCGGTTCACGCTGGCGCCAGGCGGCGTAGCGGACGACGTGGGCCAGGGCAGCGACCGCCCGCTCGGGCGAGGAGTACGACGGGATCGATCCCCGCATCGGCGCGAAGTCACCGGCGACGGCCAGTTCGGCGGGGACGCCGTCGAAGCCGAGAAAGGTCGACAGCACCGGCTTGCTCGCTCCCGCCACGATCCGGCGCAGCCCTTCGGCTACTGGCTTTTCCTGACCGCGGTGCATCGGCGGGACGAAGATGCTGACCACGGCGTCGACATCGTCCGCGTCCAAAGCCTCCGATACGGCCGAGGTAAACGCCTCCGTGCTGGCGTCCACGCCGACGTCGACCAAGCGCGCCAGCTTGAGCCCCGCCACGGCCAAGGCGTCGGCGACCAGGACCCCGAGAGCCGTGGAGTGACCCACCACCGCCACCCGATCCCCGGCCGGCAACGGCTGCGTCGTCAGGAGAATCGCGACGTCGAACAACTGGGCCAACGTCTCGGTACGAATGACGCCGGACGCTTCGAACAGGGCCTGGACGCTGGATTCGGGAATCTCCACGGACGTGTGTTGCAACCCGGCCACGACCGAGCCCCGGCCACTCTTGACCGCCACGATGGGCTTGCGCCGGGCGAAGCGACGGGCCAGGCGGGCGAACTTGCGCGGATTGCCGAAACTCTCCAGATACAGCAGGGCGATCTCGGTGTCAGGGTCACCTTCCCAGAACTGCAACAGGTCGTTGCCCGAGACGTCGGCCCGGTTGCCCGCCGAGACGAAGGTGGACACTCCGAGCCCGCGGCGGGCGGCCTCGCCCAGCACCGCAACCCCGAGAGCCCCGGACTGGCAGAAGAAACCGGCCCGGCCGCGTAGCGGGGCTACGGTCGCCAACGAGGCGTTGAGGGAGATCGCCGGGTCGGTGTTGATCACCCCGAGGCAGTTCGGCCCCACGACTCGCATGCCGTGCGCGCGGGCGTTGTTGACCAGATTCCGTTGGGAAACCAGGCCATCGCGCCGCGCCTGAGCATCACCGGACTCGCCGAAGCCCGACGAGATGACCACCAGCCCCCGCACCTGACGGTCGCTGCAGTCCTCGACGACCTGGCCGACCGTCTCGGCCGGAATCGTCAGGACGGCCAGGTCGACGGTTCCCGGGACGTCGGCCACCGAGGGGTAGGCCAGCACCCCGTTGATCGAGCGGGCGTGCGTGTTCACCGGATAGATCGGCCCCGTGAACGAGGACTTCTGCAGGTTCTCGAACACCAGATTGCCGATCTTGCTCTCGTCCGCGCTGGCCCCGATGACGGCGACCGACGCGGGAAAGAGCAGCCTGCGGATGGAGCGGGACTCGGCCCGCTGCTCGCGCTCGGCCATCACCTTCTCCGTCTGCGGGGTCGAGGCGATGTCGAACTCCAAAGTCACCTCACTGCCGTCGAACTGGCGGCTCGGTTGGTAGCCGGCGTCCAGGAACACCCTGATCATGGCGGAGTTCTCGGCCAGCACCAGTGCTTCGAACCGGGCGATCCCGACCTCGCGTCCGGCCTCGGCCAGGTGTTCCAGCAGCACCGATCCGATGCCGCGGCCCTGGTGCGCGTCAGCCACCACGAAGGCCACCTCAGCCGTCCCGGTCGGGACGCCGTCCTGCGACAGTGATTCGAAGCGCCCGATCGCGATGATGTCGCTGCCCAGCCAGGCGGCGAGCGCAACCCGGTCTCGGTGGTTGACCCGGCTGAATCGCAGCAGATCCCGACTAGGAATCGTCGGATAGGCCGAGAAGTAACGCAGATACCGGGTGCGGATCGACAACTTGCCGTGGAACTGCACGATCTTGTCGGCGTCGTCCGGGGTGATCGGTCGCAGGTGCATGGTGCCACCGTCGGCGGCGACGACGTCGGCCTCCCAGTGCGGCGGATAGTTGTAGCTGACTGCGAGTTCCTCGTCGGTCGCGCCGTTCTGGACGGTCTGTTCGGCCATCAGGTCAGTCTCTCGGGTCGTCGGGATCCAAGCCCAGCAGGGGGAAACTGGCGTGACGGGTAGCACCGATCGCACGGTCGAGCCAGCTGTCCCCACCGGGGATCCACCGTGCCGGCGTGGGCAGCCGGCCCTCGCCCATGAGCTGGGGCAGTCGCGCCGTCACGCCGCGCCGGCGCAGATCATCCGTCCATTCCTGGGGAATCTCGGTCGACGGATCGACCCGGCGACCGGAGACCTCGGCCAGCAGATGGGTCCAGGTGCGCGGGACGCAGCGCAGCACGCCGTACCCCCCGCCCCCGAGAGCGACCCAGCGGCCCTCGCAGAACTGGTGGGCCAGCACGTGCATCGCGGCGTAGGCGCTGCGCTGGCCGTCGACGGTCAGCGCGAGGTCGGCCAACGGATCCTCGTGATGGGTGTCGCACCCGCACTGGCTGACCAGGATCTCGGGTTTGAAGGCGGTCAACGCCCCGGGCACAACGGCGTTGAAGGCCCGTAGCCAGCCGTCGTCGGAGGTGGCCGGCGGCAGCGCCAGGTTGATCGAGCTGCCCTCTCCGGCCCCGGTGCCGGTCTCGGTCGGCTGGCCGGTACCGGGATAGAGCGTCCGCGGATCCTGATGCAGCGAAATCGTCAGCACCCGAGGGTCGTTGTAGAAGGCGGCCTGCACCCCGTCCCCGTGGTGCACGTCGACGTCGACGTAGGCCACCCGCTGCGCACCGGCGTCCAGCAGGGCGCGAATCGCGACGACCACGTCGTTCAGCACGCAAAATCCTGCGGCCGAATCGCGCATCGCATGATGCAGGCCACCGGCGATGTTCACCGCGTGCGCGCGCCGGCCTTCCCACACCTCGAGGGCGGCCTGACGTGACCCACCGGAGATCAGCGCGGCGGCATCGAACATGCCGTCGAACACGGGGTTGTCGTCGCTGCCCAGTCCGTGGCCGAGGTAGCCGGGATCCTTGCTCGCCGCCCGCACCGCCGCCAGGTACTGCGCCGAATGGACCTCCAGCAGTTGCGCCTCCGACGCCGGATGCGGTGTGGCCATGGTGAGTTGGTCGAGCACCCCTAGCCGGCGGGCCAAACCCACGGTGAGGTCCAGCCGGACCGGGGTCATCGGATGCTCGCCGAAGTCGTAGTGCAGATAGTCCGGTCCCCACACCAGCGTGGCGTCACAGCCGTCGGGAAAGGTCTCCTTCAGCGGGTCCGTGTCCATCGCTCAGGCCAGCGCCGCGGTGAGGTCGGCGAGCAGATCCTCGATGTTCTCGATTCCCACGGACAGCCGAACGAGGTCGGGGGGCACCTCCAACGCCGAACCCGCCACGCTGGCGTGCGTCATCCGGCCCGGATGCTCGATCAGTGATTCGACGCCGCCGAGGGACTCCCCGAGCGTGAAGACCTCGGCCAGCTCGCACACCTTGAGGGCAGCGTCCTCGCCACCGGCGACCCGGAAGGACACCATGCCTCCGAACCGGCTCATCTGCCGCGCGGCAACCGCATGGTTGGGATGTTCTGGCAGACCGGGGTAGAGCACCCTGCTCACCCCGGGATGACCGGTCAGAAACTCGACCACCCGTTCGGCGTTGTCGCAGTGGCGGTCCATCCGGACCCCGAGCGTCTTGATCCCGCGCAGCACCAGCCAGGCGTCGAAGGGCCCGCTCACCGCGCCCATCGCGTTCTGGTGAAAGGCCAGCCGCTCGCCGAGTTCGTCCTCCCGGGCGACCACGGCTCCGCCGACCACGTCGCTGTGGCCGCCGAGGTACTTGGTGGTCGAATGCAGGACGACCGCGGCACCAAGGGCCAAGGGCTGCTGAAGATAGGGCGAGGCGAAGGTGTTGTCGACGACCAGCGTCGCATTGATGCCGTCGGCCACCTCGGCGAGCGCGGCGATGTCGGCCACGTTGAGCAACGGATTCGTCGGCGTCTCCACCCAGATCACACTGGTGTTGGCACGCACGGCCGCCGCGACAGCGTCCACATCGTGCATGGCCACCGGGGTGAAGTCCACCCCCCACGGCGCCAGCACCCGAGCGATAAGGCGATACGTACCCCCGTAGGCATCATCGGGGAGCAGGATGTGATCCCCCGGTTTGCACAGGGTCCGCAGCACGGTGTCCTCGGCGGCCAGCCCGGAGGCGAAGGCCAGGCCCCGCGCCCCACCTTCCAGCGCGGCCAGGCACTCCTCCAGCGCGGTGCGAGTGGGGTTCGCGCTGCGCGAGTACTCATAGCCCGAACGCAGACCGCCGACGCCGTCCTGCTTGTACGTCGAGGTCTGGTAGATCGGAACGGCGACCGCCCCGGTCAGGGAGTCCGGTTCCTGGCCGGCGTGAATCGCGCGGGTGTTGAAGCCGGCACCGGCGAAAGCGTCGTTGCTCATGACCTGCACGTTACTGCGCAGCGGGCCGATCCTCTGTGCTGGCGCATATGTCGAGCCAAGGATTCTCCCGGGGTCGGGGACGAGAGTTCTCCTCGTGGTCACCCGCACGCGCGTGGACGACCCGCACGAACTCTCTGCACAAGGCGGTCATGCCGGCGGGCGTCGAAGCTCCCCCGTCCGGCATGACCGTCGCCGAAGACCGACCGATCCGGCTGAACCGGCCCCTAGCCGAGCGCCCTAGCCCACCAGGTGTCCGAGCAGGTCCTGACGGGTCAGCACCCCGGCGGGCTTGCCGTCGATGTGCACCAGCAGGGCATCGGCCGATTCCAGCAGTGCGACCGCGGCCCGGACCGGCTCGCCCGATCCGATGATCGGCAGCGGCGCGGACATGTGCTTGTCAAGCGGGTCGGCCAGCGACGCGGTTCCGGCGAAGAGCGCATCGAGCAACGCGCGCTCCGACACCGACCCGGCGACCTCGCCCGCGGTGACGGGCGGCTCGGCCTTCACCACAGGCAACTGCGAAACCCCGTACTCGCGCAGGATGTCGATGGCCTCGCGAACGGTCTCGTTCGGGTGGGCGTGCACCAGTGCCGGGGTTTGGCCGCTCTTGGCGGTGAGCACATCGCCCACCGTGTCGCCGGCCGCGGTGTCGAGGAAGCCGTAGTCGCTCATCCACTGATCGTTGAAGATCTTGCCGAGGTAACCGCGTCCTCCGTCGGGCAGCAGCACGACGATGACGTCGTCCTTGCCGGCCCGCTCGGCCACGCGCAAGGCCGCGACGACCGCCATCCCGCAGGAGCCGCCGACAAGCAGGCCCTCCTCACGCGCCAACCGACGGGTCAGCTCGAAGGACTGCCGATCCGAGACGGCGATGATCTCGTCGGTGATGGTCCGGTCGAAGGCATCGGGCCAGAAGTCCTCGCCGACTCCTTCGACCAGATAGGGGCGACCGGTGCCGCCCGAGTAGACCGAGCCCTCCGGGTCCGCGCCGATGATCTGCACGCGCCCGCCGGATGCCTCCTTGAGGTAGCGGCCGGTGCCCGAGATCGTGCCACCGGTTCCGACGCCGGCCACGAAATGCGTGATCCGGCCGTCGGTCTGCTCCCAGACCTCGGGGCCGGTCGTCTCGTAGTGCGAGCGCGGATTGTTGATGTTGGCGTACTGGTTGGGCTTCCAGGCACCGTCGATCTCGCGCACCAGCCGGTCGGAAACGGAGTAGTAGGACCTCGGGTCCTCCGGGGCGACCGCGGTCGGGCAGACGTGCACCTCGGCGCCGTAGGCCTTGAGCGTGTTGACCTTGTCCGCCGCGACTTTGTCCGGAAGCACGAAAACGCACCGGTACCCGCGCTGCTGAGCCACGATCGCCAGACCGACCCCGGTGTTGCCCGAGGTGGGTTCGACGATCGTGCCGCCGGGTTTGAGCTCGCCGCTGGCCTCGGCCGCCTCGATCATTCGCACCGCTATCCGGTCCTTCACCGATCCGCCTGGGTTGAAGTACTCGACCTTGGCCAGCACGGTCGGTGCGTTGGCCGGGTCGAGATGGGATGTGACGCTGCGGAGCTGAACCAGCGGGGTGTTGCCGATCAGGTCCACCAGCGATGTGTAGTAGCGCATGCGCCAAAGGCTAACCTCGAAGGGCAGCCGCGACCGGTCCGAAACTCGATAGCCACGACTTCTGGGCCGGACACCCGCGGCGCCACATCGGACGAACGGGGGTCGGGCAGCATGGGACGGGCTTCACGCGCACGCCGGGTGGCGACGGCGGCGGCGTTCGGTGGCACCGGCCTCGGAGCCATCGGCGCGGCGGCCGCCGGACTCATGTACGGCGAGTCCAAGCTCGCGCGCCGCCGGATCGCCCCCGCCGAGACCAATCCGCCCACCGCCGACGGGCTGTGGACCGCGCCGGGGGTCCAGAGCAAGCGTGACAAGCTCGTCTTCGCGATGCTCGGGGACTCCTCCGCCGCCGGCTACGGTGTGCATCGCGACGCCGAAACCCCGGCTGCCCGGATCGCCGTCGGCCTGTCCGCGCTGTCGCGCCGCCCGGTCGAGCTGGTCAACGTCGCCGAGGTGGGGGCGCAGTCGAGCGCGCTGCTCGAACAAGCGGAGCGGGTCCTGCCGCGCAAGCCCGCCCTGGCCGTGGTCATGGTCGGGGCCAACGACGTGACCCACCTGGTGCGCGCCTCGGACTCGGTCCGGCATCTCAGCGCGGCGATCGAGCTCCTGCGGGAGAACAACATCGAGGTCGTCGTCGGAACCTGCCCGGATCTGGGCACCATCAGGCCGATCGCACAGCCCTTGCGGTGGATGGTGCGCCGCCTGTCCCGGACTCTGGCGGCCGCCCAGACCATGGCCGTGGTCGGCGCGGGTGGCCGGGCGGTCAGCCTCGGCGACATCCTGGGTCCGGAGTTCGCCACCGAGCGGCACTACTTCTCCGAGGACCAGTTCCATCCCTCGGCCACCGGGTACGCCCGCGCGGCCGACGTCCTGCTGCCCTCGGCCGCGGCCGCGCTCGGACTGGTGACGGTCGCTCGCCCGGCCGGCCCGTTCACCTCCGACAAGGCCCGTCCGATCGCCCGGGCGGCAGCTCGTGCGGCCAGCCGCCCCGGGACCGAGGTGGTCGGGACGTCCGTGGACGGGGTGGCCACCGGACGTCACGGGCGCTGGGCCAGGCTGACCCGCCGCCGGGCCGGGGACGTGATTACTCCCACGCCCGAAGCCGCCGTACACGACCAACCTGCCACCATGTCCGATACCGACCGGTAACTGCGTTGCCGGGCCGGTATCCAGTCCCACTGGCCCGATCGCCCCGGACGGAGCACCGCCGAGGCCTGCCGCCCAAGGAGTCCCCATGCCGGAAGCCGTCATCGTCGCCACCGCCCGATCGCCGATCGGCCGCGCCGGCAAGGGATCGCTGGCCGAAATCCGACCGGACGACCTCACCGCCCAGATCATCACCGCCGCCCTGGCCAAGGTGCCTGAGCTCGATCCGCACGACATCGACGACCTGATGCTGGGTTGCGGGTTGCCCGGCGGCGAGCAGGGTTACAACATGGCCCGGATCGTGGCCGTGGAACTGGGCTACGACTTCCTGCCCGGCACCACCATCACCCGCTACTGCTCCTCCTCCCTGCAGACCACGCGAATGGCGCTGCACGCCATCCGGGCCGGCGAGGGCGAGGTGTTCATCTCGGCCGGGGTGGAGGCGGTTTCCCGTTTTGCCAAGGGTTCCTCCGACGGGTTGCCCGACACCCAGAACCCGCTGTTCGCACCGGCCCGGGCCCGCACGGCGAGGATCGCTGCGGAAGGCGCCGGCGACTGGCACGACCCGCGCGAGGACGGCGCTGTCCCCGACGCCTACATCGCCATGGGCCAGACGGCGGAGAACCTCGCGCTGCTCAAAGGAGTGTCCCGGGAAGAGATGGACACCTTCGCCGTCCGATCTCAGAACCTGGCCGAGAAGGCGATCGCGGACGGCTTCTGGGCGCGGGAGATCACACCGGTCACGACCCCGTCCGGGACCGTCGTGTCCGCCGACGACGGTCCGCGCGCCGGGGTCACCTATGACGCTGTTTCCGGTCTCAAGCCGGTGTTCCGGCCCGACGGCCGGATCACAGCCGGCAACTGCTGCCCGCTCAATGACGGGGCCGCCGCGCTGGTCATCATGAGTGACACCAAGGCCGCCCAGCTCGGGCTGACCCCGCTGGCGCGCATCGTCTCGACCGGCGTCACCGCGTTGTCCCCCGAGATCATGGGCCTCGGCCCGGTCGAGGCGTCCAAGCAGGCGCTGGCCCGGGCCGGCCTGAGCATCGGCGACATCGATCTCGTGGAGATAAACGAGGCGTTCGCCGCGCAGGTGATCCCTTCCTACCGGGACCTGGGCATCGACCTGGACCGCCTCAACGTCAACGGCGGCGCGATCGCCGTGGGCCACCCCTTCGGCATGACCGGAGCCCGGATCACGACGACGCTGATCAACTCACTGCAGACCCACGACAAGCAGTTCGGCCTGGAGACGATGTGCGTGGGCGGCGGCCAGGGCATGGCGCTGGTGCTGGAGCGGCTGTCCTGAGCCGCGAACGCGCTAGTTGTTGCGCAGGTAGCTGAGCATCCGCAGGATCTCCAGGTAGAGCCAGACCAGCGTCACCAGGATGCCGAAGGACAGGTACCAGCCGTACTTCTCGTCCACGCCCCGCCGAACGGACTGCTCCACCGTGTCGAAATCGACGATCAGGTTCGAGGCGGCGATGACGATGCACAGCAGGCTGAACCCGATGGCGAGTCCGAGGTGGTTCTGGCCATCCCGCAGGCCGAGGCCACCGCTGACGAAGATGCTGGCCAGGCCGTTGACGAGCATCAGGCCGACCGCACCCAGGGTGGCCGCGAAGACGATCTTGGTGAACCGGGGGGTGACGCGCACCGCGCCGGTCTTGTAGACGATCAGGGTGCCGCCGGCCACCAGGATCGTCCCGGTCACGGCCTGCACCACGATTCCGGGCCAGCGGTCGTTGAAGAAGGCACTGACGCCGCCGAGGAACAGTCCCTCGAGCGCGGCGTAGATGCTGCAGTTGATCGCGTTGGCCTTGCCGGTGATGCTGATGTAGAGGCCAAGGCCGAGACCGCCGAAGATGCCGACCAGGACGAACAGGCCCTGCAGCGAACTGGGCGAGAACCAGGCCACCGCCGCGGCCGCGAAGACGGTGGCGAAGAGGATCACGCAGCGGGTGATCACGTCGTCGAGGGTGAGGTACCGCGCCGGGGCGGCGGGGGCGAGGCCGGACGGCGGCTGCTGGCCGTAGGCGGGCTGGGCGTACCACTGGTCGAGTTGGTCGGCGGACGGCGGCGGCGGCGCGATCGGGCCCGCGGGGCGGGCGTTGACGCCGGGTTGCCCGGACTTCTCGAAGTTGCGCAGGACCGGGTTGCTGGCCACTCTGGTTTCCCCCTTCGGGCACCCGCGCCGGAACAGTCGCCCGGCACGGTCGTTACGTCGTACGTCCGCTCAACGTTACGGCGCCGGGGTTGAGTTCCCTCCCCCGACTCGGCCCGACTTTTCCGGCGTTACCAGCAAATCGCCAGGCTGATCTCGCGTCTCGTTCGACTCCGGGGCACTTCTGCGGTAATAATTCTCGTAATGACTCTCAGTAGCCATTGATAGCTAGGAGTGAAACCCATGACCTCAGCTCAGGTGGTCGGCCCGGACGACGGCGAACGCGCCCTCAACGGACCCGACGCGGGCACCATCGGCCACCGGCTGCGCGATGCCCGCAACCGCCTGGGCTGGTCACTGGCCGCAGCGTCGCACGTGTCCGGCATCTCCGCCGCCGCCCTGGGCTCCTACGAGCGGGGCAGCCGAACCCTGACCGTGGCCACCCTCGCCGAGGTTGCACGCACCTACGAGACCAACGTCCTCGAAGTCATCGACCCGGTAGCCGCTGGGCTGGATGCGGCCCCCCAGAACAACTGCGTGCTGAACCTGCTCGCTCTGGGCGGTCAGCTGCGCTGGGGCTCGCTGTACAGCTTCGCCGTCAGGGTCACCAAGATGCGCGATCAGGAAGGCGTGAGCCAGGTCGTGCTGCGCGCCAACGAATTGGACGTCATCGCGGCCAGCTACGCCTTGACGACGCCCGCCCTGATCGAGCAGCTCATCAATCTGGGCTGCGCCGAGCGCCTTCCCGACGATCGGGTCAACGCCGACCGCTAACGTGCAGGAGTGACTGACACTTCGCTGCACAATTGGGCCGGCAACATCACCTTCTCGCCCACCGAGCTGCACCGACCACGAACCGTCGACGAGTTGCAGAGCGCGGTAGCGAAGGCACGGTTCATCCGCGCTCTGGGCACCGGGCACTCCTTCAACACCATCGCCGCCCCGCGCGAGGAATCCGTAAGCCTGTCCGACCTGCCGGATGAACTCGAGCTGGACTCGGCCGCACGGACCGTCCGCGTCACCGGAGGCGTGCGCTTCGGCGAACTGGCCCGTTACCTCGACCGCAACGGCTTCGCGCTGCGCAACATGGGTTCGCTGCCCCATATCGCCGTTGCCGGAGCGGTGTCGACCGGCACACACGGATCCGGTGACGGCAATGCCGTGCTGGCCGCCAGCGTGGAGGCGATCGAGTACGTCGGGCCGGACGGATCGCTGCGCCGCGTAGCCCGCGGCGAGGCCGACTTCGACGGCTCGGTCATCGCGCTGGGCGCCCTCGGTATCGCCTACGCCCTGGAGCTGTCGGTCGTGGAACGCTTCGACGTGCGCCAGTTCGTCTACGAGGACCTGCCGCTGACCGGCTATTGCGATCACCTTGATGCGATCACCGGCGGTTCGTACTCCACGAGCGCCTTCACCGACTGGAGCTCCGGTCGGATCGGTGCCCTGTGGCTCAAGCAGCGCATCACCCCTGGCGTGGACCCCGCGGCGGCCCCGGCCGAGCTGTTCGGCAGCCGCCTGGCCACCGTGGCCCACCACCCGATCCCGGGCGAGCAGGCGGACTGGGCGACCGCCCAGCTCGGCGAGGTCGGGCCCTGGCACGAGCGGTTGCCGCACTTCCGGATGGACTTCACCCCGAGCGCGGGCGATGAACTTCAGTCGGAGTACTTCCTCGACCGGCAGCATGCTCCGGCGGCCATCCGGGCGCTGTCGGGCATCAGCGCGCTCATCGGGTCGCGGCTACTGATCGGCGAGATTCGAACGATCGCCGCCGACCAGCTGTGGATAAGCCCGTTCCTCGATCGCCAGACGGTGGCCCTGCATTTCACCTGGATGCCCGGGCTCGCGCAGGTGGAGCCGATCACGCGCGCCATCGAAACGGCGCTGGCACCGCTGGGTGCCCGGCCGCACTGGGGCAAGGTCTTCACCCTGGACCCGCGGGACTTCCGTACGGCCTATCCGCGATTGGGTGATTTCTCAGAACTGGTGCAGCGGGTGGACCCGCAGGCGACATTCGGCAACGAGTTCATCGACCGCTACGTGCACGGCTCGGCCTGAGCCGTGCACGCCATCGCGCGCTGAATCGAATCGCGCCGCGAACTGAGACCGGGTCGGGGCGAGCTGGATCGAGGCGAAGACTCGGCCGACTTGGCCTACTCGGCCTACTTGGCCATCTTCGTCTTCTTCGGAGTCTCGGCCTTCATCAGGCCGGTATCCATCGATGATGCGGCCTTCTTGACGACCTTGGGTTTACGGACCTCGCGGCCGCCCTTGCTCTTTCCGGACATGTGCAACTCCTCGGGTGGTAGGGACAGATCCCTCGGTGCTCCACGCCGCGGTGTAGGTGCCGATGACGCTACGCCCATTTCCGTTGCTGACGGGCGATCGTTCTAGGTCTATGATGGTAGTTGAACGCTCAATCGTTGGGATGGACATGACCACATCAGCCGAAGCGACCCCGAGTGACCTGACTGCACTACCCGCGCTGTATCTGAGCCACGGTGCCCCGCCGCTGGTCGAGGACCGCCTGTGGACCGCGCAGCTTGCCGAGTTGGCCCACGATCTGCCCCGGCCCTCGGCGATCCTGGTCGTTTCCGCGCACTGGGAGTCGGCGCCGCTCATGCTGGGCGCGACCGAGACCGTCCCGCTGGTCTACGACTTCGGCGGCTTCGCCCCGCACTACTACCAGGTCCGTTATCCCGCCCCGGGCGCGCCGGAGCTCGCGGCCCGGGTCGCTGCTCTGATGCCCGACTCCGAACCGGTGTCGCGGCAGCCCACGCGCGGCCTGGACCACGGCGCGTACGTACCCCTGACGGTCATGTACCCCGACGCCGACATCCCGGTGCTGCAGATGTCGTTGCCGACTCTGGACCCCGGTCGCCTGCTCGAACTCGGTGCCCGGCTGCGTCCGCTGCGGGATGAGGGCGTGCTCATTATCGGCTCCGGGTTCGCGACCCACGGTCTGCCCTTCCTGCGCGATTTCCGCACCGACGCGCCGGCTCCGGGTTGGTCGCGCGAGTTCGACGCGTGGCTGGCCGAAACCCTGGCCCGCGGCGCGGTGGACGAACTGGCCGACTTCCGTAACCGGGCTCCCGGGATGCCCTACGCCCACCCCACGATCGAGCATTTCGCTCCGCTGTTCATCACTCTGGGCAGTGCCGCCGACCCCGAAGCCGCACCGGAGCAGCTCATCGACGGATTCTGGATGGGTCTGGCCAAGCGCACGTTCGCCGTAGCCTGACGACGATCACCGGATCGGTCAGCGCATCGGTCAGCGCATCGCTCAGCGCAACGGTCTGCGCATCGGTCAGACTGGGCCGATGACCGACGGCCCACTGACCCTGGACGAGGTCGCCGACCAGCTCTACCTCGGCGATCCAGAGTCGTTCACCGCCACCCGGACGGCTCTGGCCAAGCAGGCCCGCGGCGACGGCGAGAAGGAACTGGCCCAACAGATCAACAAGCTCCGCCGGCCCACGGTGGCCGCCGATGCCGTGAACCGCCTCGCCCGCGACGAGCCCGAGCTGATCGCCGAACTGCTCGATCTCGGCGCTCGAATGCGGCAGGCGCACCGGTCCCTGTCCGGAGACGTGGTGCGCGAACTGAGCGCAGCCCGGCGGAGCCTGGTGGACGGCCTGGTCCGAAAGGCCGCCGCGGGTTCAGCTCCCGGCGGACTCAGTGATGCCGTGCAGCGACAGCTGAACGAGACCTTCGATGCCGCCGTCGCCGACGAGGGCGCCGCCCAGGCGGTCTCCTCGGGACGTCTGGTCACGGCCCTGAGCTACGCCGGCTTCGGCGCGGTCGACCTGTCGCAAGCCGTGGATGTACCCCGGCAGGCCGGTCAGCGTCCCCCGCGCCGTCCCACTCCTTCGCTGCGTGCCGTGGGCGCGGTCGCCGCCGACGGAGCCGCCAGGCCGGACACGGCCAAGCCGGACACGGCCAAGCCGGACACGACCAAGCCGGACACGACCAAGCAGGACACGGCCAAGCAGGACGCCGCCCGGCAGCGGACCGAGCGCCGGGCGGCCAGTGAGCGCTGGCAGCAGGCACGGACCCGGGTCGCCGAGCAACGCCGCACGGTGGCCGACGCCCAGCGCCGCGCGGACCGCCTCGCACACCGGGTGGCCGAGCTCAGCGAGCAGCTCCGACGCGCTCAGGACGACGCCGACGCCGCGACCGCAGAACTCACCCGTGAGCAGCAGAGCCTCGATGACGCCGAGACGTCCGCCGCCCAGGCACAGCAGCTCGCCGACGGTCTGGACTGACCGCACCCGGACAACAGCTAGGGTGAGCAACAGGCTCAGCTACAGCCTTTCGACGCCTGACTCTGGAGTCTGCGTGAGCGTTGATCGCACGAACATGTCCGAAGTGAGCCGAACGGTGAAGGCCACCCCACACCGGGTGTTCGCCGAACTCAGCGATGGCTGGGCCTACGTCGGCTGGGTCGTCGGCGCCACCCACATCCGCGATGTCGACGCCGAATGGCCCGACGTCGGCAGCCGGATCCACCATCAGGTCGGCAGCTGGCCCGCGGCCATCAGCGACACCACCGAGGTGCTCGAGAGCGAAGCGGACCGGCGCCTGCTGCTGCGGGCCAAGGGCTGGCCGCTCGGCGAGGCGACCGTCGAGATCGTGCTGACCGAGCAGGACGGCCAGTGCCTGGTGAGCCTGCGGGAGGCACCCTCGGCCGGACCGGGTCGGTGGCTGGACAATCCTGCCCTGCGCTGGATGCTCAAGGCGCGCAACACCGAGACGCTGAGCCGGTTGGCCGACCGGGTCGAGCATCGACCGATTCCCGAATGAGCCCGGCCGAGACGGTCGACGCGGTGGTGATCGGCGCCGGCCACAACGGCCTGGTCGCCGCGAACCTGCTGGCCGACGCCGGCTGGGACGTCCTCGTATGCGAGGCCACCGACCACATAGGCGGAGCGGTGCGATCGGCAGAGGTGACCGCGCCGGGGTTCGTCACCGATCTGTTCAGTGCTTTCTACCCGTTGGCCGGCGCCTCACCGGTGCTCCGGGCGCTCGAACTCGACCGCCACGGTCTGACCTGGACGCACGCGCCGGCGGTGTTGGCCCATGTCTTTCCCGACGATCGTTGCGCCGTGCTTTCCCGTGATCTCGCGACAACCGCCGCCGGGTTGGAAACCTTCGGGACCGGCGACGGAGCGGCCTGGACGCGCCTGACCGAGCAGTTCACCCAAATCCTCGACCCGCTGCTCGCGGCGTTGTTCAACCCGCTGCCCGCGATCGGACCGGTCACCCGGCTGCTGCGAACCCTCGGCACCGCCGATGCCCTGCGACTGGCGCGGATGGCGGCGCAACCGGTCCGGCGAATGGGCGAGGAAACCTTCACCGGTAGCGGCGGCGGCATGCTGCTGGCCGGCAACGCCCTGCACGCCGACCTCGGTCCGGACGGGGCCGGAAGTGCCTTGTACGGCTGGCTGTTGTGCATGCTCGGGCAGACCGTCGGATTCCCGGTGCCGGTCGGCGGGGCCGGCCGGCTCGGCGAGGCCCTGGACTCCCGGCTGCGCAAGTCCGGCGGGACGGTGCGCCGGCAATCGCCGGTGGAGCAACTGGAACTGGACGCCAGCGGAGCCGTGAGCGGTGTCCGGCTGGCCGGGGGCGAGCGGATTCGGGCCCGGCGTGCGGTGCTGGCCGACGTGCCCGCACCGATCCTGTACCGCAACCTGTTGGACGAGTCGGTACTGCCGGCGCGAATGCGGGCCGACCTCGACCGTTTCGAATGGGACCCGCCGACGCTGAAGATCGATTGGGCCTTGTCCCACAAGCTGAACTGGACCGCCGAGGGTGCCCGCGGGGCCGGAACCGTCCACCTCGGGGTCGACCTGGACGGGTTGACCGACTACGCCGCGGACCTGGCCACGGGCCGCGTCCCGCAACGGCCGTTCCTGCTCTTCGGCCAGATGACCACCGCCGATGCGAGCCGATCGCCCGCCGGCACCGAGTCGGCCTGGGCCTACACCCACCTGCCGCGCCGGGTGCCGGTCACCGACGAGCTGGTGGCCGACCACGTCGCCCGGGTGGAGTCGACGCTCGAACACCACGCTCCGGGCTTCGGCGAGTCGGTGCTCGCCCGGCACGTCCAGTCGCCGGCCGCGCTTCAGGAGGCCAATCCGGCCCTCGTCGGCGGAGCGGTCAACGGCGGAACGGCGCAACTGCACCAGCAGCTGGTCTTCCGCCCTGTGCCCGGACTGGGCGGCTCGGCCACGCCGATCGACCGGCTTTACCTGGCCGGTTCCTCCGCGCACCCTGGCGGTGGCGTCCATGGCGCGTGCGGCGCGAACGCGGCCCGCGCGGCCCTGCGGCGTAACGGCACGCTCGGCGGGGTCGGACGTCGCATCACCGATACCGCTCTGAGCCGTATCTATCGCGGCTGACGGGGCTTCCCGGCGCGACTCCTCCCGCCGCCCGCTCCGACTCACGAACGTCGCCGGACGGCGATGACTTCGGCGTCGCGCGCCGGTCTACCCTGTCACCGACTCGAAAAGGGAGACCCCATGCTGTCTACCAGTCCCGCCTTCAGTGGCTTCTCGGTTGCCGACATCGCGGCAGCCAAACACTTCTACGCCGAGGTCCTCGGCCTGCAGGTCAGCGAGGAGAACGGCATGCTGCTGATTCACCTCGGCACCGGCGCGACGGTGCTGGCCTACCCGAAGCCCAACCACCAGCCCGCGTCCTTCACCATCCTGAATTTTCCGGTCGAGGACATCGACAAGGCCGTCGACAGCCTCGTGGACAGCGGCGTCAGCATCGCCCGCTATCCCGGAATGCCCCAGGACGAAAAGGGAATCATGCGCGAGGGCGGCCCGCTCATCGCCTGGTTCAGTGACCCGTCCGGCAACATCCTCTCGGTGCTGCAGGACCGCTGAACCCACCCGGCCTCAGCCGCGCAGCAGCGCCGAATCCGCAATGACCAGCCCGCTGCCGTCCCAGCTGAGTCCGGCCAGGTCCGTGACGACCGCGTCGGCGTCGGAGTCGAGGGCCTCGGCCCCCACGCCCAGGACGTAACGAACACCGGCAGCGCGCCCGGCCTTGATGCCGGTCAGGCTGTCCTCGAGGACCACACACTCGGACGCCGCTACACCGAGCCGACGCGCGGCGAGCAGATATCCCTGCGGGTCCGGCTTGCCGACGCTGACGTCCTCGGCGGTGACCACCACGAGCGGGCGCGGTAGCCCGGCCGCGCCCACCCGCGCCCGCAGGAGCGGATCGGTCGCCGACGTGACCACAGCCCAGTTGCGGGGCAGCTGGATCAGCAGTTCGCGTGCGCCTGCGATCGGGCGCGTCCCGACGGCGTCGGCGATCTCAAGGCGGTCGATCGCTTCCAGCGCGGTCGGCCGATCCGTCTCGGCCAGGAACTTCGCCACGGTCTCGCGCGACCGGCGGCCGTGCACCCCGTCAAGCACCGTGGCCGGGTCGAGCCCGTAGCGCTCGGCCCACGTCGTCCACGATCGGTTGCCGCTGTCCTTGGAATCGACCAGCACGCCGTCGCAGTCGAAGAGGATCGCGCGAGCGGGAACATGCACCACCACTGACCGGCTCCTTCGGCTCGTCGTCCGGATGGCCCACCGTAGCCGTCCGCCGTGGACCGCCCGTGGCGGGGTGGCAGCGCCCCAAGATCATCGGGACGGCGCCGCGAGATCGCTTTCAGCACCGTGCCGCCGGGCTGACGTTCCCGGCCGGAGCACTCGATGCTCTCAGCTCTGGGGCTTTTGTGCCGATGGAATGGGGTCGGCTCGAACAGGGAGGTCCCGACAGATGACCGAGCCGTTCCGGCCGATCCGCGCACTCGCCCACCACTGGCGGGACGCGCTGCTGCGCTTGCGGCTGGACTCCTCACCCGTGTCCGCCGGGCGAGCCCTGCTGCTCATGAGCGGCACCGTCGTGCTCGTCACCGTTCCTGCCCTGGGTCCGTCCGCTGAGGACTGGAAGGCCATCTTCGGCGTCTCGCTCGCCGTGATCACGGTTCTGCTACTGAGTTTCGCGCTGCCCTGGTCGCGGCTGCCGGCCCGGTGCACGCTGTGCTTCCCGATCACGGTCATGGCTGCCGTGGGTTCGCTCGGAGCCTTCAGCGAAGGCCCCGTGGCCTCGAGCTACCTGAGCCTGTTCGTCTTCTGCTTCGCCTACGTGGGCCTCTACGAACCGCTGCATTCCGCGCCGCCGCTACTGGTGCTGGGCGTGCCCGCCTATCTGTTCGCGATCGGCGTGTGGAACTCCTCGGTCGCCGTACGCCTGGTGATCGGGTGCGCTGTCTGGGTCGGCCTGGCTTACGTCCTGGGCTTTCTCATGTTGCGGCAGCGGGAAGCGACGGCGCTGTTGCAGCGAGCCGCGCTCGTCGACGCCCTGACCGGGGTCGGAACGCGGCGCGACCTGGACGACCGGCTCACACGGCTCACGACCGGCGACACGGTGGTCGTCTGCGACCTCGACCACTTCAAGCAGGTCAACGACACCCTCGGCCACGCCGCGGGCGACCGGGTGCTGCGCGACTTCGGAGCGGTGCTCAACGGCTGTCTGCGCGGCGACGACTACGCCGGACGCTACGGCGGCGAGGAGTTCGTCCTGATCCTGTCGGACACCGACGAGGAGGAGGCGGCCGAGGTGTTGGGCCGCCTCGCCCGTCGCTGGCGCACTACCGGGTCCACCACAACCTTCTCCGCCGGCTATCGCGCCTACCGCCCCGGTGACTCCGGCGTCGAGACGCTGGCCGCGGCGGACCTGGCGCTGTATCGCGCCAAGCACGCCGGACGCAACCGCGCGATGCGCGCCGAGGTCAGCCTGACCGTGCCGGACACCGGAGCGCTCGAACGCTGTTGAGCCGAGGAACAGCCGTCCCGGGACTGCTGGCTTGAATAGAACACATGTGCGAATATTGCCACGTGGCCGAGTCCTCGCACACCGCTGATCCCGGCATCCTGCACGCCGATCTGGACGCCTTCTACGCCTCGGTCGAGCAGCGGGACCACCCCTGGCTGCGTGGCCGTCCGGTGATCGTCGGAGCCGGCGTGGTGCTCGCGGCCAGCTACGAAGCTCGCGCCTTCGGCGTCCGCACCGCGATGGGCGGCCGGCGGGCTCGTGCGCTGTGCCCAGAGGCGGTTGTCGTGCCGCCCCGCATGTCGGCCTACTCCGCCGCGAGCAAGGCCGTCTTCGCGGTCTTCGACGACACCACCCCGCTGGTGGAGGCGTTGTCCATCGACGAGGCGTTCCTGGACGTCCGGGGGCTGGCCACCATCGCCGGCTCACCCCACGACATCGCCGTCCGGCTTCGCGGGGCGGTGCTGGAACGGGTCGGGCTGGCCATCACCGTCGGCGTGGCCCGGACGAAGTTCCTGGCCAAGGTCGCCAGCGGCGTGGCCAAGCCGGACGGTCTGCTGGTGGTGCGTACCGCCGACGAACTCGCCTTCCTCCATCCGCTGCCGGTGCAGAAACTCTGGGGGGTCGGCCAGAAGACCGCCGACAAGTTGCACGAGCGCGGCATCCACACCGTGGCCGAGGTCGCGGCTCTGGAGGAGAAGTCCCTGGTCGCGATGTTGGGTCCGGCGTCGGGTCGGCACCTGCACGCTCTGGCGCACAACCGCGATCCCCGGCCCGTCGTGACCGGTCGCCGTCGCCGCTCCATCGGGGCCCAGAGCGCGCTCGGACAGCGTGGCCTACGCCCGGACGAACTCCAGGCACGGCTCATCGGGCTCGTCGAGCGGGTGTGTCGCCGGCTGAGAACCGCGGGACGGCTGTGCCGCACCGTCGTGCTCCGGCTGCGCTTCGGCGACTTCGCTCGCATCACGCGCTCGCACACCTTGCCCGCGGCCACCGACGACACCGCGACCGTGCTCTCGGCCCTGCGGTCGCTGTTGCGCTCGTGCGCTCCGTTGATCGGCGAACGCGGCCTGACCCTGGTCGGTGTGACGCTGGCCAACCTCGACGACGCCGAGGCCGTCCAGCTCGAACTCCCCTTTACCCGGCGGGACTCTCACGATCTCGACGTCGCCGTCGATCGGGTTCGCGACCGCTACGGCACCTTGTCGCTGACCCGCGGTGTCCTGCTCGGCCGTGACGCCGGTCCGAGTGTCCCGCTACTGCCGGACTGAGCAACGAGGGCGACCTCAACGGGCCGGGGGCGCAACAAGGGCAACCTCAACGGGCCGGCGGGCGCAACAAGGGCAACCTCAACGGGCCGGCGGGCGCAACGAGGGCAACCTCAACGGGTCAGACGATGCAGAACTCGTTGCCCTCGGGGTCGGCCATCACGAGGTGGTCGAGCACCTCGCCGAAACGGTGTTCGGCGAGCTGGACCGCCCCGAGCGAGACCAGGTACTCCGCCTTGGCCAGGATGGCCGTTCGCCGCTGCTCAGCCGGCTCGTTGCGACCCCCGGTCACCCTGAGGTCGAGGTGCAGGCGGTTCTTGACCACCTTGGGTTCGGGCACCTTGAGGAACGACAGGTTCGGACCGAGGCCGGCGGGATCTTCGAGATTGGCCCCGTCGTCCCACTCGTCCTCCGGCACCTCGAAGGCGGTCAGCCACTGTTCCCAGGTGGCGTAGCCGTCGGGAGCCGGCGCCGGTCGATAACCGAGCGCCTCGGCCCAGAACGCCGCCAGCGCCGGGGCATTCACGCAATCGAAGGTCAGGGTCCACCGCGTTGTCATGACCACCATCGTGCCGGACCCCTCCGACAATGCGGGCGGGCATACTGGGGCCATGCGGGAAACCGACGAGCACTACCTGGAACGCGCCATCCGCCTCGCCGTGGCCGGCCGCACGTCCGGGGACGCGCCCTTCGGATCGCTGCTGGTGGACGCCGACGGCCGGGTGCTGATCGAAGCCCACAACACGGTCACCTCCGACAACGACATCACCGCCCACCCGGAACTCAAACTCGCCCGCTGGGCCGCGCAGAACCTGGACGGGCCGAAGGCGGCCACGACCACCCTCTACACCAGCTGCGAGCCGTGCCGGATGTGCGCGGGAGCCATCGAGCGATCCGGTCTGGGCCGCGTGGTGTTCGCGTTGTCCAACGACCAGCTCGCAGAACTCAAACCCGGAGCTGGATGGCCGGTCGTCGCCACCGACGGACCGTTCCTACCGGACAAGGCCAGGGCGGCCGTCGCGGGCTACTACCGCTGACGGTGACCGCTGCCCCGACCACTGGCTCCGAGACGCTGTGTCGGTCGCGCTGGCCAAGCGGCTTTCAGCTTTCCCGCACGACCTGATCAGGGTTCTTGTCCGGACGTAGTCCTCGCCAGACCGGGTGCCGGATTCGCTCATCGGGTGTCCACTCACCGAAGCTGACCTCGCCCACGAGCTTGGGCGTGACGAACCGTGCGTCCCTGGCCTCGGCGGTGGTCAGCGTGCCGGCCAGCGGGGAGGACTTGCGGCTCAGCCGGGTGAGGGTGGTGTGCAGATCGTCGAGCATCGCGTCGGTGAATCCGGTGCCGACATTGCCGACGTACCGCAGGCCGTCCGGGCCGGGGACGGCGAGCATGAGGGCGCCGACGGTGTCCTCCCGACGGCCCTTGCCCGGCTTCCAGCCCACAATCACCACTTCCTGGGCGCGGACGTTCTTGACCTTGCGCCAGTCGGCGGACCGGCGACCCGGTCGGTACTTGCTGTCCAGTCGCTTGGCGACGATGCCCTCCAGGCCGTGTTCCTGGCTGATCCGCAGCACCTCGGCACCGCCGCCGATGAAGTGCGCGGGGGTCTGCCAGGACCGGCCGGCCAGCTGCATCTGCTGCAGCAGCTCGCGACGCTTCTCATACGGCAGATCAACGGTGGAATGCCCATCCAGGTAGAGCAGGTCGAAGATCAGATAGACCACCGGATCGGACTCGACCAGCCGTCTCACCTCGGCCGCCTTGGTCACGTGCATGCGCTTTTGCAGCCGAGAGAAACTGGGTCGGCCGGCTGAGGAGAAGGCCACGATCTCGCCGTCGAGCACGACCTGAGTGCTCGACAGCGCTTCCCCGAGCGCGCGCAGCTCCGGGTAACTGACGCTGACATCGCGATCGTTGCGCGACATCACCCGCACCCGGCCCCCGTCGACGTAGACCACCGCCCGCACCCCGTCCCACTTGGTCTCATACGCCCACCTGTCGTCCTCCGCGGCCGGCGGCAGGGTGGCCAGGGTGGCCAGCATCGGTGGGATGTCCTGGGGCAAGGGCACGTAGTCCTCCTGAGCGGGTGGTGACATCCGGTGCATGATCCAGTTCTTGCCGCCGGTGTGGATGAGCACGTAGCGACCCGAGACCCGGCCCCCGTCGAGGACGAACTTGACCTCGGAGTCGGTCCACTTCTCCAGTTCGTACGTGCCACGATCCCAGATGGCGACGTTGCCGCCGCCGTACTCACCCGCCGGGATGTCCCCGGCGAAACCGGCGTAGTCCAGCGGATGGTCCTCGGTGTGCACCGCCAGATGGTTGTGCTTCGGGTCTACCGGCAGACCCTTGGGCACCGCCCAGGACACCAGCACCCCCTCGCGCTCCAGACGAAAGTCCCAGTGCAGGGCGGTGGCGTGATGTTCCTGCACGACGAAGCTGTTGCCGGTTGCGTCGTGTTCCGGGCCGGGTTCGGCGCCGGCGCCCTCGGCAGCGTCGACACCGTCGGCACCGTCGACACCGTCGGCACCGTCGGGCGGGACGGGCTCGGGGGTCCGCTGCGCGCTGCGTTTGCGGCGATACTCCTCGAGCTTTCCCGCCATGAGCCCAGACTAGAGCCCGCAGTGCTCGATCGCGGTCAGCGTCAGCACCCGCGCCGTCGTCAGGACCTGCGCGATCGGAACCTGCTCCAACGGACCGTGGGCCAGGGCGACATCACCCGGACCGTAGTGAACGGTGGGGATACCGGCCAGCCCGGTGAGCAACCGCAGATCGCTGCCGTAGGGAGCACCCCAACGTTGCTGGGGCGTGCCGGCCAGCCGAGCGTGCGCCCGCGCGAGCGTGTCGATGATCGCGGCGTCGGCGGGGGTCGCGCCCGGAGCGAACTGGCCGCCCCACCACTGCACCTGCACCGGATGATCACGCAGCCACGGATCCGCCGCGCTGCACGCGGCCATCGCGGCCTCGAACACGGCCCGGGCTGCCGCCACGTCCTCCCCCAGCGCCACCCCGTAGCGCCCCTCGGCGACCAGGAGGTCCGGCACCGAGGAAGACCAATCGCCCGATCGCACCGTGCCGATCTCGATCGGATAGGCCACGTCCCAACGGGCCATCAGCGGATCGGGGTCGCGATTGCGCTCCCGTTCCAACGCTCGCAGCGCGGCGAACACCGGCCAGAAACGCTCCACGGCGCTGACACCGGCGCTGCGCCGGGAGGCATGAGCGGCCAGCCCGTGCACCCGCAGCCGGAAGGTCAGCGATCCGCCGTTGGCCGGGACGAGATCCAGACCGGTCGGCTCCGGAATCACACAGGCATCGGCGCGCCATCCGCGGGCGATCGTCGCGTAGGTGCCGAGCCCACCGTCCTCCTCGCCCTGGACGCAGGCCAGCAGCAGGTCCCCCCGCAACGGCACCCGTGCCGCCACCAGGGCGCGGACGGCCCACAACGCGGCGACCAGGCCACCCTTCATGTCGCACGTTCCGCGGCCGTACACCGCGTGCGAATCGATCCGCCCGCTGAAGGGGTCCTCGTCCCGCCAGGCGCTCAGGTCACCGGGTGGGACCACGTCGACGTGAGCGTTGAGCATCAGCGACGGTCCGCCTCCGGTCCCGGGCAGTGTCGCGACCAGCCCCCACGCCTGGCTCCGCTCGACCTCCACGCCGGGAAAGTCGGGCGCGGCCAGGGTGTCCGCCAACGGGATCTGCCAGTGATCGACCGGCAGACCCAGCGCGGCCACTTCCTCCGACAGGACCTGGAGGATCTCGTTCTCCTCGTCCGTGCCGGACACGCTGGGCAGCCGAACCAGGCGGCTCAGCTGTTCGACGATGTCCGGTGCACGGGCATCGAGATAAGCCAGCGCCGCGGCAGCGTGATCGCCCATCAGAACTCCGTTCCGGTTTCGGCAGGGTTGGCGGCGGCAGGGTTGATGGCCGCTGGTTCGGTAGCGCCACGCATCGCGGCCGTAGCGACCTCCAGCGCGCGGGTGAGGGCGGCGGCCAGTTCGTCCAGCCGTCCGGTCAAGCCGGTCACGAGCTCGGCCCGGAGCTCGGCCAGGCGGTCGAGCAGCGCCACCAGATCGACGGACGCGCCAGCCGAATGTGCCCGCAGGCTGCGCACCTGCTCGTTCAACACGGGCCCGACCGTCACGTGGCTGTCGGCGGCCCAGCTGCGTCGTAGCCGGTCCGGGGCCAGCCGCGCGTTCCATCGCCGCAACGAATCCTCCGTCAGGAACAAGCCGAAGTGGTTGTGCCCCACCTGCTGCAGCAGGTCGGCCGCGAGGCCGGTCCGGCCGCTGCGGATCTCGACGATGACCTGATCCACCCGGTCGAGGTCGGCGGCGTGCTGGGCGAAGGGCTCAGCGCATTCGTCGTGCGCGTCGAGAGCAAATATGGCCGGGCCGAGCACGGCGAACGCGGCTCGGGAGCCGGCCGGACTGATGCGGGTCAAGCCGGCCGCGGCCTCGGCCAGGGACGGATGGGCGAAGCGCTCGGCGGCCAGCTGCCACGCGGCCGTACGGGCGCTCAGGTTCAGGGTCGAGGCCGGATCGCGATCGGCCTCCAGCACCATCAGCAGATTCAGCCGGACCTGGGCTTCGAGCAGCGCCGGGTCCAACAGGGCCAGATCGTCGCGCTGAGTGTGGTAGTCGGTGCGTCCGAACTCCGTTTCCCATGCGTAGCTGGCGATTCCCGGCACGCCGGCGATCAGGTACGGCCACTGTTCGGTACCGGCCACCGGAGCCGACACGCGCCAGCCGTTGGGTGTCCAGCCGGCCGCTTCGGCTCGAACGCAGATCGCATGGGACCAACTCTCCAGTTCAGGCGGCGCCTCGACGACAGCCCGCAGGGCGCGATGACCGGATGCCTCGACACACAGGGCGAAGGCCGCCTCGGTGCGCCACTCCGGATGCGTCTGGCTCACCTGTCGCCAGGCGCCGATGCACCAGTCGTAAGGGCTGTCGATCAAGCCCCACTCCTCGGCGGTCCGGGTCGTGAAGCAGATCCGGTGCCGGGGCGGCACGCATGCCGCTCCGCGGGACCCGCCCGAGCCCTGCCCCGTTCCCTGCGCCGTTTCCTGCCCCGTTTCCTGCGCCGTTTCCTGCGCTGACGCGTGAACCATCGCCCTGGCCATCCCGATCAGCACGGCCACCCCACTGGCGTTGTCGAAGGCACCGCGAAACCAGGCGTCAGAATGCGCGCCGACGACGATGGGCCCGCGTCCGAGGGCATCCCGCTCGTCCAAGGCTTCCGAGCCATCCGAGGCATCCGAGGCATCCGAGGCATCCGAGGCATCCGAGCCATGCGGATCGCCCGGCCGGGCGCCCGGCCTGCCCGCGGGCAGGTAGCCGACCACGTTACTTCCCACGCCATCGGGCCGGAGCTCGACCTCCAGCCGGAGCGTAACCACCGCCGGGGCACGATCGCGCAAGAGCGCGGCGGATTCCGCGCTGATCATGACCATCGGGGGCGCGCCCGCCGGCCAGTGCCCGTCGAACGCGCCGACGGCGTCGAGGCCCTGGTACCAAGGTCCGCCGCGCGGGCAGTTCACGATCAGGCCGGCGACGCCGCGAGCCTGCAGTTCCAGGACGATCACCGAGGGATGGAGCAGCGGATCCTGCCAGTCCAGCAGGGCGATCGCGCCGCGGAGGCCGCCCGACTCGCTCACTCGGTCCAGATCGGTCAGCCGGGCCGGCCCGACGTCCACCAGGGGCGCGTGCAGGCCTTGCGGCGTGGTTCCCGGCACCCCGCCGAAGCTCGAGGCCGGCAACCGCGTGCGAGCCGGCTCGCTTCCGAAGCACACATCCGCACCGAGGAATCGCCAGCTGTCCACGGCACAATCCTCGATCGCGACGTCCACCAGGCCGGCCGCACGGAACTGTCCGGCCACGTACTCGGCCGTGGCACGATCCTCGGCGGTGCCGGCAGTGCGGAAACCGAGCGGGCTGGAGCCGATCGCGGTCAGGTCCCGCACGATCGAGATCAGGGCCGCCCCGTCGACCGGCATCGCGGCGATGCGGTCCGCGGTCGCGTCCTGGCCGGGGACCGATGACCTCACGGCCGATCCGGGTGCGTCTGTCCGGTCGGGTCGGCCAGCGCGTCGGCGGCCGGGCCGAGGACCGGGGAACCCTCCCACGCGAGCACATGCCAGCCGTCGCGCGGCGTGCCCTCGACCGTGACGATCGCGGTGTTGGACAGCGGATGCGCGGCTGCGTACTCGGTGTCGACGTTGTCGGCCCGGGCAGCCAACCAGGTTCGCAGGATCGCTCCGTGGCTGAAGATCACCGCGGTCGCCTGGCGACTCGCCAACATCGAGGACAGTTCGGCGACCGCTGCGTCGAAGTCCGACAGGACGGTCGCACCGTCGGGACCACCGGGCAGCGACACATCGAGGTCGCCGTCGGCCCAACCGAAGGCCACCTTCATGTACAGCTCGCCCGATTCGGGGTCACCGCGCATCTCCAGCTCACCGGCGCCGATCTCGCGGACGCCGTTGCGCACGAGCACGGGCAGCGACCGGGCGGCCGCCAGCGGCTCGGCCGTCTGCTGGGTCCGGATGAGCACCGAGGCGGCGATCACCGCGATGCTCTCCCCCGCCAGCGTCTGCACCAGGGCCCGCGCCTGCTCGTGACCCACCTCGGTCAACGGCGCGCCCGGCTCGGCGGTGTCGAGTTGGTGATGCAGGTTGGACTCGGTCTGGCCGTGCCTGATCAGGATCAGTCGCACACGGGACTCGTTTCGTCGGCGGGACGGACGGCGGTGTCCATGGTTTCACGAGACTCGGATCAGGTCGCCCACTACCCTGTGCAGGCGTGAGCGCATTGTCCAGCCCAGCCGTCCGTTTCGGCGTCGTCGGCCTCGGCTGGCGCTCGGAGTTCTTCCTCCGGTTGGCCCGGTTGCTGCCCGACGAACTGGAGCTCACCGGGATCGCGGTCCGCCGTCCAGCAGCGGCCGAACGGGCCGGCGCCGAGTGGGGCGTGCCGATTTTCGACTCACCGGAGGAACTCGTCCGGACGGGCCGACCGCAGTTCGTGATCACCGCGCTGCCGTGGACGGTCAACCCCGAGGTGATCGGCACCGTGGTCGGGCTGGGCTGCCGCGTGCTCAGCGAGACCCCGCCCGCTCCCGACATCGCCGGCCTGCACCGGCTGTGGGACCAGGTCGGAGCGGGCGGCCAGGTGCAGGTCGCCGAGCAGTACCTGCGCCTGCCGGGGCACGCCGCACGGTCGGCCCTGCTGCAACGGGGAGTCATCGGCGAGCCGACGTCGGTGCAGGTTTCCTCAACACACACCTACCACGCGATCGCCATGATGCGCGGACTGCTCGGAGCCCGAACGGCTCCGGCCACGGTCTCGGCCCGACGGTTCCAAGCGCCGCTGGTCGACCCCTTGACCCGCGCCGGCTGGACCCACGACGAGCAGCCGAAGCCGGCGGGTACGGTCATCGCCACGCTGGAATTTCCCGCCGGCACCGGGTTGTACGACTTCACGGACAACCAGTGGCACAACCAGTTGCGGCACCGGCGCATCGTGATCCGGGGCAGTCGGGGCGAGATCGCCGACGACGACGTGGTCTACCTCGCCGGGCCCGAAGCGATCCTGCGGTCGAAGCTGATCCGCAGCCAGCTCGGTCATGACCTGAACCTGGACGGATACGACACCGAACACATCAGCTTCAACGGCGAGATCGTCTTTCGTAACCCGATGCTCGGCCATCGATTGATGGACGAGGAGATCGCCATCGCCTCAGTGCTGCGCGACACCGCCCGGTGGTCGGTCGACGAAGGCCCGGCGCCGTACCCACTGGCCGAGGCCTGTCACGATCACCGCCTCGGTCTGGCGATCGACGAATCGGTGGCCACCGGCCAGGACGTCCGGGTCGACACCGAGCCGTGGATGGCGCAGCTGGGACCGCGAGCCTGAGGCAACGAGCGCGCGGTCAGAGCCATCGGCCACCGATCATCACCCGGCGCAGAGCGAAGTTCTCGTCCAGCACGACCAGATCGGCGTCGAGGCCGACCGCGATCGCCCCGCAGCGCCCGGACAGTCCGAGCACCGCCGCCGGCACCGACGACGTCGCCGAGACCGCCTGGCCGACACTCATCCCGAGGGTGAGTACCGCCCGGCGGAAGGCCTCGTCCATCGTCAGCGTGCTGCCGGCCAGGCTGTGCAGTTCGGGCAGCCGAGCCTGCCCCTGTCGCACCAAGACACGCTGGTCGCCCAGGCTGTACTCCCCGTCGCCCACGCCGGTCGCGCTGATCGCGTCGGTGATGAAAGCCAGCCGGTCACCGGCCGAACCGGCGACCAGCCGGGTGAGCGCGTTGTGGACGTGCACGCCGTCGTTGATCATCTCCAGGTAAGCCCCCGAGTCCAGCGCGGCGACCGCCGGTCCGGGCTCGCGATGGCTGAAGCTGCCCATCGCGTTGAACAGGTGCGTGGCCAGGCTCGCACCGGCTTCGAATCCGGCCATCGCCTGGTCGTAGCTGGCGTCGGTGTGACCGACCGCGGCACGCACACCGCTGGCCACCAGCTCACCGATGAGCTCGATCGCACCGGGCAGTTCGGGCGCGACCGTCATGGTCGCCACCGACCCTTGGCCGGCTTCCAGGAGTTTGCGCAGCACCAGCGGATCGGGGGCGATGAGGTTCTCCGGACGCTGCGCACCGCAGCGGGTCGAGTTCAGGAACGGCCCTTCCAGGTGGGCACCTCCGACCGTCCCGTCCGCGGTCAGCGCCGAGACCCATTGCAGCTGCTCGGTCAACGCCTCGACCGGCTGAGCCATCAACGAGACCAGCGTCCTCGTCGTGCCATGAGCACGGTGGAAGGCCACCGCCGACGCCATGTCCTGCGGCCCTCGCGTGACGTCGAAACCGCCGCCGCCGTGCACGTGCAGATCGATGAACCCGGGCACGATCCAGCCATCGTGGAGCCGCACGACCTCAACGGCGCCGCTCGACGGTGCGAGGGCAGCGATCGATGGTGCGGCGGCGGCGAGCTGTCCGCCGTCCGGGGACGACGAACCGACCTCGGCAATCCGGCCGTCGACGACGCGGACCTGGCCGGTGGCGAGTTCGCCTTCCGGAGTCACCACCCGGGCTCCGGTCAGCACGATGTCGTTCATCCCTTGACCGCTCCCGCCGTCAGGCCGGCCGAGATCCGGCTCTGGAACAGCACGAACAACGTCACCACCGGCAGCGAGGTCAGGGTCGCCGCCGCCATCAGGCCTCCGTAATCGGCGCCGTGCGTGGGACTGGATTGAAACACCAGCAGATAGATCATCGACGTCTGCTTGCGATTGTCCAGCAGGAGCGTGTTCGCGAGGACGAACTCGTTCCAGGCCAGGATCCAGCCGTAGACGCCCGTTGCGATGAGACCGGGTGCGACCAGCGGCAGGATGATCTTGTAGAACGTCTGCCAGCGACTGCATCCGTCCACCAGCGCGGCCTCGTCCAGTTCGATGGGGATGTTGGCGATGAAGGTGCGCAGCGTCCAGATCGTGTAGGGCATGGTGAACATCAGGTACGCCAGCACCAGGCCGGTCAGGCTGTTCTTCAGCTGGAACCGGTCCAGCAGCAATGACAGCGGAATCGCCAGCGCCAGCAGGGGAATCATCTGCACGATCAACACGGCGAAGATGAATACCTTGCGGCCGGCGAAGCGGAACCGCGCGATGGCCAGCGCCCCGAAGAAGCCGATCACGATGCTGATGAGGACCGCGCTGATGGTCACGAGGGCGGTGTTGAGCAGGTTGCGCCGGAAGATCTCGTCACCGAGCACCTCGCGGAAACCACGCAGCGTGGGATGGGTGACGACGAACAACGGAGTCGTGCGGTTGATGTCGCTACTCGTCTTGAACGCGGTCAGCAGCATCCAGTAGATGGGAAAGCCCATCACGATCGAGACGAGCACAGCGACCAGGTTCCAGCCACCGGTGCGGTACTGCTTGCGTGAGAAGCGACGGCGACGCACGGCGACGGATGGTGTGTGCGGTGCGCTCGTCGCCGCCGCGGCGCCCGTGCGGACGGTGGCGGTCACTGCGCGTCCCCGATCCGGAACAGCTGCCGGATGTAGACCACCATCACCACGAGCAGACACAACATCATCAGCACCGCGATCGTCGCCCCGTCGTTGTAGTGGCTGCTGCCGATCCCGTTTGCGTACAGATAGATTCCGAGCGTCTGGTAGCCGGGTTCCGGGTGCCCGTTGCGCATGAACCAGATCTGGTTGAACACCCCGAAGTCCCAGATCACCGACAGCGTCGTGAGGATGACCAGCAGCGGAGTGAGGTAGGGCAGCACCACGCTGCGAAAGGCTTGCCACGGGCTCGCGCCGTCGCAGGTGGCCGCCTCGAGAATCTCCCTGGGAATCTGCGTGATTCCGGCGTGCAGGGAGATCGCCAGCAGCGGGATCGCGCCCCAGACCACGACCGCGGTGATGACGGCCAGGCCCTGGTGAGGATCGGCGAACCAGTCGTGGCCGGCCAGGTGGACTCCCGGCAGCGCATCGAGCAGGTAGTTGACCGCGCCGTACTGGTTGGAGAACAGCCAGTAGAACACTTGGGTGGAGACGGTGGACGGGACGGCCCACGCGAACAGCAGGACCGCCACGAGCAGCACCCGCGCCCACCGAGAGACCCGGTTGAGCAATAGCGCCAGGGCCATCCCGATCAGCAGGCTCAGCCCCACGTTGATCGCGGTGAACACGGCGGTGCGGACGGCCACCGTCCAGAAACCGGAGTCGCTGAGGATCCTGCTGTAATTCCTCAGCCCGACATACGGGCTGTTGGCGCCGCCGTGGAACAGTGCGTACTTGCCCGACAGCTGCTGCTGAACCGACAGCTGGACGATCTTGACCAGCGGCCACCCCACTACTGCGGCCAGCACCGCCGTGGCGGGCAGGATCAGCAGATACGCAAGGCGGGGGCGCCCGGGCCGCCGGCGCTTGGCCGACGGTCCGGGCGCGACCGTGCCGGGCAGGACGCTCATCCTCAGCCGGCGGCGTTCAGCGTGCTGGCGACCTGACCGTCGGCCGTGGCGGCCGCAGCGGCCACGCTCGACTTTCCGGTGGCGATCGATTCGAGCATGTTCTGCAGGATGTTGTTGCTCTCCACGCTCGCCCAGTTCGGGGTGTTGGGAACGAACCAGGTGTTCTTGGCCGCCTCACCGGTCGACTGGTTGGCCTGCGCCTGCTTCTCATACACGCTCAGCAGCGAGGTGGTGTTCGGGATCGCGAACTTGGCCAGCGCGGTCTGGCTGGTGTTGTCGGTGAAGTACTTCACCCACTGTGCGCCCAGACCGGCATGGGGGGCCTTGGCCGGCACGGCAAGGTCGGAGCCTCCGAGGAAGGACGGCGTGTACTGACCGGCCGCGGTGCCGGGCATGGGGAAGGTGGACAACACCGACGCGAGTTTCGGATTGCCGGTCTTGGCATCGGTGACCGTCCCGACCTCCCAGCCGTTACCGGCGATGGCGGCGACATGACCCTGCGCCATGATGGCGTCCTGGTCCGATTCGTCCTTGGTCGCACCGCCGGTGGAGTACTTCGTGGCCAAGGTCTGCCACTGGGTCAGGCCCTGTTGTGCCTGCGCGCTTGACAGCTGTCCGCTCCACTTTCCCCCGCTCTTGTCGGCGATCTTGCCACCGGCGCCGTAGACGAACGACATCGCGGCGTACCAGTACTTTCCCGGCATGTAGAAGGCGGAGAAGTGGGAATCGCCGGCGTTGGCGGCCTTGACCTTGTCCAGGTCGGCGTTCAGTTCCGCGATCGAGGTCGGTGGCGTGGTCACGCCCGCCTTGTCCCACAGGTCCTTGCGGTAGATGACGACGCGGCTGCCGGCGTAGTACGGGATCGCCATCAGCTTGCCGTCGGAGGAGGTCCCGGACTCAGCCAACCCCTGCAACCAGCTGCTGGAGTTCTCGAACTGGCTCTTGGCCGAGGTCAGGTCGGTGAAGGCGCCACCGGCGATGTAGGACGCGGTCTGGGTGTTGCCCAGCTCGACCACGTCCGGGACGCCACTGGTGCCGGCGAAGGTCGAGTCCAGCTTGGTGGTGTAGTTCGACCACTGCTGCCACTGCACGCTGACCTTGGCGCCGGTCGCAGCCTCGAAACGCTGGGTGGCCTGGTCGACGACGGCCGGCCAGCCCTTCTGAGCATCGCTCTGCAACCAGACGGTGATCGTTTTCCCTTTTCCGTCGGTGCTCAACGTGCTCTTGCCGCCGGAGGACTTGTCCGACGAAGAGTTGGAGCTGCACGCGGTGGCCGTCATGGCCACCGCCGCTGCCAGGACGATGGCGCCCGCTACTGTGCGCTTCAAGCTTGCCTCCACGAGTGTGCCGGGCCTCGGCGTGGACGAGGCCCAAACCAATGATTGGTTTAGACGAATTAGAGTATTGGCCTAGACCATTTTGAGTGTCAAGAGCTGGACGTCTCACGAAATGAGACCGTTATCGGCTCAAGCGGGTCGGTCCGGGTCGCTAGCGGGTCGCTAGCGGTTGAGCGCGGCCCGCAGCGACGGGGCGGCGGCGGCCTTCGCCCGGGCCGCCGCCGGGTCGAGACCGCTGACGATGACCAACACTGCCGCACGAGCGTTTCCGCCACAGTCCCGCAAGGCGCGTTCGGCACGCTCGGGGGCGCAGCCGGCGATGTCGGCGACGATGGCGGCCGCGCGTTGCTCGAGTTTGGCGTTGGCCGCGACCACATCGATCATCAGATCGCCGTGGACGCGCCCGCTGCGGGCCATCGCCGCGGTGGTGAGCGCGTTGAGAGCGACCTTCTGCGAGGTTCCGGCCGTGAGCCGCGTCGAGCCTTGCAACACCTCGGCGCCGACGAGGACCTCGATGCCGACCTGGGCACGGGCCACCAGCGGCGAGCCCGCTCGGGTGACCACCGCGATCAGTGCGCAGCCGAACGCGACCGCGGCCTCGGCGACGGCCAGGGTGTAGGGCGTACTCCCGCTGGCCGCCACCGCGATGACCGCGTCCCGGGGCGTGAGGGCCAGTTCGGCCACGTCGCGCCGAGCGCCGTCCACATCGTCCTCGTCGTCGTCGGTACCGTTCAGACCACCGGCGACCCGACAGAGAATCTGCTTGCGGGACAGGCCGAAAGTGCCGGGCAGCTCAGCCGCCTCGGCCGCCGCGATGCGTCCGGAGGTGCCGGCGCCGACGAAGATCAGCCGACCACCGTGGCCCAGACACTCCGACAGCAGCTGCGCGCCCTCGGCAATCGCCGGTACGGCCAGGCGCGCCGCCGGAACCACCCGGGCCTCCGCGTCCAGCAGCAACATCACCACCTCCTCGCTGGCCAGCAGGTCCAACTCGGGACGCCTCATCGGGCACCACCGCCGGCCAACAGGCGCGCCGCGGCCGCGAGCAGACCCGGCGAGACACCACGGGTTCGGATGAGCGCGGCCGCGTCGAAGGTCTGGCTCGGCCACCCGGCATCGACCACGCACACCGCGCGCGACCGATCCTGGTCGCCGCCGAACCCCGCGGCCGGTTCGCCGGCGAGGGCGAGGATTCGTCGCTGCCAGGGTTGGCCGAGCACGTCGCGCACGAGCACGACGAGGTCGCGGCCGGCGGCCCGGCGCGCTATCGCCGCCACGTCGCTGGACTCGGTGACCTCGACGGTGTCGGTGCCGCTCAGCAGCGCGCTCAGGGGCCGGCCGAGCGACCACGGAAGCTCACCGGAGGCCATGCCGCCGGGCGTACGGCACTCGATCACCAGCGGGCGCCGCAGCGTGGGCACCGTGCCCAGCACCTGCAGGCAACGGTCGGCGAGCGCGTCCGGCTCGGCGGCCAGGGCGCCCGGCCCGCTAGCCGAGAGCGGTTCGCGCGAGGGCGGCGTGAGCGAGGGCGGCGTGAGCGAGGCAAGGTGTGATGTGCGCTCGGCCGCGTCGGCCAGTCGCTTCTCCGACAGGCGACCCTCGTCGAGCGCGGCAGCCGCAGCCGCCGGGAGGGCCGAGACCAGTTCGGGGTAGTCGAGCGCACCGGTCTCGACGGCGTCCGCGCCGGCGATCAGCGCTTGGACGAAACCCTCGACCATGCCGAGGTTCGCCGACACGGCGCGCATTTCCAGTGCATCGGTGAACACGGTCCCGTCGAAGCCCAGTTCGCCGCGGAGGAGATCGGTGGTGATCACCGGGCTCACCGTCGCCAACCGGTCCGCGTCGAGGTCGGGCACCAGCAGGTGGCCGGTCATGACCGCTCGTGCCCCCGCTTCGATGCCCGCGCGGAACGGGACCAATTCGGTGTCGGCCAGTTCGGCTCGGGTCCGCTTCAGCACCGCGACCTCGTGATGGGAATCCGTCGCGGTGGCCCCGTGGCCGGGAAAGTGCTTCAGACAGGCGGCGATCCCGCTCGATTGCAGACCGCGCACCGCTGCCGCCACGTGCCGGGCCGCGACGTGCGGATCGGCACTGAAGGAGCGGAGCCCGATCACCGGATTACCTGGATCGGAGTTCACGTCCGCGACCGGCGCCAGGTCCAAGGTCAGTCCCGCCTCGGACATCCGCTGCCCGATCGCCGCGTAGACCGCCTCGGTGGTGGCCGGCTCATCGAGGTGACCGAGCGCTCCGGCTCCGGGTGAGGCACTGCCCCGACCGGTGTCCAGGCGAGTGACCTCCCCGCCTTCTTCGTCGATCGCCAGCACGAGCGCCCGGCCGCCCGCGGCCGAACGCAGCGTCCCGGTCAGGCGCGCTACCGCTGATCCCTCGCCCAGGTTCGAGCCGAACAACACGACCCCGCCAAGACCATCGGCCAGCGCGTCGAGCAACCAGTTCGGTGGCACCGGGCCGACGAAGCTGAGCAACAGCGTGGACAGGGTCAGCCGGCGAATGTCCGGATCGATCGTCACAGGGTGGCTCCGAGCATAAATGGACTAGACAACTTTGACAGTCTGACCCGAGCGCGCCGCCCTGGTCAATGCCGCGGCCCCGACGTACGGGCACGTCACCGGTGACGTTGCCGTGCCAGGTACCGATGGCCAATGATGATCCCAGCGAGGTACGAATTCCGGGAGCCGGCGTCCGAACCCCGGCTACGTCCACCGGACGTCCCTCCCGCCCACCATGCTGTCGGACCATGAGGCCCATGATGTCGTTGCTCGACTGGCTGTCCACACACGACCCGGGATACTCGGCGCTGCGACGTGCCACCCGGACCGCGATCGTGATGCCGAGCTTGTTCGCGCTGGGCACCCAGGTGATCGGCAACGGTGAGGTGGCGACCTTCGCCGCGTTCGGCTCGTTCGCGCTGCTGTTGCTCGTTGACTTCTCCGGCCCGATGCGCGAACGGCTGCAGGCCCAGGTGGCGCTGTCGGTCGCCGGCGCGGTGCTGGTGTGCCTGGCCACCCTGGCTTCCCGGTCGGTGTGGCTGGCCGCCGCCTCCATGACGGTCGTCGGCTTCGCGGTGCTCTTCTCGGGTGTGGTCAGCTCTGTGCTCGCCGGGGCGACCACCTCCCTACTGCTGGCCTTCATCCTGCCGGTGTCCTTGCCCGGCGCCGCGTCGGCCATCCCGGACCGCCTCGCGGGTTGGGCGATGGCCTCAGCGGTGTCGTGGTTGGCGATCGCGCTGTTGTGGCCCGCTCCCGCCCGTGACGCGCTGCGCCAGCCGACCATCGTGGCCTGCCGAGCCCTGGCCCAGCGACTACGAGCCGACGTCGCGTTCGCATTGGCCGGCGACCAGCCGGACCTGGAGATCCTGGCCGAGGACCGTCGCCAGAACATCGCCGCCGCCTCCGACGCGGTGGCCGCCGTGCACCGCAACTTCCTCGCCACTCCGTACCGGCCGACCGGCCTGTCCACCGGGGCGCGATCGCTGGTGCGGCTCGTGGACGAGCTGAACTGGCTGCAGAGCATCGTGGTGCAGGCCGACTCGATGCCGGGTCCGCGGCCCGACAGCCCCACCCGGCGCCCTGCCTGCGCGGTCAAGCTGGCCGCCGCCGACGTGCTCGATCGTGGCGCGGATCTGCTCGGAGCAATCGGAGCAAGCAGCACCGGGCCCGACGCGCTGCATCAGGCGACGAAGGCGCTGGAACACGCCGTGACCGCCGTCGAGCGCTCCGCGACCACCACCCTGCCGGTGCGCCGGTTGCCGGCCGCCACGGCGCGGACCGACCCGCGGGGGTCCGGCGAGCTCGAATCCGACGAGCTGGAGTTCGTGAGCGCGCTCGACCCGAGCTTCCGGGCGCAGGAGTTGAGCTACGCCGTCGGCCAGATCGCCCGCAACATCGACCTGACCGCGGCGGCCGAACGCCGTGGCTGGCTGGAGCGGTTGCTCGGGCGGCAACCCGCCGGCATCGGCGGCACGCTCGCCTCGGCGGGTGAACGGGCCGGTGCCCACGTCGAGCGGCACTCGGTCTGGTTGCACAACAGCATCAGGGGGGCCGTCGGCCTCGGCCTGGCGGTCTTCATCGCCAACCGCACCGGCGTCCAGCACTCCTTCTGGGTCGTGCTGGGCACCCTGTCGGTCCTGCGGTCCAACGCGCTGAACACCGGCCAGAACGTCCTGCGTGGACTCCTCGGAACGGTGGCCGGGTTCGTGATCGGCGCCGTGCTGCTGGCCGTCATCGGCACCAGCCCGACCGTGCTGTGGGTCCTGCTGCCGATCGCGATCCTGCTCGCCGGCGTCGCGCCGGCGGCGATCTCGTTCGCGGCCGGCCAGGCCGCCTTCACGCTCACCCTGGTCATCCTGTTCAACATCATTCAACCGGCCGGCTGGCGAATCGGCCTGCTGCGGGTCGAGGACATCGCGCTCGGCTGCGCCATCAGCCTGGCCGTCGGGTTGCTGTTCTGGCCGCGAGGCGCCAGGGCCGCGTTGCGAAGGGCCCTGGCCGAGGCCTACGTCGACAGCGCCCAATACCTGGTCGACGCCGTGGAGTTCGGCCTGCAACGCTGCGACCCAGCCGCGGGCCCAGCCCGCACGGCAGGCCCGAGCGCCGAGGCGGTGCGCGCCGCCGCGGCCTCCCGCCGGCTCGACGACACCTTCCGCGGTTACCTCGCCGAGCGTGGCGCCAAGCCGCTACCGCTGTCCGAGGTCACCAGCCTGGTGACCGGCGTTGCCGGCTTGCGGCTGGCGGCTGATGCCGTGCTGGACCTGTGGCAGCGTGATGAGGGCGAACCCGACGGAGACCGCGCGGTGGCGCGCAAGCAACTGCGGCTCGCGGCCGAGCAGGTTCGCGACTGGTACGACCGGCTGGCCGCCAGTCTGCTCGGGGACGGGCCCCCGCCGGATCCGCAGGGCCACGACAAGCGCGCCGACGCCCGGCTGGTCGAGGCGGTCCGGCACGACCTGGCGGCCGCGGACGGAACCGCGAGCCCCACCGCGGTACGGATGATCTGGACGGCCGAGCATCTGGACGCCGCGCGCCGGTTGCAGCACAGCATTGCCGGGCCCGCCCGGACCGCCGTCGCGGGATCGCGATTTGCGAGGATGGTGCCGTGACCGTGCGCGCACTGGCGCTCGTCGGTGATCCCTGGCACCCCACCAAGCGGGTTTCGGCTTTTCTGCGCGGCCTGTCCGGGCTGGACCTGCGATGGCCCGGCGGAACGGCTGATGCACTGACCGATCTGCCCACCGACTGCGACCTGGTGATCCTGGCCAAGGGAAACCACCTCGGTGACCAGGACGAGACACCGTGGTTGCGCGGGCCGGAGGCGGGCTCGGCGCTGGTCCGCTTCGTGGAGTCGGGAGGAGGCCTGCTGGTACTGCATTCGGGCACCGTCGGGTATCAGCAGGCGCCGTTGATCCACGCGCTCATCGGCGGGAGGTTCATCGATCATCCACCCATCGACGCCGTGACCTTGCTCGGCGCCGGCATCGAGCGGGGAGAGCCGCTCGGGTTGACGGATGAGTTCTACCGGATCGAGCTCACCGACGTGACGGCCGAGCTCACCGCCTCGCTGCGGTGGCCGGGACCTCAGCCGGAACAACTGGCAGGACATCCGATCGAGCCCAGCGAGGACGAGGTGCAGCCGGCCGGCTGGCGTCGTCGCCAACGCGCGGGCCGGGTGGCCGTGCTGACTCCCGGGCACACCGACTCGACCTGGGCCGAGCCCGCCTTTCGCGCGTTCGTGCAAGCCGAGGCGCGCTGGGCCGCCGGATCGGCTGATGCCGCCGGGTGAGCTACCCGGCGCGGGGCCGGCGGAGCTCGGCGGTCACCACGAGGTTGTCCAGGTAACTGCCCTTGCTCACGTCGAAATCGCCCGTGCAGGTGATGAGGCGGACAACGGGCAACGGGCTCGGGCCGTAGACCGCATCGGTGGGAAAGGACGCCTTGGCGTAGCGAGCAATCGTGACGACCGTGAAGTGGCGTGTCGCCCCGCGATCGTCGGTCACCACCACGTCATCACCCACCCGCGCCTGGCTGAGGGCGAAGAACACCGCCGGCCCGGACACCGAATCCACGTGACCGGCGATGATGGCCGGACCGACCGCACCGGGCCGGATTCCCTTGGCGTACCAGCCCGCGCGTGCGTACTCGGTGGGAGCCTGCAGCGTGCCGTCGCTGAGCAGACCGAGTGCCTGCAGCGAGCTGCGGATCTGCAGCCGTGGCACCGAGACCAGGACCGGCAGGCCGGGTCTGGCCGGCGCGACGGTGGGCGGTGCAACCGGAATGGTCAGCGGCGTCTCGCTCAGATGAGACGCACCCGCCGAGGTGGTGAGGTCCGGCGAGACCGACAGCGGGCGGATCGTCGGCGTGTGGGACTGGAGCGCGGGCAACGTCATTCCGACGGTCGAGGCGCCGTCGTCAGGCTGCGGGTTGCCGGTGAACAACATGACCGCAGTCAGTGCGACCAGGCCGGAGAAGACCGCGATCAGCAGCAGCAGATGGATACCACCGACCGTCGGCAGGCCTGGTCGGCGGCCGCCGGACGGTTCAGCCGAGTGCGCGGACATGGCGGGCGGACCAGCGTGTGCGGACCCTGCCGTCGAGCCACCACATCGTGGCCACCGCAGCGAGGATCATGAGCATGACAAGGGCTTTTGCGACCGGCGAGGCGCCCCGGTGGACCAGTTGGACGGCCGTTCCGCCGGCCCCGGCGGGCACGGCATCGATGGGCAAGGTGCCGGAGGAGGACGAGTCCAGCAAGGTCCGCATGGTGATGCCGGCACTCTTGCCGTCCAGCACGAGGATCGAGGTGATCTGCCCACTGCGGATGGACACCGGGGTCACGGCCTTCACCGTCGGCGTGGACGCCGAGACCGCCTCCACCTGCCAGGAGCCGGCCGGCAGGGTCGCGTACTGGGTGACGGTGGCGAAGCGCGCGTCCGGTGCGATGACCGTGCCGTCGGTTGAGGAGACCTTGGCCACCGGCGCCCGGCTGGCGGCCTGGATGACCCGAACCCGTCCCCGGCCGGCCGGCGGCGTGGACAGGTCGTCGGAGATCACCACGCCGCGCACGGAGGAACCGGCGCCCACGCCGGCGACGGTGTAGGCCGTTCCCGACTTGGCGTTCAGGGTCCAGCTCAGAACCGCCTTGCTCGTCGGTGACGCGCCCGCGGGACGCATCGCCACGGTGTAGACACCCGGCGTCAGGGCCTGGTAGGAGCTGACGGCGCCGTAGCGAACGTTGCTCAGCCAGACCTGGCGGCTCGGACTGCCCGAGAACGGGCTGAGGTAGACGTCCACCCCCGGGGTCGTCGGTGAGAAGTGGGCCGCACGGATGACCGCATCGGACGCCTTGGCCGGGGCCAGCGGCTCGGCCGAGGCCGAGCCGGCCACGCCGAGCACACCCGCGGCGGTGACGAGCATCGTCAGGGTGGCCGCGCTGACCGCCGCCCAAGTCCGGGAACACAGCGAAGGCGACATCAGTGAACTCCTTGCCAGGTAGGAATATTCAGGGTGTGCGGACGCTGATTCCCCGGCACCGTCCAGCCGTGGCGGCCCATCAGCCACCGACCGCGACGATGGGGGCGATGGCCGGATCCCAGGTGAGCCGGACCTTGTGCTGGGAGATCGTGGTGACTTCCGAGGGCCGGTACGGTGCGATCATCGAGGCCAGGGTGCTCTGGATCAATTGCGGGTCGCTGGTGGCGATGACCACCGAGCGAATCGGCAGTCCGGCCCGGTGCTCGGCGACGTCCACCGTGGGATCGGACACCGTGATCAGATCCGTTCCACCCAGTACCGTCAGGACATTCTGCACCCGAAGGTCGATCCGTCCGGCGGCCAGCGCGGACCGGGTGGCCCCGTCGGTCTGCACGTTGGCGTTGAGCAGCAGCTCCTGGCCGCCCTGCTTGCGCAGCGTCGTGTCGGTCCTGAGGTCCGCGCGTTCGGCGGCGACGCCGTTGGGAAAGATCTCACGCACCGTCGGGGCGTACCGGTCGGTTCCGAAGATGGCCAGCGGCAACGACTTGTCGAACAGGTGGGTGTGCTGGGCCGAGGAATCGCGACCCGGAACGTCGAAGAGATAGTCGATGGAGGCCAGCGGAATGGTGGCCGCCGAGGCGAAACTCCAGCTCTGGGTGAACCCGCTGGAACGCAGCGCCGCGACCGTGGTCCGGTCGGTGACGATCACCGCCTCCGCAGGCAGGTAGGTACGGGCCCATGTCATCATCGCCGTCAGCCTCGCGTTCGCGGGGTTGACCGGAACGGTCGTCGACACCGGTGGTGCGGTGATCGTTCGCGGGTGAGAATTCCCCTGCAACTTCAGGGCAATCGGAACCGCAACCGAGCAGGCGAAGGCGGCGACGGCCAGCGCCAGGGGCCAGCGGCGGCGCGGATTGCGCGCCACGGGCGCCGGGCTCGGCGCGGCATGCGGTGGCGGTGGCAGCGCAGGTCCCGGCGGCGGGGGCGGGGACGGCTGGGGACTCGGCTGGGGACTCGGCTGGGGACTCGGCTGTGCAGTCGGCTGCGGACTCGGCTGTGGACTCGGCGGCAGATCCGGTACGGAGCGCAGCGCCGGCGCCGGCTCCAGAATGGGCGCTGGCGTCGGCTCCGGAATCGGATCTGGCGTCGGGCCTGCGCCCGTCAGTTCCGCGAGCAGGTCGTCCCGAGGCGGAGCGACGATGTCCCCTTCCGGGACGGGCGGAATGACCACGCGGAACCGGCGCCGCCGCGGGGCGCTGGCCAGCCGATCGAGCACCGCGGCGTCCACCGCCCGGCGACCGACCTTGATCTGGATCCGGTTGTCCGGAAAATCAGGGTCGTCGGAGGGGGCTCGGGTGCCCGGCCCGGAGCTCATGGGAAACTCCCGGCCTCCGGTGGTGCCCCCCGGTCACCGGTGGGCACCCGAGCAGCGATCCCGCCTAGGACCAGGTCCAGCCCGCGAGCGAACGATTCAGCGGGGGACACAGAGTGCGCGGCGGAGAAGAGCTCGGTCAGATAGGGGTATTGCTCATCGGAGACGGTGTCCATGAGATAACGCGCGCGGACGTTCAGCTGAGCCGGGGAAGGTGCCGTGCGGCTGCGTCGCTGGACCCGCACCGATCCCGCCACGAAGGCCAGGAGGGTGTCGAGCAGCTGGGCCGCGTCCGGCAGGCTCAGGCCCTCGTCGACCAACAGCCGGAGCGCGGTCTCGACGAAGCGCAGACCGGCCGGCCCGCTCGGCGTCCGCGAGCCGATCAGCTCGACCAGCCACGGATGAGCCTGGACGGCCTGGTGGGTGGCCACGGCCAGCCCACGCAGATCAAGCTCGGGTATCTCGATCTCGGCCAGGGCCGCCTCGAGCATGATGTCGAGCAGTTCGTCGCGGGATTGCAGGTACTGCTCCATCCGGTTACCGGGCACGCCCAGCCGGGCTGCGACCCGTTTCACCGAGATGGCCTGGAGACTCTCGTCCTCGGCCAAGGCGAACGCCGCGCGGGCGATCTGCGCGGTGCCCAGCCGGTGCTGCCGGTCGCGGGACATCGGAGGGGTCCGATCCCAGATCATCCGGAACTCGTCCAGCGGGGCGGCGGTTGCTGTGGCCATCGAGGAATCTCCTTGTCATCGTGTGGCAAGCGGCGCCGGTGGCGTGGGACCGGACAGGTGTGCCGGTCCCACGCCACCAGGGTCGATCAGTGCTGGGTACGCCGCCGCGGCAGAGCCAGAGCGCCGAAGCCCAGCAGAACCAGAACACCCGCACCGGAAAGCAGCATCGGCACGCTGGCTCCGGTGAACGCGAGGGCGGTCTCAGCGATCGCGGCCGCACCGACCACCGACGGCGCCATTGCCGCCGGCACCCGGGTCTCGCTCACTGCCTCGACCTGGGTCTGAGCGGGCGGGTTGGTCGTACTGGTGGACCCGCCGTTGTCGCTGCCCGTCTGACCGCCGGTCGTACCTCCGGTGGTACCGCCGGAGGTCCCGCCACCGGAGGTCCCGCCACCGGAGGTGCCGCCGCCGGAGGTGCCGCCGCCGCTGGTGGGTCCACCGGATCCGCTGTCGGACCCGCTGGTCGCCCCGCCACTGGCGCCGGAGTTGCCGCCGGCTCCCGTGGTTGCGGTCGAGGTCGCGGTGGAGGTGGCCGTCGCGCTACCGGTGTTGCCACCGGTGCCGTGGTTGCTCACCGAGGCGTCGCCGGTGTTGCCGCTGGTGGTGTTGCCCGAGGCGCCGGCCGTAGCCGATCCCGAGGTTCCGCCACCGGCTGTGCCGTCGACCGAACCGGAGTCGCCCGAGGTGACGGTCACGTCCTGCGCGCCCGTCCCACCCGAACCGTCCGAGTCCTCTTCGCTGACCGTCACCAGCGTCACCGGGCCGAAGCCCGCCGAGCCGCTGACGTCACCGGTGTCGCCCGACTGACCCATCACGACGCCGCCGTCGGCGTTGCCGCTGATGGCCACGACGATCGGTGTGGAGACCGCGTCGCCGCTGGAGCCTGAGGTGGCATCGCCCCAGGTGTCGGTGCTGGAGTCGCCGCTGCCGGCCCAGGCCGAGGAATCGGCCGAGGAGTTGGCGTCGCCGGACCAGCCGGCGTCACCCGTCATCCCGGAGTCCGAGTCCGAACTGGACGAACCTCCCGCACCGGACCCGCCGGAACCGGCATCGCCCGAGGCGCTCATCCCGGTAGCCGCTGCCGGCCCGGACGCGCCCGAGTTGCCACCGGCGCCAGAGGTTGCGGTCGAGGTCGCCGTCGATGATCCGCTGGCCGCACCGGTGTTGCCGCCGGTGCTGCTGTTGGCCACCGTCGCCGACCCGGTGTTGCCCGAGGTGGTGTCACCCGAGGCCGTGGCACTGGCCGCACCGGACGTACCGCCGCCGGCCATGCCGCTGACGTCACCGGAGTTGCCCGAGGCCGCCTCGACCGTGCTGGCTCCGGTACCGCCACTGTCGGACGAACCCGAAGCCGCGCTGCCGTCGACCCAACCGGTGTAACCGGAGGCGCCGAGCACGACACCGCCGCCGGCGTAGCCGCTGCCCGCACCGACCAGCGGGGCGGACAAGGCCGCGCCGCTGTCGCCGGACGTCGCGTCGCCGGAGGTGTGGGTCCAGCTGTTGCCCGATCCCGCCGAGCCCTGCGAATCGGCCGAGGACATGGCGTCGCCGGAGCTGCCGCCGGCGCCGGTGTCACCGGAGTCGGCCTCAGCCGAGGACGAGCCGCCCTCGCCGGAGCCACCGCTGCCCGAGGTACCGGTGTCACCGGAGGAGGTGGTGTCGGTCGCCGTAGCCGGGCCGGAGTTGCCGGACATGCCGCCCGCTCCGGTGGTGGCGGTCGACGATCCCGTGCTGGTGGCCGTCGCCGAACCGGTGTCGCCACCGGTGCCGGAGTTTCTCACCGACGCCGCGCCGGTGTTGCCCGAGGTGGTGCCACCCGAGGCCGTCGCGGTCGCGCTTCCGGATGTTCCGCCGTCGGCCGTGCCGGTCACCGCGCCGGAGTCACCGGACAGGGCACCGACCGAAGCCGCTCCCGAACCGCCCGAGTCGCTGGAGCCGGACGAGGCGGATCCGCTGACGTCACCGGTGTAACCGGATTCGCCGAGGACGGCGCCGCCGCCGGCATCACCCGAACCGGCCAGCACGATCGGCGCCGAGATCGCATCCCCGCTGCCGCCGCTGGTCGCCGAGCCGTCCACGCAGGTGACGCTGTCACCGCTGCCGGCTGAACCGGAGGAGCTGGCGCTGGAGTCGGCCGAACCGGACCAGCCTCCGTCACCGGTTGAGCCGGAAGTCGCTTCAGCCGAGGAGTCACCGCCGGCACCGGAACCTCCGGTGCCCGCGACGGTTCCGGTCCCGCCGGTGTCACCCGAGCTGGACCCGGCGGTCGCCGAGGCCGGTCCCGAGTTGCCCGAGGCGCCACCCGCGCCGCTGCCGGCGGTCGAGGACGCGGACGAGGCCGCGTTGGCCGAGCCGGTGTCGCCACCGGTGCCCGAGTTGGCCACCGACGCTGCGCCGGTGTTTCCGGATGTGGTGTTACCCGACGCGGTCCCGGTCGCGGCACCCGAGGTACCGCCGCCGGCCGTGCCGCTCACCGCGCCGGAGTCGCCCGAGCCGGCCTGGACGTCGGCGGCACCCGTGCCGCCACTGTCCGAGCTGCCGGAGTAGGCGTCACCGGAGACGTCGCCGGTGTTACCGGAGCTGCCCAGGACCTCGCCGCCCCACGCGCTGCCGGAGCCGGCCAGCACGATCGGAACCGAGACCGCCGAGCCACTGTCACCGGAGTACGCGTCACCCGAGGTGCTCGTGTACGAACTGCCGGAACCGGCCTCGCTGCCCGAGTCCGCGGAGGAGGACGCATCGCCCGAGCTACCACCGCTGCCGGTGTCGCCCGAAGCCGCTTCGGCCTCGCTCGAGCCACCGGAGCCGGACCCGCCGGTGCCGATGTCCGAGGTCGCGCCGCCGCCGGTCGAGCCAGAGCCCGTGGTGTCCGTCGCCGTCGCCGCGCCCGAGGCACCCGAAGCACCGCCGGCACCGGAGGTCGCGCTGGAACCGGCACTGGAGCCCGCCGCCGCGCTACCGGTGTTGCCGCCGGTGGCCGAGTTTCCGACCGTCGCCGATCCGGTGTTGCCCGAGGTCGTGTTGCCCGAGGCAGTGGCCGATGCGGCGCCGGACGTGCCACCGGCAGCCATGCCGGTCACGTCGCCGGAGTCACCGGACTGACCGGTGACCGAGCTGTCGCCGCTGCCGCCACCGCCGTAGGTGTCGCCCGACGCGCTGCTGCCCGAGACCCACCCGGTGTCACCCGAGGCGCCTTGGACGCTGCCGCCGCCGGCCTGGCCACTGAGGCCCACCACCACCGGGGCGGAGTAGACGTCGCCGCTGGAACCGGAGGTCGCGTCACCGGACACTGAGGTGTCGGAGTTGCCGCTGTAGGCCGAGCCGGACGAGGCCGCCGACGAGTCGGCACTACCCGAGTCGCCGCCGGAGCCGGTGTAGCCCGAGGCGGCCTCGGCCGAGCTGTCGCCGCCCGCTCCGGATCCTCCGGTGCCGTTGGACGTGCCGGAGCCCGCTGTGTCGCCCGAACCGCTGCTGTCGGTGGCCGAGGCGGCACCTGAGCCACCCGAGGCGCCACCGGCGCCGGAGTTGGCCGAGGACGTCCCGGTCGAGCTGCCCGTGGCCGAGCCGCTGTTGCCGCCCGTCCCGGTGTTGTGGGTGGAGGCGTCACCGGTGTTGCCCGAGGTCGCGTTGCCCGAGGCGAGCGCGGTCGCGCCACCCGAGGTACCGCCACCGGCCGTCCCCGTGACGCTGCCGGAGTTGCCGGACAGGAGCGTGACCGAGCTGGCGCCGGACCCGCCGCCGCCGTAGGTGTCACCACTGCCGCCCGAGCTGCCCTCGACCCCGCCCGTGCTGCCGGAGTAACCGATCACGCTGGCCCCGGAGGCGTCGCCGCTGACGGCGGTCACGACCGGTGCGGAGTAGACGTCGCCGCTGTAGCCCGACGTCGCGTCGCCCCACGTCGAGGTGCTGGTGTCGCCGCTGGTGCCCGACCCGCTGGAGCTCCCGCTGGAGGTCGCGTCGCCGGACGAACCACCGCTGCCGGTGTCACCGGAGGCGGCGTCGGCGCCGCTGCTGCCACCGACACCCGAACCGCCGGTGCCCGCTCCCAGATCACTGCCGCCGGTCATCCCGGACGAGCTCGAACCGGTTGCCATGGCCGGTCCCGATCCGCCGGAAGCCCCGCCGGCACCGCTGCCCGCGGTGGAGGTCGCCGTGGACGAGCCGCTCGCCGCACCGGTGTTTCCGCCGGTGCTCGAGTTGCCGACCATGGCCGAACCGGTGTTGCCACTGGTGGTGTTGCCCGAGGCAGTCGCGCTGGCCGCACCGGTCGTGCCGCCGGTGCCGCTGCCGGTCACGCTGCCGGAATCACCGGAGACGAGCACGACGTCTACCGCGCCCGACCCCCCGCCGCCGTAGGTGGAACCCGACCCGCCGACGTCACCGCTGACGCTGCCCGTGGCACCGGATTCGCCGTAGACGAACGCGCCGTCGGCGCTGCCGCTGGACGCGGTGACGACCGGGGCGGACCAGGCGCCGCCGCTGTCGCCGGACGTGGCCGAGCCGCCGGTGCTGGTGTCGCTGCTGCCCGAAGTGCCGTCAGCCGAGGACGTCGCCCCCGAACTGGCCGAGCCGGAGTCACCGCCGGCGCCGGTGTAACCCGAGGCCGCACCCGCGGCGGAGTCGCCGCCGGCGCCGGAACCGCCGGTGCCGTTGGAGGTGGCGCTGCCGCCGGTGTCACCCGAGCCGCTGCCCGAGGTCGCCGTCGCCGGGCCCGAGGCGCCCGAGGCGCCGCCCGCTCCCGAGGTCGCGCCCGAGGTCGCACCGGAGGTGCCGGTCGCCGCGCCGGAGTTGCCGCCCGTGCTGGAATTTCCGACGCCGGCGTTGCCCGTGTTGCCACTGGTCGTGTTGCCCGAAGCCGTCGCGGTCGCCGCACCTGAGGTGCCGCCCGTGCCGGTGCCGTTGACGTCGCCGGAGTTGCCCGAGGTCAGGACCATCGAGATGCCGCCCGAGCCGCCGCCGTCGGTGGTGCTGCCGGTGGAGCCGATGCTGCCGTAGACGTCGCCGGTCGAGCCGGAGATGCCGATCACCGCGGCGCCGCCCGCATCACCGCTGGACGCCGTGACTTCCGGAGCCGAGTAGGCGCCGCCGCTGGAGCCGGAGGTCGCGTCCCCGCTGGTGCTCGTGCTGGAGCCGCCGCTCGTGGCCGACCCGCTGGAGGTTGCGCCGGACGTCGCGTCACCGGAGTAGCCACCGTCGCCGGTGCTGCCGGATCCCGCGCCCGCCTCGGTAGCTCCGCCGGCCCCGCTGCCGCCGGTGCCGATCGCGCTACCGCTGCCACCCGTCGAACCCGAGGACGACGTTGCGCTGGCGGTGCCGGCACCGCTGGCTCCGGATGCTCCGCCGGGCCCGCTGGTCGCGCCGGACGTGGCGGTGGACGATCCGCTGGCCGAACCGGTGTTGCCGCCGCTGCTGTGATTGCCCACGGTGGCGCTGCCCGAGTTGCCGCTGGTGGTGTTGCCCGAGGCAGTCGCGCTGGCCGCCCCGGTCGTGCCGCCGGTGCCGCTGCCGGTCACGCTGCCGGAGTCGCCGGAGGTCAGTTCCATGTAGATGCCGCCGGAACCGCCGCCGCCGCTGGCGTCACCGGTACCGCCGATCGAACCGGAGACGTTCCCGGTCGCGCCGGATTCGCCATAGACGAGCGCACCGTCGGCGCTGCCACTGGACGCCACCACGACCGGAGTCGACGTGGCCGAGCCGGTGTCACCGGACGTGCCGCTGCCCGAGGTCGAGGTGCTGGAGTTGCCGCTGGTCGCGCTGCCTTCCGAGCCCGCGCTCGAAGTGGCCGATCCCGAGTCTCCCCCCGAGCCGCTGTCCCCGGACGACGCGCCCGCGCTCGCGGTGCCCCCGTCACCCGAGCCACCGGTGCCCGACGCGCCGCTGCCGCCGGTGTCGCCGGAGGAGCTGCCCGAAGTTGCCGACCCGGCCCCGGTTGCGCCCGAGGCGCCGCCGGCCCCGCTGGTCGCTGTGGAGCCCGCCGTGGACGTTGAACTGGCGTTGCCGGTGTTGCCTCCGGTGGAGGAGTTGCCGACCGTCACCGATCCGCTGTTGCCACTGGTGGTGTTGCCGGTGCTGGTCGCGGTGGCCGCGCCCGTGGTGCCACCGGTCCCGGTCCCGGTCACGTCACCGGAGTTGCCGGAGTTGAGGATCATCACGATCCCGCCGGTCCCGCCGCCGCCGGTGTCGCTGGTGGTGTCGCCGTTACCGGAAGCCATGCTTCCGCCGCTGACGCCACCGTTGACGCTGCCGGTCATACCGGAGCTGCCGATGACGAGCGCCGCGATGGCATCGCCGGTGAACGCACCGACCCCGGGGCTGGAGTTGGCGTCGCCGGTGGTGCCGGAGGTGGCATCACCGGAGGTTGTCGTCGAGGAATCCCCGCTGGTGGCGTGCGATCCCGATCCGGACGCCGAGGACGCCGAACCCGAGCTGCCGCCCGATCCGGAGTCGCCGCTGCCGGCCCCGGAGGCCGCGCTGCCGCCGGAGCCGGAGCCGCCGGTGACCGCCGCTACCGGACTGACCTTGCCCGCACCGGCACCACTGCTGGCACTGCCGGCGTGGGTGGCGCTGGATCCGCTGCCGGAGCTCGCGGAGCCCGAGCCGCCGCTGCTGCCACCGGAGCCGGAGTGTGAGGACGATCCGGCCGTCCCGGATCCGGTCGCACCGGACGCTCCACCGGCGCCGGAGTGGGCGCCTGAGGTCGAGGACGAGCCCGAGCTGGAATTGCCGGTGTTTCCGCCGGTGCTGTGGTTGCCCACGGTGGCACTGCCGGAGTTGCCGCTGGTGGTGTTGCCCGAGGCGCTGGAGGAGGCCGAACCGCTCGTCCCGCCGCCGCCGCTGCCGGTGACCGAGCCGGAGTTGCCGGAGCCGGCGTTGATCACGGTGCCGCCCGAGCCGCCTCCGCTACCGCCGCCGGAACCGCCCGAGCCGGAGTTTCCGCTGGCGCTGCCCGAGGTACCGGACCCGCCACTCACCGTGCCGCCACCGGCGTCACCGCTGATCGCGGTGCTCGTCGGTGACGAGTCGGCGTCCCCCGAGGCGCCGGACTGAGCCGACCCCCCGGTGCTCGTAGAGGAACTTCCGCTGGAGGCCGACGAGCTGGACGTCGAGGACGAGGTCGAGCTGCCGGAGCTGCCGCCCGAACCGGTGGCCCCGGACTTGGCGGTGCTGCTGGCGTCGCCGCCGGCCCCGGAGCCGCCCTGTGCGGCGGCGTTGTTGGCGGCGTGCAGTTGAGCCGCCATGACGAGTTCGAAGATCATGATGAGTGTCCATTCTCCCTTTTCCTGAAAGGGACCCTGAGAACGGTGGATGATGGGAGGAGCGCGGATTCGGTAGCTGGATACCGGTCGAGGTCAGGTGAGTTCCTGATCAAGTGAATTCGGTCAAGTGAGGAGCAGCGGACGACTGCGACACGATGACTGCGGGCCTTCGGGGGCGGCCGCTGAGTCAGGACCGCCATCGTCGTCGTCGACGGTGCGAAGTCGCCAAGGCCACGAGCAGGACCATGCCGAGGACGATGAACGGCAGCGCCACCAGCGCCAACACGGACATCCCCGACTGGTTGGCGGCCCTGGGGACCACATCCGGACGGGGGCCCAGGGCCAGAACCTCGGCCGTCGGCGCGGGACCGGCCTGCAGGACCGGACCGAACGCGCCCGCGATCCCGCTCGCGCTGCTCGTGGTGACGGTCCTGGCCGTGGCCGGCCGGTGCGACGTGGCCGGGACGACGGCCGGCCGGCTGGAACCTGCCGGTGGCGCAGCCGGGTCGGTCAACGGCCGCGAGGTCACTGATTCCCCTTGGTCGATCAGGGATTTCGTCGGCTTGTGCCCGGGCTTGTGACCACCGGTGTCCACCCGCTGATGCGATGGCTGGGACGGGTCGACGACGGTACCGCCGCCGGTGCTGCCGTCCTTCTTCGGACCCTTGGCGATGCTGGTCACGGCGCCGGCCTGACCGGAGTGGGTGCTCACCGTGACCCAGGTCGTGAGGTCGACGGCGACCGCGAAGGCATCTCCGGTATCCCCGGACTTGCCGACGACCTTGGCGCCGGTCCCCGGCTTGACCCCGGTTCCGTAGGCGGTGGCCGCGGCTCCGCCACTCGCGCCGGAGGTGGCTTGCACGGTCGCGTCGGTCCCGGCGCCGGCCAGGGCATAGCTACTGCCGGTGTTGCCCGACATCGCCTGGGCCAGACCGCTCGTGGCCGTGGTGCACTGGGCGCAGGTGGCGGCGGCGCGGCCGGAGTCGCCGCTGCTCACCGTGGTGCTGGCCTGTTCGGATCCGATCGATATTCCGGCGGTGTCACCGGTCGAGCCGCTGATAGCGACGGCAAGGGGAACGCTGCCCTGGCTGCCGGTGGTGTCGGCGCTGACCGTATCGCCGAGCTGGCCGCTGGCGGCCGAGGCCGTGGCGGGCCCGGCTGCGGTCAGTGAGATTCCGTAGGCGCGGCCGGTGTTTCCGGCGATGGCGCTGACCTGGTGGACGCTTCCCGCGGCGGTGGCATCACACCCCCGCGACGATCCACGGCTTGCCGCAGCGGTGGCGTCGGATCCGGCCGACAGTGCGATCGCGGTCGCGGTCCCGACCAGCCCGATGCAGCTGGCTGGGGCGGCGATCGTGGCCGAGGCGGTGCCGTCGAGAGCGACGGCGATGGCGACCGCGCAGGCTGGGCTTGCGGCACAGCTGCTGAGCGGACCGGTCGACACCAGCTGCAGCGACACCGAGGTACCGGCGCCGGTGAAGGCGGCCAGCGGATCCAGATCCGCGGCGCGCTGGCCGTTGGCGGTGATCAACGTACTGATGAGTTGCCGCACGGCTACTGAGAGTTCTTGCGAGCCAGGGACGTGCGGCGCGACCCCGGGGACCGCGGCCCCCGGTTGGAAGATCGTCGGAAGCGCGCTGAGGGGCGAACCGCTACCGACCCCACCGGAGGCCGCGGTGGCCTGCGCCGGGCCGTTGCCCGAGAAGCTGACCGTCAGGACGTCGCCGGTGTGGCCGGCGACCCCTGCGGTCGGGAAGTCGACCGCCGGTGCAGCGCTGGCGCTGGCCCGGCCGCCGAAGCTGACCGAGATCGCGGCACTGCACCGGCAGGCATCGACGTTCCAGCCCAGACTCTGCTGCACGAAGGCCGAAACCGCGGCATTCATTGATGATTCCGACGCTACGGTCTGCGGCGCCGAGGGCGTGGTGATCACCGGCGTGGTCGCCCCGCCGCTGTTGCCCGATCCGCTCGCGGCGGAGACGCTCGGGTCGGAGGCCGGTGAACCCGACACCGCGGGCGTGGACGGCGGGCTGCTCAGCGTCACGCTCGGCGATGCCGATGCCGATGCCGATGCCGAGCCCGATGCCGAGCCCGAGGCCACGCCGGGCGACGTGGCGCCGCCCGCCGAGCCCGCGACCGGCGCGGAGGACGTGGCGGACACCGAAACCGGACTGCTCGTGGTGGCGCTGGCCGCGGCTGCTTCGCTGCCGGCCGAACTCACCGACACACCAGCGGTGGAGGCGCTGGCCGCAGGTGTCGCAGGTGTCGCGGGTGTCGTAGCGGTCGGGCTGCCGTCGGCAGCCGGGTTCATCGGAGCGGCCGAGAACATGGCGGCGGCCCCGGGCTGAACGGCACTCGTGGTGGCGCCCGTGGCGGCGGGCGATCGAAAGATCAGCCCCGTGCACACGAGCAGCACCATTGCACCGGCCGAAAACCCGGCACGGCGCGAGCGTGAGCCCAGCCGAAAAGTCCCCATGAAAATCCCCGTTACCCCGTTACAACCACCGCGCAACGTACTGATTCGACGGTCGCTAGCTGGCTGTCAATTTGGGATGTGAGCGAACGATAAATCACGCGAAACAAATCCGCAACAGTCTTCGCGATTGCGTTTCGCCTTATATCAAAAGGGCATTAATGCCCGACCGTGCGCCCGGTCCGTGTGAGGTCGGACCCGGTCCCATGCCTTTGGCCAAGCCTTTTCTCGATATCAACCCCGTATCAAGAAACCGTTTTCTCCCGCGGATCGACCCTCACTGACACCAGGATGAGTGGACACATGCTTGGGCCAGTGTTTAGGAAACGGCATGACTCTGGGGCCGGCGACGTCTGCTTCGACCTATGTGAAGACGCAGTAGGCGTACGGTCACGACTTGAGTGTTATCTGGTCCGCTTTATGGCGTGATGAAGTAACAATTATTTGACCTGCCGTCTGCAATCCGATCACATGCGCTCATGCGAATCTCTTCGTGACGCTCAGCAGGCAGCGTGGTTCCTTGGGGGAGGGGACACGATGACGGGGTTTGAGATCTTCACCAAACGCATGGTTCCGCTCAAACGCGCCCCATGCATCACCATCCAGAAGCGCGGCGCGATCTCCATCAACAAGTCGGCCTTCCTGGCCCTGGGCGAGCCGGACGCGGTCGAGCTGATGTACGACCGCGCCGAGCACCGCGTCGGGCTACGCGCGGCCGACCCGCGACTCGATCATGCCTATCCGGTCAGGCAGTCCGGTGGCGGCGACAACGGGCCGTTCGTCATCTCGGCGGTCGCGTTCACCCACTTCTACGACATCGACACGTCCCAGTCGTTGCGCTGGGAGGCCCTGCTCATCGACGACGTCCTGTACATCGACCTGGACAGCAAGGCCACGCCGGTCACGAGCAACCGCGCGCACAACGACTGAAACGCATCGCTCAGTCGCCGACGTCGATCAGCACTTTGCCTACCTGTCCGGCGGCCACCGCGCCGTGAGCTTGCGCCGCGTCCTCGAGCGAGAAGTGGTGCAGCGGTAGTCCCGCTTCGGGCCCGACCCGGATCGCTCGGTCCAGCACCGCGTCGGCGATGTCCTCGACGGCCCGCGACTTGGCCGCCGGCGGCGCCGTATAGATGAGGACGAACTGCCACCGGGCGTTGACGACCATCGACGGACGCACCGGCAGGTTGATCGGCTTGCCGCCATCGTCGGCGTAGCAGGCGATCGAGCCGTTGGCGGCGACGACGTCGGCATCGATGCCGACGTTGGCCGCAGCCGCCACCTCCACGATCGTGTTCACCCCGTGGGGGGCCACCTTTCTTATCTCCGGTACAACGTCCTGATTGCGGTAGTTGATCACGACATCGGCGCCGGCGGCGGCGGCGAGTTGACCCTTCGCCGCGCTACTGACCGTGGCGATCACGCGGGCGTCACTCCACCGGGCCAACTGGATCGCGGCATTGCCGACCGCCCCTGCTCCGCCGGCCACCAGAACAACCCGTCCGGCCAGGGCGCCGGGTCCCAGGCGCTTGGGACCGTCCTCGGTCACCGTGAGACAGCGGTGGGCGGTCATGAACGGGATACCCAGGCTGGCCCCGAGGTCGTAACCGGCCCAGTCGGGCAGCGTCGCCACCTGATGCACCGGCACGAGGCAGTACTCGGCGCACGTCCCGTGCGGGCGCTGGTAGGCGGCCTCCCGAATCCAGACGCGCAAGCCCGTCCACGCCGCCTCGACACCGGGGCCGACCGCCTCGACCACACCCGCGCCGTCCTGGCCGGGAGTCTGGGGCGGATCGATCGGGGCGCCTGGGGCTGACCCCTGCCGGGCTTTCCAGTCGGTCGGATTCACTCCGCTGCGGTGCACGCGAACGCGCAGTTGCCCCGGCCCGGGTTCGGGCACGGCCAGATCGACGAGACGCAGGACCGACTCGTCCCCAGTCTCGGAATAGCAGATGGCACGCATTCGCCGACCGTACTCCGGCGCCCGCCTCACGCAAACAGTCCACCCGTGCGGTTACTGCGACGACCACCGGCCCGTCGCACTTCCTCGGCGACCGTGTCTGACACCCATCGCTGGTAGTCCGGACCGAGTTCGGACCGGCCCGCGAACGCCTCGCGGTAGCGGGCGTGCAGCGCTGGATCGTGCTGTGCCAGCCAGCCCAGGAAATGCTCACGTGTCGCGCCCTGCAGATAGAGCGCCCGGCTGCCCACGACCGCGCCACCGGCCCCGGTGACGGCCTCGACGACGTCGCGAAGCTGCTCACGCCGGTCTGACAGGCCGGGCAGCACGGGCGCGATCAGTGCACCGGTGCGGATACCAGCCTGGGCCATCGCCCGGATGGCGTCGATCCGGCGGGCGGGGTGGGGTGCGCCGGGCTCGGTGGCTCTCCACACCTGCACGTCGAGCGTGCCGATGGAGAAGGTCACGCTCACCTCGACCTGCTCGGCGGCAGCGGTCAGCACATCGAGATCACGCATCGGCAGCGCGGACTTCGTCAGGATCGAGAACGGCGTACCGGAGCGGGACAATTCGCCGATGATGCCGCGGGTCAGTCGGTACTTGCCCTCCGCACGCTGATAGGGATCGGTGTTGGTGCCCATGGCCACGTGCTCACGCCGCCAACTCGGGCGCGACAGTTCGACCCGCAGACGCTCGATCGCGTTGACCTTGACCACGATCTTGCGGTCGAAGTCCTCACCCGCCGATAGCCCGAGGTACTCGTGCGAAGGGCGGGCGAAGCAGTAGGTGCAGGCGTGACTGCATCCGCGGTAGGCGTTGATCGTCCAGCCGAAGGGCATCGGCGAGTTGCGCCCGACACGATTCAGGACGGTCTTGGCCGTGACCGGGAGGAATTCCAGCTCCGACAGCCGACCGGTACTGCGCTGCGGGCCGAGCAGCTCCTCGACGCCGAACAGGGCCGGCTGGCCGCCGTGCTCGTCGTCTGCCAGTGCCCAACGCATGACTCATTAGAACATATGTTCTAACCAGACACGCGCCTAGTCGAAGCTGACGTCCTTGGTGGCCACCACGCCGGCCGTCCGACCGGGGGCGGCGTGGTGCTCCCAGTAGAGATTGGTGTGGTCGATGACCTTGTCCGGCGGCGGAGCGCCCCACTCGCTCAGATCCTCGGTCGTGTGCGCATCGGACACCAGAGTCGCGTCGTAACCACGGACGATCGCGCCGTGCAGGGTCGAGCGAATGCACTCGTCGGTCTGGGCGCCGGCGACGACCAGCCTGCCGATGCGGGCCTGAGCCAGCACCTGTTCGAGATCGGTGTCCTCGAAGGAGTCCGGGTAGCGCTTGTGGACGACCGGCTCGGAATCGTGTTGCTCGAGTTCTGCGACATAGCGCCAACCCTCGCTGTCGCGCGGCAGCCCGTCCGAGGAATGCTGGACCCAGACCACGGGCACGCTACGGGCCCGAGCCTGCGCGACCAGGGTCGCGATGTTGGCGACGACGGCGTCCCGGTTGTGGGTACCGGACATGACATCGTTCTGGACGTCGATGACCAACAAGGCGGTGCTGGGGCGATCTGTCAGGGTGCTCATGGCTGGCTTCCTTCCGGTTGTGGTTGCCACGGGGATCCTTCTCACTGCACCGTAGGCCCCACCCCTGACATCGCATCTGCCGCGGCTTCGGCGAGTTCGGCGGCCGCGGGCTAGGGTCGAGTCCACGCCGAGTCGCGGCACCGGATACCGCTGCTCGGCCCGCGGCCAACCGTGCGCCGCCGTCGAGCCCAGCGAGGGGAAGCGTCCCATGAGCGAAGGTGTGCCGGCCGAGCAGCTGTCCGATGAACAGTTGCGCCACGAGCTGGCGGTGTTGAAGGGCAAGCAGGCCGAAATCGAAGCCGGCGGCACGGCCCACCAGAAGGCGAATCACGAACACCGGACGAGCCAGCTGGAAGCGGCGTTCCTGGACCGTTTCGGGAGCAAGGCCCAGAGCCAGACAGGACCCGGTTCGGATGAGCCCTCCCACGCCGAGGAGGCGGACGGGGCCGGCGGGACCGCAATCCCGTCCTGACCTGCGCCGCTACTCCCCCAGCGTGGGATCGTCCTCGGGGTCGAGGTCGCCGTCCGGACGGCCGGGTGGCTCCTCTGCGGCACCCGGAAAGTCGATGGTCGGGTGAGGGTCGGCAGCGGCTCCGGACCGATCATCGTCCCTGGAGTTCTCGCGGGAGTCGTTCGCGTCATCCCTGCGCTGCTCGTACGGTTCGCTCATGCCGGGCCCCTCACGCGCGACGGTGACGTGAGCTGGGTGGTTTCACAGCGATGCCGTCGCGCTCGTCGACGGTACTCCCGGCCGCGGGGGCGCCGGTTACGGCCGGGCGCGCTCGTACTGCGGTGGCCACGCGAGGTCGTCGCCGAGTTCGAAGGCCGCGCGCTGGGGCCAGGACGGTTCGCGCAGGGCGGCTCGTGCGATGAGCACCGCATCCGCCGAGCCCTCGGCCAGGATCTCCTCTGCCTGCTTCGGTTCGGTGATCAGCCCTACGGCGGCGACCGGAAGACCGCTCACCTGCCGGACCCGGCTCGCCAGCGGCACCTGGTATCCGGGACCGACGGGAATCTGCTGGTCGGGACTGTTCCCGCCGCTGGAGACGTCGATCAGGTCCACCCCGCGACTGGCCAGCTGCCGGGCCAGCTCCGCGACCTCGTCGACCTGCAGTCCGCCCGGTACCCAGTCGGTGGCCGACACCCGGACGAACAGCGGCATGCCTTCCGGAATCGTCGACCGGACCGCGTCCACCACGCGTAGCAGCAGTCGCGCGCGACCGTCCAGGTCACCGCCGTACTCGTCCTCGCGGCGGTTGGAAAGCGGGGACAGGAACTGGTGCAGCAGGTAGCCGTGGGCGGCGTGCAGCTCGATGACCTGGAAGCCGGCCTGCACGGCCCGCCGCGCCGCCGCGGCCCAGTCGCCGACCAGCTGGTCGAGTTCGGCGACGTCCAGGGCCGACGGAGCGTCCAGCCCGGGGTAGGCCACCGCGCTCGGTCCACCGGTCAACCAGCCGCCCTCGGACAGTGGGACCGATCCCCGGCCGAGCCACGGCGTGCGGGTGGAGGCCTTCCGGCCGGCGTGGCTCAGCTGGATGCCGGCGACCGCGCCCTGACCGCGGATGAAGGAGGTGATGCGTTCGTAGTCCTGCGCCTGAGCGTCGGACCAGATGCCGGCGTCGGACGGTGAGATCCGGCCCCGCGGGGTGATCGCGGTGGCCTCGGTGATCACCAGGCCCGCACCGCCGCGAGCGAGCGCCCCCAGGTGGACGAGGTGCCAGTCGGTCGGGTGGCCGTCGACGGAGCTGTACTGGCACATCGGTGCCACCCAGGCCCGGTTGCGGAACGTCACGTCGCGCAGGCTCAGTTCGGACAGCAGCAGGCTCATCGGGTTCCGTTCGTCGATCGTGCTCGGGGGTGGCGCGGACTGAGGCGGCGTCATGCTCCAAGCACACCCGCCCCCGAGAGCAACCCGGCACGGTCGCTCGCTGTTCCCCGGATCCGCCCGTTTCCCCTGACTGCGACACGTCCCGTTACGGTGAGCACCGTCAGATCCGCGCAACGAACGGAGCGATCAGGATGCGAATTGCCGGCAGTAGCGCCCTTGTCACCGGCGCCGCCTCGGGCCTCGGCCTGGCCACCGCCCGAGCCCTGACCGAAGCCGGTGCTCAGGTCGTGCGCCTGGATCTGAACGAGCAGGCCGGGTCCGGATCGACCGCCGCGCCCGGCCATTTCGCCCCCGGCGATGTCACCGACCCGGACTCGGTCGCCGCCGCGATCGCGCGCGCCGGCGAGTTGGCTCCGCTGCGGATCGTGGTGAACTGCGCCGGGATCGCGACACCAGGAAAGGTGCTCGGACGTGAGGGTCCGCTCGACCTGCAGCGATTCCGATCCGTGGTCGAGGTCAACCTGATCGGCACGTTCAACGTCGTACGGCTCGCCGCCGAAGCCATCGCCGCGAACGAGGACATCGACGGCGAACGTGGCGTCATCGTCAACACCGCCTCGGTCGCGGCCTTCGACGGACAGATCGGCCAGGCGGCCTACGCCGGCTCGAAGGGCGGCGTGGCCGCGCTGACCCTGCCGATCGCCCGGGAGCTGGCCAGCTCGCGGATCCGCGTCGTGGCCATCGCTCCCGGCCTGTTCAACACGCCGATGATGGCCGGATTGCCCGACGCGGCCAGGGAATCGTTGGCACAGCAGGTACCGCATCCGTCCCGGCTGGGCGAGCCTTCGGAGTTCGCCGCGCTGGTCCGCCACATCGTGGAGAACCCGATGCTCAACGGTGAGGTCATCCGGCTCGACGGGGCGATCCGGATGGCTGCGCGCTGAGCTTCACCGGGTCGTCGACCGGTTCGGCAGCGCGGGTCTCACCCCGAGAGTGTCACGCCGTCTTCGGCGGCCACGACGATCCGACGGCGGCGGCATAGAGCCACGCGCGCTCCGAGGCGGCCAACGGCGCCGGGCCGAGCTGGTCGGTCGGCGAACCGAGCGCGCGTGCGGCGAGCAGATGACCCAGCCGGCACGAGGCCTGTGCGCCCAGTCCCCGCAGCCGGCCGCAGAGCCAACCGGCCGCGAAGGCATCCCCGGCGCCGATGGGTTCCACCACCGCCACGGGTAGCGCGGGCACGACTTGGGCCTGGTCTCCCTCGTAGAAGCTGAACGCCGCGAGGGCACCGTCCTTGACGACGAGTTCGCCCCGCTGACCAAGCAGGGCACGGATCTCGGCCGGCGACTCGGTTCCCCAGACCTCGGCGGCCTCGTCCCGGCCGACGAACACGACATCGGCCTGCGCAGCCAGCTCACGCAACTCGGTCGCCGCCGCACCCGCTGGGTGCGACCGCCACAGCGCGGGACGGTAGTTGACGTCGAAGCACACCGCTACGCCGGCCGCCGGGGCCGCCGTCATCGCATGGCGCACCGCCGCCCGGCAACTGTCCGACAAGGCGGGGGTGATACCGGTGAGGAACAGCATCCGGGGACGATGTGACAGCGCACGATCGACGTCCTCGGTCGACATCGTCGAGGCCGCCGAGCCGTCGCGGTAGTAATAGACGCTCGAACCGGCCGGAGCGGGATCCTTGACGAACATCCCGGTCCGGCGCGGCTGGCGGCGTACCCCCGAAACGTCCACCCCGGACGCGGCCACCGCCGCCAGGACCCGGTCGCCGATCGGGTCGGTGCCCAGCCGGCTGACCCAGCCGACGGCTACCTCCAGCTGTGCCAGGGCCTGCGCCACGTTGGACTCGGAGCCGGCGGTGAACAGCCGAAACTCCAGGGCCCCGGACAGCGATCCGTCGACGGGCACCAGCTGGGCCATCGTCTCGCCGAGACAGACGACGTCCGGTCGGGCCATCACGCGACCTGGGTGCGGTCTCGACCTGCGCGCTTGGCCTGGTAGAGGGCGGTGTCGGCGCGCCGAAGCGCCGCCTCGATGGTTTCGCCATCGCCGGTGCTGGCATAGCCGATGCTGCAGGTCTGGTGGTCGGGAACGCACCGGCGCACCCGCTCCAACACGTACCTGGCTTGTTCGGCGTCGCAGTCGGGAAGCGCGATCACGAATTCCTCGCCGCCCCATCGGGCCAGGACGTCCACCTCGCGCAGCGCCCCGGCGGCAGCCCGGGTGAAGGCCACGAGCAGGGCATCGCCGGCATCGTGGCCGTAGCGGTCGTTGAACGCCTTGAAGCGGTCCAGGTCCGCGATCGCAACGGTCACCGGGCTGCCAGAGCGCCGGCGAGCGGCCTCCAGCCCCGCGGTGCGGATGTCCCAGCCACGCCGGTTGGGCAGCGCGGTCAGCGGATCGGTCGCCGCGAGCCGCTCGAGTTCGGCGACGAGCGCGGCGTGCGCGAGGGCGATGCCGGCCTGGTCGGCCAGCAGGCCGACCGCGGTCGGCGGGGTGGAGGGAACATCGGCCGCGGGATCCGTCCAGCCCGCGATGAGCACGCCCGTCACGTCCTCGCGCGCGGCGATGGGCACGAACAGCATTGCGTGGGCCCCCGTCGCCGCCGCGGCGACCGGGGACACCAGCGGGTGGTTCGCGACGTCGGAGATGAACAGCGGCTGGCCGGTCAGGTAGGCGATCGCGGTCGCCGACGAGGTGTCTACCGGCATCCGGAAGCCCAGGTAGCTCGGATCGGTGGATGCGCTGATCACCAGTTCGGCCCCGCCGGTTTCGGCGGCCCTGGTTTCGGCGGCCCTGGTTTCGGCGACCCTTGTTTCGGCGACCCTGGTTTCGGCGGCGCCGGTTTCGGCGACCCTGGTTTCGGTCGGGGCGGCCGCCTCGGCCCGCTGCACCGGCTCGGCCAGGCTGCCGAAGTCGGCACCGGCGAGCTCGCTGAGGACGGTGACGATCGTCGTGCGGGCATCGCCGCCGTCCTGGATGCTGCGCATCACCCGGGCGAGACCGTCGAGACTGGCCGAGACATCGCCGGTTGCCTGAGCCGCCAGCCGCTCCTCGGTGATGTCGTACATGTGGGCCAGCGTCCACTCCGCACCGGCCGGGCCCTCGACATGGCTGATCTGCAGACGCGCCCAGCGAACGGAGCCGTCCGGGCGCACGAAGCGTTTGTCCACCCGAAGCACACCGTCGCCGGCGAACCGGATGGCCTGCCCGGCCCGCCCGTGCTGTCCGAGGTCGTCGGGGTGGGTGAATTCGCGGCTGCTGCGTCCCAGGAGCTGGTCCTCGGTTCGCCCCAGCAGCCGGCAGACGCGCTCGTTGACGGCGACATAGTGGCCCAGCTCGTCGGCCACCGCCACGCCGGCCGGGGCATGGCGAAAGGCGACGCCGGCCAGTTCCCACGCTGCGACGGGCTCAGCAGAATCCGAGCGGTACCCGGACGTCATACCCACTCCTCATCCGCACTCGCTGTCTGATGCGCGGTTACTTCCTATGTCGGCAAGCGCCGGCGAATCGTAAGCGGGACGAGGCCCGCATTCCAGGACCCGGCACCACCCTCCGGCCCGGACGAGCGCTCATCGTGTCACAAACGTCCACTCCCCTTTCAGGTCGATCCGATCCACGTCAACTCCGACTGCGTACTACCCCGCGCCGCGCTTCCTCCGAGATGCCCGTTCCGCTATAAAACGTCCATGATCAACACCGCGGCCTCGGCCAGCTTTAGCGTCAGCAGCCCGATTTTCTGGATTATCGGGGTCGTGATCTTCGTGTTCATGGTGGTGGACGTAGCTCGTTCGCAGGCCACCGTCGGCGCCAAGGTCGGCTGGATCATCTTCTCGTTCTTCTGCACCATCCTCGCGCTGATCGTGTGGCTGATCTGGGGCCGCCGCAAGGCCTACCGCGGCGCGATGTAACGGCGGTCGAAGCGCGGCGACAACGCGTAACGCAACAGCGCCACGTCGCCGATGCGGCAGACCTCGGCCAGCTCGGCCCGGCGCTCGTCCGTCCACGGGAAGCGTCCGTCGCCGACGAACCGATTCGCGCGCGAGTCACCGACGAACAACGGGGCGAGCACCAGCTGCAACTCATCCGCCAGGTCTTCGACCAGGAACTGGGTGTGGACCGATCCCCCACCCTCGACCATCAGTCGCCGCACTCCGCGGGCGTGGAGGTCCTCGCTCAGCTCTCGCATGCGCACCACGCCTCCGGCTTCGACGACGGTGGCGACCGACGACAGTCGGGCTCGGGCCTCCGGCGCGCAACCGTGGCTGGCGTAGACGAGTTTCATGCCGTCGCCGGCGGTGAAGAAGTTGGCCTCGGCGTCCAGCTTTGCGCAGCCGGTGACGGTCACCTTGACCGGCGAGGGCGGACGTCCTTGCGCGATGCGTTCGGCCCGCCGCTCGGGTGAGCGCACCAGCAGCCTCGGGTTGTCGTTGCGCACGGTCCCCGCCCCGACCAGGATCGCGTCCGCGTCCGCCCTGACCTGATCCACACGATCCAGATCAGCCTTGTTCGACAGGGGTAATCGCTTGACGACAGCACTGTCGAGGTAGCCGTCCAGGGACATGCTGCAGCTGAGCAGTGTGTAGGGACGCTCAGCCACGCACGCTCACCTCCTCGCGCACCCGCTCCCGGTCGGCCGCCGGCTCCGTTTCCGGCGCTGTCGCGCGCTCCGGCTCGGGCCTCCGGGCGATTCCGGTGAGGAGAACGGCGGCGCCGGGAAGGGCGGCAACGGCAACCATCACACCGTAGACCGTCGCCGTGGCGACCCCGGCCGCCGCGGGCAGTCCGGCCGCCGCGAACACCGAGGCGGCCGCCCCCTCCCGGGCCCCCCAGCCGGCGACGTTGGCCGGGATCGCCATCGCGACCAGCACGAGCATCGCCAACGGCACCAGCTCGAACCAGGGACGTTGGACCCCGGCGGTGCGCGCCGCGAGCAGGAAGGTCGCGACATGGCCGATCACCGCGATCGAGGACCCGAACAGGACCGCCGGCCACCAACGGAAGCCACTGGGATCTGTTCGCCGCCGCAGTGCGGTGAGCACCACGACCATGGCCAGCACAGCGACGCCGAGTGCGACCAACACCCACCAGCGTCGAAGCGGCGAGGGAAGGACCAGCAGGGCGAGGACCGCCAGCCCGAGCTGGACCACCTGCCCGGAGGTGCGTTCCCAGAACACCGCCTGCAGACCCCGGGCGCGATTGTGTTGGGACTGCCCGTGCGACAGCCCGCGATGCACATCGCCCAGCACTCCACCGGGAAGAATCGTGTTGAGCAACTGCGAGCGGTAGCAGGCGAGGACCGCCGTGGACAGACCCAGTTGCAGGCCGAGGGCTCGAGCGATCACCGCCCACCGCCAGGCCGCGGCCACGGTCGAGACGATCGCGATGAGCCCGGCGACGACAAGGCAGGTGGGCGTGATCCGGGCGAGGCCGTCCAGGAACGGTGCCGGTCCCAGGATCAAGAACAGACCGGTCGTGACGGCGGCGCCGCTCAGCAACGACAGCCACCGCCGCGGGAATGACCACCGGACGGGTAACGAAGGCCGAAGCGCTGCACCCATGCTTACCTCGTTCCCGCAGTTGTGGCCGTCTTGTGCACGCATACGGGGCGCGGCCGAGGTTCGGTTCAGCGAGGCGCGAGCACGTCACCGACCTGTCGCACCGTCTCGTCCCAGCCGGTCAGTTCGCCACGACGGCGGCGCGCGGCCGAGCGCCAGCGACGTCGAATTCCGGGCTCGCTCAGCCATCCCGACAGCGCGGCGGCCAGCGCGCCCGGGTCGCCTTCGGGCACCAGCAGGCCCGCCCGATCCACGCCCGTCGGGTCTCCGATGGCCTCACCCACACCGCCGACCGCTGAGGCCACGACCGGCACACCCCGAGCCAGCGCCTCGGTGATCACCATCCCGTACGTCTCGTACCGGGAGGGCAGCAGCAACAGGTCGGCGTGGGCGTATTCGCGCTCCAGCGCGGCCGGGGTGCGCGGCCCCACCAGCCGGACCCGCCCGCACAGGCCGGCGGTGTCCACAGCCGCCGACACCGCCGCCACGAAGGCCCGATCACGATCCAGCGGACCGACCAGCCGGCAGTGCCAGGGCGCTCCCGCCGGCCCGGCCCGCTGTGCGAGTTCGGCCAGCGCGGCGATCAACACGTCCTGCCCCTTGCCGGGCGTCACCGCCGCCACGCAGAGCAAGCGGGTTCCCTCGGCGGTCTGCTCCGCGCCGGGCGCCGCGTCGACGCCGGGGCGAGCCACCACAACCCGATCGGCCGCCAAGCCGTAGCGCGTCATCAGCCAGGCCCGCGTCCATTCGCTCGTGGTGATCACCGAGTCAGCCGCGGTCAGCACCTCACGTTCGCCGGGCTCGGCTGCCGGCTGCCGGTGCGCCACGGGCAGGTGGACGAGCACGATCAGCCGCTGGCGCGCCACGGCCGGAATTAGTTCCGACGCCGAGGTGCCGGCGATCAGGCCGTCGAGGAGCAGGGTCGCGCCGTCGGGAACGGCGGCGACGATCCCGCCCAGCTCGCGGCGCGCGCTCGGATCAGGCCACGGCCACGCCCCTCGGACCGGGTGGACCGTCACGTCCCGGCCGGATGCCGCCAAGCCCGCACACACCCGCTGGTCGTAGCGATTGCCGCCGCTCGGGCGCAGCGGGTCGTCGAAGGAATCCGGCACCACCACATGGACCGCGGGTGCGGAGGTCACAGGGCGCGCTCGTAACTGGCCCAGGCGACGTGGGACTCGTGCAGCGTGACGACCAGGCCGCTCAGCCCGTTCGTGCCGCTCGTCCCGTCCGTGTCGTTCGTATCGTTCGTGTCGTTCGTGTCGTTCGTCGCAGCAGCGTTCCCCCCTAGTTCACCGCGGCAAACCCGCTCGGCCAGCCGGTCGCCGATGACCTGGGCCAACGCCTCGGTCGTGGTGTTCATCCCGGCGAAGTCGGCTTCGTCGTCGAGGTTGCGATAGTTCAGCTCGCTCAGCACCTGCCGCAACTGTTCGGCGGCCAGGCCGATGTCCACGACCACGTTGTCAGCGTCCAGCCGCGACCGGCGGAAGGTGGCGTCGACGACGTACGTGGCGCCGTGCAGCCGCTGGGCCGGTCCGAAACCGGCTCCGCTGAAGCTGTGCGCGATCATCACGTGATCACGAACCGTGACGCTGAACAATGGATCATCCCTTCCCAGGAGCGTCGCTGGTGCCGTAGCTGATCACCGGGACGGGCGCACCGTGGCCGCCGGCCGCCAGCGCGCTGAACAGCGACGGCAGTTGCCCGAAGTCCACCGGCTCGCCCAGGAGAGCGTCGAAGGCCGGATCGGCGAGCAGCTCCAGAGCCAGCTGGAGCCGGTCGGCCGAGCTTCGCCGGTCCCGGCGGGCCGGAGCCACCCGGCCGACCTGGCTGGAGCGGATCGCCAGCCGCCCCGAATGGAAGTGGCCGCCGAGCCGGAGGGTGAGCTCGCCGTCGCCGTACCAGCTGAGCTCGATCACTTCGCCCTCGTCGGCCAGCAGGTCCAGGCACAGCTGCAAACCCTGCCCGCTCCCGCTGGTGTGAAAGACCAGATCGCGTTGCCCGGTCGCCGCGGCCGGCCGCCGGAACCTCACACCGAGCGCGTCGGCCACGGCGGCTCGTTCCGCGTCGAGGTCGATCAGTTCGACGTCCACGCCGGGCATCAGGGCCAGCAGCCGGGCCACGCAGCAGCCGACCATGCCGGCCCCGACCACGCTCGCCCGATCCCCGATCAGGGGCCGCGCATCCCACAGGGCGTTGACCGCGGTCTCGACGGTGCCGGCCAGTACGGCTCGGGCCGGTGGAACCGACTCGGGCACCACCGTCACGGCCGCGGCCGGCACCACGTAGACGCTCTGATGGGGGTACAGGCAGAAGACGGTTCGCCCCAGCAACCGTTGCACCCCGCCCGTGACGAGGCCGACGTTGAGGTAGCCGTACTTGACCGGACCGGGAAAGTCCCCCTCCTGAAAGGGAGCGCGCATCCTGCCGTATTCAGAGGGCGGCACTCGCCCGGCGTGCACGAGCAACTCGGTGCCCCGGCTGATGGCCGAGAACATGGTCTGGACGCGCACCTCGTCCGGGCCCGGCTCGGGCAGCGCGACGGACCGCAACTCCCCTTCGCCAACGGCCGAAAGCCAGAAGGCGCGCGCTGAATCGCCCATCTCCACCCTCCCGCGCCGCGTGATCGCAAACCTACGCCGGCGCTGCTGGCGACCAGCGGTTTTCGAAGCGGTGAACCGTAGCCCCTCGCCGCCCGTCTTCAGATGCTGTACGGGAAACGGAGGTCAGATGCGGACGGTTCGACGCCTGCGGCCGGATCCGACGGTCGTGGCCTTCCTCGCGATCGGGCCCGGGTTTCAGTGCCTCGTCCTGGGCAGCGTCGCCGGCCTGGTCGGACTGAGCTCGGCCGGGTGGCTGGCCGGTCTCGGCTGCGCCGCCACCGTGGACAGCCTGTTGCGCCGAGGTCTGACGCGGTCGGGGTCGCTCATCCTCGGGCCGGCCAACCGGGTGACGCTGATCCGGGCCGGGATCGTCGGGGCCATCGCCGCGCTGATCGTCGAGACCGGCGCCGACCCGGCCACGCGCCCCGGTGCACTGGCGGTGCTGCTGTTCCTCGCCGTGCTCGCCCAGATCCTCGACGCCGTCGACGGGCAGGTCGCCCGCCGCACCGGGACGGTCACGCCGCTGGGCGCCCGCTTTGACATGGAGGTCGACGCCTTCCTGATCTTCCTCCTGAGTGTGGCCGTGTCCCGATCGGTCGGGTGGTGGGTGCTGGCGATCGGGCTGGCTCGCTACGGCTATGTCGCGGCCGGCTGGGTGTTGCCCTGGCTGCAACGCGTGGTGCCTGCGCGGTACTGGCGCAAGACGGTGGCCGCCGTCCAGGCGATCACGCTGACCGTCGCGGTGTCCGGGCTGCTTTCCGCCTCTGTGGTCACCGGCGCCGTGCTCATCGCGTTGGCCCTGTTGGCGGAGTCGTTCGGCCGCGACGTCTGGTGGCAATGGCGACAGCGCACCTGGCAGGACGTTGGCCAGCCACACCGCTACCCGACCATCGGTCTGGACCCCCGCTGGCGCCCGGCCGCGCGTCATACCGCAACCGTCCTCGCGCTGGTGCTGGTCTGGTTCGCTCTGGTGTCGCCGGTGCAGCTGAGCCGGCTGCAGCTGGCCGCGTTCCTGCGTATCCCGGCCGAAGGCCTGGTGCTGACGGCACTGGCCTTGTGGCTGCGACCCCGGGCACGCCGTGCGGTGAGCGTGCTGGCCGGGCTCCTGCTCGGGGTGTTGGCAACGGTGAAGGTGTGCGATCTCGCCGTGTACGCATTCTTCGACCGGGCCTTCAACCCCATCACGGACTGGGGAAACCTGCCTCCGGCCCTCAGCTCCCTCGGCGATTCCTTCGGCCGGCCCGTCGCCGTCGGAGCCGCGGTCGCGGCGGTCGTCCTCGTGCTGATCCTCCTCCTGGGCATGGTCGCGGCGTGCTGGCGACTGGGCGCCCTCATCGCGCGGCATCCTCGGCCGGTGCGTCGCGTGGCGCTGGCCTCGACCGCGGTCTGGATGGCGTGCGCGCTGACGGGCGTGCAGATCGTGCGCGACGCCCCGCTTGCGTCGACGAGTGCCACCGGGCTCGTGGCCGACCAGGTGAGTGCCGTCCGCGTCGGGCTGTCGGACCGTCGCGCGTTCGCCGAGGCGGTGGCCAACGATTCCTACCGCAGCCGCACGGGTGATCAACTGCTCAACGGCCTGCGCGGCAAGGACGTGGTGATCGCCTTCGTCGAGAGCTACGGCCGCGTTGCGGTTCAGGGTTCGGAGCTGTCCAGCGGGGTCGATCGCGTGCTGCGAGCCGGCACGGCGTCGCTGCAACGTGCCGGATTCGGCGCCCGGAGCGCCTTCCTGACGTCGCCGACGTTCGGCGGCATCAGCTGGCTCGCGCACTCGTCCCTGCAGTCGGGACTCTGGATCGACAACCAGCAGCGGTACAACGAGCTCGTCGGTGGGAATCGCTTCACCCTCAGCGACGCCTTCGCCCGCGCCGGCTGGCGCACCGTCGGTGACGTCCCGTCCAACCAGCAGGACTGGCCCCAGGCCCGCAGCTTCTATCATTACGACGCGCTCTACGATGCCCGCAATGTCGGCTACCGTGGGCCCGGCTTCAGCTACGCGACGATGCCCGACCAATACATCCTGTCGGCCTTTGCCCGCAACGAACTCGCGCTGCAGGACCGGCCCGCGGTGATGGCCGAGATCGACCTGGTGTCCTCGCACGAACCCTGGGCGCCGTTGCCGCGGCTGGTGCCGTGGGATCGGATCGGTGACGGATCGGTGTTCACCGGGATGCCTCAACAGGGGCCGTCCCGCACGGCGGTGTGGCGCAGCGCCGGCGGCGTCCGTCAGGCCTACGGGCGATCGATCGAGTACTCGCTGGCCAGCCTGGTGCAATTCGTGGAGAACGTTCACGACGACAACCTGGTGCTGCTGTTGTTGGGCGATCATCAGCCGGCCACCATTGTCAGTGGCAGCGGCGCCAGCCACGACGTACCGATCACGGTGGTGGCTCACGATCCTGCCGTCCTTGAGCGCATCCACAGCTGGGGATGGCAGTCTGGGCTGCTCCCCGATCCCAGCGCGCCGGTGTGGCGGATGGATTCCTTCCGCGACCGTTTCCTCGCCGCCTACGCCCGCTGACCCCACGTTGACGTTGCCCTTGTTGCCGGCCACCCCACGTTGAGGTTGCCCTTGTTGCCGGCCACCCCACGTTGACGTTGCCCTTGTTGCCGGCCACCCCACGTTGACGTTGCCGTTGTGGCGAATGAACGAGCGTCTCCTAGCCGGCGAAGGCCAGGGGCGGCACGCCCGACACCCCGGCAAGATCGAGGCCGAACAACGCCCCGGCGCAGGGTTCGTCCACCAGATCGATCCCCTGGGACGAGGTCGTGATGTAGAGCCGCTCGTAGGAGGCGCCACCGAACGCGCACGCGGAGACGTTCGACGCGGGCAACCGGACGATCTCTGCCAACTCCCCCGTCGGCGTGTAACGGTGCACGGCGGCGCCGCCCCACAAGGCGACCCAGAGGCAGCCCTGCGCGTCGATCGTCATGCCATCGGGTGATCCCTGCGATTCCTCGATACGGATCAGCACTCGCTCGGAGCCGAATTCGCCGGTCCGACTGTTGTAATCGAGCGCGAGGACGGTCTGGGTCGGAGTGTCGATGTAGTACGCCCGCCCACCGTCCTCGGTGAAAACCAGGCCGTTGGAGACCGTGACCCCCTCGCGGACCGTTCGCACCGAGCCGTCCGGGTCGAGGCGGTACAGCGCACCGGCGCCGAGTGCCTGGTCGTAAGCCATGCTTCCGCAGAAGAACCGTCCTTCGGTGTCGCAGCCGCCCTCGTTCAGCCGGATCGCCGGATCGGAAACGGCTGTCGCGATCGGGCGAAAACCTGTCGATGCCGCAGCGGACACCTCGAACCCGTGCTCGGTGGCCACGAGCGCCCCACCACCGATGCGTGGACGCCAGACCGCGACGACATCGGAGACATGGTCGCGTTGCACCGCACCGGACCCGGGCGTGTAGGCGAGCAGGTCACCGCGGAGCATGTCGACGAAGCGCAGGACGCCGGCGACCGGATCCCACACCGGGCCCTCGCCGTGCTCGGCGACCGCGTCGGTCAGCTGCTCGGCGGTGTGGGTCGGGACGTGTGCGGGTGGGGGCATGACTGGAAAAGGTAGTCTCGCGGCGCGGAGTCAGCCAGCCCGATTTGCGTACCCGGCGTTGGCCCCGACATGCCGCGAGAATCCTGAAAGCACGTCGAGCGGGCAGACCTGAAGCACAAGCGCCCGAACACCCACCAATCCACCGACCACGATCGAGGACCCGGCCATGGCAGCACCATCGACGTGCGTGGTGACCGGCGCCGCGTCCGGAATCGGTCGCGCCATCACCGAACTGCTGTTGGACCGCGGCTGGGCCGTCGTGGGCATCGACCGGGATTCGACCGCGCTCACCGCTTTGTCCGCCGCCGCCGCGAGAATCGCCGCCGCAACCGGCAGGACCGCGTTGTTCACGGCCTGCCCCGGGGACGTCGCCGACCGGGCCACCTCCGAGCGGGCCGCCGATCTGGCAGCCGAGTGCGGCGGCGCACCGCTGCGGGGCTGGGTGAACAACGCCGGCATCGAGATTCTGCAACCCGCGCACGCGGTGGGCGAAGCCGCGGCCCGCCAGCAACTGGAAGTCAACATCCTCGGCACGGTATGGGGATGCTCGGTTGCCGTGCAGCGCATGCTCGCCGCAGACGCATCCGGCGAACGTGGCTGCATCGTCAACATCGGCTCGATCCAGGCCCGGCATCCTCTGCCTCAGACGTTCGTGTACTCCGCCACCAAGGGTGCGGTGTCGGCATTGACACGGCAGCTCGCAGTCGACTACGCCGTACACGGCATCCGCTGCAATGCGGTCCTGCCGGGGGCGATCCGGACACCGCTGAACCAGAGCTTCTTCGATGCCGCCGAGGACCCGGTTCAGGCCGAGCAGCGAGAAGCGTGGCTGGCGCCGATGGGACGACTGGGCGAGAGCCGTGAGGTCGCCGAGGCGGTGGCCTGGTTGCTGTCGGATTCGGCGTCCTTCGTCACCGGGCACGAGCTGGTCGTGGACGGCGGCGCCACCGCGCGGCTCGTCAGCAGCTACCAGCCGGGACCCTCAACTACCGAAGCGCTCGGCAGCTGAGGTCAGCTCGGAGGCGGCGGCGGGGTAGCCGACCCTTCGGAGCAGGGCGGCACGCTCGGCGGCCAGGTCGACGATCTCGGCGTGCAGCCCGTTGGACGCCGCAGCCGCCGCCGCAGCCGCCGCAGCCGCCGCAGCCGCCGGATCCGCCGGATCCTCGCCGGAGTCGCAGCCGGAAGCGGCAAACGGGATGGCGAGGGCAGCGCTGTCGATGGTCGATTCGGACATGTCGGATTCGGCGAACGAGTCCATCTCTGCAAACACCTCACGAGTTCACCACACGGATATGACACCAACATGTCCAAGGGCCCGGGCGAGACGTCCAACGGCCGAACAATTAGTGGACGTCCGTCTCGGACAATTAGTGGACGTCCGACTTGGCCGGTGGTGTCGCCCACACCGGGCTCGATTGCGCGGTGCCCCCGGTCGGACTCGAACCGACACTGTGCGAATTTTAAGTTCGCTGCCTCTGCCATTGGGCTACGGGGGCTCGCCGGCCGCACCACAGCCCGACCACGGCCGCAGTCCGAACCGGCACCAGGGTATTCGGTGGTGACGGCCGCGGCGTCCAACCAAGCGGAAAGGCCCGACGTCCGCACCGTCCCCATAGTCGAACTTGACTATTCACGGGCCTCCGAATCGCAGTAATCTCCGACCGTGACCGCGACTCGTCTGCTCGTGCTGGGCGTCATCCGCTTCGCCCAGCCGGTCCACGGCTACGACGTGCGGCGCGAACTGATGTCCTGGCACATCGAGGAACACACCCACGTCAAGCCGGGTTCGATCTACTCGGCCATGAACACCCTCGCCCGCGACGGCCTGATCCGTGAGGTCGACCGGGCGTCGGCCGGAGCGCGGCCGGAGCGTATTCGGTACGAGATGACCGCAGAAGGCGAGAAGGAGTTCCAGGGGCTGCTCCGCAGGACCCTGTGGACGGTCGTCCCAGCCAATGAGCCTTTGGTTCCGGGACTGTCGATGTTTCCGCTCATGCCGCGCACCGAGCTCATCGCCGCGATGACGAGCCGGATCGACACCCTGCGCGGGCAGGACAAGCAGCTGGCCTTCCTGGAGTCGACCATCAGGATCGGCGCGACCGGCGCGGACGGCGACATCCCCGATCATGCGCGAGAGATCATCCATTATCTGCGGGCGCGGTTGCGCGCCGATCTGGACTACAGCCAGGCCTTCCGGCGCCGGCTCAAGCGCGGGGACTACGTCATGGCGGGCGAGCAGGGCCCGAACGAGGGCTCTCCCGGGGACGCCCCGCCAGGCAGATGAGCGAAAAATGAGCGGCAAACGCGAGGCAAATGCGAGGCAAATGAATTGACACAGACTTAGTCAAGTTTGAATAATCGGCGCCACTGACGTCACGAAGGAGCCCCGATGATCTCCGCCCGCGGCCTGGCCCGCACGTTCACAACCAAGTCCGGTCCGGTCGAGGCCGTCCTGCCGATCGACTTCGACGTCGCGCCTGGTTCCATCGTGGGCCTGCTGGGTCCCAATGGCGCGGGCAAGACCACCACGCTGCGCATGTTGACCACGCTGCTGTCCCCGACCGCCGGGCAGGCTCAGGTCGCCGGCGTCGACCTGCGCAAGGATCCGCGCGAGGTGCGCCGGCGGATCGGCTACGTCGCGCAGATCGGGGCGGCGCCCGCCCCGGGCACCCGAGTGGGCGAGGAGCTGGTCACGCAAGGCCGGCTGCAGGGCCTGTCCAAGACCGAGTCCGCCGCCCGTGTGCAAGCCCTGCTTCCCCGGCTCAGTCTCGACGGTCTCGGCGAGCGGGCCCTGTCGGAGTTGTCCGGCGGCCAGCGGCGACGCTTCGACGTGGCCATCGGTCTGGTGCACTCGCCCCAGCTCGTCTTCCTCGACGAGCCGACGACCGGGCTGGACCCGCAGAGCCGCGCCAACCTCTGGGACCACATCCGTTCGCTGCGCGAGGAGCAGGGGGTCACGGTGCTGCTGACCACGCACTACCTCGACGAGGCCGACGCGCTCGCCGACCGGATCCTGGTCATGGACCACGGCAGGATCGTCGCCGACGACACCCCGGACGCGCTGAAGGCAGCGGTCTCCGGCGACGTCATCTCCATCACCGTCGACGGGGACCTCGCCGTCGCCGAGCAGGTCGCCAGGCAGGCGATCGACGTCCGGCGCGCGACGAGTGAGGCCGACGTGCTGAATCTGACCGTCGAACGCGGCGATGTCTCCGTCGCTCCGCTGCTGCGGGCCCTGGACACCGCCGGCCTGCCGATGCGATCGGTAACGGTATCGCGGCCCAGCCTGGACACCGTCTTCCTCGAACTCACCGGGCGCTCGTTGCGCGACACCGACGCCTGATCGCCCAGATCACCCCTTCCGGCAAAGGAATCCTGACCATGAACGTTCTGCAGACCAGCTACGTGGTCTTCATCCGGCAGATGCGCAGCCTGTTACGCAACCCGGTGTGGGTGTTCTTCGGCCTCACCCAGCCGATCCTGTATCTGGTCCTGTTCGGTCCGCTGCTGACCCGGGTGCGGTCGGGCGGGCTCGGCGGCTCGCAGTCCTGGTCGGTGTTCGTCCCGGGCCTGCTGCTGCAGCTGACCATCTTCGGCGCGGGCTTCGCCGGCTTCGGGATCATCCAGGAGATGCGCGAAGGCGTGCTCGACCGGCAGCGAGTGACACCGGCGCCGAGGCTGGCCCTGCTGCTCGGACGTTCGCTGTCGAGCACCCTGACCATCGGCGTGCAGGCGGTGGTGCTCGTGCTGGTGGCCGTCCCGTTCGGGCTGCGCCCGTCCTGGGGCGGCGTGGCCGTATCGATCATCGCGGTCTGCGTGCTCGCCCTGGGTATCTCGGCGGCCTCGTACTCGATGGGCATCATCCTCAAGGACGAGGACTCGTTCGCTCCGTTCATCCAGGGCGTATCGCTGCCGTTGCTGCTCCTGTCGGGCGTGTTGCTGCCGATGTCCCTGGCGCCGCGCTGGCTGCACGACCTGTCCAAGGCGAATCCGCTGACCTACCTCGTCGACGGGACTCGTTCCTTGTTCGTCGGACATTTCTCGGCGGGCAACGTGACCACCGGCGTGATCGTCACCGTCGTCCTGACCGCCCTGCTGGCGTGGTGGGGAAGCCGGGCCTTCGGCAAGATGTCCGCCTGAGCGAAGCCCCCAGTAGCCACTGCCCGGCCACTGCCCGGCCACCGCCCAGCCCCAGCCCCAGCCCCAAGCCCCAAGCCTCAGCCCTACAGGAACCGGGCCCCGAAGGCGATCATGACGGTCAGGGCCAGTGCCGAAACACCGAATTGGACGATCGCGAGCGCGGGCCTGGTGCTGCGATGGGTGAGAAGTGGATGGTCGAGGATGGCCAGTCGCGGCGTGGCGTGCGCGCCGAACGGTGCCACGAACGGCCACGACAGCAGGGCACTGCGAGCGCCGACCGCGAGCAGGGTGCCGACGCCCAGAGCGAGCACGAAGCCGATCGGGACGATCAGACCGACCGCCAGATTCGCCTTTCCGGCAAGGTAGATCACTGCGGTGAGGATCGGGAAGTGGGAGCAGTAGTAGACGATCGAGTCACGGCCGACGAACTGCAGCGCACCGGTGCGCTGTTCGACCATCGGCAATCGCGCGATCTTGATGAACAGCAGGAGACCGGCAACGGAGAACGGTGCGAGGACGGCGTAATAGCGCCAGGGACCGACCAGGGCGAACACGATGCTGAACGGGATGACCACGCCGGCCAGTCCCCACACCCACCGTCCCGAGATGATCCGCTCGAACAACGGCCGTCGCTCGCTGAGCAACCGCCCGAGGAAGAAGAACCCGGCCAGGAAGTAGAACCGGCGTTCATCCTCGGTGAGACCGGGCACCTCGGTGACCAGGAACGTGACGAGCACGATGAGCGTCGTGGGCAGCAGGCGCAGGAGCGGGGCGAAGGCGTAGAAGATCAACAGGTAGAGCAGGAACCAGAGGTAGGGGGTCGTCCAGTTGACCTTTTCGTAGATCGGGACGGCGTGGGAGTGGATGGCGTAGTTCAGCAGTCCCCAGAGCAGGAAGGGCCAGAGGATGCGTCGCGCTTTGCCGACGGCGTAGACCGGCAGCGGCTTGGACAGCGAGCGAGCCAGTAGCGTCCCGGACAGAAACATCAGGACGGGCATGCGGTACGAGGCGAACAGTTCGTTGAAGCGGATCAGCCAATCGGGAACGACGTAGTCATCCAGCCGCAGGATGGCGGCCGAATGCCACAGCACGACGAGGATGATGGCCGAACCTCTCAGGACGTCCATCCAGCGCGCTCGCTCGCGTCGAACCGGCTCGACCAGGACGACAGCGCCAGCGTCCGCGATGAGCGGTGCCACTACCTGGCGCACGTTGATCACGGGCTCGGTCACGCGTTCCCCCGAAGTGCGTGTGCGACGCCTGCCGACGGTACGGCGGCGCGATCACCCGGGCGGGCGGCGATCTGGCTGCGTTCCGGCGGGAGCGTTGTTCCGATTCTGGCCCGTCTCGCTGGTAAGGCCCGGGTCACAGCCACAGCACGGTTTCGGCCTGACTATGGTCTGGAGGATAACAGCGCGTTCGGATGTCCGGGAAGTGATGAGGAGGCCCAGCCATGGCGGGTGGATCGAGCAGGTTTGCGTTCAAGATTCTGTCGGCGGCGGTGGCCATCCCGGTCGGGAAGCTGATCGCCAAGGCAACCGGTAAGGCTTGGACCGCGGCGCGCCCGGACAATCCCCCGCACAACCCGAAGGAAGTTCAGACAAGCTGGGCCGACGCGATCATCTTCGCCCTGATCACCGGCATCGGCGCGGCGTTGGCTCAGCTGGTCACAACCAAGGGCGCGGACACGGTATGGCGCGCGGCCACCGGCAAGCCCTCCCCTCGTCCGAAGGAGCCGAAGGACAACACCAAGGCCGACAAGGAAGTCGCGACGCTCTAGCCCAGACGCAGCATTGAGCCCAGCGGCGGCGTCGGCGACGAACACCTCGTAGTCGCCGGGCGGCCCTTCGCGGACACCTTTCACCGGACCTCCCGGCTGTCTAGATGACGTTCGGAAGGCGATCCGCTGCAATGCGGGCACGATCGGTCGGTCAGGGGTCGGTGTTCTCCTCGCGCCGAACCAACAGTTCGGGGTGATGAAGATAGTTTCGCCGCCGCCGACGCTCATGCGGGCTGCCGGCGTTTCGCCACCAACGAGGTACGCCGGCGTCGAGACTGCAAGTCCACCCTCGGCGCGGGGCCTCGCTGTTGTGATAGCCGCACGCGAGCGCGAGATTGTCCACGTCGGTGGCGCCGCCGCGAGACCACTCGAGCACGTGGTGGACCTCGCAGCCGGCGGCAGGAACGGTGCAGTCGGGGAAAGTGCAGCCGCGGTCCCGCGCCACCACCGCCAGCCGCTGGGCGCGGGAGGCGAGCCGGCGGGAGCGACCCAGGTGCAGGACTTCTCCGTCACCGGCGAGTACCGCAGGCAGGAACCGGCCGTCGGCGGCCAGCCTCAGGGCCTGCTCGATCGACAGCGTTCCGCCGGTATGCGTGGTGGCGTGCCCGGCCCGCCGTTCCAGATCAGTCACACTCATCGTGATGACCACGGTGGCCGCCGCTCCACCCACCCTCGGAAGCAGGCCCGAGGTCAACAGCAATCGCCCCGCCTGTTCGAAGGCATCATGCTGTTGCTGAGCCGGCGTGCGCGTCTCGACGACCGGCGCCTCCGGCCGGGCCGCCGAACTGGTGGTCAACGAGTGCAGGATGGTCTCCCACAGCGCCGAACACTCAGGCGTGAGTTGTCCGTCGAGCACGGTTGATTGAGCCTGCGGCCCTGTACCGATCCGCGTCAATCGCAGCCGCCGGGACTGCTGCTGCTCGCGCTCCTCCTCCGCCGGCACCGGGCCGTCGGGGTCGAGGTAGGCCAAAACGCGCTCGGCCGTCCTGACCAGCTGGCTCGGGTTCAGTGACCGAGCCTGTTCCGCCAGAATCACGTCGACCTCCCCACCTCGGTTGCGTTGGGAGGACGGTAGGCCGTCGACGGTGCGAGCGATGATGCGGGCATGATCCAGTCCGGCGCTGCCCGATTCGACCGCCCGGGCGGTTGCCGGCAGGACCTCGGGCAGCAGCTCGCCGGTCAGCGCCGGCCGGGCCACGAGACCGTCGACCAGGTTCAGCCGCTGCTTGACCTCTCGCCGAGTCAGGCGCAGGCGATCCGTCAGTAGGCCGAGCACGTCGCGATAATTGAGCTGCCCGGCCAGACCGCGCCGCTCCACCTCAGCGATGGTGCGCAGCTGCACCAGCGGCAGCCGCCGCAGCTGCGACTCGATCGACTCGAGGAATGCGAGCAACTCATCGTCCGACGCCATGGCCGTGCCCACCGCCAGCGCCGCGTCGACTGCCGCGCCGAGCGACAAGGCAACGCCAGGAACATCGCGACCGACGTCATCGGACGCTGGGTTGCCGTCCTCGGATTCGTACATGTGTTCGATTATATCGAGAACAAGGGGCCACCGCAAGGCTGGCCGAACGAGAAAGCCCATAGCGAATAAGGCATATCCGGTCCAAGCTCACATCAGAGAAGGCTCAGCGCAATGCCATCCAGGATGTCGTGCTCGCTGACGATCACCTCAGCCGCGCCGACGAACTCCATGAGGCAGCGCAGGATCAACGCCCCCGCGCCGATGACGTCGACTCGGCCCGGATGCATGACCGGCAGCGCGGCGCGCTCGGCGCGGGTCATCGACAACAACCGCTGAGTCACCGCCGACACGTCCCTGAACGAGATCACCGACCCGTGAATTGCCCGCGGGTCGTAGGCGGGCAAGCCCAGCGCGATCGCGGCGATAGTGGTGACCGTGCCGGCGACGCCTACGAACGAGACCGCCTCCCGCACCGGAACCTCCTGTGCGGCAAGGGCAAAAGCCGTCTCCAGGTCGGACGTGGTCGCTGCGATCTGGGCCGGCGTCGGCGGGTCGTCGTGCAGGTGGCGTTCGGTCATCCGGACGCAGCCCACGTCCATGCTGAACGAGGCGGAGACGATTCCTCGGGCGGGCGATCCCAGCACCAGCTCCGTCGAGCCGCCGCCGATGTCGGCCACCAGAAGCCCCTCTCCGACGACGCCCGGAAGGCCCGCCACCGCCCCGGTGAAGGACAGCGCGGCCTCCTCGACCCCGCTGATGACCTCCGGCTCGACACCAAGAATTGCCTGCACCATCGAACGAAACTCGTCTGCGTTGGCCGCGTCCCGCGACGCCGAGGTGGCCACCATCCGCACCCGCGAGACTCCCTGTGCCTCGATGAGCGCAACGTAGTCCACGAGGGCGGCGCGGGTCCGTTCCAGCGCGGCGTCGGACAACCGACCGGTCCGGTCGACACCCTCACCCAACCGGACCACACGCATCTCACGGTGGACATCGGTGAGCGCCGGCCCGTTCCCGTCGGCGATCAGCAGCCGGATCGAGTTGGTACCGCAATCAATTCCGGCGACACGGACGGAGCGATCCCCCTCACCGGCAGCCGAATCAGCATCACGACCGCCGAAGGACCCGCGCTCATTCATGGGCCGGCACAGCGACGCAGGGGCCGTCGGCCCACCACTCGGGCAGCAGCGCGAGCGCCTCGTCGCCGAGAGGGTTCACCCCTGGTCCCACCGCCAGCGAGTGGGCCACGAGAACGTGCAGGCACTTCACCCGGGTGGGCATTCCGCCGGCGGAGATACCCGCGGTCTCCTCGACGTGAGCGTGGGATTCCCGCCGGGCGAGGTAAGCCTCGTGCGCCTGGCGATAGGCCGAGGCCAGTTCGGGCTCGACCTTCAACCGGTCGGTCATCTCGCTCATCAGGCCGGAGGCCTCCAGCGTGCCGATGGCCGACGCGGCCCGCGGGCAGGTCAGGTAGTACAGCGTGGGAAAGGGCGTGCCATCGGGCAGCCGCGGGGAGGTCTCGATGACGTCCGGGTCACCGCAGGGGCACCGGTGCGCCACCGACCGGATCGCTCGCGGTGCGCGCCCCAACTGAGCCGCCACGACGGCCCGATCGGATACGGAGATCGGCACGTCACCGGCCTCGGGCGTGCCTGCCGACTCGATACTCGGACTCATACCGCTGCAGGAACCATGTTCAGGAAGCCGCGTCGGCGTTGCGGACGCTGCCCCACAGCGTCGCGTTCCAACTGCCCTGGTGGCCGGCCCGGGCCACCCCGCTGGCCGGTGGGTTCGTACCGTCCGCAGCCTTGGGACTGCCATCGGCGTTGAGCACGGTGTAGAGCGTGTCTCCCGGACGCACGTACTGCAGCCGTGAGCGGGCCTCACGCTCCACGTAGGCGGGGTCGGCCCATTGCGATGACTGGTGCTGCAGTTCCGTCACCTTGGCCTGCAATTGCCGCTGCTGCTTCTCGGTCGCGGCCAGGGTGTCCCGCCGGTTGAGGTAGGTCTGGACGGGCGAGGCCAGCACCACGACGAGGAACAGCGCCATCGCCGTGATCACCATCGAACGACCGGTGAACCGGGGACGACGCAGAACAGCCATGCTCAGCTACCCGCCTCGGCGTTCAGCGATGCGGCGTAGCGAGGGAAGGCCCCGGCGCCGGCGTAGCGAGCGGCGTCGTCGAGTTCCTCCTCGATCCGCAGTAGCTGGTTGTACTTGGCGACCCGCTCGGAACGGGCCGGTGCACCGGTCTTGATCTGACCACAGTTGGTGGCGACCGCGAGATCGGCGATCGTGGTGTCCTCGGTCTCGCCGGAGCGGTGGCTCATCATGCACCGGTAGCCGGAGCGGTGCGCCAGGTCGACGGCGTCAAGGGTCTCGGTCAGGGTGCCGATCTGATTGACCTTGACCAGCAGGGCATTCGCGGCGCCCGCGCTGATACCGCGCGCCAGCCTGGTGGGGTTGGTGACGAACAGGTCGTCCCCGACGATCTGGATGTCGTCGTCGAGTTCGTTGGTGAGTGAGACCCATCCGTCCCAGTCCTCCTCCGACATCGGATCCTCGATCGACACGATCGGGTAGGCGGCGACGAGTTCGGAGTAGTACGCCACCATCTGTTCGGCCGACTTGGCGGCTCCCTCGAACTGGTACGCACCGTCGGAGTAGAACTCGGTCGCGGCGACGTCCATCGCGAGCACGATGTCCGAGCCGAGCTTCAGCCCGGTCTTCTCGACGGCCTCGGCGATGACGTCGAGGGCGGTGCGGTTGGATGCCAGGCTCGGCGCGAAGCCGCCCTCGTCACCCAGGCCGGTCGACAGCCCCTTGGACTTCAGGACGGACTTGAGCGCGTGGTACACCTCCGCGCCCTGGCGAAGCGCCTCGGCGAAGGTGGGTGCGCCGATCGGCGCGATCATGAACTCCTGGACGTCGACGTTGGAGTCCGCGTGCGCTCCACCGTTGAGGATGTTCATCATCGGGACGGGCAACAGGTAGGCGTTCGGGCCGCCCAGGTAGCGGAACAGCGGCAGGTCGGCCGATGACGCCGCAGCCTTGGCGACGGCCAGCGAGACGCCGAGAATGGCGTTGGCCCCGAACTTCGACTTGTCGGGGGTGCCGTCCAGATCGATGAGCGCCGCATCGACGAGCCGCTGCTCGGAGGCCTCGAAGCCCAACAGCTCCGGGCCGATGTCGTCGAGGACCGCATTGACCGCCTTGGTGACGCCCTTGCCGCCGTAGCGCGAACCGCCGTCGCGCAGCTCGACCGCCTCGAACGCGCCGGTCGAGGCACCGGAGGGAACCGCGGCACGGGCCAGTGTGCCGTCGTCCAGAGCTACCTCGACCTCGACGGTCGGGTTGCCTCGGGAATCCAGGATTTCACGAGCGCCTACAGCCTCGATGGTGGCCACGGGTCAGTCCTTCCGACGAGAACAGCGGAACACATACGTCACCGTGCACCCTATCGGGCGCGACCGGCCCCATCGCGCTCACTCGCCGGGAACGGTCTCGATCTTCGCGGGACGGCTCGCCTCCACGGTCCGGATCGCCTCGGCGTAACGGCGAGCGGTGTGGCGCAGGGCCAGTTCCGGATCGATCCCGGAGCGGACCGCCTCGGCGGCGAGCACGAACAGCCGGTCGCCGACAGAACCGCCGTCGGGCAGGGCGACATCCGTTCCCGCCTTGCCGGAGCGACTGACGAGCTTGGCCGCCAGAGCAAGCGCCGGCTGACCCAGGGCGATGCCTTCAGTCGCCGAGGAACGCTGCTTCTCGCGCTGCTTGATCGCGTCCCAGTTGGCGTTCACCTCTGCGGCCGAGGCGACGTCGACATCGCCGAACACGTGCGGGTGGCGGCGCTCGAGCTTGGCCACGAGATCTCCGGCGACGTCGACGATGGAGAAGCCACCGGCCTCCTCCTCGGCGAGCCGGGCGTGAAAGAGCACCTGCAGCAGCAGGTCTCCCAGTTCTTCACGCAGCCCGGCGAGGTCGTCCGTCTCGATCGCGTCGAGCGTCTCGTAGGCCTCTTCGATCAGGTACGGCGCGAGGCTGCGATGGGTCTGCTCGGCGTCCCAGGGGCAACCACCGGGCGATCGCAACCGGTCCATGGTGGCCACGGCGCGCAGCAGGGCCGCGCCGGCGGCCTCCGCAAGCGCGCCGGTGCTTGCTTCGGTCACGGCGTCGGCGAGGCCGTTGCGTCACCGGGCAGCGTCGTACCGAGGGTGAGCGCGTTGGGCAGCTGCTTCTTGCCGACCTCGGTCAATGACAGAGTGCGGGCGTCCCAGCCGCCGTAGCGCGGGTTCACGCTCACGTTCAGACCGGCCTTCTTGACCACACCGGCCAACTGCTGGGCCGAGGTGACCTTCGCCCCGAGGAGAGAGACCTGGGTCTGCTCGTCGAGGTAGGCCTGGTAGAACTTCGGCGCGAAGCCGAGCTTGCTCAACTGGCCCTCGATGCCGTTCGTGGTGGCCGAGTCGGAGATCGCCTTGCGCGCCTGGGCCTCCTGAGCGGGGGTCGGCTTCTCACCGGCCGCCGCGACCAGGTTCGGCCCGATCTCACGGTTGACCAGGATCGAGAGAGCGAAGAAGCGGGCCGGGACGCTGCCGTTGTTGCCGGGCACCGGTTGCACGGACGAGGTCAGATAGCTGTTCAGGTCGCTCTCGGTGATCTTGTGCCCGTTGATCACGGCCGCGGTGCCGACCTTGGTGTCGCACGCGCTCAGCCCCGCGCCGGCCATCACCAGCAGCGGCAGGGCGGCGAGTGCACGAATGCGGCCAGGGCGGAACGTGCCGGATCGGACCTTCACAGCTTTACTCCCGGATTGGTGAACACGGCGGCGCGGGCGGCTGACGCCAACCCCTACTTTCTCATGACGCGCGGCCTACTCCTGCGCCCGGGTTCGCCCGGCCGGCGACGCCGCCCACTGGCGAGCGCCACCGGCGCCGGCGTGACCACGGCGGCGGCCTGTGGCCCGCGACCGGCAGGCCGACGAACCCCGTGGTGCAACCACGCCGTGACCGTCGACGCGCGCCGGGGGCCGTGCTAGACACGTGGCATGGACGCATACCAGGCACTTGCCTATGCATTGGGCAAGCCCAGCGCCTGGGCGGACAATCCCTTCGGCCACGACCTCGACCTGGCCAAGGTCGCGGACAAGATCTTTCTCTTCCCTTCGGCCGGGGGTGGCAGCCTCGGTGACGCGCACAGCATCAGCGTCAAGAACACGGCGGAGGCGGTCGAGGAGTTCAAGGCCCGCCACCCCGCCCAGGCGGGACCGGCGCCGTACCTGAACAAGCGGCTCTGGGTCCGGGTCGTGCTCAACGGGCTGGCGGAGGAGGAGATCTGCGAATTGATCGACGACTCCTACGACCAGGTGCTGGCGGGCCTGCCCAAGTCGCGGCGGCCGGCGACGCCGTGATCATCGCCAAGCTGAGCGAATCCGACGCCGGCGAGGTGCTGACGTTGCAACGCGCGGCCTACGTCACCGAGGCACAATTGCACTCCGATCTGTGGCTGCCGGCCCTGACCCAAACCTTGGACCAGCTGCGCGCCGAACTTGCCGACGAGCACACCTTCGGACTCAAGGCGGTCGACCACGGTCGCTTCGTCGGCACGGTACGGGCCAGGGCGGACGGGCCGGTACTGCGGATCGGACGCTTGGCGGTGGCCCCGGACCTGCAGCGTCGGGGCATCGGGACCACGCTGCTCATCGCGATCGAGAACGCCGCTCCCCGTGGCATCGAGCGCTTCGAGCTGTTCACCGGGCACCGCAGTGTCGCCAACCTCCGCCTCTACGAGCGGCACGGCTACACCGAGACCCGTCGGGAACGGGTGGGGTTGAGCGGGACCGTGGTCCATCTGGCCAAGCCGGCCCCGAACAAGCCCGCCCAAGCGGGAATGCTCGCGCGGCCGCGGGGCTGACTCAAGGGCGCTTCTGGGGATGAACGGTCTCGCCCTGTTCCAGCATCTGGACGAAGGCCGCGATGCGTCTGGCGCGCGTCTCCGGACGTTTGGCCTCCTCCACCCGGTAGAGGATGGCGTAGCGGTTCTGCGAACTCAGGCTGGGGAAGAACGCGGCCGCAGCGGGCGAGGCTTCGATCGCCGCCGCGAGATCGGCGGGGACGACGGCGGTGCGCGAACCGGCGTACGCGCTGTCCCAGCGGCCGTCGGACCGGGCTGCGGCGACGGCCTCGAGTCCGGCGGCCTCCATCAGCCCGGCGGCCGTGAGTTCGCCGACGAGGCCTACGTTGCGGGCCGACCACCGGCTACGCGCCGTCCGGGGGGTGAACCGCTGCGCGTAGCTGCCCTCGTCCCTGGTCGTGACCTGCCCGTCGATCCAGCCGAAACAGAGCGCGTGCCGCAGGGCGGGGTCATAGACCAGCTCGGTGACGGAGCCGCCCTTCTTGCCGAGCACGAGCCGAACACCCTGTGATTGCTGGTGGTTCTCGCTCAGCCACGTTCGCCAGGCCGGCCCGTCGGGTACCAGCAGCTCGGGTAGTTCGACGGCCATCTCAGTTGCTCAGCACCGCTTGCAGGACGGGTCCGAGGATGGTGTCCAACAGCTCGGTACACCACTTCAACAGTGCCTGATCGCGAAGGGGCTCGCCGCCGAAGCTCGCTGTGGCGAAAGTGCCGTCGGGCTTGATGACACCCTTGGGACGAGCGGCGGCCATCGTCGAAACCGGCGCCTTGTACAGGGTCTTGTCGTACATCCGGGACAGCCGGATCTGCGCGGACTCGGGCAGTAGAACCGGCGAGAAGCGCACCGACTGACCCTGCAGCGACACCTCGGTGACGTTGTACCGGCGGCAGACCACCTTGAACTTGGCCACCGCCAGCAGGTTGTCCACCTCGGGCGGGATCGGGCCGTAACGGTCGAGCAGTTCGAGCCGGATCCCGTCGACGGCCTCGTTCGTCGTGGCCGAGGCCAGCGCCCGGTAGGCCTCCAGCCGCAGGCGCTCCCCCGGCAGGTAGTCGAAGGGCAGGTTCGCGTCGATCGGAAGGTCGACCCGGATCTCGGGCGCATCGATGTCCTTGGACTCGCCGCGGAAATCGGCGACCGCCTCCCCGACGAGACGGACGTAGAGATCGAAGCCGACGCCGGCGATGTGGCCGGACTGCTCACCGCCGAGCAGGTTGCCCGCGCCGCGGATCTCCAGATCCTTCATGGCCACCTGCATCCCGGCTCCGAGTTCGGTGTGCTGGGCGATGGTGGCCAGCCGGTCATGCGCGGTCTCGGTGAGCGGCTTCTCCGGCGGATAGAGGAAGTAGGCGTAGCCGCGTTCGCGCGCCCGGCCGACCCGTCCGCGCATCTGGTGCAGCTGGGACAGGCCGAAGATGTCGGCGCGGTCCACGATCAGGGTGTTGGCGTTGGGGATGTCGAGCCCGGACTCGACGATCGTCGTCGAGACCAGCACGTCGAAGTCGTTCTGCCAGAACCCGACCATGATCTTCTCCAACGCGTCCTGCCCCATCTGGCCGTGGGCGACGGCGATCCGCGCCTCCGGGACGAGTTCGGCGAGCTTGGCCGCGGTCCGGTTGATCGATTCGACGCGGTTGTGGATGAAGAAGACCTGTCCGTCGCGCAGCAGCTCGCGGCGGATCGCGGCCGCGATCTGGCGGGTGTCGTAGGCCCCGACGAAGGTCAGGATCGGGTGCCGATCCTCGGGTGGCGTCAGGATCGTGGTGAGCTCGCGGATGCCGGTCAGCGACATCTCCAGGGTGCGCGGGATCGGCGTGGCGGACATGGTCAGCACGTCGACCGCGGTCCGCAACGACTTGAGATATTCCTTGTGCTCAACGCCGAAACGCTGTTCCTCGTCGATGATGACCAGGCCCAGGTCCTTGAACCGGACCGTCTGTTGCAGAAGGCGATGGGTGCCGATCACGATGTCCACACTGCCGTCCGCAATGCCGGCGGTGATGTCGTCGACGTCGCCGGCATGGGTGAAGCGCGACAGCTCCTTGATCGTCACCGGGAACTGATTCATCCGTCCGGCGAAGGTCTGGATGTGCTGGTGGGCCAGCAGCGTCGTCGGCACCAGCACCGCAACCTGCTTGCCGTCCTGCACGGCCTTGAAGGCGGCCCGCACCGCGACCTCGGTCTTGCCGTACCCGACGTCGCCGCAGATGACCCGGTCCATCGGCAGGGTCTTTTCCATGTCGGCTTTGACCTCGTCGATGGCTGCGAGCTGATCGGGCGTCTCCACAAAGGGAAACGCGTCCTCCAGCTCTCGTTGCCACGGGGTGTCGGAGCCGAACGCGTAGCCCTTGGTCGCCATCCGGGCCGAGTACAGCCGGATGAGCTCCGCGGCGATCTCCTTGACGGCCTTGCGGGCGCGTCCCTTGGTCTTGGCCCAGTCCGAGCCGCCGAGCCGGGACAGCGACGGGGCCTCGCCTCCCACGTACTTGGTGACCTGGTCGAGCGAATCGGTCGGTACGAAAAGGCGATCCCCGGGTTGGCCCCGCTTGGCCGGGGCGTACTCGATGATCAGGTACTCGCGCTCGCCGCCGTTGATGGTGCGGCGGACCATCTCGACGTAGCGGCCGACGCCGTGTTGTTCGTGCACGACGAAATCGCCGGAAGCGAGCTGGATCGGGTCGATGGCGTTGCGCCGCCTCGACGGCATCCGCGACTTGTCCAACGTGGTCGATCCCCGCTGGCCGGTCACGTCGGACTCGGTGAGCACCGCCAGTTTCAGCTCGGGCGAGATCAGCCCACCGTCGAGGTGCCCACAGCCCACCACCGCAACGCCCGCGGGCAACTCGTCGATGGAGTCGACCAGCCGGGCGGCCACGTCCGCGCCGCGCAGTTGTTCCACACCGCGCTTGGCGGTGCCGTGGCCGTCGAAGACGAGCGCGATCTGCCAGCCGGCCGCGGTCCAGCCGGCGACGTCGTCCAGCAGCGTCTTGGTCTCGCCCCGGTAGGCGGGCGCGGCCTCCAGCACCGAGGTGAGGGCGACGTCGCCGTCGGCAGCCAGCTCGGCATCGGCGGTGAACGGCGACAGCGTCCACCAGGGCAGATTCAGCCGGGCGGCGGTCTCACGCACCTCGTCCAGCGTGCGAAGCGACGCCGCTCCGAGGTCGACCGGCGCCTTGCCGCCACCGGCGGCGGCGGCCCACGATGCGGCGAGGAACTCCTCGGAGGTCCGGACGAGATCCTCGGCGCGAGCCCGCACCCGCTCGGGCTCGCACACCAGCACGTGGGTTCCGGCCGGGAACTCCGACAGAACGAGTTCCAGGCCGTCGACGAGCACCGGGGCCAACGCCTCCATGCCCTCCACGTGCATGCCCTGGCTGATCGGTTCGAGCAACTCACCGAGTTCGGGGTGCAGTGCCAAGAGTTCGGCCGCGCGTGCTCGCACCTGCGGCGTCAGCATCATCTCGCGACACGGCGGCGCCCAGAGCCCGTTCGGCGCGATCTCCAGCGAGCGCTGATCGGCCACCTTGAAGTAGCGGACTTCTTCGATCTCGTCGCCCCAGAACTCCACGCGCAGCGGGTGTTCCTCGGTGGGCGGGAACACGTCGAGGATGCCGCCGCGAACTGCGAATTCACCCCGGTTGGCCACCAGTTCGGTCCGGGCGTAACCCGCTGCGGCCAGCGCCTCGACGATGTCGCCGAGCTCGCGGCCGGCATCGCCGGCGGTCAGGCTGACCGGTTCCAGATCGCCGAGGCCGGGCACCTGCGGTTGCAGTACGGAGCGCACCGGCGCGACGACGACCGATAGCCGGCCGGTGGTGACGTCGCTGCTGGACGGGTGACGCAGCCGGCGCAGCACCGCGAGGCGACGTCCAACCGTGTCGGCCCGGGGCGATAGCCGCTCGTGCGGCAACGTCTCCCAGCCGGGGTAGAGGGCAACCTCGTCCGTTGGTAGCAGACTGCGCAACGACTCGAGCAGATCCTCGGCCTCGCGCCCGGTCGAGGTGACAGCCAGCACGGTCCGATCGGCCCGGGCGGCCAAGGCCGCGATGGCGAAGGGACGAAGGGCGGAGGGACCGGAGGCCGCCAGTGACGGCCGGCCGGCGGAGGCCACGAGGCCCTGCAGCGCGGGATCGACGAGGACGGCGTCCAGAACACCGGCGAGACTCATATATTCCAGCCTACGTCCTCCACCGGCCTGTCCCTCCCCCCGATCGCGAATGGGCAGTCCGGCGGCGAATGGGCGGTTGAAACCGCCCATTCGCGCCTGAACTGCCCATTCGCCGGACGGTTCGGCCCAGCCGCGGAACTACGGAGCGACGGCCTGGAACGCCGACACGGAGTTCACGATGCCGGTGACGGTCGAGCTACCCGACAGGTAACCCCAGGCACCGACAGCGCCGGCGGCCTGCAGCGCGGTGCTGGTGTCGTCGAAGCTCAGTTGCGCGGCCGGCTGGGGCGTGCCGTCGGCCCAGGCGGTGACGCTCAGGTGGTTGAGCCCGCCGGAGGTCGTGACCGCCAGCTGCAGATCGAGCTTGCTGCCCGGGGTGTACGTGAGACCGGCGACGCCCTTTTCCGTTCCCAGCGTGACCGCGGTCGACGATCCGTCCAACTTGGTCAGTGACACCAGAACGGCACCGGCGCTGGTGATCCGCACCCGACCGGTGTAGTTGTGCGTGGTGTCCAGACGACGGGCCAGCAGGCCGAAGTAGGAACCGCCACCGGTCGCGAGCTGGTTCAGCGAGACGGCGGCCGTCACGACGCTGTCGGCGTGGGCGGTGGATGCGAGGTAGGCGGAGGCCGACCCTGCCGGGGTGTTGAGCGTCAGGTTGCCGGCTCCCGGAGTCACGCTCAGCGCACCGGTCGATCCCGACCAGGCTCCGCCCAGGATCGCCCCGCCCCATCCGGAGGCAACGGTGCGGTCGAAGGTGTCGTAGGCGAACGCGCCCGGGGGCAACGGGTTGCCCTGCACGACGGTTACCGCGGTGGACTGCTGCCCCGTCGCACCCAGGTTGTCGGTGACGGTCAGCGTCACCGTGTACGTGCCCGCGGCGCTGTAGCTGTGCGCCGGGGTGGGACCGGCGGCCGTCGTCGAGTCGCCGAAGTCCCAGGCGTAGGAGCTGATCGAGCCATCACTGTCGGATGAGGCCGATCCGTCGAAGGTGCAGTCGAGCGCCGTGCAGGCGTTGGTGAACGACGCCGTCGGGGCGTTGTTCGAACCGGCGATCGTGACGACGTTGGAGGCAGCGCTGGCGATCGTGTTGCCCCAGCCGTCGCTGACCTTGATCACATAGGTGTGCGAGCCGTTGGGCACGTTGGTGTCGGTGAAGGCCTGGGTCGGGTTCGGCGCGGTCCAGAAGCGGGTGTCCACGGTGCGCGAGTTGAGCGCGATCGTGCTGCCGTCGCGGTAGACCTTGTAGGTCAACGCGCCGTTGTCCGGGTCCCAGGTCGTGCCCCAAGTCAGTTTGATCGAGGTGCTGTTCTGCATGCTGGCAGTCGGCGTGATCTTGGCGGACGCGGTCGGGCCGAGCTTGTTCGTGGCCAGGTTTGCGACCGCGAAACGGGCCAGTCCCTGCTGGGCCTTGCCGTTGACGATCGGGAACTCGCCGGCGAGCACGACGTACTGGGCGTTGCCCGTCACCGACCAGGCCGCCTGGCCCTGACCGGTGTAGCTGCCGGTGGACAGGTCCGGGTACCAGTCGAGCTGGGTGCTGTCGGGCTGCCCCTGGAAGTTGGTGTAGCCGTTGATCGTGTTGCGCGACAGCGTTCCCGTGGCGTAGGTCGTCGAGGCCAGCGCGTGGTGGTAGCTGCGCGGGTTGGTCTCGGGGAAGGCCCCCATGTTGCCGCAGAAGTGCGAGTGCGCCACCGAGTAGACGACCGAACCGATCGGGTAGGCGCTGTAGGTGTCACCGTGGCAGTCGTTGAGCCAGACCAGGCTGCCGTCGTCCTTGATGGCAAAGGTGCCCTCGACGTTGCCCCCCGAGCCGAACACGTAACCACTGCCGTAGATGTTCGTGCCGTCGGAGTTCAGCGAGGTGATGGACGAGTTGTTGCCGGCGTCGCGCACCACCGGGTTGGCCACCCAGTTGGTGGCCAGACCGGTCGCGGCCGACACCGCGCCGAGGCCGTAGCGCGACACCCCGGCCAGGGTGGTGAAGCGACCGCCGACGATGAGCTTGGTGCCATCGGGGGACATCGCCAGGGCCGTCACCGGAGCTCCGGCACCGGGATTCCACGTGGTCAACGCGCCGCTCGTGTCGACGGCGGCGATCTTGGCCCGGGCGACGCCGCCCACGGCGCTGAAGTCACCGCCGGCATAGACGGTGGTGTTCGTGGCTGCGACGGCACGCACGGTCGTGCCCATCAATGGAGCGAACGAGTTGACCAGGCCGCCGGTGCTCAGGTCGAACGCGGCGAGCCGGCTGTGCGAGACGCCGTCGACGGTGGTGAAGTCGCCACCTACGTAGAGCCGGGTGCCGTCCGGCGAGGCCGCGATGGCCAGGCCCTGAGCGTTGAGGGCGTGATTGAAGGACGTGATCAGGTTGCCGGTGGTGATGTCGTAGGCGAGCAGGTTGGATCGAGCGACCTCGTTGTTACCCGCGGTCGAGCCGGGCGGTCGAGCCGAGGTGAAGCTGCCCGTGGCGTAGACGGTGTTGCCGACGACGACCTGGGCCCAGACGACGCCGTTGATCTGCCAGACCGGAAGGCTGTCATCGCTGACGGTGGCGGGCGTGCCGTTGGGCGGGAGGGTGTCGGCCACCGCCGGTGCCGTGGTGGCCACGCTCAGCACGCCGACGGTCAAGGCGGCGGCGACCAGGGCCACCAAGCCTCGCCGCGGCCGGCGTGCCGCCGTCGCCGAATAACGTGAAACTGTGCTCATAGGTTGCCCCCGCTATCCCGAGCTTTACTGATCCCACACATCGTAACCGACATAAGCGCGGGGTAAAGAGCCGTGGAGGCACGAATTGATACCGGTGCCGGAGGAATGTCTCAGAAACACAACGACAATCTCCGTCGACAGCTGCGCAACACCGTCAAATCGCCCAACGGGCCGTGACGGCAATCACGCGCGGCGCAGTCCAATGTCAAGCGGTTGTCAGAAAATCATTTCGTCGTTTACCCTCCGATGTAGAAATCGGGGGATTCGATGCACAGCTTTTCCACGCCGCCGGACGTAGACGTCCGCGGCGCGTTCGGGCGTACGCGACGTCGTTCGGCGACGCTCGGCGCGGTGGCGCTCTTCGCTGTGCTGGCTACCTCGACGGGCGCTCCGGCCAGCGCCGCGCCGGCCTATCCGCCGCGCGAATCGTGCGCGCTGGCCGCGAGCTGGATCGGCAACTCCGGCGCCAGCGCGCAGATCACGGGGACCGGATTCGGCTCCGATGCCGTGGTCACCGTGACCGCGGAGCTTCGCACGATCGGCATCGTTCACGCTGACGTCAGCGGGACTTTCCAGTTGCGTGAGGCCATATCCGCGCCCGTGACCGTGATCCGCGCGGCTGACCGCAGCACCGCCTGCAGCGCGCTGCTGACCGGTGGCCAGCCATCACCATCGCCGTCTCCCGCGCCGTCGGGGTCGGTGACGGCCAGCCCCTCCTCCATCGTGGAACCGCCGCCACCTCCCACGCCGCTCGGCGTCGCAATCGGCCAGAGCCGAGGCCTGTCGACGCCGACGCTGCTCGCGATCATCGGTCTGGTGGCTGCGGCAGCCGTCGCTCTGTGCGCGTTCGCGATCCGCTCAGGGCGTCGGGCCGGACCCTGACGGCTGCTGCGGCCGCGCAGTCAGCACCTCGATCAAACGTCTGCGGCAGAATTCCCGAGCCGCGTTGTCACCCGCAGGCTCGACCGGCGGAAGAATTCGATGTATACCTTCTGTCACGGGGTGTAGTTGAATAACTACAGATGGTGATATTCGTCATTATCGATGACCCTTGCGTACTTTCCGTATTCGCACCAACCCGGAGAGTAGCAAGATGTGAATTCATGAAACAAACAAGGGCGAAGCACTTGTGAGTTCCGCGTGTATTGAGTTACGGTGAGCGTGCAGAACTTCGGGGGGAAACAATGATCACTCACTTGTCCGCGCCGCGCCCATCGCGTCGCCGAAAGACCGTCCTGGCCAGTGCCGTCGCGGGCGGCGCGCTCGCCCTCGTGCTCGGACCGCTGGCCGGGACCGCACTCGCCACCACCGCGTACCCGCCCAGCGACAGCTGCGCCGCGAGCGTCGTGCCCGGCACGTCGGTCGCCGCGAGCACCGCTCCGGCTGCCTGCTCGACTGACACGGTTGTCGATGCCACCACGTCGTCGGCTCCGGCTTCAGGCATCGCGTCGGACTCCGCTTCGGCCGCCGCGTCGACCAGTACGCCGCTGAAGAGTTCCAACAGCGGCCTCGCCTATACGGGCACCCAGGTAACCGTCGTCGCCGGCTTGGGCGCGCTCATGGTCGTCGGTGGCTCGATCATCGTGGTGCAGGGCCGTCGTCGGCACGGCTGAGCAACGAGGGGCGAGGCTACGGGGAATCCGTAGCCTCGCTTCGCCATGGCTGTGGGCCCCGGTCCTGACCCTGCTCGTCCTGGGCGGTGTCTGGTTGGTGGTCACCGGCATCATGGCCAAGCACCAACTCGACGACGCGCAGCGCGTGGCCACGAAAACGCGTAGCCAGGTCGCCCAAGGCGATGTGGCCGGCGCGACCGCCTCGGCCAGGATCGTCGCTCAACGCGCCCACCGAGCACACCAACTGAGCACCGGGCCCGCGTGGTGGGTCGCGGCGCACATCCCCTGGCTCGGACGGCCCATCGCCTCGGTCCGCGGCTGTACCGCCTCCGCCGACACCGTCGGCCGCGATGTGCTGGCCCCGCTGAGCAGCTCGGCCAATGGTCTGGTCCTCAACAACCTCATCAACCGAGGCCAGATCGACCTCAAACCGATCATTGGGGTGGCCCCCGTGCTCAACCGGGCCGATGAGGCGATGACCTCGACCACCCGGCAGGTCAACGCGCTGCCGCACCACACCTGGCTGGCAGCGGTGGACCGGGCGCGCAACCACTACGGCGACAGCCTGGCGGCGCTGGGTGCCCAGGTCGCGGGACTCAACCGCGCGGCTTCGATCCTGCCCGACATGCTCGGGTCCGAGGGCCGTAAACGGTACTTCGTCGGCTTGGAGAACGAGGCCGAAAGCCGAGGCCTGGGGGGCATTCCCGGCGCGTTCGCCATCGCCACGGCCGAGAACGGCAAGCTGAGCTTCACCCGCTTCGAGAGCGACACGGTGCTCTACAACGTCAAGACCGGTCTCGATCTCGGACCTGAATACACAGCGCGCTACAGCGGATCCGCGCCCTGGGACACCTACCCGAACAGCACGATCAGTCCGGACTTCCGGGACGCCGCGCAGATCTGGGCAGCCATGTGGCGCAAATACAGCGGCCAGGAGATCGACGGTGCCGTCGCCATCGACCCGACCGCCATCTCCTACCTGCTCAAGGTCACCGGCCCGGCGACCCTGCCGGACAAGTCCGACGTCAGTGCCGACAACGTCGTTGCCCTGACCCAGCAGCAGCTCTACACCCGTTATCCCAAGACGACTGCGCGCAAGAACTACCTGCTCGACATCAGCAGCGCCATCTCCGACCGGTTGCTGGGCGCACCGGGGTCGGCCGCGCTGGTGCACGCGGCCGGACGCGCCTCGGGTGAGGGCCGGCTGCTGGTCTGGGCCAAGGACAGCCGGGACGAGAACATTCTGCGCCAGACGAGTCTTTCCGGAACGCTGGAGCCGGGCAGCCGTCCGTTCTCCGGCTTCACGACGGTGAACGCGGCCGGCGGGAAGCTCGACTACTACCTGCGCCGGGCGATGCGCTACCAGCGCAGCTCCTGCGCGAGCAACGGCACGTCGACCGCCACGCTCACGCTGACCAATGACGCCCCCGCATCAGGCCTGCCCGCCTACGTCACCGTCCGGGCCGACAAGCCGCCCTATCCGACCAAGCCCGGCGACAACAAGCTGCTGGTCAACTACTACTACACCAACGGAAGCCGGATCGTGTCGGTCGTGGTGAACGGCCAACAGTTGCAGGTGATTCCGCAACGCGAACACGGCCTGTCGGTGTTCACCGTGACCGTCGAACTCCGACGGGCCACCACGACCACGGTCACGGTGGTCACCAGCGGCGACCCCGGACGCGGCCCGGTACAGATCCTTCGCCAACCCGGTGTGCTTTCGCTTCCCGTCGCCGTCCAGTCGCCGGTCTGCTGATCCACCCCGAGCTGCTGCGGTAGCGGGGCGCTGGCCGGGCCTGGTCAGCTGTAGGGGAAGACGATCAACGACTGCCGACTGACCGTCCCGTACTTGAGAAACGCGCCGGCGATGAAGAGCTTCTTCGCGACCGGGTCGGCGTAGACAGCCTGGATTCCGTTGTTGCCGTGGTCGGCATTGGCCTGGTTGCCCGTCAGCAGCGGGTCCCAGCTGGTGAGCTGGCCGTTGGTGGCTTCCACCTGGGCCCCGAAGTTCGGGTACGGAATGCTGGCGTTGGCCTGATTCCGGTGGTACCCGGCGATGTAGGTGTCCCCCACGACCGCGGTCCCCTGCACGTCGCCGGGCGTGAACTTCATCCAGTTCGACACCCCGGTCAGCGGATTGAGCTGGCGGATCTCGTCCGCGCCGTAACCGCCCACCCCGACGACCAGCTTGGTGCCGCCGTCCCAAGCCAGCGAGATGGCCTCCTCGCCGTCGAAGCTGGCGTGCACTCCGACTCCCGAGTCGACCCGGAAGTTGGCGTTGAAGGCGGGGTCGACCACTCCCGTGACCGCGCTCGCCTTGGCCAGACCATGCCGGGCCAGGCCGTTGTAGGTCTCGAACAGGCCGCCGATGTAGACCGAGGCTCCGTCGGGCGACTCGGAGATCACCTTGCACGGACCGCCGGAGATGTACCGCTGCCAGATGTCGGCGCCGGTGGCGAAGTTGGCCAGGTGGATGCCGGCGCTTGCACCGCCGTAGTACACGCCTCGAGAGGTCGCCGTGACCGCTGAGATCTCCACCGACGAACTCGGCGCCCACGAAGTCACGCTGAACGTGGTGCCCAGGGCAGCCAACCGGTTACGCACCAGTCCCCCGAACGTCGTGAAATCGCCGCCGACGTAGATGACGCCCGCATAGCTGGAGATCGTCCGGACGTAGGAGTTCGCGTTCCCGGCATAGACGACCGTCCCGGTGGTCTCGTCGACTACGGCGAAGTTGGTGGCGGCATGACTGAGGCCGTCAGGTGTGATCACGGCGGTGAAGTTGCCGCCGAAGGCGATGAGCGGGACGGCGGAGCCGACGACCTTGGTGACGGCGAGGATGTCGCCGTTCGTCTGGTCGAAGGGGATCGCGGGCTGGATAGCGGTGGTGGGCGGCACGGTCCCCGCGGCCAACGCCGGCGGCGCACCGGCGAGCATCAACACCGGTACGGTTGCGACTAAACCGGCAAGCAGATATCGACTTTTCACGGCCCCCCCGTGGGTTCGTGCTTCAACTGCCGCGCCGGAGCATCTTTCCGGTCGGCGGGTTGATCGTCTCTCCAAACGCCTGTCCGCGGCAAGGATCACTCGCCTCGTCTCAACGACAGCAGCAATCGTGAGTTAGTCCCAAGCCTGTGCAGTCACGCCTGCCACGTACCTATCCGGCCGCTACCCGTGAGCGGTCATCCGGTCACCCCGGTCGCCGGTGACGGCAAGGGCGCCGGGCATCATGAGATATGCCCACGCCCGTCGAACCGAACCGCCGCGCGATCTCACGTCGCACGCTGCTGGCCGGCGGGGCGGCTGCGATCGGCGGAGGTCTGCTGGCCGGAGCGATCTGGGAGGGCGAGCACACCAGCCCACCGTTGCCGAGCTTGGGCGCACGGGTGCGTCACTGGCAGTCCACCCGTGGCGAGCGCTACTTCATCGCTCACCGCGGCTCCGGCGACGTCCTACCCGAACACTCCTACCCGGCCTACGACGCGGCGATCGCCTGGGGAGCGCCGGCGATGGAGATCAGCACCAGCTCCACCTCCGACGGCGTGCTCGTCTGCATGCATGACCTGACCTACGACCGGACGACGAACTGGACCGGCCAGATCCACGATCAGCCGTCGTCCGTGCTGTCCAGGATCGGCATCCGCCAACCTCAGCTCGGAGCCCGCTGGCTGGCGGAGCCGTTGCCTGCGGTTCCGCTCTTCTCCGAGGTGCTCAAACGCTATGGGAACAAGGCGATCCTGCTCGTCGAGGCCAAGCGCGACGCCGACTATCCCGCCATGATGGCGATGGTCAAGGCCCACGGGCTTCAGGACTCGGTCATGGTCAAGGCCTTTCACACCTCCGGCGTGATCGCCAAGGCCAAGAAGGCCGGCTACGGAATCTTCAGCTACCTCGCCGACAGCGATGTCTCGGCCGCCCTCATCGGCAAGGTCGCCCGCGGCCTGGATCCGGACCGCGACGTCCTGGTCATCCCGACGACCAGCCAGCAGCAGTCCGGGCCCCTCAGCGCGGACCTGGTTCGGACCGCCGTGGCCACGAAGGTCCCGGTGTGGGTCTACCCGGTGCATCGGCGTTCGGAGGCGGCGTACTTCTTCGATCTGGGCGTTCACGGCGTGGTGACCTCGAGTTACCACTACGTCTCGACGCAGGGAGCGCTCGCCTCGCAGGTCGGCTGGGCGGGACGGGCGATCGAGTCGGGCGAACTCACCCGTGGACCGGCGGTGCCCAAGTGGGCGCCGGACTGGGCCAGCGACGGGACCCTCACGCTTGCGGTGCCCGACAACCAGCACTTCCTCTGCCTGGGCCAGCTCGCACCGCTGGCCCAGAGCTCGGGCGGGTACCGCGTCGACCTGCAGGCGCGGTGGAACGTGTTGCCCGACGTCCTCAGCCAGCATCTGGCCCTCGTTTTCGGCCATTCCGACGATCGCTACTACGAGTATCAACTCGGCGACACCGACGGGTACTCCGCGATCATCCAGGCCAACGGGCTGCTCGGCCTGTTCAGCCACGAGGGCGGCAATCCCGCCCCGACGCAGCTCGCGACACCTGTGTGGACGAGCGCGGTCCAGGCCGGTGAGTGGATGTCGTTCCGACTCGAGGTACGCCCCGACCAGATCACCTGGACGCGCTCGGACGGCGCGACGCACACCGTGAGCGCGGCCGACTCCCGTTTTCGAGGTGGGTATCTCCACATCGGCCGAGAGGACTACCAGCCCAATTCCTCGGCTTCGTTCCGCAACCTGCGCATCAGCCCGCTGAGTTGACCGCCGAGGCGATCAGGAGGAACGGGCGATCTCACGGTGCAGCGCCTGGCGAAGCATCGTCGAGGAGGTCTGCACCGTGTAGGGCAGATAGAAGACCTCGACGCCCACCTCGGCGAAGTCCTTCTCCAGCTTGTCGCCCTTGGGTGTGCCTCGCCAGTCGTCACCCTTGATGATGACGTCGAATCTGAGGCGTTCCCACATCTCGAGCTTGCTCGGCACGTCCTCGGCCACGGCCTCATCCACGAAACGGACGTGACTGACGATCTCCAGCCGCTCGACCAACGGGACCACCGGGCGCTTGCCCTTGACCCGCTCGGCCAGCTCGTCGGACACGACCCCGGCGATGAGGTAGTCACAGGCCAGCCGGCCGTTGCGCAGGATGTTGAGATGCCCGACATGGAACATGTCGTAGACGCCGGGTGCGTACCCGACCTTCAGAGTCCCGTCGCGTTTGCGCCCGCCGTCGAACTCGTGGTTGGAATCGTGCTGTGTCACCAGAACCCCCGTATTGGTGTGTGCCGGTGAAGTGACGCCCGATCAGAAGCTCTGATACGCGACAGTGACGCACGACTCACGCCGCACGGCAGGTTCTTACGCCGACCACACAACAATACCGCAGGGCCGCGACAATGTCGCGGCCCTGCGGTAACAGTCGGTTTCGGGCTAGTTAAACGTCCCGATCTTCTTGGTTCCGGTGGGCACACCGATCACCTTCGCGACGTCGGCCGGCAGCGGCACCGCGGAGGCGTCGATCGAGCTGACGGACGCCTTCTTGGCTGCCGAGCTGGCGGCGGTCTGCAGGTTCTTCATCCCCTTGGCGGAGTCGAAGTCCGACACGACCGGGTACATCGTCATCGTGCGGTTGTCCGACTGGCCCCACGCCACCGGCATCGCCGAGTTACCCGAGCGAGCGGTGAACAGGTTGCCGTTGATGGACAGGTTCATCTTGTCCGCCGGGATGTTCGTCTGCTGGTCCTGAACCATCAGCTGGTAGGTGCCGGTGGTGTCGAGCACGTTGTTGGCCAGCGTGATGTTGCGAAGCAGCCACGGGCAGGACGGGTCCGGAACCGGCATCCGCGGGTCACGGCCGACGGCACCGGAGGCAGCCTGGCGACGAGCGTCCTGGATGAAGGCGATTTCGCGTGAGGTCGCCGCCTTGACCGAGTTGTTGAAGACCCGCACGTTGCCGGTGTCCATGATCAGGATCCCGTACTCGCCACCGACGACCTTGTTGTTGGCGACGATGCCGGTGTCCGACAGCTCCAGCGTCATGCCCTTGGTGTTACCCGTGCTGGTGTTGTTGGCGATCGTGAAGTTACGCACCGACTCGTCCAGCCAGATACCGGTCGAGTTGTTGTCGACCGTGCTGTTGTTGACGATCGTGATCCCGACCGAACGGGTGATCTTGATACCGCCGCAGGTCGGCGAGCGCTTGAAGTGCTCGCGGTTGCTGCCGGTGATGTAGGTGTTCGAGATCAGCGTGTTGTCGGCCTCATTGCCGTGGATACCGGTCATGCCGCTGTCGCTGATGCTGAGGTGATCGACCTTGTTGTTGGCCTTCATCAGGCTCAGCGACTGCGAGGCGTTGTCGCTCACGACCAGGTTGCGAGCAGTGTCGGACCCGCCGTAGAGCAGGATCGCGCCCATCATCGGCACCGGGGTGCCGTAGCGGCGAACGCCGAAGCCCTGCAGCGTGACGCCGTTGCCGGTGACCAGGAACGCCTTGGCGAGGTCGCTGGAGCGGACCTCCTTACCAGCCGGGTCGGATCCGAGCGTCAGGGTGTTGGCGCTGTAGTCGACCGCGAACGTACCGGCGGCGTTGGCCTTGGACACCTGGTCGAGCTCGGTGCCGTTGACGAACGTCTGGTCGGGCCAGGCCGCCAGCGGGTAGGCCGGGTCGATGAACGAGGCATCGTTCTTGCCGGTGGTGAAGCTTGCGGAGTGATCGAACTCGTTGGTCCAGCCGCTGTGGACCCAGGACGAGCCACTCTTCGTCCAACCGGAGACCACGCTCGAACCGTCGAACCAAACCGCCTCGCCGGGGTAGGCCTGGACCGTGAGGTTCGCCTTCGTGATGCTCACCGTCTCGTGATAGGTGCCGGCCCGGACCACGACGGTGCCGCCGGCGGCTGCCTTGTTGACAGCGGCCTGAACGGTGCGCAACGGAGCCGACTGGCTGCCCGCGGCGGAGTCGCTACCCGAGGGCGAGACGAACACCGCACCTGAGGGGACGGCGTACTGCGCTGCGCCGACGGCCACCGAGCCAACCGAGCCGGACGACGGCGGAGTGACCGGCGGGGTGCTGGTCGGGGCCGGTGAGGTCGTGCTGGGGGCCGTAGAACTCGCCTTGGTCGTGCTCGGGGCAGTGGTCTTGGTTGCGCTGGTGCTCGGGGCGGCACTGCTCGTCGCCGCGCTGGTGCTGGGGGCCGCGCTGCTGGTCGGCGGCGTGGTCACCGGGGCGGTACCGAGCTCCCAGGCCTGGAAGGCGCTGAGCGCGAACGGGCGGCTGGTCCCGGCGGTGGACATGTGGCCCCACTCGCCGACGCTGCCCGCCGCGGTCACCTGAGCGGTCGACGCGTCGGAAACTCCGAGCTGCCAGGCAGGTGCCGTCGTCCCCGCCGGGAAGGCCCGAACAGAGACCCGGGTCGGGTTCGTGCCCACGACCTGCGTCTGCACGGTGAGGGTTTCACCGGAGCGCACCGCGAACGGAAGCGCGGCGTCGCCGAGTCCGGTCTCGGTGCTGCCGGTTGCGGTGCGTGAGATGTTCAGCGCGGCCTTGCCGTTGGCGTCGATGTAGATCTTGCCGCGGTACGCGCGGCCATCACTCTGGTGACGGGTCTCCAGAGCGACGTACAGACCTGATTTCTGGCTGTCGATCGTAGGCAGCGTGAGGTCGATCTGGCTGAGTTCGTCCTTGGCCGACGCGCCGGGCAACCAGGCGCCGAACGATTTGCCGGGCTGCAGGCCTCCGATAATCGCCTTACCTGCCGATACGTAAGTCCCGGAATTTGCAGGATTCGGATTCGTGTATATCCCACCGAGATCTGCGGTACCGAAGCCGGAGGACACCGACCGATTGAAAGTGTCCTTCGCGATGACGTGCGTCGTGATCGTTCCGGAATCTGATCCCCCGGCCGTCACGGCGGCAACCGCACCCGACGGAATAGCGATCGCAGCAACGGCAAGGCCAGCAATAACCGGCGTCGGAAGCTTCCGAGGGGCGCGGTCGACCCGGTGCCTTGCACTGGCAGCGGCGGTCGATTCGGGGTACCTGTGCTTCATGTGGAAATTGGCTCCTGCATTCGCGGATCACGGTCCGGTAAAGGTGACTGGCGGAACGTTACCAGCGGTAGCCGGGCCGGAGCAATAGCTGACAGTAACGAGCTTGTTACGTTAGGTAGCTTAAACCTGGGTTAAATCGTGCCCTGTATAGGCCATATGTCCAGTATGGGGCTCTCCGAGGCGGCAACACGCCAGGCTCAGGAAATACGGGGAAAACAAATGTTCGCGGCCCATGAAGTCAAAGGTGAAGCCAAGGTCAGCGCAGGCGTAAGAATGCCGTTCGCTTTCTCGCAAAAGCGCCCGGGCGCGCAAGAAAATGCGACGTAGATCACGTCGAGAGTAGGTATTACGGCGCGCCGACACCCAGGAACGGGCCCGCGGCAGGTGCCGGGGAAGCCTCAGCGCCCGGTTTGGGCCGCGGAACGGTTGCGCTGCGTGATCTCGTCGGCAGGCCCAGCGGTGGGCGGTACGTCGGCGATCCGCTCGTGTACGTCGGTCTGGTCGCTCGCCCGAACGCCGGGAACGACAGCCTGCACCGCGGTGGCGTCAGCGTCGGCGGCGGTACCGACGGCGATGTCGGTGTCACTCTGCGAACGTTCGTTCCGGCGACCGGAACCTCGACGGTCCGGGGTGGGTCGTCCGGCCGCGCGTCGCTCGGCGGCCCGCCGCTCGTCGTCGGCGCGGCGGTCGTGCACAGCCGCGGACTCAGAATCCGGGACGTCTACGGCGCGCTGGCGCGGCTCAGCCGCGCTAGCGGGCGAGGCTACGTCACCTCTGGCGGTCGTCGCGGCCTGCGCGCTGGCGACGTCCACGACCCCCGCCGACCCCGGACCACCCTTGCCGGAGCGGGGACGGTCCTCAGCGGCCTCGCGCCGGCCGGACTTCGGCTCGTGCGCGCCCGCTTCCACGCGTGCTGCCTCAGGGTTGCGGTAGTACTCGTACTTCTGGGCCCCGCGCGGCGGCTGGACCATGTTGAACACGATTCCGGCGATAACGGCGCCGACGCGGCTCAGCCGTTCAACCGACTCGGTCAGGAACGCCTGATTCGTCTTGCCCGCGCGAACGACGAGCAGCGTCGCCTGCATGCTCGAGGCGACCTCGGATCCGTCTGCCACCGGCAGCAGTGGGGCGGAGTCGCAGATGACGTAGTCGAACCGCTCGGCCACCTCGTTGATCAGGGACGCGAAGTGGTTGGAAGCCAGCAACTCCGACGGATTCGGCGGCAACGCACCTGAGGTCACGACGAAGAAACCAGAGCCCAGGTCCTGCAGCACGTCGTCGAGGTCGGCGTTTCCGACCAGAACCGAGGTGAGACCGGCGGTGGAAGGCAGACCGAGGATCTTGCCGATCGTGGGCCGTCGCAGGTCGGTTTCGATCAGACAGACGGTCTTACCCGCCTCGGAGAGGCTTGCGGCCAGGTTGATCGCGACCGAGGTCTTACCGTCGGCGGACGAGGCGCTGGTGACCGAGATGATGCGGGGCGGGGAGTCGACCCCGACGAACTGGAGGTTGGTGCGCAGCTGGCGGAACGCCTCGCCGCGGCGGGAGTACCCGTCGGCGCGGAAGGCGATCGGCTGCGAGTTGGCCGCCCGATCGATCGGCACCACGCCGAGCACCGGAAGCCCCGACAGGTCCTCGACGTCGGTCGTCGACCGCAGTCGGGTGTCCAAACGCTCGCGCGCCACCACGTAACCCACGCCCACCAGCAGCCCAGCCAGCAGACCGAGGCCCAGGATGACCTTCTTTCGCGGCGCGATCGGCGCCTGCGGCGTCTGCGCCGGATGGATGACCGTCAGCTTCACCGGGGACTGCGTCGTGACCTTCGAACTCGTGGAGGAGGTGACCGACTCGATGTCCTGCACCGCGCCGATGAACTGCTCCCCCACTGCGTTGGCGATCAGCGCCGCCCGCGCCGGCGAGGCGTCGTGGACGTGAATGTCGATCAGGACCTTGTTCAGCGGTGCGCTGGCCGAGATCTTGGATGCGAGCTCGCTGTCGGTGAGCGCGAGGTTGAGCTTCTTGCGGACCGGGCCGGTAACGGCGGGGCTCGTCGAGACGTTGACGTAGGACTGCACCCGAGCCTGGATGAAGGTGTTGGCCGAGTTGAGCTGATTGACGTCGCCGGCACCTGAGGTCGCCACAAAAATCTCGACACCCGCGGAGTAGACCTTGGTCGAACGTGCAATGTCGGCCGCCGACAGTCCGGCACCGAGGATGACGCAGAGCACGACGATGGGCCACCGCTGACGCAGGATGGTCAGGAATTTGCTCGTGCTCACTTCGCCCCCAGAAAACGCTGTCGGGATAGCATACAGAAAATTTACTCTTTGATCACACTCGGTCGGCGCCGAGGTCGGTCACACGCTCACGCTTGTCACGAGCGCGCTGCTCCGGTGCGCTCCGATTGTCCTCCCCCGGGCCCGGGTCGACCCGCTGGCGCGAGTAGAGCCCCTGCCAGGACAGCGCCGGATCGTCCGAACGCATTACGGCCGCGCACGCGCCGATCCCGAGCAACCAGAAGCTACCCAACGACTCCCACGCGTGCAGAGCGAGGAAGAAGCCCGCCAGGCTCACCGAGATAGACGACAGTCCGATCGCGTGATGTTGCGGTATCGCGGTGATCGCCATCCAGCAGAAGAACGCATACAAGCCCAAGGCTATGACGCCGAACTGGGCCGCCGCGTAGACGACGTCGGAATCGACCGTCACCGAGACGTCGAGTAGTCCGGAGACCTCCGTGGAGAAGTACCAGGTCTGCGCCGGGATGCCGCCGAGGCCGTAGCCGAACGGTCGTGCGTGGATGATCTGGGGCAACAGGTAATAGAGGGCGGAGCGGTACTGGTTGCTGACCGCGGTCGTGTCCGTGCCGGGCAGCTCGGTGCTCCACAGGTAGGTCACGCCGAACCAGATGTAGAACACGATCGCCGCGAACAGCGTCGTGAAGAACACCCGATTCGACAATACGATCCGGGCGGCCAGCGGAAAGAGGCAGACGACCAGCACGAACAGCCCGATGCCGCTGGGACCGTTGCTCCCGGTCGCGACGATGCCGAGGAAGAGCACGACACAGGCAACGCGCTGGAACCGGTCGAGGGCATACCGGGCGATCGGTATGAGGGCCAGAAACAGCGTGGCCAGCACCAGCGGGTGATCGGCCCCGACGATCGCCCGCGTCTGCGAGTTGCGTACGTACTGCAGGTGGTTCGTATTGAGCAGTGAGGTTCCCGAGGCGTACTCGTACAGGGCCAAGGGCACCGTGAGCAGGGCGACGACGAGCAGGACCCGGCAGTAGAGGCGGTAGCGGCCGGTGCGCACGAGCTGCCAGCCCACGACCGCGGACAATGGGAACAGCGCGACCAGGCGCTCGAAGACGATGCCGGCCTGGAAGCCCTGTGCGGGCGCGATGAGCCGGCCGGCCTCCAGGACGACCCCGAAGTAGATCGCCATCACCGCGACGCGGCCCTTGAGGGACTGGCCCGGGCGAGCCGACTCGTAGCTCAACCGCCACCAGATGAGAAAGAGGAAGAACAGCATCGGGGTGATGACCCGATGCAGGTGGGACAGGAACAGGGCGTAGAAGAAGAACATGGCCAGGCCGAGGGCGAGCAGCTTGTGCAGGCCGTCGGCCGACCCGTTCAGCCGACGCGCCACCCGGCGGGGCCGGAAGGGGGTCTGCGACAAACCACGGGCGACGGGGACCGCGGCGGCTCGACTGGTGGTCACGGGTATCGCCGTGAGCTCGGGGACGCCGGTGCCGCCGGACGCGCCCGGCCGGCGATCTGGCACCGTAGGAATTTCACCACGGCTTCATTCTGCCGGATCAAATCACCCACCTGCCCTCGATCTGGTAACGCTTGTGTCACCGTGCGTTGTTAGCCTGTCGTCCATGAGCCGGGAGCGCCACCGTTGATCCTGTTCGTCTGCACCGGCAACATCCACCGATCCGCCGCCGCCGAGGCGATCTTCCGCGCCCGGATGGAAGCCGCGAGTGGATCCGCTCGAGCGCCCCGAGTCAGCAGCGCCGGCACGCGCGCGATGGTGGGGTATCCGATAGCGCCCGAGACTGCCTCGGTCCTGGCCGAGCTTCACGTCTCCGCCACCGGCCACGTGGCGCGCCAGCTCACCCCGGCGATCGCCCAGTCCGCAGACCTGATCCTCACCGCCGAGACCCAGCACCGCGATCAGATCATCGCCGAGCACCCCCGCCTACTGCGGCGCGCGTTCACACTGCGGGAGTTCGCCCGCCTGGGCCGCGCCGTTCCGGTAGCGGCACTGCCCGCCGACCTGGCCGCCCGGGTGCAGGCCGTCGCGGCGCTACGCGGCCGGGTCGACCGAGGCCCCGACTCCGACGACATCGCCGACCCGGTCGACCGCCCGCTGTCGGTCGTCCGGGACCGGATTCTCGAGGTGCAGGAAGCGGTCGAGGTTGTGGTGCGGTTGACCGCGCCGGCCAAGGAGTCTGGCTGAACCGGTCACCACCACAGCGACTTGGCCGCCGGGCTCGGCAGCTCGTAACGGAGCTCTCGGGTTCGTTCGGCAATCTTCCTGGCCGGGACCCCGGCATAGAGCGAGAACTCCTCGACCACACCACTGACGACCGCACCGGCGGCGATCACGGCGCCCGAGCCGATGACGGCACCGGGCAGCACCGTCACCCGGGGCCCGATCCAGGCCCGGTCGCCGATCGTGACCGCCTTCTTGATGTAGTCGAAGTCCGGTGAGTTCCAGGCGTGCTGCGCCGTCCAGATGTGCACTTGGGAGGACAAGTTGACGTCGTGCCCGATCGTCAGACCGCCGCGTGCGTCGAGGACCGCGTTCTCGCCGATATTGGCGCGCGGCCCGATGATCAGCCGGGCCGGGCCGCGGACCTGAAACCCGTGCGAGACGATGGCGAGCGGGTCGACCGCGGCGCCGAAAAGCCTCAGCACGGCCACCCGGAAGCGATGCACGGGCACCATCCCGACCACCGAGAGCAGTGCGAGCTCGATTTCCGAGCGACGCGATCCGATCGCGCGCTTGACTGTCTTGAGCAGGTTCGGCATGCACACTCCCCGAGTTCGAAACCACAGCGTATCGAGCCGCTGCTCACGGCATGATCGAATTGAGTACAGCGAACGCGACGCGACGGCCCACTTCGGGGCCTCCGCCGCGCCGAACGGATACGAACGATACGAACGGAAAGGGAGGCCATGACCGAACGGATCCAGCGGTCTCCGGACCGGGGCGAGCCGCGGCTGGTGGTGCTGCAGTCCTTTCCCACCCCACGACCGACCACGAACCCCTACCTGATCATGCTGGCCCAATCCCTCACCGCTACCGGGGAGCTCACGGTCGAGACCTTCACCTGGCGCCGTGCGTTGCTCGGGCGCTACGACCTGTTCCACGTTCACTGGCCGGAGATTCTCGTCTCGGGCCAGAGCCCCGCGAAGATGGTGGTCCGGCAGGTCCTGTTCGTCCTGCTGCTGTTGCGCTTGCGAATCACCCGGACGCCGTTGGTCAGAACGTTGCACAATGTCGACCTGCCCACGGGGATCTCCCGACGAGAGACCGCTCTGCTGCGCTGGGCCGAGCGCTGGACCACCCTGTGGATCACCCTCAACCCGGTGAGCCCGCTGCGAGCCGACCAGGCGGCCGTCATGATCCCGCACGGTCACTACCGGGATTGGTTCGCCGAACAGCGCGAGCCGGCCTCCACGCCCGGGCGGGTGGCCTTCGTCGGTTTGATCCGACGCTACAAGGGCGTTGAGCACCTCGTCACGGCGTTCCGCGGTCTGGCCGGAGCCGGCGCCGATGCGGGCGCGGGCGCCGACGGTGGGCAGAGCCTGGTGGTCGCCGGCCGCCCTTCCTCGGCTGAGCTCGAGCTCGAATTGCGCCAGTCCGCGGCCGACGATCCGAGGGTGGAGCTTCGATTCCGCTTTCTCAGCGACGCCGAGCTGGTCGCCGTGATCGGAGAGGCGGCCCTGGTGGTTTACCCGGCGCCCCTGATGCACAACTCCGGAGGCGCGCTGATGGCACTGTCACTGGATCGTCCCGTGCTGATCGTGGACAACGAGGTCAACCGGCTGCTCGCCGCGGAGGTGGGCGACGGTTGGGTTCAGCGGTTCGCCGGCGAGTTGACGACGGCGGATCTGCACACCGCGCTGAAGGCAGTCAGCGGCCTGGAGGGCCGTCCCGATCTGGGGGCCCGTGACTGGGACCGGTCCGGCTCGGCGCACCTGCTCGCCTATCGCCAGGCGCTGCGACTGTGCTTAACCTCGCGCCGCCGGGAGGTCACCGACGCTCCGTCCGCGCCCGATGCCGCGTCCCACGGAGGAACTCGATAGAACGCCGGGGATTGCGAAATCCCAGCGACAGCAACTGATAACCGCGATACCGCGGCACCCGATATCCCCCGAGCCGTCGCCCGATCACCCGTCCCAGCAGGGTTGCGCGACGAACGGTCTGCAGTGGCTGGATGGCGGCCACACTGGCCGCGGTGATCTCTTGCAACGCCAGCACCCCTGCCTGCTGGGCGGCCAGCAGCAGGTCGTGGCCCCGTTGCGTGCGGGCGATCGCCACCGAAGTTCCGGGCGCGTCGTCGAAGACCGGGTAGCCGCTGGCGTCGGTCTCCCAGTAGTCACCGACCGCGATGTCGGCGTGCCCACCGGTTCCGTCCGGGCAGATTCGGCAGCGAGACTGGATCTGCCGACCCAGATGTTTGCCCCAGGACTCGTCGTAGCTGATCGCGGCCTGTGCACCGGAGGCGTCGGCCACCGCGAACCGACCCGGCCAGCCGTTGCCCCGGTAACGCAGCGAGGTGACCGTCTCGGGGTCGACGCCGAGAGTGGCGACCAGCGACCGGGTGGCGTGCTGAGAGGGTGTGCCCGCGCAGAAGAAGGACAGCAGCAGGGGCGGCGGTTGCCCGTCCGAACGTGCGCCCGTGTCCTCGGCCCGGACGCGGGACAGCTGGCGCGCGGCGTAGGTCTCGCACGGCTTGCCCACGAAGACGCTCCCGGCTTGATCGGCGTCGAACGCTTCGGTCATCGCCACCGGGGCGTAGCGGGATCCGGCCGCGCGCAGCACGTCGTCGTAGCTGCGCTGGATCGACACCGATGTCGTCACCGGTCGCTGCGGATCGGCGGCCGCTCCGACCACCGCTGCCTGCTGGTTCGTCTCGAGGAGCCAGGCGTTGAGCGCGCTGATCACACCGCCGCTGCTGCCCGCGAAGCGCAGTGCGTCATCGGTCGACCACGCTGCCCACACCGAGACGTAATCGCCCACGGTGTCGTCGTGTTTCCGTCCGGCCCGTGGTTCGGCGATCACGGCGGCGCCCGGGCAGACGCGCCGGAAACGCGCGACCGCCTCTGGTGTGCGCGGGGCCGCGCTCACGACCGGACGCTGGAAGCCCCGGTCGTCCTCGGCCATCCGGACCTCGGGGAACAGGGCGGCACAGCCGCCGCAGCCAGAGCAGTTGCCGTTGGCCACGACCTCGGCGATCGCCGTCGCGACATCGTCCGTGCTCCGGTCGCGCGTCACGAAAAGACCTTCTTCCCGAATTCGACAACGGTGGCCAGGTCGGCCCGTACCGGCTTCACGACCGCGGCGAGCGCATAGACGGCGATACAGGCCAGCAATCCCGCGACAAGGCGCAGCAGGTCGGCCGAATGGGCCAGCATCGATGAGGCGAGGAAGGTGGCAAGCGCGGCGGCACCGGCGCAGGTCAGGATTCGGCCGGCTCCGACCAGCAGCGCTCTGGTCGGTATGGGGGTACGGCTGCTGAGCCACCACAAAGAGATCGGCCAGGAGATCGCCGGGGCGATGGCGTATCCCGCCGCGACCCCCTTCAGGCCCCAGGTGCTGCCCACGAGGATGCAGGTGACCTTGATGGCGAAGGAGATCAGCGTGTAGCGGAACAGGTCCCGGGTCAGCCCGCGGCTGAGATAGATCCAGTACCCGACGAAGGACAACATCTGGAAAGCTCCCGCGACCGCCAGCAGGGCGAGGATCGTCGGGACCTCGTGCCACTTGCTGCCCAGCAGGAAGTCGACCAGCGGAGCGGCCGCACCCACGACGAAGGCCAGTCCGGCCACGACTGTGTAGCCGAAGGCGATCTGGCCCCGACGGATGTAATCGCCGGCGCGCACCGGGTCGTCCTGCAGACGCGACAGGACCGGGAGCGCCACCGTCGTCGCCGGAGTACGGAACTGGTTGAGCGGATTCATCAGCAGCTGGAAGGCGCGGTTGTAGATGCCCAGTGGGGTCGTGCCGAACCGCAACCCGATCGTGAGCGAGTCGACGTTGTTGCTGACGTAGTTCACCAGCTGGGTCGCGACGAAATTGCCGCCGAAGCGCAGGAAGCGGCCCATCGGGATGCCCCGGGTGTAGCCGCCGGGAATCCACCGGCCGAAGATCGTCACCAGCACCAGAACGGTCGCGACCTGAGCGATCTGCGATCCCACGAGCGCCCAGTAGTGCGCGCCGAGGGCGGCGCACGTGATGGCTACCGTGACGTTGACGACCTGGGCGGCCAGGTCGGCCACGGTGAGCATTCCAAAGCGCATGTTCCGGTTGAGGTTGGCCCGTAACTGGGTGGTGCACCCGTTGATCAGGAAGATCACCGACAGCACCCGGGCGATCGGGACCAGCTGGTGCTCGGAGAACAGCGCGGCGACCAGCGGCGCGCTGAGAAAAACGATCGCGGTGAGCAGCGCACCGATACCGGCGTTGATCCAGAACAGGTTGCTGCGCTCGGCGTCGGAGAGCTGCTTGGCCTGGATCGCGGCCGAGGACAGACCGAAGTCGCGGAAGATCTCACCGATCCCGGCGATCACCAACACCATGGCGTACAGGCCGTAGTCGTGCGGACTGAGCAGCCGGGCCAGTGCGATGACCGCGGTCATCTGCAGCAGAACCTGCGACAGTTGCCCGCCGAGGGTGACCAGCGCGCCGCGCGCGGTGCGGCGGCCGAGCTTGTCCGGCGGGGCGGTCAGCGAACCGACTTCAGACATTCCTCGGCCCGTCCTAGCAATTCTTGAGCCCGCTCGCGAGCCAGGTCCGCGCGCTTGTCCAGGTCGGGAGCGTCCAGTGCGGCCAGTACGGCCGTCGCGGGATCGGGGTCCGTGCGCAGATCGACGGTGTTGTCCCACCCGATACCGTCCAGCAGCGGTTTGAACTTGCGCGAATAGGCCAACGGGACGGCCGGCGTGCCGACCGAGATGCCGTTGAGACAAGCATGCATCCGGGACCCGATGACGACGTTGCCGGTCGCCAGCATGCTCCGGACGTCGGACAGCGATTGCGGGACGAGCACCTCGAGGTCGTGGTCCAGTTCCGCCCGCACCGCCTCGATGGCGGGGATGTCGTTGTCGGCGACCTCCGAGGCCAGCACGTGGGCCAGCAGGGAGATCCGGCGCCCGGCGCTGGTCAGCTCCCGGCAGAGCTCGATGACCGTCCGGCGGTAGGCCGCGGCGTCAACGTGCGGGTTGTCCTGCCAGAGCAGGCCGGAGACGTTGAACAGGACATCGCGCGTGCGATCGGCCACCGGCACGTCCACGGCGAAGACGACATCGGTGGTCAGCGCGTCGGGACGCCGGCCCAATTCGACGGCGCAGTCGTAACTGAGTTGATCGCGGGTGAGCACGGCGGACGCGGTCTTCAACGATCGCCTGGCCAGCAGTCGGCCGCGTCGGCTGGAGAACGGTCCGATGGTCTGGGGCCCGATCACGACGGGCACCTTCATGCGGTGGGCGAATTCCGTCGCGGCGGTCATGGTCGTCAGCCGGTGCAGGCCGTAGATCTCGGCGAAACTGTCACCGGCACGGGTGTCGACGACCAGATCGAAGGTGCGCATCCAGTCACGTAGCTCGCTGTTGCGATCGAGGTAGGCCCTGGCCAGCCGCTTGGGGTCGCCGATCCGGCTGGGCGCGTCGCCGGGGCCATAGCTCTGGAAGCGCACGTCGGCCTCGGGCCACACCCGGCGCACCAGCGCCGCCGTTCCCGCGCCCAGCGCCTGCACCCCGAGGTTGGAGGAGTTCGCCTCACCCCACAAGACCAGAACCTTCATGCCGCGGTCGTCCTCTTCCCGTGTCCCGTTTCCCGCGGAGAGCCGTCCTCGCGCCGGTATTCCTGATAAACATGCCCGACGCTGCCCATGACCATGCCCGCGCCACGCGCTGCCGTTCTGAGCCCGCGGGCCTGGTGGCGCGGCGAGCGCAACGCGTAGCCGAGACCGGCCTGCGCGATACCGGCGACGGTCCGCGGCAAACCGAGCCCCAGACCCCGCAGCCGAGCCTGCCAGCGTTGCCGAGGGCCCTCGGCCAGGCGCAGCGCGACCCGGGTCACCGAGTTCCCACTACTGAACGCGCGCGCCAGCACCCAATGACGCGTCAACCGTTCCACGGGGACCCGGTCGGTCACGAGAGCCTCGTTGCACCACACCATGCGCTCACCGCGTGCGGCGAGCGTGCGCGTGAACAGCGTGTCCTCGCCCCCGCTCAGCCCGAAATCGACGTCGAAGTCCAGCCCGGCGGCGCGCACCACATCCAGGTCGAGCAGGAGGTTGTTGGTCGCCGCGACGTGGATGGCAGTGCCGGTGGGAAGTCGGCGGCGGCGGAAGAAGTCGCCCGCGGCGATCCACGGCGGCAGCGGTGCGTCGAACTCCGACTCGACGGCCCCGGCGACGACCGCCGCACCGGCCTCGGCACGCGTCTTCAGCAACCGGGCCAGCCAGTGCTCGTGCGGGCGTTCGTCATCGTCGATGAAGACCAGGAACCGCGCATCGGCGGCTTCGGCCAGGGCCCGGTTGCGAGCGTTGGCGATACCCGGCAGCGGCTCGCAGACGTAACGGAGTCGGTGCGAAGCGAACTCGCCGACGGCCTCTCGTGCGCTGGCCAGCGGATCGTTGTCGACGACGAGCACCTGGGCGATCACACCGAGGTCCGGGTCGTGGCTGACGTCCTCGGCCTGAGCCAGCAGCAGCGGCAAGGCCTCGGCGATGTCCTGCTCGCGGCGGTAGGTCAGCACCGCGATGGTCAGCCGCTCGGGCACGAGCTCGCTCACGTCTGCCGCCCGCTCTGCCAGGTCTGGTCGTCGGCGAGCAGGACGCGGTTGAGCTCGTCCCGGTAGCGCTTGAGCGAATGCCGTTCCTCGGCCACGGCCGCGTCGGCCAGGGCGGCCCCGCGCAATGCGGACCAGTCCGCGACCATCGCCTCCACGGCGTCGGCCCAACTCGCCGGCGCAGCGGGGTCCAGGGCGCGCGCGGAGGTATAGCCGGCCGCCGCCTCCATCAGCCCGCTGGTCGCGCTGACGAGCAGCGGACGGGCCGCTAGCACCGCTTCGACCGCGGTGTTGCCGAAGGGCTCGTCGGCCACGGAGGGCACCAGCACGATGTCGGAGTCGGCGATCAGCGGCCAGACGTCCTGCTCGAAGCCTGCGAATCGGACCCGATCGCTCAGACCCTGGGTCTGCACGGTCGTCCGCAAGTCGGTCTCGAACCACTCGTAGCCACGAAAGACCGAGCCGAGCAACACCAGGTGCGCCTCATGCCCGCGGCGGGCCAGCTCAGCCAGAGCCGCCAGCGCCACCTGCGGTCCCTTGCGTGGCGAGAGCCGCCCGATGAACAACAGCCTCGGGCCACCGAGCAGGTCCTCACGGGCCGGCACGAGCTGCTGCGGGCCGATGACGCCGTTGTAGACGACCACCGAGCGACCGGCCAGCCGCGGGATTGCCGAGACCAGCACATCCAGACTGAACTGGCTGTTTACCACCAGCCGGGACGCGGCCAGCGCGGGCGCTGCGAGCAGCATCCGGACCGGCCGAGGCGCTGAACGCTCGGCTTCGTGGACGTGGCAGACGACTCGGCGACCCAGCAACCGGCCCAGGATGAGCCAGGACGGAACCGTGATGGTGCTGACATAGACCGCCGCGCGGCCGTGGCGGCGAATGAGACGAACCGCCGGGATCAGACCGATGACCGCGTCGGCCAGCAAGGCGAGAAAACCCCGCGGGCGCAGCGCGGACTTTCGGACGACCGGCATCCGGCACTGGACCACCTGACCGCCGCGCTGCTCGATCTCGGCCACGAGCGGGCCGGCGGACGGCAGCGCGACCGTGACCGCACAACCGGAATCGGTCAGGGCACTGACCGTCTCGAGCATGACCCGGTCAGAACCGTAGAGCTCCGCTCCGGGGTGGGCGATCAAGACCGCCGGGCGCTTCGTGGACGCCGGGACGGGTCGGTAGCCGGTCAGGACGGTCCGCAGGGCGAGCCGTGCTCCCGACAGCGATCCTCGGACAGCGGCCAGCAGGGGACGCGGCGAGTGCACCAGCTGCCGGCGGCCGCCACGCAGCAGGATCTCCCAGCTGACCGCGGGCGTGCGCACCAGCCAGCGCGCGACCTCGCGGCGGGGCAGTGCGCCGGCGGCGAAGGCCAGCCGGTTTCGGCAGTTGTAGCGGTAGTACAGGCCGGACTTGGCTCGGCCGGAGCGCTGCTGGGTACCGCCTTCGTCGTGGACGGCGACCAGGTCGCGGCGCAGCAGGAGACGACCGCCGGCCGCCTCGACCCGGTAGCTCAGTTCGACATCCTCCCAGTACAGGAAGAGGGACTCGTCGAAGCCGCCGGCGCGCTCGAGGAGTTGTTCGTGCAGCATCAGGCAGGCCCCGGGCAGCCAGCCCTGCCAACCGGGCTCGACCACACCCCCGGCCGCGTCGAGCCGGACCCGGTCCGGCGTCGCGGCGTCGCGGGGCAGCAGGCTGCGAATCCGTCCGTCGGCCAGGTTGAAGCTCGATCCGTTGTACTCGACCGCACCGGCCGCGGTCTGAACCTGCGGGCTGACCATGGTCAGCGGAGCATCCAGGACCTCGCGGTGCAGCGCGGCCGCGACATCCGCCTCGATCCGGGCGTCGGGATTGAGGATGAGGAACGCCGCGCACCGGGCGGTGGCCGCCGCGATCCCGGCGTTGACACCGGCGCCGAAACCCGGGTTGCCGTCCTGGGCCACCAGCAGCCAACCGTGCGTCCGGGCCAAGTCCTGCGCCGCCGCGCGTTCGTCGGCGGAGACGAAGTTGTCGACGACCACGACGTCGGTGCTCGCTCGGTCGAAGGGCATGCCGGCCAGGTTGGCCGCCAGAAGCGCGTGTGCGCCGTAGTTGACCACCACGATCGCCAGCCGCTGGGTTCTGTCGACGGAAGGCGCTCCGCCGTCCAGACCGGGCTCGGACATCGTCCCTCTCAATCCACGTTTCGGGTTTGCAAGCACGCTGCCGGTAATCGTCCTCCATCGAGGCACCCGCGCGGGCAGCAATACTTTACGAATACATTAACTCGTTCTTCAAATGGAGCCGCCCGGTCGTTGCCGAGTACCTGGGCAACGACCGGGCGAGCTCCGAACGTGGTGCGTACTTCTGACTGCTTACTGCAGGGCGGTCACCGAAAGGTTGTCGTACTTCGCCGTCACCGGCAGGGTGGTGGCCGAACCCGACAGGTAGGACTGCAGGCCGAACGAGCCGGCGCGCTGCAGGCTGGCCTCGGTGTCGGTGGTCGAGATCTGGGCGAGGGCAGGCTCAGCAGTGCCCGCCTTCCAGATCTTGCCGGACAGGGTGGTGGTGCCGTTGCCCGAGACCGTCGCCTTGATCCGGTACACATCACCGGCGGTGTAGGTCACCCCGCTCACCGTGAGCGACTTCAGTGTGGTCTCGACGCCGGCCACGACCTTCGTGACGAGCATCTGAACACTGCCGCCGGCCACGAAGCGGGCCTTGACCCGGTAATCGGTCGTGCCCGAGTGGCGCAGCACCAGGTTGACGTAGGTGCCGCCGCCGGTCGCCGCGCTGTCGAGTGATGCATCGACGGCGAGGACGGCGTCCTGCTGGGAAACGCTGTTCAGGTACGCGGTCGGACCCGACCCGGCGGTCTTCATCGCCATCGTCGCGGCCGATCCGTTGACGTTGTACAGCGAGGCCGTAGCCACCGTCCAGGCACCACCCTGGTCAGCCGTACCCCAGCCGTTGGCGACTGTGCGGGTGAAGGCGTCGGAGGCGAAGACCTGGGCACCGGCCGCGGTCACCGTGACGGACTTGGTGATCGCGTTCGTCAGGTTTCCGTTGTCGGTCACCGTCAGGGTCACCGAGTAGGTCCCGGCACTGGCGTAGGTGTGCGACGGGTTGATCGCGGTGCCGTGGGCGGTGTTGTCACCGAAGTTCCAGTCGTAACCGGTGATCGTGCCGTCGTCGGTGGAGGTGCTGCCGTCGAAGCTGGCAACCAGACCGTTGGTCGAGGACGTGAACGCCGCGACCGGAGGCTGGTTGGCCGCCGGAGCGGTCACCGTGAGGGACTTGGTGATGGAGTTCGTCGCACCGCCGTTGTCGGTCACGGTCAGCTTGACCGAGTAGGTACCGGCGTTGGCGTAGGTGTGCGACGGGGCCTTGGTCGTTGCGTGCGTCGTACCGTCACCGAAGTCCCAGTCGTAACTGGCGATGGTGCCGTCCGAGTCCGTTGACGTGCCTGCGTCGAAGCCCACCGTCAACCCGTTGGCCGCGGACGTGAAGGCCGCGGTCGGCGGGTTGTTGGTCCCCACCGGGGTCCCCGGCGCGACAACCCGCAGGTTGTCGTAGCCGAAGACCACAGGTGCGTTGGTGGAGCTGGCCGACAGGTAGGACTGGATGCCGAAGCCGCCAGCTGCCTGCAGACCCGACGTGCCGTCCGTGACCGAGATCTGGGTGGCCGGTTCGGTCGTACCCGTCTTGAAGAGCGTCGCGGTCAGCGTCGTCGGGTTGGCACCCGTCGCGGTGGCGTGGAAGCGGTACATGTCGCCCGGGGTGTAGCTGGCCCCCGGGATCGTGTAGCTCTTCAGGATGGTCTCGGTGCCGGACACGACCTTGGTGATCACCAGCTGCAGACCGCCGCCGGCCAGGAAGTGCTCCTTGATCCGGTAGTCGGCCGTGGCCGTACGACGAACCAGCAGGTTGACGTAGGCCCCACCGGTGCCGGTCGCCGCCTTGTCCATGGAGGTGTCGACAGTGACGTCGACATCCGCCGCGGAGACCGAAGCCAGGCTGGCGATCGGTCCGGAACCGGCCGCCGTCACCTTGGCCGAGGCCGTGCCATTGCCCACGGTGAAGTTGCTCGCCGTTCCGCCGATCGTCCAGGGACCGCCGACGTCCGCCGTGCCCCAGCCGCTGCTGGAGGTGCGGCCGAAGGCATCGCTGGCGTACACCGTTCCGGTACCCGCCGGGGCGGTCACCGTCACCGACTTCGTCGTGCTGGTTGCCGCGCCCTTGTCGTCGGTCACGGTCAGCTTGACCGTGTAGGTACCGGCGTTGACGTAGGTGTGCGACACGGTGCTGCCGGTGCCGTGGGTGCTGTTGTCACCGAAGTCCCAGTCGTAGCTGGCGATGGTGCCGTCAGTGTCCGTTGACGCGGTTCCGTCCAGGGCGACCGACAGGTTCGTCGGGGTGGCCGTGAAGGAAGCGGTCGGCGGAACGTTCGGAGCGGTCACGGTGACCTGGTGGCTCACCGACGCGGCTGTGCCGTCGTTGTCGGTCACCGTCAGAACGACCGTGTAGGTACCGCCCGCTGCGTAGGTGTGCGACGGGCTGACCACGGAGCCATGAGCGCTGCCGTCACCGAAGTCCCAGTCATAGGTGGCGATCGTGCCGTCGGCGTCGGAGGACCCGGTGCCGTTGAACGATGCCGCCAGGCCGTTGGTGGACGAGGTGAACGCCGGCGTCGGAGCCTGGTTTCCGGTGATCACGATGCTGTGGCTGACGGTGGCGGTACCACCGTCGTTGTCCGTGACCACCAGCGTGACCGTGTAGGTACCGGTAGTGGCGTAGCTGTGCGAGGTCGTCTTGGTCGTCAGCGTCTGGACGGCCGATCCGTCACCGAAGTTCCAGGCGTAGCTGCTGATGGTGCCGTCGGAGTCCGTCGAGGCGGAGGCGTCGAAGGAACCGACCAGCTTGCTCGGAGTTGCGGCGAAGGCTGCGGTCGGCAGCACGTTCGGCGCCTTGACGACCACGTCGTGGCTGACCGTGTCCACTCCGCCGCGGTCATCGGTCACCGTCAGCGTGACGGTGTAGGTGCCCGAGGTGGCGTAGGTGTGGTTCGGGGTCACGCCGGTGTCGCTGGAACCATCGCCGTAGGACCAGGAGTAGCTCACGATCGAGCCGTCCGAGTCGTGGGAGGCGCTGGCGTCGAAGGCTGCGCTCAGTCCGGTCGGCGTCGCCGTGAAGGCGGCCGTCGGCGGGACGTTGGCGGCCAGCACGGTGACGTCATGGCTCACCGTGTTGGTCAGGCCACCACCGTCGGTGACCGTCAGCTTCGCCGTGTAGGTGCCACTTGCCGCGTAGGCGTGGGTCGGGCTGACGGCGGTGCTGCCGGTGCCGTCACCGAAGTCCCACGAGTAGCTGGCGAGCGCGCCGTCCGGGTCACTGGACGCCGAGCCGTCGAAGGCGACCGACAGGTTCGTCGGGGTGGCCGTGAAGACTGCCGTCGGCGCGTGGTTGATCAGCGACGCCGCCGCGAAGTGGGCGTCGATCTGCGACTGGGTCAGGACCCCGCCGTAGATCGCGACCTCGTCCACCGTGCCCTGGAACCAGCTGGTGCCGTTCCAGGCCGTGTCGCCGCCGACGCGCCAGTAGCCGTCGTAGTCCTGGTTGTTGGTCTGGCCGTTGGTGCCCACCAGGACGTCGTCGACGTAGAGCTTCATGCCGTCGCTGCCCTGCGTGGCGACCAGGTAGTGCCACGCGCCGTCGTTGTACCCGTTGTTCGCCGAGGTGGCGATGTTGGTCTGGCCGGTCCAGGTACCGAAGTTCAGTCGGCCGTCCCCGTCCATGTAGACGTGGCGGTCGTAACCACCGCTGTTACCGGTGGGCGAGGCGCCGAAGCCGATCAGCTTGCCACCGTTGGTGGTGGTCGTCTTGAACCACAGCTCCTCGGTGTAGGACTTCGGGTCCGAGATCAGGCCCGAGGCGAGGTTGCTGCTGTCGGTGCCGGGGAAGGTCACGGCCTTGCCGCCGGCGCCGGTGACCGGGCTGGTCACGCCGTAGGTCTCGTTGCCGTAGTAGGTGCCGTTGTTGTTGTTGCCGGAAACGTCCTGAGCCGGGGTGCCGGCCGCGTCGTCCATGCGGTAGTAGATGTCGGGCGAGTCGCTGTAGACGGCCTTGCCGTACTTGTCCGACGGCGAGGTGCTGCCCGGCAGGCTGTAGCCGGCGTCGACGTAGTGCTTCTGCACCTGGGCCTTGGTCAGCACGGTCGGGTAGATGGAGACGTCTGCAACCTGACCGTCGTAGTACTGGTCACCGCCCCAGGAGTTGTCACCACCGATACGCCAGTAGCCGCTGTAGTCCTGGGCGAAGGTGGCGCCGTTGGTGCCGATCTTCTTGCCGTCCAGGTACAGGGTCAGGCCCGTGTTCGTGAAGGTACCCACCACGTGGTGCCACTTGCCGTCGTTGAAGCCCGGTGAGCTGGCCACGGTGCTGGTGTTGTTGTTGTAGACACCGAAGTACACCTTGCCGCTGCCGTCCATGAAGATGTGACGGTCGTAGCTGCTGGACAAGCCGGACGAGGCGTTACCGAAGCCCACGATCTTTCCACCGGTGCTGCTGGTCGTGTTGAACCAGGCCTCGATGGAGAAGGTCTGGGGGCCGGTCACGGCCACCGGGTCGACGGCCAGACCCGTGTTGCCGTCGAAGGTGGAGGCCGTGCCGCTGTCACCGGTGACAGGGCTGCCCGAGGTACGGGTCACGCCGCTGTTGGTGGTCAGGTCGTCGAAGCCGATGTAGTCGTAGCTGGTCGAGGTGCCGGCGCTCTCGTTCAGCGGCCAGAAGTGCTGGGCACCGTCGGCCTTGACGTCGGCCGAGTAGGCCGTCGCGCTGCTGTTGGCGGTCGACACCGTCACCGAGACGTTGTCGCCGGTGACCGTGTTGTTGGAGCCGTCGGTGGCCGAGACCCGGTAGGTGTGGGTGGATCCGGGAGTCACACCGGAGTCGATGAACCCGAGGTTAGGTCGGTTCCAGTACTCCGAATCCGCCGTCACCGTGTAGACCGGGTTGGCCGTGTTGTTGTCACGGATGACCTTGTACGTGAGGGTCTTGTCGTCACGGTCCCAGTTGGACTGCCAGGTGACCCGGACGGTGCCCGCGGAGAACGAGGTCAGCGTCGGCACGAAAGCGGCACCGGTGACCCGGGGCTTCTGCGCGTTCGGCGCGATCGACTTGACGGCGAACCGGACGAGACCCTGCTGGGCCGCCCCGTTGACGCCGGGGAACTCGCCACCCATGACTACGTACTTGTCATTACCGGTGACGGTCCAGGCGGCCTGGCCCTGACCGGTGTAGCTGCCGGTGTAGAAGTCCGGGAACCAGTTGACCAGCGACGGGCTCGGTGAGCCGGCGAAGTTGTAGTAGCCGAGCGGGTCGTTGCCGATGGTGCCGGTCGCCTGCGTGGTGAAGGCCAGCGCGTGCTTCTGGTTGACCGACCACGGGTCGCTCTGCGGGAAGCCGCCGATGTTGCCACAGTAGTGCGCGTGGCTCACGGTGTAGACCGTGCCGGCGAAGGCGTAGGCGTCGTAGGTGTCGCCGTGGCAGTCCTCGATCCAGTTGAGGTTGCCGGTCGTCGGGTCGGCCGAGAACGTGCCCTCGAGGTTGCCGCCGGAACCGAAGACGTAGCCGGTTCCGTAGATCGCGGTGCCGTCGGTGGTCAGGCTTTCGATGGCGGCCTGCGGGCCGGCGTCACGAACCGGGTTGGGGGACGCGGTCGTGGCGTTCCAGGCCTGCAGGGCACCGGTGGTGTCGTCGACGGCGGCCAGGCCGTAGGCGGGCAGGCCTCCGACGTTCTGGAAGGAACCGCCGATGATGAGCTTGTTGCCGACCGGCGAGATGACCATCGCGTTGATGTTGCTGTCGGCGTTGGGGTTCCAGGGCAGCAGCGCGCCGTTGCCGGCGCTGAAGGCCGCCACGTGATTGCGCTGGACCGCGCCGGTCGCCGAGGTGAACAGGCCGCCGACGTAGACGGTGGAGTTCGTCACCGCGAGCGCGTTGGCCTGGGTCGAGAGCACCGGTGCGAAGCTGCTCACCAGACTGCCGGTCGCGGTGTCGAAGGCGGCGATGCGGTAGCGGTTGGCGCCACCGGCGGTGGTGAAGTTGCCGGCGACGTAGACGCGGGTGCCGTCCGGGGAAGCCTTGACCGACTTCACGACACCGTTGGTGCCCGGGTTCCACGAGGTCATGACGCCGGTAGTGAGGTCATAGGCCATCAGGTTGCTGCGGCTGACCGTGTTGACCCCGGCCGCCGAGCCGTAGGGCCGGGCGGTGGTGAACTGGCCGCCGACGTAGACGGTGTTACCGACGACCGCCTGCGACCAGACGACGCCGTCGATCTGCGCGGTGGGCAGCGCGTCGGCCGTGACCGTGGAAGCAGAGCGATCCGCGATCGGCGACACCGCCGCCCCGGCCGCACCCGCGCTGATCGCCAGCGCGGTGACCGTGCTCGTAGCCAAGCCGAGCACCGCCGCGATGGCGATCACCCGCTTGGACCTGACATTGACAATGCGCATTAGAGTCCCCCGGTTCACTGAGCATTGCCCGTGAAGAGCACGACAGGCGCTTCGACGGAGTAGTTGAAAGAGATGGTGATCGGATTCTTGAACGAAGCCGGCTGCGCGAACACATAGGTGCCACGAGCAGAAGCGCCCGCAGCCGCATGGCCGGACAGTGGCTTGGACGGGCTGCCGATCATCTGTTGGAACGGCGTACCGGCCTTGTCGAGCACGGTGACGGTGACACTGCTCAGATCCAGCGTCTTGTTGGTGCCGTTGGTCATGCTGAGCACGAACTCGGTGGCCGGACCGCTGACCTCACCGGGCCCCTGGGCCTTGGCGGTGATGGTCTTGACCTCCGACACCTTGGCCGTGACCCCATTGCCGAAGTTGGCCGGGCTGGACAGGCTCACCGCGGACTTGGTCTCCAGCGACTTGGCGGGGACGGTCTGGTTGACCGAGCCCGACGTGACCTTCGTACCGGGCGCGGTGGACACCGTGGCGCTTGCGGACGAGCTGGCCGAGGCCGTGCCCGTCCTGGATGCGCCGGCGGTGGTTGCGCCGGTCGAGCTGCTGCTCTGTGCACCGGCGGTGGTTGCGCCGGTCGAGCCGGCTGCATTCTTGTGCGAACCGCTGCAGGCTGAGAGGGCACCGGTCAGGACCAGGGCGCCGAGAACGGTCCCTGAGACCAGACGGAGCCGAGTGGCGCCTGCTGTCAACGTCTGGCCGTGCTGCTTACGACCGTGAACGTGGGTAGAAGTACTGCCCACAACTGATTCCCCCGAATCATCCCCCGATGAACGCCGCACTAATTAGTGATGGCGAGTTGACACAGAACCTATACGAGAAATCGCTCTCGCGCTAGCCCCGTGTTAAGTTTCACCTTACGTAATAGCGTGATTCCTCAGCGTGACGACAAATGTCACGCGCTGTAATCGAAATTATCACTCTCTGCGATCGGGGAATTACGCATTGTCGAGCGCGGACATATCCCGGAACCATTTGACACTGGCTAACAGTAGATATCCGGCACTTGCCGCACCGAGCACGGCGTACACCCCGAAGAAGGCGTGGTGCCAGCCCAGAAGCAGGAACGCAAGGCACAAGACGCCGTAATCGGTGGGAATCACCAGGGCGGATCTCAAGGTGGATGGAGCGCCCTGCTCGACCGGCCGGCCGCGGCGGGCGCCGACCTCGCGTCGGATGAAATCGTTGAGGAGCATGCCGAAGAAGCTCACGTTGGCCACGAGCGTGAAGGCGACCGGAACGAGCAACCAGGCCGGCCGATGAAAGCCGAAGAACCGGTAACAGCTGATCAGCACCGCCAGATGCAGGCCGGAAATCTTGGCCGAGTCGACGATGTGGTCCAGCCACTCCCCTGCCTTGCTGCCGCCGCCCCGAAGTCGCGCGAGCTGCCCGTCGGCGGCATCGAAGGCGTAGCCCAGGACGAGGCAGACGGCGATGAGGACACCGGTCCAGATCTGGGGCCGGACCAGGGCCAGTACCGCAATCCCGGTGAAGGAGAACATGGCGCTGATCGCCGTGATCTGGTTCGGGGTGCGTCCGGCCTTGTACCCGGCCGCCGCAAGATAGCGACCCAGCTTGCGGTTGATGAACCGCGAGTACGCGGGCGCACCCTTGGCCGGTTTCTGGGCTGCGGCCAGGGCTGCGACCACGTCGCGGTAGCTGCGTTCCGGGCCGATTCGCCCGTCGGCGGCCGGCCGGTCGTCGATGCTCATCGGAGGGCCCCGGCGGTCTCGTCCCGACGACGTCCCGAGGGCCGTCGACGTGGGAACTCCCGGTCTGCCAGCCGTTGGCACAACCGCTCGTAACGGGCCGCGACATCGTCCCAGTCGTAATCGGCTGCCCGAGCCTGCAGAGCCTTGCCGCGCACCGCAGCCGCCGCTGGGTCCGCCTCGGCCTGGTCGACAGCCACCGCGACACCAGCGGGGTCGGCGAAGAACTGACCGGCCTCGCCGAGGACCTCCCGGTTGAAGGAGACATCGAAAGCGATCGTCGGGGCGCCGGCGCCGATGGCGCGCAGCAGGGACGGGTTCGTCCCTCCGACCGAGTGCCCGTGCAGGTAGGTCAAGCTGTTGGCGTAGAGCTGATCGAGCAGCTCCTGGTCCCAGATGCCGCCCAGCAGACGAACGCGATCGTCGGCCAGACCGGTGATCCGGGCTGTGTAGTCATCGGCGTAGGGCGCCGAACCGACCACCACGAGTGGGAGCCGAGCAGCACTGGCGACGTAGCCCTCGACGATCTCGGCCACGTGGTTCTCCGGCTCGAACCGGGCCACCACGAGGTGGTACCCGCCGGCGACAAGGCCCTGCTCGGCCAGGCGGTCCGAACCGAGACCGGTCAGGAGCGGTGCCCCGTAGGCGATGAGCTCCGTCGGGGCGGCGAATTCCTGGGTGTAGTAGTCGGCGATGCCCTGCGCGTCGGCGATCAAGGCGTCAGACCACCGGACCGACAGCGCCTCCGCGCCCCGGTAGTACCGCCGGCCGTTGCCGCCCCACTTGGCACGCTTCCACTCCAGGCCGTCCACGTGGGTGGCGACGGGGATCCGGCGAGCTCGCAGCAGCGGCAGGAACGGGGCGTTCGCGGCGTTGAAGACCAGGGCCACGTCGGTGCGGTGCGCGAGGAGGTGCCGCACAGACAGGCCCGTGTGACTGAGCGTCTCCAGCGACTTCTTGCGCATCGCGGGGAGGTGGACCAACTCCATGCCCAGGTATTCCGGGCCGACCTCGGCCTCACCGCGGCAGTAGACCCGTACCTGGTGTCCCCGCGCTACGAGCCGGCGGCCGACCTCCTCCACGCATGTTTCGAATCCGCCATAACGGGCAGGCACCCCACGGGTACCAACCATTGAGATGTACATCGTGCCCCTTGGTGCCCGCGGACTGACCGCGGCGTTGAACCGGAACGTCGTGGTGGATCAGCGGCTTCGTAAAACCGCCTCTCCCGCGCTAGTAAGCGCCTGAACCGGCCGTCACTGCTCGAGCGGTCTTCCACAGGATCATCAGATCCTCGCTCAATGACCAGTTCTCCACATAACGCAGATCCAACCTTACGGACTCCTCCCAGCTCAAGTCACTTCGACCGCTGACCTGCCACAGGCCCGTCACCCCGGGCTTGACCAGCAGGCGACGGTGGACGTGGTCCTCGTAGCGGGCGACCTCCCGGGGCAGTGGAGGGCGGGGGCCGACGAGCGACATGGTGCCGTTGAGGACGTTGATGAGCTGAGGTAGTTCATCGAGGGAGTACTTGCGCAGGAACCGTCCCACCGAGGTCACCCGAGGGTCGTCCTTCATCTTGAACAGCACGCCCTCACCGTGATCGCTCTGCCCGACCAGGTCGGCCAGGCGCTCCTCGGCGTCGACGTACATCGAACGGAACTTGATCATCTCGAACGTCGAACCCTCACGGCCGACGCGCACCTGGCGGAAGAGGGCCGGTCCACGACTGTTGCGGCGGACCGAGATCGCCAGCGCGATGAACAGCGGCGACAGCAGCAGCAGGGCCACGGCGGCGACGCTGCGATCGAACATGCCCTTCATGACCCGCCGGAAACCGGTGAACTCCGGTTCCTCGACGTGCAACAGCGGCAGGCCCGCAACGGGCCGGATGTGCAGGCGCGGGCCCGCCACCTCGGTGAGGCCCGGCGAGACGACCAGGTCGGTCGCGGTGCCCTCGAGCTGCCAGGAAATCCAACGAAGCTTCTCCGGACCCACCACCCCGGAGGAAACGACGGCCACCGTGTCGGCCTTGCTGCGCTGTACGGCCGAGCGAACGGAGTCCACGTCGCCGAGCAGTGGCACCTCGAGGGCGGCCAGCGTCTCCACGGTGCCGAGTTCCATGACCACTTCGTCGGGCACGCAGGCGCCGACGACGCGTAGGCCCGCGTACTGGTCCCGTCGCACCATCGTCGTGAAGGACTCGATCGCGGCGGCATCGCCGACCACGAGCACCGAAGTCAGGGCCATCCCCCGGGCGCGCTGCCGGTGCAGCCACTTACGGGCGCCGTAGCGAACCAGCAGGTCGAAGATCAGGGCCAGTGGGAGCGCGATCAGCACGAAACCGCGGGCCAGGTCGGCCTTGGTGACGAAGGAGGTGAACGCGATGAGCGCGGTCAGATGCAGGAACGCTTGGAAGACCCGTGAGAACTCGGCGGAGCCGACACCGACGAAGCGGTCCTCATAGGCGCGGTTGACAGCGACGAGTAATACCCACGCCAGTGGCGTGAGGGCGGCCAGCGCACTGTAGAAACGTCCGTTGGCCGTCGTCGCGTCCGCACCGAAGCGGAACAGGAACGACAGCGATACCGCCAACGACGCGGCGAGGAAGTCGAGCACGACCAGGGCCCGCTGATACTGGCTGAACCACTGGGCATGACGCTTGGGCGGTCGAGGCGTGGGCTCGAAACGCCGAATGTCGGCGACGATCTCGGCATTGCGGTTGACGCCGGTGCGAGCGCGGCGTCCAACTCGGACGTGGTGGCGCTGCTGTGTAGGACGTGCTGGTGTGTGAGTCTGCGTTGATGCGGCTGACGGCGAGGATTCGGCGAGGCCCAGTGTGGCACCGGGCACTTCGCCGACCTCCCCACCAGCGGCGATGAAGCCACCCGTGGACATACTTCCCCCGATTGTGCTCAACGGCCGAAGCCGCGGAGCGGGATTCCCCCGTATCGTCGCCCGGACCTCTAACGCCCGCACGACCCCCCGTTAAACGCGATAGGGGGAATCCGTCGACATCCCGTGGCCCCCCGTTCACGTTCTGACCCCTATGTTTATAGCCGGTGAGGCCGACGTTTGGGAAGCGCTAAATTCCCTTATTTTCCAGGTGAATTCCTCATCCGAGGCCACTTGGAGCCAGAGGGTGATTGACCGTTTTCAGAGAGTCACCAAATCCGCCTTAACAGCCCGGTAACGCCTCCGCTCGTCTCACTATGCGGACATGCGCAAGGATTGACCCGTGACGGACCCCACAGCACTAGAAGACGCTGTCGCTGACTCTCTGCATCCAGACGACGACGCCGCGCTGAGACGCGATGTCCGACGGGTTGGCGAACTGCTTGGCGACACGCTCGTCCGCCAGCACGGCCAGGACCTGCTGGACCTCGTCGAAGAGGTCCGCAGGCTGACCAAGTACAGCAAGGATGCCGAGGATCCGCAGGCCCGCGAGCAAGCGCGGACCGATGTCCGGGCACTACTGGCCGGCCTTCCGCTCGACACCGCGGCGGCGTTGGTCCGTGCGTTCTCCGCGTACTTCCACCTGGCCAACGTCGCCGAGCAGGTCCACCGCGTGCGCAGTCTGGCCGAACGCCCCGCGACCGAGGGCTGGTTGGCCAAGTCCGTCACCGCGGTCGCCCAGACCGACGGCGCCGACGCACTGACCCGAGCGGTGGCTGAACTGGCCGTCCGTCCCGTTTTCACCGCCCACCCGACCGAGGCCAGCCGTCGATCGGTGCTGAGCAAACTACGCCGCCTCGCCGACGTCCTCGCCAATCCGACTGAGCCCGGATCGAGTCAGCGCGAGCGCCAGGATCGAGAACTGGCCGAGATCATCGACCTGATCTGGCAGACCGACGAGCTGCGTCAGCACCGTCCGACGCCGGTCGACGAGGCCAGAAATGCCGTGTACTACCTGCAGGAACTCATTTCAGAGACTCTTCCGGACCTGATGGTCGACCTGGCCGCGGAGTTGAAGCGCCATGGCGCCGTGCTCGCGCCCGACGCGCGTCCACTCACCTTCGGCACCTGGATCGGCGGAGACCGGGACGGAAACCCCAATGTCACCGCTGAGGTCACGCGCGACGTATTGCGCATGCAGCACCATGTCGCGGCTCGGGCCGCCCGCGGGTCGATCGACAACCTCATCGCCGAGCTGTCCTCCTCGTCCTCCGTCGTCGGCGTTTCGCCCGCACTCATCGAATCGATCGACGCCGACATCGCGGCGCTCCCCGAACTCGATGCGCGCCTGCTGACGGTGAACGCAACCGAGCCCTACCGGCTCAAGCTGTCCTGCATCCGGCAGAAGATCCTCAACACCGAAGCCCGGGTCGACCACGAAACCCCCCATGTACCCGGCCGGGACTACCTGGGCCGTGGCCAACTGCTGGCCGAGCTTGCCCTGCTGGGCCGATCCCTGCGCGAGAACGCCGGAAGCCTGATCGCCGACGGGTTGCTGTCCCGCGCCGAGCGCACCGTGTCGGTGTACGGATTGCACCTGGCGACCATGGACATTCGCGAGCACGCCGAGGCGCATCATCACGCGGTCGGGCAGTTGGTCGATCGGCTGGTCGAGGAGACGTGGCTGTACGCCGACCTGCCCCGCGACTACCGAACCCGCTTGCTTTCCAAGGAGATCGCCTCGCGCAGACCACTGGCGCAGACGCCGCCGCCCTTGGACGACGAGGCGGCCCGGACCTTCGCGGTGTTCACCGAGATCCGTCGAGCGCTGGACACCTACGGTTCGGACGCCATCGAGAGCTACATCATCTCGATGACGATGGGCGCCGACGATGTCCTCGCCGCGGTCGTACTCGCCCGCGAGGCCGGCCTGGTCGACGTCCACGGCACCGGTTCGGCGGGCACGCCCGACACTCCGGTGGCCCGGATCGGATTCGTCCCGCTGCTGGAGACCGTCGACGAGCTGCGCAAGAGCGGGCAGGTGCTCGACGATCTCCTTTCCGACCCGACCTACCGCTTGATCGTGCGACTGCGTGGCGACGTCCAGGAAGTGATGCTCGGGTACTCCGACTCCAACAAGGACGCCGGCATCACCACGTCCCAGTGGGAAATTCACAAGACCCAGCGGACCTTGCGCGACGTCGCCGCTCGGCACGGCGTCCGGCTGCGCCTGTTCCACGGTCGCGGTGGGACGGTGGGCCGTGGGGGTGGACCGACCTACGATTCGATCCTGGCTCAGCCGTGGGGGGTACTGGCCGGAGAGATCAAGTTCACCGAACAGGGCGAGGTGATCAGCGACAAGTACTCCCTGCCCGACCTGGGCCGGGAGAATCTGGAGCTCACCGTCGCGGCCGTGCTGCAGGCGTCCGCGCTGCACGTCTCCCCGCGTCAGGGCCACGAGCAGCTGGCCAACTGGGACCGAACCATGGAGGTGGTCAGCGATGCTGCCTTCACCGCCTACCGCCGCTTCATCGACGATCCCGGCCTGCCCGAGTACTTCCTGACCTCGACTCCGGTCGAACAGCTGGGTTCGCTCAACATCGGCTCCCGCCCGTCCCGTCGGCCGTCGTCCGGTGGCGGCCTCACCGGCCTGCGCGCGATCCCGTGGGTGTTCGGCTGGACCCAGTCCCGCCAGATCGTGCCGGGCTGGTACGGCGTCGGATCCGGACTGCAGGCCGCCCGGCAAGCCGGCTTCGCCGACGCACTCTCGCAGATGCTGGCCGAATGGCACTTCTTCCGCACGTTCATCTCCAACGTCGAGATGACCCTGGCCAAGACGGATCTGCAGATTGCTTCGTTGTACGTCGCCTCGCTGGTCCCCGAGCGGCTACAACCCCTTTTCGAAAAGGTGAAAACCGAGCATGCACGCACCGTGGAGGAAGTGCTGCGCATTACCGGAGAGAAAGAGCTGCTGGAGAATCAGCCCGCGCTGAAGCGGACGTTCTCCGTACGTGACGCCTACCTCGATCCCATCTCCTACGCCCAGGTGGACCTGCTCAGCCGCGTGCGGACGCTCACCGCGCAGACCACGGCGGCCGCTCCGAACGCGCAGCCGGAGATCGGTGACGAGATCGCCGAACTTCAGCGAGCACTCCTGCTCACCATCAACGGAGTCGCGGCGGGGCTGCGCAACACCGGCTGATCGCCGTTGCGCACGGACAGCCTGACTTAGCACTGCCCTGTCCGAAAACCGCCAGTCAATCGCCCGGCGAAGCGGCAGACTGGTGCCATGGTCATCGACACCGACGCCGCGTACCGGGCGCTGCAGAGCAGGGATTCCCGTTTCGACGGGGTTTTCTTCGTCGGTGTGCACACGACCGGTATCTACTGTCGCCCGTCCTGCGCCGCTCGGACGCCGCTGCGGCGCAATGTTGATTTCTACCCCAGTGCCGCCGCCGCCCAGCGATCCGGCTTCCGGGCCTGCAAACGGTGCCGCCCGGACGCCACCCCGGGTTCGCCGGAGTGGAACGTCCGCGCCGACCTGGCCGGCCGCGCCGTGCGGATGATCTCCGACGGCGTCGTGGACCGCTCCGGTGTCTCCGGACTGGCCGATGCCCTCGGGTACTCCGAACGCCAGGTGACCCGAGCTCTGCTGAGTGAGGTCGGCGCACCACCGCTGGCGCTGGCGCGGGCCCAGCGGGCTCAGACCGCGCGCATCCTGCTCGAACGAACCCAGTTGCCCGTCACCGACGTCGCCTTCGCGGCGGGCTTCGCCAGCGTGCGCCAGTTCAACGACACCGTCCGGGAAATCTTCGACGCCACTCCCACCCAGCTGCGAACCGCCCGGCGAGCGTCGGCACGGCCGGACCCGACCGGGTCAACGCGGCCCGTGGACCCGGGTGTGATCGAGCTGCGCTTGCCCTTCCGTGCCCCCATGAATCTCGAGGCGACCGTGGCGTTCCTGTCGCACCGGGCGATCGGCGGCATCGAGGCGGCCACAGCCGACGGTTACACCCGCGCCCTGCCTTTGCCACACGGCCCAGGGCTGGTCACGCTTCGGCCGGCTACTGATCACGTCCGTGCCCGGCTGCGATTGACCGATCAGCGCGATCTGTCCGCCGCCGTCAACCGCATCCGCCGGCTGCTCGACCTCGACGCCGATCCGCAGGCGATCGACGAGGTGCTGGGACGTCAGCCCGAACTGCGACCGTGGGTGCGGCGTCGGCCGGGGCTGCGCTCGCCCGGATCGGTCGACTCGTTCGAGATGGCGGTCCGCGCCATCGTCGGTCAACAGATCTCGGTGGCGGGAGCCCGAACCGTGCTGGCCTCCATCACCCGGGCCTACAGCCCGGTGGTGTCCGGCCTGGACCCGGACGGCTCCTGGCGGCTGTTCCCCTCGGCCGAGCGCCTCGCCGGGATCGACCCGGCGCAGCTGCCGATGCCGCTTCGCCGCGGACAAACGATTGTGCGCGTGGCGCAGGCGATGGCCACGGGCGAGCTCGTCCTCGACCCGGGCAGTGACCGCCCCGCCGCGCGCGCACGGCTGCTCGCCCTGAGCGGGATCGGTCCGTGGACTGCCGATTACCTGTTGATGCGTGCGATCGGCGATCCGGACGTCTACCTCGCCGAGGATCTCGGCGTTCGCCACGCCCTCGATCTGCTTGCTCCTTCCCCGGCCGACGGCGGGCGTCGGACCGGTCCCGATCCGGCATCGGCCGCGCCGTGGCGCAGCTACCTCACCCATCACCTCTGGGCCGCGCTCAGTGAGCGAAAGCCTCGACCGAATAAGGAGAACTCGTGAAACACACCATGATGGACTCCCCGATCGGAGTGCTGCTCCTGGTCGGCGAGGACGAACCCGAGCGCGCCGTTCGCGGCCGCACCGACAGCGGTAACGATGTCAGCGTGGCCGGGCTCTACACCGCCGAACACGTGCGGCTGCCGACCCCGCCGGGCGATCGTGACGACGCCGCTTTCGCCCGGGCCACGGAGGAACTGACCGAGTACTTCGAGGGTCAGCGCAGGGATTTCGACGTCTGCCTGAACCCACGGGGAACCGAATTCCAACGTCACGTGTGGTCAGCCCTGCGGTCGATTCCGTTCGGTCACACGGCGAGCTATGCCGACATCGCGGCCGCCGTTGGACGTCCCAGTGCCGTGCGGGCGGTCGGGGCGGCCAACGGCCGCAACCCCATCTCGATCATCGTCCCCTGCCATCGCGTCGTCGGCAGCAACGGCGCGTTGACCGGGTACGCCGGCGGCCTGGAGGCCAAGAATTGGCTACTCACCCATGAGCGTGCCGTAGCCGGTTTGGCCAGCGCGGGTAGCCCCAGTAACGCCGTCAGCGCCGTCAGCGCAGGAAGCGCCTCGGGCGTCCGGCTCAGCGGACAGTGACTTTCTTGCACGCGAGCAGGGTGTTACCGCTGCCCGCGCCGACGTTGATGGCGAACACGCAGGCCTGGTGGCTTCCGGTCGGAATCGTCACGGTCGCGGCGTAGCCCTGGTTGGGGCCGACTCCTCGTGCGCGAGCCGCGTCGGGTCGGCTGACCCCGGTCCCGAACGAAGCGACGCCACGACCGTCGACGTAGAGGTGGATCCTGAGGGCCGCGGATCTGGTGTCCGGATCGGCCGCCCAGCCCCGTACGGTCAGCCGGCTTCGGGCGGTCGAGATCGCGGTGTCGAGGTAGCCGAAGGGGTTATGGGCGGCGACAGCGCGATCGTTGTTGGTGATGATGGACCTCGCTGCCGCGCCGACCCCGATGCTGATCACCGGATGGCTCGCGGGATTCAGCCAGCGCATGACCGTATCGAGCAGGCCGGCGGCGATCGCGACGCACCCGGCGGTGGGTTGCTTGTTCGTCACGTGCAGGAAGAACGCCGCTCCGGCGCCCTTGACGACCGGATTGGTGTTGTAGTCGATGACGACCGCTCGCGAGTACACATAGCCGGCGTCGTAGAGATTCTCGCTACCCGGTCCCGGAGACGTGGCCGAGTGCACATGCTGGTTGTACGTCGGCGACTTGGCGTAGCCGTCCCACCAATCCTGGCGCGTGGTGGTCAGGTACGGCAGCTTGGTGCCATTGCTGGGGTTGCTTCCGAACGCCTGGGTCAACGCGAAGACCCCGGCGGGCGTACGGGCGACGTCGTCGCGCGTCTCACCGATGCCGAGTTCGCCGACGAAGGCAGTCACGGGACCCCACACGTGCAGGTACGTGCCGTTGGTGCGTTTCTGCCACAGGTCCAGTTTCGCTCGGGTGGCACTGGCCGAACTCGATTCGACAGTGATGACCTGGGCGTGCGAGGACGCGGCAGCACGCGTGAGGGCGGCGGGGGCCATCGCACTCGTCACGATCGGTGCGAACGAGGCCGGCGTCGCAGACCCGAGGAGGGTAACGGTGGACACAGTGACCACCGACGCAAGCAGGGCGGCTACCGATCCCAGCACGGACAGTCGCTGCCGCAGGCTGAGGTTGGACGCTGGAGCAATGCGCATGCGTGGACCCTCCGTTCGACCCGGGCGCGAGGCCCGGCGCCGGGTACTCAGCCCCCCGAGCCGTCACATAGGTATACCCCAGCACCAAGCGTCACAGCGACTCGAAAGGGACGAAGGCCCCGAGTCCTTGGCGAATCGGCATCAAGGGGCCCCGGCTCGCCAGGGCACCCTAGGCGTTGAAGTGGTTCTGGGCGGCCTCGACGCCGCCGGTCAAGATCGCCTCGACGGCGTCCGCAGCCCGGTCGACCAGAAAGTCCAGGTCCTTGCGCTCGGCCGCGGCGAACTCGCGAAGCACGAACTCCGCCGGATCCTGCCGACCAGGGGGGCGCCCGATTCCGAACCGCACGCGGGCGTAGTCGCGGGTGCCCAGCGACGCGGTGGTGGACTTCAAACCGTTGTGACCGCCCTCGCCTCCGCCGCTCTTGAGCCGCAGCCCGGCGAACGGTAGATCCAGCTCGTCATGGACCACGACGATGTGGTCGGGTTCGATCTTGTAGAACTGCGCCAAAGCCTTGACCGGGCCACCGGAGACGTTCATGAACGACTTCGGCTTGGCCAACACCACCGCGATGCCCTCGAGGCGCCCTTCCAACACATCCGCGTTGGCCTTGTGGGACTTGAAATTTCCCCCGGCCCGGCGGCCGAGTTCGTCCACGACCAGAAAGCCGGCGTTGTGCCTGGTGGCCGCGTACTTCGGTCCGGGGTTGCCCAGACCGACCACGAGGAACCGGTCCTCGGCCATCGAGTCGTCCCCTCCCACTTTGTCGCGCTGCCGGGCCTCGCGGATGTCACGGCCAGACTCCGGCCGACCGCGAACCCAGGCCTGGGGACGAGGAAGCCGCCACCGCCAGCGCGGTGACGGCATCTCGTCGATTCGTTGGGTGCGGCGTTCGGACTACTCCGAGGCCTTGTCGGACTCAGCGGCCGTCTCGGGCTGGTCCTCGACGATCCCGAGCTCGTCGGCCGCGGCGGCGGTCTCGGCTTCGAGGTCCTCAGCGGTCGGCGCCGTGCCGACGTGCAGCACGAGGGCCTCGGGGTCGGTGACGAGCACGGTGCCAGCCGGGAGGTTGACGTCGGCAGCGGTGATGTGCGCGCCGATCTGCAGCCCCTCGATCGACACCTCGACCTCGCTGGGCAGGTTGGTCGCCTCGGCCTCGACCGACAGCGTGTTGTGCTCCTGAGTCAGCAGGCCGCCCGGGGCGATGTCGCCGGTCAGGACCAGCGGAACCTCGATCGTGACCTTCTCGCCGCGCCGCACGGTGAGCAGGTCGATGTGCTCATAGACACCGCGGATCGGGTCGCGCTGAATCGCCTTCGGAATGGCCAGTTCGTCCTTGCCCTCGACCGACAGGGTGAGCAGCACGTTGGCGCCGTGCTTGATGGCGTGGCTGAACTCGCGGGCCGGGATCGAGATGTGGCGGGGGTCCGCGCCGTGGCCGTAGATGACGGCCGGGATCTTGCCGGCGCGACGGGTGCGGCGGGCACCACCCTTGCCGAACTCGGTACGGGCTTCGGCGACGAGACGGATTTCGGACACGGCGGCACTCCTGAACTACGGGTCGAAACGAATGGTGGCTGCGATATGCGGTTGTCTTCGCGATGTCTCGGTGAGGCTGATCGGAACGTGCGACGTCACGCTTCGCCCGACAGGCCCAGCAGACACCGCGTCGATCACGAAACTCTTTCGATCAGCGTCCGTCTGACAGACGGCACTGACCGGCGGGCTTCCTCGCCGAGGCAACCCTGCAAGCTTACAAGCGATCGAACGGACAGTGAAATCGGGTCACCCCTTACGCGGCAGGGCGCGGGCAACCCACGTGGGAACGGACCGGGTGAGCGTGGCCTAGCATCGTGGGAGTGTCATCGATCGAGGTACGGGCCGCGGCCAAGATCAACATCCACCTCGGGGTGGGCCCCCGCGACTCCGATGGCTTCCACCCGATCCAGACGATCTACCAGGCGGTCAGCCTGTACGACAGCGTGCGACTCACGGCGGTGGGGCCGACCCCGCCGGCAGACACCGACTCCGTGGCGGTTCCCACCGGCCCGATGCTGACCGTCAGCGGTATCGAAGGCGCCGACGCGCCGCCCGACCCCACCAACCTGGCCTGGCGGGCACTGGAACTGCTGGCCTCGCACGCCGGCCGGACCGTCGATGTGACGCTGGCCCTGGACAAGCAGATCCCGGTCGCGGCCGGGCTGGCCGGGGGCTCCGCCGACGCGGCCGCCGCGCTCACCGCGCTGGCCGCATGGTGGCGGCTGGATATCTCCGACAACGAACTCGACGCCCTCGCGGCCGAACTCGGCAGCGACGTCACCTTCGCCCGGCACGGCGGCACCGCGCTGGGCACCGGCCGTGGCGAGCGCCTCCAGCCCTATCCGGCCGGGGAATTCCACTGGGTGCTCGTCGCCTCCCACGGCGCCCTGTCGACCCCGGCGGTCTACGCAGAGCTCGACCGTCAACGGGAGACCGACACCAGCGCCGCCGTCGTCGAGCGCGCCGGCTCGCCCGAACCGGCGCTACGCGCGCTGGCCGCGGGTGATCCGGCGGCTCTGGTCGGCCTGCTCGTCAACGACCTCGAGCCCGCCGCCATCGCCCTGGCCCCGTATTTGGAGGCCACCCTGCAGGCCGGGCGCGCGGCGGGTGCGCTGGACGCGGTCGTGTCCGGATCCGGGCCGACCTGCCTGTTCCTGGCCGGCGACGCCGCGCACGCAGCCGAGCTGGCCGACACCCTGAGCGCCACGCCGACGGCCCGGCGAGTTCTGGCCGTACACAGCCCGGTCCGCGGCGCCCAACTGGTGGAGTCCGAACTCTGATGGCGGCCGCAGTCAACCTCGTGAACCTCGAGAACGTGAGCAAGACCTACGGGACCACCAGCGTGCTGTCCGGCGTATCGCTCGGGGTCAGCGACAACGACCGGATCGGCGTGGTCGGGCGCAACGGGGGCGGCAAGTCGACCCTGCTCAATCTGGTCACCGGGCTGGAGTCGCCCGACACGGGACGGGTCACCCGTACCGGCGGCGTGCGGATCGCACTGGTCAACCAGGCCGGAACCCTCACCGCCGGCGACACCGTCCGCCAGGCCGTCGTCGGTGACGCGGCGACCCACACCTGGGCGGGCGACTCCTCCATCCGGGAGGTCCTGTCCGGCCTGGGGCTGGCCGCGCTCGGTCTGGACACCGGCGTGGACCGGCTCTCCGGCGGTGAGCGGCGCCGGGTGTCGCTGGCCGCCGCCCTCGTCACCGACGCCGAACTGCTCGTCCTGGACGAACCGACGAACCATCTGGACGTCGAGGGCGTCACCTGGCTCGCCGAGCATCTCCTTCGCCGCAAGGGCGCACTGCTGGCCGTCACCCACGACCGGTGGTTCCTCGACGCCGTCTGCAGCACGACCTGGGAGGTCGTCGACGAGGGCGTGCGCAGCTTCGACGGGGGCTACGCCGCCTACGTGCTGGCCCGTGCCGAACGGGACCGGCAGTCGGCAGCCAGTGAGGCGCGGCGGCAGAACCTGCTGCGCAAGGAACTGGCCTGGCTGCGGCGCGGTGCCCCGGCCCGGACCTCCAAGCCCAAGTTCCGCATCGATGCGGCCGAGGCCCTGATCGCCGACGTCCCCGAGCCGCGCAGCAGCACCGAGCTGCGAGCGCTGTCGGCCAAGCGACTGGGACGGACCGTCTACGACGTCGAGGACGTCAGCCTCGGTGTCGGAGAACCCGGGTCCCGCAAGAGCCTGCTCGATCACGTGAGCTGGCATGTCGGCCCGGGTGACCGGGTGGCGATCATCGGCGTCAACGGATCTGGCAAGACGCATCTGCTTCGGCTGCTCGCCGGTGAACTGTCGCCCGACGAAGGGACCGTGGTCATCGGGCAGACCGTCCGGGCCGGGTACCTGTCCCAGAACGTGACCGAACTGCCCCACGCGCTACGGGTCATCGAGGCCGTGACCGAGGTCCGGACGACGGCGGAGATCGGCGGCGTGGAGCTGTCGGCCAGCCAGTTGGCCGAACGCTTCGGCTTCGCCAACGACCGTCAGTGGACTCCGGTCGCGGACCTGTCCGGCGGGGAGCGTCGTCGCCTGCAGTTGCTGCGCATCCTGCTGGCCCAACCCAACGTGCTGCTGCTGGACGAACCCACCAACGACCTGGACACCGACACCCTGGCCGCCCTGGAGGATCTGCTCGACTCCTGGGCCGGCACCTTGGTGGTCGTCAGCCACGACCGTTACCTGATCGAGCGAATCTGCGACACCACGGTGTCGCTCATGGGAGACGGTTCACTGGCCGCGCTGCCCGGCGGCGTCGAGGAGTACCTCACCCGGCGTGCGGCCGCACGAACCGAGTCCGAGCGTCCCGCCGGCCGCTCGACCGACGGGGTGTCCGACACGGTCAAGGCGAAGGGTAACTCGCGCATCGCTCGCAAGGAACTGACGCGCCTGGAACGCGAGATCGCCAAGTGGGAGAAGCGGGAATCCGAACTTCACGCCCAACTGGCCGAACACGCCACCGACTACGCGCGGACCGCGGAGCTGGACACCGAGTTGCGGACGGTGCTCGGCGCCCGGGAGGCCGCCGAGGAGCGCTGGCTGGAGTTGTCGGACGAGGCCTGACCGCCAACCGGCGACCGGACTGCCCGGCAGGCGTCAGGCCGCGACGGAGAAGTGGAAGACCGCGAAGCGCGGGACGGCCACCACAAGACCGGTCGAGCCGGTGCCCGGGGCGCCCGACGGCGCAGGAACCGACCCGCCCGACGGCGCAGGAACCGGTTGTCCCAGGCCGACGAAGGTCAAGGTGTCGCCGTGGTGCTGCACCTTGCCCGACACGATCATCCGGAAATGCACGTTGCCGTGGGCGTCGGCCCGAACCTGAACCGTCCGCTCGCGTGAGCTGAGCCGGCGAACCTCGATCAGCTCCCGAGCGTCGAAGCCACGCTCCACGACCTCGACACAGTCGCCGGCAGGTAGGACGGCGCCGACCGCGAGCACGCGACCATCGCACTCCGACAGCTGCGCACCGGCACCGGGCACGGTGGGCACCAGGTGCGCCGTGCTGGCGGCACTGGAGCGGCTCAGCCCGATCAACGTTGCCGGCACCGAAATGGACACGACTCCGACGCCCAGCACCGCAAAGCACGCGGTACGCAGCGAGCGCAGGCCGGCGTTGGCCATGGTGTCCTCCGGAGAGTCGGTTCATTCCGAAGGATCGGCAGGCTGGTCCAGCGCTCAAGTGAACGCCGGCCGACAATCGTCCGACACCTCGCAATGTGACTGATCAGAGGACGGACAACGGGCGCTGATACCGCGCGGTTCGCCCGGAGTGGTCGCCAGACGCGGACGCGGTCAGTCCGAAACCGACAACCGCGGCTTGGCCTCCAGCCCCTTCAGGCCGTTCCAGCCCAGGTTCACCAGATGCGCGGCGACCTCTTCGCGCCTGGGCTTGCGGACCTCCAGCCACCACTGTCCGGTGAGGGCGACCATGCCGACGAGCATCTGCGCGTACATCCCGGCAAGCTTGGGGTTCAGCTTCCGCCGGCTGAACTCGCCGACGAGGATGTACTCGACCTGGCTGGCGATGTCGTTGAGCAACGAGGAGAAGGTGCCCGAGGACGACACCACCGGCGAGTCCCGGACCAGGATCCGGAAACCGTCCGTCTCCTCCTCGATGTAGACCAGGAGAGCCAACGCGGCCTGCTCGACCAGGGCGCGCGGATTGTCACCGGTCAGGGCCGAGGTGATCCGGTCGAGCAGCCGACGCATCTCGCGGTCGACCACCACGGCGTACAGGCCCTCTTTGCCACCGAAGTGCTCGTAGACCACCGGCTTGCTCACGTTGGCCCGGGCCGCGATCTCCTCGATCGACGTCGCCTCGAAGCCCTTCTCGGCGAACAAAGCCCGTCCGACGTCGAGCAGTTGTTCCCGACGCTGATTGCCGGTCATCCGAATCCGGGGCCTGCCTGCGCTGTCGGTCACCGGTCCATTGTTTCAGGCTCTGCCGACATCGGTGGCGCGGTGTGCCGAATGGCTGATCAGGTTCGGACCGGTTCGTAGGGTTTCCAGGACAGCGGGCTGGCCAGCAGGAGCGAGGAACTCGGCTTGCCGTACCCGGCCAGCCGATCGATCAAATCCTGGAAGGCGGCCATGTCGGCCACGGCGACGCGCAGCAGCGAGCAGCCCTCGCCGGTCACCCGATGCAATTCGAGGATCTCCGGCCAATCCAGCACCGAGGCGTCCTTGAGAATGCAGCGGGGGCCGTAGCAGTCCAGCTGTACGAAGGCCTGGACCGGACGCCCCAGCGCGGCGGGGTTCACGCGTGCGCTGTAACCCTCGATGACGCCGGTGTCGGCGAGGCGGCGGACTCGCTCGGCGACCGAGGGCGCCGACAGCTTCACCCGGCGCGACAGCTCGTTCTGCGAGATCCGCGCATCGGCCTGCAGTTCGTCGAGAATCCGCCAGTCAACTGCGTCCACCTAGGCCGTCCTCACGATCGAAACCCCGAATCCGGATGTGCCTCACGATCGTAAGCCCGTGGCTCGAATCGTGGCACGGCCGCGATTCCGATCAGCTGATCGACCCGTGCACCATCGATGTCATGACCGCGATCGACACCGATGCCCCGAACCTGCAGTACTCCGGCCGCACTCCCTACGTCAGTTACACCGACGCCGACGTGCTGGCCGGGTTGATCCACCCGCAGACCGATGAACCGCTCGAGGTGACGTTCATCGTCGCCACCCAGATCATGGAGCTGCATTTCCAGCTGCTCATCCACGACCTACGGGGGGCCATCGCCGCGCTGCACGCCGACGATCTCCCCGAGGCCGGCGCGGCCATTGCCCGCGTCGTGGCCACGCAGAAGTCGCTCGTGTCGTCCTGGCAGCTGCTCGCTCCGATGTCAGCGGTCCAGTACAACCGGTTCCGGGCGTCTCTGGGCAAGGCGTCTGGTTTCCAGTCCTTCGCCTACCGGGAACTGGAGTTCCTGCTCGGGGCGAAGAACGAGCGCATGCTCGCGCCGCACTCGGGCATGCCGGTCGTGGCGGCCACCCTGCAGCGCGCCTACGACGAGGCGTCGGTGTACGACGCGGCGATCGCCCTGCTGGGCCGCCGCGGCCTGCCGGTCCCGGCCGGCCTGCTCAGCCGCGACGTACGGCAGGCCCATACCGAATCCGATCCCGGGCTGGTGGAGGCCTGGCGGCTGGTCTACGCCGGCGAGGACGAGCTCACCGCACTGGCCGACGCGCTGACTGCGGTGGCCGAGCAGCACTCGACGTGGCGGTTCGTGCACTACACCGCGGTCATGCGCATCCTGGGCGCCAAGCCGGGCACGGGGGGTTCGGCCGGACTTGCGTGGCTCAAACGTAGTGTCGACACTCCGGTCTTCGTCGAATTGTGGGAGGTCCGCAGTGTCCTCTGAGCGTGCTGCTCTCGCGCCCGAACGGTTCGTCCTGTCCGACGGCACGATCTACCTCGACGGAAATTCCCTGGGCGCCATGCCGGTCGGCGTACCGGCCGCGGTCGAGGACGCCCTGCACCGCCAGTGGGCCGCCGACCTGATCACGTCCTGGAACGACAACGGCTGGTGGCAGTTGCCCGCCCGGATCGGCGACCGCATCGGCGCCCTCGTCGGGGCCGGTCCCGGCCAGGTGATCTGCGGCGACTCGACCTCGGTGCAGCTTTTTCAGACGTTGGTCGCCGCGGCTCGGCTGCGCCCGGGACGGACGGTGCTCATCACCGACGGCGGGGGCTTTCCGACCGATCAGTATCTGACCGATTCGGTCGCGCGGCTGCTGGATCTCGAAGTCGTGCGCATCCACCCGAGCGAACTGGCCCGCCACCTGGATGCCCGGACCGCCGCGGTGTCCTTCAGCCTGGTCGACTACCGAACCGGCGAGCTGTTCGACCTGGCCGGGGTCACGGCTGCGACCCATGCGGCGGGTGCGGTGATGGTCTGGGATCTGTGCCACGCCGCCGGCGCGCTGCCGGTGCGGTTGGACGAGGCCGGCGTGGATCTGGCCGTGGGCTGCTCCTACAAGTACCTCAACGGTGGTCCGGGCGCACCGGCGTGGATCTATGTCGCCGCCGGCCTGCAGGCCGAGATCGATCTGCCGCTCACCGGCTGGCACGGCCACCGGAGCCCGTTCGCCCTGGAGCAGCACTACGCGCCCGCGGCCTCGATCGAGCAGGCTCGCATCGGGACGCCGCCACTGCTGTCGATGCTGGCCCTGGACGCGGCGCTGGACGCTTTCGACGGTATCGAGCTGTCCGCCGTCCGGGCGGCCTCACTGGCGCTGACCGATCAGGTGATCGCCTACGCCGACGAGCAGCTGACCCGCTACGACGTCGAGGTCGTGACGCCGCGGGCCGCCAGCCGGCGCGGATCCCACGTGTCGTTGCGGATGCCGTCGGCCTACGAGGTGTGCCAAGCCCTGATCGCGCGCGGCGTGATCGGCGACTACCGCGCACCGGACATGCTGCGGCTGGGATTGACCCCGCTGTACCTGTCCGGCCAGGACGTCGACCGCGCCATGGCCGAGCTGCGCGACGTCCTGGAAACCAAGGCGTACCAGGCAGTCGAGTTCGCCCGCAGCTCGGACCACCCGGTCACCTGAGCTAGCCGCGGGACGCCGCGGTTTCGGCAGCCGTCGCGGCCGCATTCTCCGCTGCGGTCTCGGCGGCCTTCTTGGCCGCCAGCTTGTCGAAGCGCTCACGCTTGGGCCAGCGCACGTCGGTGGCCCAGCCGGCCTTCTCGAAGAGCGTGATCATGCCGGCGGAGATGTCGAGCTGGCCGCGGTCCACGCCGTGGCGGGCACACGTCGGGTCGGCGTGGTGGCTGTTGTGCCAGGACTCGCCGAAGCTGAGGATCGCCAGCGGCCAGAAGTTGGCCGACTTGTCCCGCGAGGCGTAGGGCCGCTCGCCCACGATGTGGCAGATCGAGTTGATCGACCAGGTCACGTGGTGCAGCAGCGCCACCCGAACCAACGAGGCCCAGAAGAACGCGGTCAACGCCCCCGTCCAGGACAGGCTGATCAGGCCACCCAGGACGGCCGGGGCCAGCAGCGTGAACGCGACCCAGAGCGGGAACTGCCGGTCGATGCGCTTGAGGTCGGGATCGGCGAGCAGGTCCGGGGCGTACTTGTCCTGATTGGTGTGCTCGGTATCGAAGAGCCAGCCGAGATGGGCGAACCAGAAGCCCTTGGTCAGCCCGGACAACGATTCCCCGAACCGCCACGGCGAGTGCGGATCGCCCTCCCGGTCGGAGAAGGCGTGGTGACGTCGGTGGTCGGCCACCCAGCGGATGACCGGACCCTCGATGGCCAGCGAACCCGCCACGGCCAGGTAGATCTTCAGTGCGCGATTGGCCTTGAAGGCACCGTGGGTGAAGTAGCGGTGGAAGCCCACGGTGATCCCGGTCCCGGAGATCACGTAGAAGATCGCGAAGAGGCTGACGTCGGTCCAGCCGATCCCGGAGCCCCAGAGCAGTGGCACGGCGGCCAGGACGGCCAGGAACGGCACGATCACGAAGATGTAGAGGGCGGCCTGCTCGCCGCGCGCTTTCTGCCCGGCCAGGATCGGCTTGCCGCCTGGCTGCGCCTCCCGCAGCGCCTGCACCGAGTCAGGTGAGGATTGCGAGGAATCCGCCTCGGCGGGCCTGCCGGCGGCGCTGGTGTGGTCGGTGGGAACGGCGGTGTCGTCAAGCAGAGTCATCGGCTCGTACCTCCTGCGGTGCGGGTCGGTGGTGGTGGCGTTGGCTCGCCGGGTCGGACAGCGGCGGGACTGGGCGTGACCCCGTCCCACTACCTACGGTAGCGTAACCTACGCGACCGTAACTTGGCTAGCCCGAGCTCCTGAATGAGGCATGGGTAAGCTGTCCCGGTCTGAGGGACGTCGGATCGGCTCGCTGCCGCCACCGCCGGACCTCGATGGGGGATGGGGTAATCGGCAGCCCGCAGGCCTTTGGTGCCTTGCAGTCTCGGTTCGAGTCCGAGTCCCCCAGCTTCAGCTTCGATCGAGGGCTCTGGCCGCGACGCCTGCCACATCGGCCACACCGGCGTCGGGCGGGGCGCCTCGGCGGGTTAGGCTGACCGCCGTGAGCGAGCACCGCCGTCAACCCTTGACCGTGGTGGTCCTGGCGGCCGGTGAAGGCACCCGGATGAAGTCCGCTGCCACTCCGAAGGTTCTGCACGGGTTCGCCGGTCGGTCCCTGCTCGGCCACGTCCTCGCCGCGGTCGACCCCCTCGAGCCCGACCGCACCGCGGTTGTCGTCGGACACCGGCGCGAAGCCGTCACCAGTCACCTGCACGACATCGCCCCCAGCGCCATCCCCGTCGTCCAGGCCGAACAGCACGGCACCGGCCACGCCGTGCGGATCGCGCTGAGCCACCTCGCTGAGCTGGGACGGCCGGGCGAACAGAGCCGCACCGACCCGGGCCGACCGACCGCATCGGGCGGCACGGTGCTGGTGCTTCCCGGTGACGCCCCACTCCTGACGAGCGCAGCCCTCTCGCACCTGCTGATCGAGCACGAGCGGACGGGAGCAGCGGCCACGATGCTCAACAGTGTCGTCGACGATCCCACCGGCTACGGCCGGGTGATCCGCACCGCGGACGGTAGCGGCGTCAGCCGGGTGGTCGAGCACGCCGACGCCGACGCCGACGAGCTCGCGGTCCGGGAGGTCTCTGCCCTCGTCTACGCCTTCGACGCGGATCTGCTCGCCGACGCGGTCAACCGGCTGTCCCGGGCCAACGCGCAGGGTGAGGAATACCTGCCCGACGTCATCGGCATCTTCGTGGCCGAGGGACGGACCGTCGGCGCCACGCTGGCCCCAGCGGCTGAGACGGCCGGGGTCAACGACCGGGTGCAGCTGGCCTACGCGCACCGGACGTACAACCAGCGGCTGCTGGAACAGCACATGCGCAACGGGGTCACGGTGCTCGACCCCGCCACTACCTGGGTCGATGCCACGGTCAGTCTGGCTCCCGACGTGGTTCTCAAGCCCAACGTGCAGCTCGAAGGCGCGACGTCGGTAGGCGGCGGCAGCGCGATCGGCCCGGATTCCACCATCACCGACAGCCGGATCGGCTCGCACAGCGTGCTGCAACGGGTGGTGGCCCATCACGCCGAGGTCGGGTCCGGAGTCACGGTCGGCCCCTACGCCTACCTCCGGCCGGGCACCGTGCTGGCCGACCGGGTTCACGTGGGCACCTACGTCGAGACGAAGAACGCCGACGTCGGCACGGGTACCAAGATCCCGCATCTGACCTACGTCGGGGACGCGACCATCGGCGAGCACACCAACATCGGCGCGGCCAGCGTGTTCGTCAACTACGACGGGGTGAACAAGCACCACACGGTCATCGGCAGCCACGCTCGCACCGGGGCGGACAACATGTTCGTCGCGCCGGTCACCGTCGGCGACGGCGCCTACACCGCCGCCGGTTCGGTCATCATCGACGACGTACCGCCGGGCGCGATGGCGGTCGCGCGAGCCAAGCAGCGCAACGTGGCAGGCTGGGTGCAGCGGCGGCGCGCCGGAACCCCCGCCGCCGACGCGGCCACGGCGGCGGCCACTGAAGCCTCACCCGCAGCGCCGGCGACTGCACCCGAACCGCCATCCGACCGACCGACCACCGACCGCTTTACCGCGAACCCGTGACCCGGCTCGCAGACGGAGATCCTCGCCCATGAGCACCCTGCAGGTTGCCGGACGCAAGAGCCTGATGCTCTTCTCCGGCCGTGCCTTTCCCGAACTTGCCGACGAGATCGCCGGCTTCCTCGGCGTGACGGTCACCCCGATGACCGCGCGAGACTTCGCCAACGGGGAGATCTTCGTCCGGCCCGAGGAATCGGTACGCGGCTGCGACGCCTTCGTCATCCAATCCCACACCGTGCCCATCAACCAGTGGGTGATGGAGACCCTGATCGTGGTCGACGCCCTCAAGCGCGCCTCGGCCAAACGCATCACGGTGGTGGCGCCGTTCTATCCGTACTCACGCCAGGACAAGAAGCACCGCGGCCGTGAGCCGATCTCGGCCCGGCTGATGGCCGACCTGCTCAAGACCGCCGGCGCGGACCGGATCATGTCGATCGACCTGCACACCGCGCAGATCCAGGGCTTCTTCGACGGCCCGGTCGACCACCTGTTCGCCCTGCCGCTGCTGAGCGACTACATCGCCAAGAGCTATCCGAGCCAGCAGTTCACCGTGGTCTCCCCCGACACCGGCCGGGTCCGGGCCGCCGAGCAGTGGGCCGACCGGCTCGGCGGTGCGCCGATCGCGTTCATCCACAAGACCCGCGACATCAACGTCGCCAACCAGGTCGTGGCCAACCGGGTCGTCGGTGAGGTCGAGGGTCGGTTGTGCATCCTCGCCGACGACATGATCGACACGGGCTCCTCGATCGTGAAGGCGGCCGATCTGCTCTACGAATCCGGCGCCGCCGACGTCATCGTCGCCGCCACCCACGCGATCTTCTCCCCACCCGCCACCGATCGGCTGAAGAACTCCAAGGTCCGCGAGGTCGTGGTCACCAACACGCTGCCGATCCGTCCCGAGCAGGACTTCGAGAAACTCACCGTCTTGTCCATCGCCCCGATGATCGCCCGAGCGATCAAGGCGGTCTTCGAGGACGGTTCGGTCACCAGCCTGTTCGACGGCCGTAGCTGAGCGGTTTCCCCCCGCAGAGTCGGGCAATCAGTCCCGCGCCGCCGCGACCCGAACGAAGCCCTCGATGTCGATGGTCTCGCCACGCGCCGTCGGATCGACCCCCGCCCGGTCCAGGATCGCCTCGGCCCGCGCCGGCGAACCGGCCCAGGACGCCAGGGCCGAGCGCAGCATCTTGCGCCGTTGCGAGAACGCCGCGTCGATCACGGCGAAAACGGCTTCCCGCGGCACGTCTGGACGATCGGGAAAGGCCTGCCGGCGAAAGCGCACCAGGCCGGATTCGACGTTGGGCACCGGCCAGAACACTGTCCGCGGCACCGTACCCACCCGCCGGGCCGCGCCGTACCAGGCCAGCTTCGCGCTCGGCACGCCGTACACCTTCGACCCGGGCGGGGCGACCAGGCGATCGGCCACCTCCAGCTGGACCATGACCAGGCCGTGGTCCAGGCTCGGCATGGTGTTCAGCAGGTGCAGCAGCACCGGCACGGACACGTTGTAGGGCAGGTTGGCCACCAGGGCCGTGGGCGCGGGTTCGGGCAGCGGGCCCATGTTCAACGCGTCGGCCACCACGACCGTCAGCGAACCGACCAGGTCAGGCGCCTGGGCAGCGACCGTGACCGGAAGTTCCGCAGCCAGGACCGGGTCGATCTCCACGGCCGTGAGATGGCCGCTGACGGCCAGAATTCCCAGCGAGAGGGAACCGAGCCCGGGGCCCACCTCGAGCACCGGCTCGTGAGCACTCAACTCGGCCGCCTTGACGATCCGCCTGATCGTGTTCGGATCGTGCACGAAGTTCTGACCTAGAGATTTGGTGGGACGGATGCCGAGCCGGGCCGCCAGCTCGCGGACCTCGGCCGGTCCCAGCAGCGCGGCCTCGGTCACCGGCACAGTCTCGCAAACCGGTCGGCCGTGCTTCGACGACGGGCTGGGGCGACGCGATCGGACGGGCGATCGGACGGGCGATCGGACGGGCGATCGGATGGGTAGTCGGACGGGTGATCGGCCCGGCGGCCGGGCGGGCGTCCAGTCACCACGGTCGAGTCATTCGATCGTCATTCGCCTGCGAACTGGTCGCCGTTTCACTTAATCTGCTGTGCGTGGCAGCGGATCCAACGACCCCACGAAGCCAGCCGAGCGCCTCGGGCCAGAGCCGGCCATGACCCGCGTACGGAACCGACAGGTGCTGGCCGAATGCATCCGATTGAGCGGGCTGTCCGAGCGAGCGTTCGCCGCCCGCGCCGGTCTGGCGCACGCCACGGTGAATCATCTGATCACCGGCCGGCGGGTGTCGTGCTCCCCACCGACCGCATACGCCATCGAGCAAGCCCTCGACTGCGCGCCGGGCACGTTGTTCGTTCCGGGCGCAGGGTGAGCCGACGGCCCCCGTCGATCGCCGTTCAGCCGCCCGGGCGCCCGGCGGCGGGCGATCGCCGGGATCAGTACCAGTTGGTGGCTTGCGAGTGTGCCCACGCCGCGCAGGGCGTGCCGTAGACACCGGAGATGTAGCCCAGGCCCCAGGTGATCTGGGTGGCCGCACTGCTCTGCCAGTCCGCACCCACGCTGGCCATCTTCGACCCGGGCAGTGCCTGCGGGATTCCGTACGCGCCGCTCGGATTGGCCGCGTCGGTGCGCCAGCCGCTCTCCTTGGTCCACAAACTCACCAGGCACCCGAACTGGTCGGAGCCCCAGCCGCGGTCGGCGACCATGCCTGCCGCGATCCGCTGAGCCGATCCGGCGGGCACGCTGGTGACGAAGTCAGGCGCCTTACGGGTGCCCACCTGGGTGATCTGTGGAACGGCCGCGGCGGTGTTGACCGTCTTCAGCACGACACGACCGGCGTACTTTCCGTCGATGAAGATCAGCTGGTACGTAACGCGCGCCGTACCGTCCTTGCCCGCGCGCACAACGGTGTCCGTGCCCACGTAGCTGGCGGGGTCGGGGCGCTTCACGGTCGGGAACGGCACCGTCTGGGTCTTCGTCGAGTGGGTGTAGGCGACCCGCTTGATACGGATGACCTGTCCGTCGTGGACCGTGCCCGTGGACGAGACCCGGTCGTTGGGACCCAGCGAGATGCCGGCGTCGTCGATGGCGGCATAGACCGTCGGACCGGCGCTCATCGTGGTGATCCGCTTGCCGTCGACGAGGAACGTCAGTTTCTTGGGCGAGTCGATCGCCAGGTCGGTCACACTCGAGGTCAGGCGCTGGGCTCGCGAGACCGACACGTAGTCGTCACCGGAGAAACCGAGTTGTCCGAGGGCTTCGGAAACGGAATCCGCGTTGACCCACACGTCCCTGCTCGCGCCGTTCACCGTCAGGTGCAGCAGGTGCCCGCGGCGCACGACGATGGTGGCGCCGCTGGCCACCGCGGTCGCCGGGTCCGGCGCGACGAGGTCGTGCTGTCCGATGGCGATGTGCGCCGCCGACAGGACGCCGCCGACGTCGGCGGCCGAGGCGTGCACGGTCTGGTCGCGTCCGTCGATGCGCAACGTGAACGACTTGCCGTTGGACACCCAGGCCGCCGTGCCACCGACGAGTCCGGCCAGAACCAGCCCGTACAGGCCGAAGCGGCACGCTCGAGCGGGCAGTCGGCGGCGAGCAGGCATGGGCGCGCTCGGCTCGGCCGGGTTGTCGACGAGGGCCAGCCGGTGACTACTCGTCACAGGTACTGTCCGCAGACCGGCCAGGGGCTCGATCCGCGGGCGTCGGCGACCTTGTTGGCTACGGCGATCTGCTGCTCCCGCGAGGCGAGGTCCGCCCGCGCGGCGTAGGCGCCGCCACCGTTGGAGTTCCACGTTCCGATGTCGAACTGCAGACCACCGTAGAAGCCGTTGCCGGTGTTGATGTGCCAGTTGCCACCGGACTCGCAGGAGGCGACGGCGTCCCAGTTGCGGCCGCTGGTGTTCGCGGGCGGGGTCGCGCTGCTGCCGCCGCCGCTTCCGCTGCCACCGCTCGTCGGCGCCGTGACCTTGGGCGCCGGCTTGGCTTTGCTGCCGACCTGTTGCACCTGGCTGACCGGCTGGCTGGTGACGTTGCTGCGCATCAGGTACTTGCCGACCAGCTTGCCGTCGACATAGACCAGCCGGTAGGTCACCTGCTTGGCGCCGTTCTTGCCCGCTGTCTGGACCGAGGTCGTACCGATGTACTTCGACGGGTCCGACTTACTCACGGTGTTGTAGGGCACCGATTGCGTCTCGGTGCGCAGGAGAACCTTGACGCGCTTGACCTGGATCGTCTCGCCGCTCTTGACGAGCGTGGTGCCGAGCACGGAGAGCTTGTCGTTCGGACCCAGTCGGATGGCGGCCAGCGCCACGGCGTCGTACACCGTGCGGCCGGTGGTCATCACCGTGCGCACCGTGCCGTCGACCTTGAGGGTCACCCGCTTGGGCGAGTCGATCTCGACCGACGTCACGCCGTCGTGCAGGCGCTGCGATCGGGAGACGGAGATGAAGTTGCTGCGGTCGTAGCCGAGCTGGGCCAGTGCTTCGTCGACCGAATCGGCGTTCACCCAGACGTCTTTGACCGTGCCGTTCACGCTGAGGTGCAGCAGGTGGCCGCGGCGCACGATGATCTGGCTGCCGTTGGCGACCGGGGCCTGCAGGTCGGGGGCGACGATGTCGTGCGCGCCGACGGCGATGCCGGCCGAGGCCAGCGCATCACGGACCGTGTGGCCCGTGGTGTGAACGTTCTGGTCCTTGCCGTCCACCCGGAGGTCGACGGTCTTGGTGGTGTCACCTGTCGCCCAGGCGGCGGTACCACCGAGGAGACCGGCGAGCACGATGCCGTACAGGCCTAACTTCACACTGCGGCGCAAGAGGGGAAACTCCTTGTTCGTCGACCGTCCGGGGCACTACTTCGTGGCCCGAACCGATCGGCTCGCGTATTGCTTGGTCACAGCACCGTAACGGCCAGGTGGACATTAGGCCAAACCCGCTGCTGCACAAATCCGGACATATAGGTTTTCAGATCCCAAAAATGCGTGCTCCTGTGCCCGAAATGGTGGCGCAGACCACCGATTCAGAGACTTCTTTCAGCTCGGCGACCTGACGGATCACATGCGGAATGAGGTACGGGGCGTTGGGACGGCCTCGATACGGATGGGGGGTGAGAAACGGCGCGTCGGTCTCGACCAGCATCTGTTCCAGCGGGGTGAGGGCCGCGGCTTCGCGCAGGCCCGGGGCGTTTCCGAAGGTGAGCACGCCGGGGAAGGACAGCACATAGCCCGCGGCAACGCAGTGCCGCGCCATCGCCGCGTCCCCGCTGAAGGCGTGAAAGACCACACCAGCTGGTGGCGGGCCCTCCTCGTCCAGGATCCGGAGCACGTCGTCGTGAGCGTCGCGATCGTGGATCATCACCGGCTTGCCGACCCGCTTGGCCAGCTCCAGGTGCTTGCGGAAGTGCAGCTGCTGGTCCTGCGGAGACGTCCGGTCCCAGTAGTAGTCCAGGCCTGTCTCCCCTACGGCGACGATCTTCGGGTGCTGGAGCAATTCCTCGAGCTCGGCGTAGTGAGCGTCGGTCAAGCCCGCCACTTCGGTCGGGTGGACCGCGATCGCGCCGAAGACGTCGGGGTGCTCGAGGCTGGCCATCGTCGAGGCCCACTCGCCGACCTCGCAGCCCACGTTGACGATGCGCGTCACCCCGACCGCACCAGCCTGGTCGAGCACGGTGTCGAGGTACTCGCGGGGGGCGCCCTGGTCGCGGCGCGCCACACCGGCGCGGTGGGCCATCGCGTCCACATGGCAATGCGCGTCGAACACCGTCGCGTCCAGGCGCCGGGGCAGCGGCGGTGGCAGGTCACGGTCGGCGGAGGAGCTGCTTTTGGCCATGGCGGCAGACCCCGACCCTGTCAGGACTGCTCGGCGGCCGCGGCCAGCCGGTCCAGTTCTTCGTCCACGACGGACGGGTCCAGCTTGGTGAAGATCGGCGTCGGCGCGGCCAGCGGACGTCCCACCGCGATCGGTGTGGACTGCCAGTGCGCCTGGGTCTGGTAATCGCCGGTCAGCACCGCGTAGGACGGCGACCCGGTCGCGGTCGGCTCCTCGACCTCGACCAGGTCCGGCATCGCGGCCCAGATTCCCTCGCCACCCAGAGCGTGGTGCACCTTCTCCGCCGAGCCGGGCAAGAACGGCGTGATCAGCGTCTTGACGTCGTCGACGACCTGGAGTGTGGTGTGCAGAACCGAGGCCATCCGGTCCGGATCCTCGTTCTTCAGCTTCCACGGCGCGGTGTCGGACAGGTACTTGTTCGCCTCGCCGACCAGCTTCATCACCTCGCCGATGGCCGCCTTCTGCCGGTTGCGGGCGATCAGGTCGCCAACCGTGCCGAAGGCCGCCCGCGAGCTGCCGAGCAGGGCGCGGTCGGCGTCGGTCAGGTCGCCGGCCGCCGGGATCGAACCGAGGTTCTTGGCGGTCATCGAGATCGTCCGGTTGACGAGGTTTCCCCAGCCGGCGACGAGCTCATCGTTGTTGCGCCGGACGAACTCGGCCCAGGTGAAATCGGTGTCCTGGTTCTCCGGACCGGCGCTGGCCAGGTAGTAGCGCAATGCGTCCGCGTCGTAGCGGGAGAGCATGTCTCCGACGTAGATCACCACGTTGCGGGAGGAGGAGAACTTGCGGCCCTCCATCGTCAGGAACTCGCTCGAAACGACCTCGTACGGACGCTGCAGCGCGCCGAGCGAACCGGGGTGGCCGCCCTTGGCGCCGATCCCTGAATACCCGAACAGCATCGCGGGCCAGATCTCGGCGTGGAAGACGATGTTGTCCTTGCCCATGAAGTAATAGCCCTGCGGCTGCTCGCCGTTGGGACCCGGCTGCCAGAAAGGGCGCCAGGCTTCGGGGTCGCCGGTTCGGGCCGCCCACTCGATGGACGCGCTGAGATAACCGATGACAGCGTCGAACCACACGTAGATCTTCTTGTCGCTGCGGTCGCGCCAGCCGTCCAGCGGCACCGGCACTCCCCAGTCCAGATCGCGCGTGATCGCCCGGGGCTTGAGGTCCTCGAGCAGGTTCAGGCTGAACTTCTGCACGTTCGGACGCCAGTGACCCTGCTTGCGCATCCAGTCACCGAGAACCTCGGTGAAGGCGGGCAGGTCGAGAAAATACTGCTCCGTCTCGACGAACTTCGGAGTCTCGCCGTTGATCCTGGACACCGGGTTGATGAGGTCCACGGGATCGAGCTGGTTGCCACAGTTGTCGCACTGATCGCCGCGAGCCGCGGGGTAGCCGCAGATCGGGCAGGTGCCCTCGATGTAGCGGTCGGGCAGGGTTCGGCCGGTCGAGGGACTGATCGCGCCGAGTTCGGTCCGGGGGAAGATGTAACCGTTGTCCAGCAGGCCCAGGAAGATCTTCTGCACCACGTCGTAGTGGTTGCGCGTGGTCGTCCTGGTGAACAGGTCGTAGGACAGTCCCAGCTTCTGCAGGTCCGAGGCGATCACCCGGTTGTAGCGGTCGGACAGCTCGCGGGCGGACACGCCTTCCTTGTCTGCCTGCACCTGGATCGGCGTGCCGTGCTCGTCCGTCCCGGAGATCATGAGGACGTTGTTCCCCGCCATCCGCTGGTAGCGGCTGAAGATGTCGGACGGGACGCCGAAACCGGCCACGTGCCCGATGTGACGGGGTCCGTTGGCATACGGCCACGCCACCGCGGTGAGCACGTTCTGGGGAGAACTCATGTGGACAAGCCTAGTGACCGGTGATGCTCGGTCATCTGCGGGTTGGCCCCGAGACCGATGCGATCCGCGGCATGGAGGCTGGGGCGCTCACTTGTGGGTGACCACGGCGTCGAAGACCTCGCGCTTGGGCCGGCCGACCTGCACGGCGACCTCGGCGATGGCCTCCTTGCGAGGTTGACCCGCGGCCTCGCGTTGGGCGACCAGGGCCGCGAGGTCGGCCGGTTCGTGCGACGAGGCCGAGGGCTCGAGCGCACCACCGACGACCAGGGTGATCTCGCCGCGCACGTCGCCGGCGGCCCACCGCGCGAGGTCGGCGAGACCGGCCCGGCGCACCTCCTCGTAGGTCTTGGTGAGTTCGCGGCACACGGCGGCCGGGCGGTCGGCTCCGAAGGCGTCGGCCAGGTCGGCGAGAGAGGATTCCAACCGGCGAGGGGATTCGAAGAAGACCATCGTCCGACGCTCGGCGGCCAGCTCCGCCAGCCGGGCGCGACGCGCACTCGGCTTGCGCGGCAGGAAGCCTTCGAAGCAGAAGCGGTCCACCGGCAAGCCCGAGATCGCCACCGCGGTCGTCACCGCCGACGGACCCGGAAGGACCGTGACGGCAAGCCCTTCGGCGAGGGCCGCGGCCACCAGGCGATAGCCCGGGTCCGACACCGAGGGCATCCCACCGTCGGTGATCACCAGGACGTCCTGGCCCTGACGCAGCACGTCCAGCAGCTGCGGTACCCGCCCCTCCTCGTTGCCTTCGAAGAAGGACAGCACGCGAGCCGTAATCGTGACGGACAGATCCGAGGCGAGCCGATGCAGCCGCCGGGTGTCCTCGGCCGCGATGACCGACACGTCCCGGAGCGCCGCGACAAGCCGGGCCGAGGCGTCGCCGGGCTGACCGAGCGGCGCTCCGGCCAGGATCACCCGGCCGGCGGGTCCTGACCCGGGGCGTTCGGCAGCGGGTACGGACGCAGCCATGGCACTCTCCTGCTTTCCAGAAATCGGACGCGCGGAGGCCCGCCCGTGGGTAGCGCGACGCGCGCTGACACGTGCAGACCTTACGATCGGTCCCGTGCCGATCGCGACGCTGCTGCCCGAGGACCCCGGAGACAGTGCCGTCGCCACCCCGCCGCCCCCGCTGCGGGCCCGCCCGCTGGCGTTGACGCCGTGGCGTCCGGATCGCGCCCTCAACAGCTGGCTGTGGACCCTGGCGGTCACCGCGATCGCCGCTGGGACCCGGTTCTGGGCTCTCGGCTTTCCCGCCGGGAAGAGCTTCGACGAGGTCTACTACGCGACCGAGGCGCAGGAGATGCTGCGCTACGGCTATGAGGACAACCGCGGCTACATGTTCGTGGTGCACCCGCCGCTGGGCAAGTGGTTGATCGGGCTCACCTCGGCGATCTGGGGCAACAACTCCTTCGGCTGGCGTATCGCACCGGCCGTCGCCGGCGTGATCAGCGTGATCGTGCTGACCCGCGTCGCGATGCGGATGCTCCGTTCGGTGCTGCTCGGCACCTTCGCCGGGCTGCTGCTCAGCCTGGACGGCATCTCGCTGGTGATGTCGCGGGTCGCCTTGCTCGACATCTTCTTGCAGACCTTCGTCATCGCGGGATTCGCCTTTCTCGTCCTGGACCGGGACCAGTTGCGCTCACGGCTCGGTGCTCTCTACGAGGCCGGCCTCGATCTGGGTCGCGGCGTGCCCGCCCTCGGTCCGCGTCCCTATCGGCTGGCCGGCGGGATCATGCTCGGCCTGGCGTTCGGCATCAAGTGGAGCGCGCTGTCGTTCTGGCTCGGCTTCGCTCTGCTGTCACTGCTGTGGGACCGGGGGGCCTTGAAGGCCGCCGGAGTGGAACTGCCGACCATGGCCACCCTCAAGCGGTCCGTGCCCTATGCGTTTTTCTCCCTCGGTCTCGCCCCGGCGGTGGCGTACGTGCTGACCTGGCTCGGCTGGTTCGTGGGCGACAACTCCTGGAACCGCCACTGGGGCGACACCCATCCTGGTACGGGGCTGTTCGCGCTGTTGCCGTCCGGACTGCGTTCGCTGCTGGACTATCACCATCAGGCCTACCTCTTCCACAGCAACCTCTCCAGTTACCACGCCTACAAGGCCAATCCGTGGTCATGGTTGGTTCTGGGTCGGCCGATCCTGTTCTATTACCCGACCCAGCCGGCGGGCTGCGGCGCCGTGAAGGCCGACGGCACCCCCGACTGCGCGCGAGCGATCCTGCTCATCGGAACCCCCTTGATGTACTGGGCCATCCTGCCCGCGCTCGGGTGGCTGGCCTGGTTGTGGTTCACCCGGCGGGACTGGCGGGCCGGCGCGATCGCCATGGCATTCCTGGCCGGCTGGGGAGTCTGGCTGCACGATCAGAAGCGCACCGGCTTCCTCTTCTACATGACACCGCTGATGCCCTTCCTGATGATCGCCCTGGCCATGGCCGTCGGCGCGCTGCTCTCACCGGCCGCGGAGGACGGCACATCCGTGCTCAACCGCTGGCGGTCGAACACGGGCAAGGCCATAGTGCCGCGCCACGGGCTCGACGAGCCGGTTCCCGAGCTGCCCGAAACGATCGCCTCCCAGACCACGCCGCGGGTGGTCGGCCTGCGCGAGTGGGTGGCGCTGCGAGAAATCCCGCTGACCAGGATGCTGCGCTCGGCCGTGGTGGCCGTGTGGCTGGGCGCCGTCGTCGCGGACTTCGTCTGGATGTGGCCGATCTTCACGGGCGGCCTGCTCACCTACGAACAGTGGAACGCCCGGATGTGGTTCCCCGGCTGGATCTGAGCGGCGGAACCCCGGCGGGGGGCATTAGCGTTAACGGCAGAGACGAGCGACATTCGATCGCAGCCGACGCTCCGGCGCCGGCCGTGATGGCGCACCGAGCACACTCTTCCGATCTAAGGCAGGTTTGATCATGGCGATCGCATCCAACGTTCCCCGGCCGGGGCTCGATCTGCAGTACCCCCTCTCGCTGGGCGTCTATGAGAACTACGACCAGGCGCAGAAGGTGGTCGACTACTTGTCCGACAACGAGTTCGAGGTCCAGAATCTGGCCATCGTCGGCACCGAACTGCGCTCCGTCGAACGCATAACCGGTCGGTTGACCCGCGGCAAGATTGCCGCGGCGAGCGCCTTCTCCGGTGCCTGGTTCGGCCTGTTCATCGGCCTGGCCTTCGCGCTGTTCGGCGGGGGCAGCGGTGCCAACGCCATCGGGTTCATCATCACCGTCGTCGTGTTCGGCGCCGTCTTCGGCGCGATCTGGAGCCAGGTCAGCTACGCCGCCGTGACTCGCAGCGGGACCCGCGACTTCTCCTCAGTGACCCAGGTCGTGGCCACGAAGTACGAGGTGCTGGTCGAGCACACGGTCGCCGAGCAGGCCCGCGCAGTGCTCAGCAAGATGTCGGGCGCGCCGGGGACGTCCTACTGAGCCGGACCGGTACGTCCTACTGAGCCGGACCGGCACTTCTCACTGCGCCGGACCAAGACCGGTCCGGCGCACGCGGCCGACCACGTCGAAGCGTAGGCCGGCGGCCACCAGCCGGTCGATGAGCGCCGAGCCCATCGCGACGGCCGGCGTCAGCTGCCCCGAGCGTTGCGGCAGGTCGTCCAGGGCCAGGCACAGCGCCGACTCCCCCAGCATCCTTGCCGTTTCGCCGTATCCCGGGTCGCCGCCGCTCACCTCGGTGACCAGCTCCACCTCCGGGGTGCGGGCGGTGAACCGGACCGTGAACCAGCCGGCCTCGCGTTGCTGCTCGGACGGACCGACGCCACTGGTGACCCGGCGCAACAGCAGGGATCGGGCCGGCGGTATCTGCGCGATCGCCATGACGCCGCCGATCGTCAGTCCACCGGCGACGATCGTGGCCAGGTGGTCGACGCCGGCATAGTGCCCGTAGCTGAAGTCAGGACCGTACTCGGTAAGGGCCTGCGCCGAGCGTGTGACGACCTGGGGATCGATGGTCGGAAGCGGCACCAGCCAGCGACCGTCCACCCGCCGAATCCGCCCGGCCCGGGCGTGCACCGATCGGCCGGCCGGGCCAGGATCACCTTCGGCACGGGTGCGGTGCTCGCGCGCCGCGGCCCGCAGCCGTGACATCGCCGTCACCGCCGAGTGGATCGTCCCCGCCGAGATCCGGCCCCCGGCGCGCACGACGCCCTCGACCGCGATCGGCACGTCCGAGGGCAACTGCAACACGGTGAACAACACGCCGAGGTCGTGGGGAATGGAATCGAAGCCGCAGCAGTGCACCAGCCGGGCGCCGCTGCGCTGAGCCTGCCGGTGGTACAGGTTGTACATCCGATCGACGAATTCCGCCTCGCCGGTGAGGTCGAGATAGTCCGTCCCCTGCCGGGCACAAGCGCCGACCAGGCCCTCGCCGTGCCGCAGGTACGGCCCGACCGTGCTGGCCAGAACCCGGGTGCAGGCGGCGAGCTCGGCGAGCGACTCGGGGTCCGAGCTGTCGGCGTAGACCAGAGGGAGCTCCGGACCGCCGTCGCCAGAGCGAGCAAGTCGATCGCGCACGTGCGCCAGCTTGTCGAGGTTGCGCCCCGCCAGCGCCCAGCGCAGGCCCACGGGGGCCTGTCCGGCGAGGTAGGCCGCGGTCAGTCCCCCGGTGAACCCACTCGCGCCGAACAGCACGAGATCGAAGGGCCGATCGGCTCGGTCGACCATGAGCGCCATCTCCTTCCGCCACGATCGCCGCTGGTTCGGTGACCGCTTCTGAGATTCATGCCCTGAGTCAGCATTCTGGCGCAGCTGCGATAGGCCTGTGGTGATGATTATTCGCCTGGTCGACGCCATCTGAGGGAGGCGCTCAAGCCTGCGCGCTTGTCAGCTCCGGTTCCAGGGCGGCGCTGCGCTGGGACCATTGAGGCCGTGCGCTGCGGCGTCTGACACGATGCCTGGCATGACCGTTCAGCAGCGTGCCCTGGTCCGCCGTCCGTCCCCGCAGCTCGCCGACGGCATCACCACACATATCGACCGCAGCCCCGTGGACGTGGATTTGGCCGTCAAACAATGGCAGAACTACGTCGGTGCGCTGTCCGACGCCGGGTGGGACATCGTCGAGGTAGCCCCGGCCGACGACTGCCCGGACGGCGTTTTCGTTGAGGACTCCGTGGTGATGTTCGGCGCCCTGGCCGTCCTGACCTCACCCGGTGCGGCTTCGCGTCGAGCCGAAATTGCCGGCACGGCTGAGGCCATCACCGGACTGGGCTACCGCTCGGTGACCATCGCCGAACCGGGAACCCTCGACGGTGGCGACGTCCTCAAGGTCGGCCGTCAGGTCTACGTCGGTCGGGGAGGGCGTACGAACGCCGAAGGGGTCCGTCAGTTCCGTGCCGCGCTCGCGCCGTTGGGAGCGCGAGTCACCGCGGTCCCGCTGACGAAGGCGCTGCATCTGAAGTCCGCCGTGACCGCACTGCCGGACGGCACGGTGATCGGGTTCTCCCCGGTCGTCGACGACCCGGGCTTCTTTCCGCTCTACCGAGCCATGCCCGAGGAGCCCGGCGCGCATGTCGTCGATCTCGGCTCGGGTCACCTCCTGATGTCGGCCGCGGCGCCGGAATCGGCCGCGCTCATCGAGGATCTCGGCTACCAACCGGTCCCGGTGGACATTTCCGAATACGAAAAGTTGGAGGGCTGCGTCACCTGCCTGTCGGTGCGGCTGCGCAGCGCGCCCTGAACCGGACGACCCTGAGCCGGACGACCCTGAGCCGGACGGCCCTGGGCCCCACGATGCCGGGCCGGACGACCCAGGGCCCGACGATGCCGTGAGCGGTACCGGTCAGGAACCGCCCGCCGTGACCACCATGTCCCGGCCACCCAACTTGGCTTCGAACAGTGCCTCGTCCGCGGCGGCCAGCAACTCCTCCAGACTGTGACCGTGCCGCCCCAGGACGGCGACTCCGATCGAGGCGCTCACCGGGAACGGCAACTGAGCCGACGACGGCGGGCGGTCCGGCGCCGCGGGCACTGCCCCGTGCACGCTCGGTCCGTGGTCGTCTCCGGCCCGCTCGGACGGGAGCCTGAGCTCTCGCAACGAGGCACGCAGCCGCTCGGCCACCTCCACCGCCGCCGCCTCGGCGGTGTCCGGGAGCAGCACGACGAACTCCTCGCCACCGAAACGCCCCAGTCGATCTGGTGCGCGCAACTGCCGGCTGAGTTGCTGGCCGACCCCGCGCAGGACCCGGTCGCCGACCAGATGACCGTGGGTGTCATTGATCCGCTTGAAGAAATCCAGGTCGAGCATCAGGACCGCCGCCGTGTCACCGGCTTGCGTCGAACGCGCCAGGGCGTTGGCGGCCTCATGTTTCCAGGCCCGCACAGCCAACAGGCCGGTCTTGGGGTCCGTCGCGGCGGCCACGTGCAGGTGCCGAGCCAGGATGCTGCGCTGCAGCAACGCCACCAGCAACAGGCTGATCGGTGACAGCCAGGCCGTGTGCAGGACGAGGAGGCCGCAGATCAGTCCGATCGCCACAGCCGAGAGCTCGTCCAGCACGGCGGCCCGGCCGGGCATCAGCCTTCGCAGCGGAGCCGGACCGGCGATCAGGAATCGTCCGACGAGCGTGAAGGCCATACTCATACCGGCCAGGGCGGCGGCCGCCAGCCCGATACCCAACTCCGAGAGAGTGCTGACCCTGAGTCCCGGCAACGAGCAGTCGCGGAGCCAGGACACCAGCAACGCGGCGGCGAATCCCGCAATGAGCATCGAGGCCCCGTTGAACACGACCCGCCGTAGCCGCGCGGTGCCGGTGCGCCGGGCGCGGACGAGCCCCGCGCCGAACAGGGCGATGATCAACACGGAAAGGGGGCCAGGCGGCAGCACCACGACCCCGGCCGAAACCCAGACCGATTCATGATTCGCCCATCCCGTACGGGCTTGGAGGAAGCCCGCCGGCTTGTCAACCCGCGCCGCGATGGCTCCGTACCCCAGGCTCAAGGCAACCAACAGGGTCAACGGCCCGGCGTAGGCAGTGCTCATCTCATACCGGACCGATCGGACGGTCAGCAGGCCCGCGATCAGGCACACAGCAAGAAAGTAGACGCAGACGTAGGCGTGCGCGTCGGCAGCTGCGCTCGGGTGAGCCGGCAGCGGCCGATGCCTGTCCGGGGGTCGTCGCCGCACCACCTCGATCCTCAACCCCGCCCGCGTCCGTCGTCCAGCCAGCTCTGTCACTGCCGATAAGACTCCGGGGACGGCTGGCTATGACGACCGGACTTGTGCCCGTTCGGTGACGCTCAGGTCTTGCCAGCGTCCGGGGCACCCTGGCGCAGAGTGCGAAGCGCCCCGGTGAAGCCGGTCACCGCAGGCCCGAGCGGCGCGAAGAAGCGCCGGTCACACGCTTCCACCTCGCGAACCGCGCGATTGGCCAGGCTCGCACCGGCGGTAGTGGCTCGCACCGCGCGGGCACGCTTGTCGTCCGGGTGTTCTGCTCGCTCGACGAGACCGCGGACCTCGAGGGCTCGCAAGACCTGCGAGGTCATCATCGGATCGGTCGCCGCATGGTCGGCCAATCGCCGCTGGCTGACCGGCCGATTCGGTGATCCGCCCGCCCTCGCCTCGAGGTAGGTCAACGACGCGAGCAGGACGAACTGGACGTGCGTGAGGTCGAAGGGCTTGAGAGCCGCGCGCTGTTCGGCCTGCCAGCGATTGGTGACCTGCCACAACAGCAGGCCGGTGCTCTGCTCGGCACTGGCATGTTCGGTGTCCAGGCCGGCCGGTCGAGGTCGTCGAGCCACCGGCGTCAGTGCCGATTCTGCTCGGGGCGCATCGGCGCGTTCGACTCCGCCGCTCGGCCCAGGGCATCGAGGTCACGCTGCAGCGAATCGCGAATCCCCTTGCCGAGTATGGCCATCCACAGCGGCCGCAGTGGGCCGGTCAGGGCGACCGACACACTGAGATCACTGCCCCCACCGGCTCGCGGCGCGATTCGGTGATCGAACGTCAACCGCGCCCCGACCAGCCGGGAGACGTCGACGAAGGCGTGCTCATCGAGTAGCTCGACGGTGAACGCCACCTTGGGTCCGCCTCTGGGTTTGAGCGTGCCGGTGGCGCCTTGGGTGAACGGCCCGTCGAGAACAACCCATTCGGTGTCGGCGTTCCATTCCGGCCAGGTGGCCATGTCGGCCCAGCGCGCGAAGAAGGCAGCGGGGGCAGCCGCAGAAGTCAGGTGGGCGGTCGCGATGGTCGTCATGTCTTTAGTATGCGCGCATACTATCTTGAACGCAAGACCCCTCCGACCTGCTCATCACCGTGCGGTGACGCGCCCTGGACGTCGTACGCTTGCCGAATGCGGATCATCCACGGCAGTGGCATGTCCACGATCATGGCCAGTCCGGCGAACTTCACCGGGCGAGTGTGGCGAACGGACTACCTGCAGCCGCCGGATCTGGACCACCTGGCCGGCTCGAAGTTCCTCTACGAACCGGGGGCCCGCTCGTTCTGGCATATGCACGAGCGCGAACAGGCGATCGTCGGCGTGTACGGCAACGGCCTTGTGTCCTGGGAGGGCTTGCAGGTACCGGCCGAGCTGCGGGCGGGTGATTGGTGGCACGTCGAGCCCGGCGTGCCCCACTGGCACGGAGCGAGCCCGACGTCGGCCTTCGCTCATCTGGCTGTCACCGCGGGCGGTCCCACGATCTGGCTGCATGAGGTGTCTGAGTCGGACTACCGCGCGAGCCCGCCGACCGGCCACGACGCGGATTCCCCTGCTTGAGGAGGGCGTTTCACCAGCGCGCGGCAGCGATATCGCTGCGTCTGCTCAGCGCTGTACCGGCAGCGAGACACCGAGTGAGTCGAGGTCGGCACACGCTTCATCGAACCGGGACGGAATCATCGCGAGCGTGCACGCGCGCTCGTACCGTGCGTCGAGCGCCTCCCACGCGGTCAGAGCCGCGAGAAAATCGGCCGGGTCACCGCTGAGTCGCGCTCGGGCTCGGGCCAGATACGCAGCGGCCCAAGGGTTTTCCCGCGCCGCAGGTTCGAGGGCCACCAGGCACGCCGACGCGTCGGGGTGGGCGACGGCCACCGCGAGTTCGGCGGTGACCGCCCACGGGTAGGCGTCGAAGTACCAGTGCCGAGCGTGCCACCAGGCGTCCTTGGCGGTGGGCAGGCCGGCGAGCAAGCTGCTCGCATCGTCGAAACGGCTGAAATGCAAGGCAAGTCTGGCCTCGACGAAGCTAGCCATGCCGCCGACCTGGAAGTGGACGTTGCGGGTCTGGGCACCGGCCAGCTCCACCCCGGCAAAGCTGCGCCACTCCGAGGCAGCGGCATCCTCGCCGCGCAGGGCACGGCAGAGCACCAGCGAGTACATGCTCGGGGCCATCCAACGCGCGGCCGGACGACCGGCGCTCTCCCACGCCTCACGAGTCCGTTCCCCGCGCATGGTCGCCTCGTCGAAACGGCCGAGCAGTACGAGCGGAACGATCGGTTTGCTCTCGACCATCTGTGGGGCGGCGGCGACGAGTTCGTCGTCGGCGAAGCGCCGCGCGGTCTCCAGCGCGAACGAGATCGCCCCGGCGCTGACGGCGTTTTCCACACTCATGTGCACGATGTCGTGGATCTCTGACCCCGCGCGCGGCTGGTGCGCCGGTAGCCGGGCCAGAAGGCTCAGTCGTCGCGCGCCGAGTTCGTGTGTCTTGGCGAAATGTCCGCCCATCACCTGGGCGGCGCCGAGCGCGTCGAGGGCGGCGCTGATGAGCAGCGCGTCACCGGCTCGTTCGGCCGCGTCGAAGGCCGCCTGGAACGTCACTACGTCCGGGACCTCGACCAGCCTCGTCTCGGTCCAGGCGTCGGCGGCCATCAGCTGGGCCTCGGCAACCGGGTCGTCCGGCGGCGCGACATCGTGGGCGAGCCGCAGCATGCGCTGCAGTTCCGTCAACTCGATGTCGCGCTCGAAGATCGCCGGAAACCGCGTGGCGACCGAGACCGCCTCGGCGAGCACCGCGGCCTGGGTGCCGTGGTCCCCGGCCGCGGCGGCTCGTTGCGCAGCGGCGACGGCGTACTCGTAACGCAGCTGTCCCTTGCTCTCGACCTGAGCGACCCCGGCCGCGGACCAGAGGTCCTGGACGGCCTGGGCCTCATCGGTCGCCAGCTCGGCGGCCCGGAGGTAGTGCGTGCGCGCCTCCACCAGGAAGCGGCGTGCGAACGTGAGGTGCCCCAAGCAACGGGCGACGGCCGCCGCGAGTTCTCCGTCGGCCAGGGCGAGCGCTGCGCGCAGATCACCCGAGACGGCGTCGAAATCGGCCTGCCACGCCTGGCCGCGCACCAACCGACTCTCGATCTCGGCGCTGACGTCCTTGGCCCAGCGAACGTAGCGGTCGGTCACCTGATCCCGTTCGCCGGCATCGCCCAGCTTGTCCCAGGCGTAGGCGCGCACGGTCTCCAGCAGCGACCACCGCTCGCTGCCCTGGCGATGCACCAGCAGACTCTTGTCCGACAGGCGGCCGACGAGATCGACGACGACCGCCGGAGGCAGGGCCGTTACCGCGGCGGCGGCTTCTAGGTCGAACGGACCGGCGAAGCGACCCAAGCGTCTGAGTGCGGCTTGCTCCTCGCCGTCGAGCAGTTCGTGACTCCAGTCGAGTACCGCCCGCAGGGATCGGTGTCGTTCGTCGCCGCTCTGGCCGCCGCTGAGCAACCGCAACCGATCGGTGAGCCCGGCGCGCAAGCCGGCGATCCCGAGGGTCGCGCTGCGGGCCGTGGCGAGCTCGATGGCCAGCGGCATGCCATCGAGCTGGGCGCAGAGTTCGCCGACCGCGGCCGGGTCGGCGTCGAACTGCGCATCGAGCATCCGAGCTCGGTCGAAGAAGAGGGTCACGGCCTCGGAGTCGGCCGCCCCGCCGGTTGAGCGTGCGACCAGCGACAGACCCGACAGCGGCACTACCCGCTCACCCGGCACGCCGATCCGGGCCCGGCTCGTGGTGAGAACCCGCAGATCGGTGGCCTGTCCGAGCAGGGCGGTGAGGAATTCGGCCGTGTCGTCCACAAGATGCTCGCAGTTGTCCAGGACCAGCAAGGCCCGGCCAGGCCGCAACCGGGCCAGGATCGCATCGCGCAGCGCCTGTCCGGGCCGTTCCCTCACGTCGAGCGCGGAGGCCACCGTCTGCACGAAGAATCCCGGCCGACTACTGACCAGCTCGACGAACGTGGCCCCCAACGGCAGGCGCGAGGCCAGCGTCCGTGCCACCTCGCCGGCCAGCCGCGTCTTGCCGACCCCGCCCGGGCCGAGCAGGGTCACGACCCGCGAGGTGTCCAGTGCCTGGATCAGCTCCTTCTGCTCGCGCTCACGGCCGATGAACGGCGTCCAGGTGGCGGGGACGCCCCGAGACCCCGCCGTCGAACTCGGCGGGTCGACCGAGGCCAGGCTCGGTGCCAACTCCGCGAGCTCGCGACGATCGGCCGCGCCGAGTTTGCGCAGCAGAGACGACACATGCGTCTCGACGGTGCGCACGGACAGATGCAGAAGCGAGGCGATCTGGGCGTTCGACAAGTGCTGGCCGAGGGCGGACAAGACCTCGGCCTCGCGCTCGGACACCCTCAGCGCACTGTGCGTCACCCGCTCATCTTGCCGCTTCAGCCCGGCGATGGCTGCTCTGCGGGCAGAAGTCGGTGGTGACTGCGTGGTGGACCGGTGGTCGGCACGGATGGCAGCGGCCACGGCGGCGGCGAGCCTGTGAGGACAGCGACAACCAGCAAAGGAGACACCGATGTTCACCACCCTCATGCACAGCGAACTGGCCGCCGCACGCCAGCGCGATCTGCTCGACGCGGCCCGGCAACAGCACCTGGCCACCGAGGCGCGCCGGGCGCAGCGCAGTCGGCGGGTCGCCGGCGCCGGCCGTCGCGTCATCCGCACCGCCGTGCGGTCGGTGATCCAACCCGCCCGAGCCTGAAGGACAGCGACATGACCACGACAACCGAGCAGCTCGACGAAGCTGCCGTGGGCGATTTCGTCCAGAGATTCATCACCGACCTGGCGGCAGCACACCACGCCGTGACCGTGGCGATCGGGGACCGGCTCGGGCTGTATCGCGCGATCGCCCAGGCCGGTCCGGCCTCCGAGCGCGAGATCGCCGCCGAGGCCGGATGCGATGAGCGCTACACACGCGAATGGCTCAACGCCCAGGCGGCTTCGGGGTACTGCGAATACGACCCGGCAACGGGCCGGTACAGCCTCAGTGCCGCGCAGCGCGCTTGCCTGGCCGACGAGAGCTCGCCGACGTTCCTCGCCGCGGGCATGCTCCTGGCCGGAGCCCTGTTCAAGGACGAAGAACGCCTGGCGGAAACGATCCGTAGCGGTGCCGGGTTCGGGTGGGGGGAGCACCATCACGACCTCTATGCCGGGGTCGAGCGATTCTTCCGTCCGGGCTACGCCGCGAACCTCGTGACGAGCTGGATCCCTGCGCTGGACGGCGTACAGGCGAAGCTGACCGAGGGCGCGGTCGTAGCCGACGTCGGCTGTGGCTTCGGAGCATCGACCATCCTGCTCGCCCAGGCCTTCCCCAACGCCACGATCGTGGGCTTCGACAATCACGAGCCTTCGATCGAGGCGGCCTGTGCCGCGGCTGAGCACGCCGGCGTGAGTGATCGCGTGCGTTTCGAGGTGGCCTCGGCGCAGGATTATCCAGGCGATGGATATGACCTGGTCTGCATCTTCGACGCGTTGCACGACATGGGCGATCCGGTCGGCGCCGCACGCCACATCCGGTCCACCCTCGCCGACGACGGCACCTGGCTGCTGGTCGAACCGATGGCCGGCGACTCGGTCGCTGCGAACCTGCACCCGATGGGTCGGTTGTTCTACTCCGCCTCGACCCTGGTGTGCACGCCGTCGGCCCGATCACAGTCCGGAGGGTGGGCGCTCGGAGCCCAGGCGACCGACGAGCAACTGCGATCCATCGCCGAGCAGGGCGGATTCACGCGGTTCCGCCGGGCCGTCGAGACGCCGGTGAATCGGGTCATCGAGGTTCGTCCCTGAGCCGGCGAGGGCTGATCGCACCGCATTGCCGTTCCTGCCGTGCCGGGAACACACTGCACGCATGAGCCAACCAGTGCCTGACCCAGGGCCTGACCCAGGGCCGGACCCAGAGCCGGACCCAGAGCCGGACCCAGGGCCGCACCCAGATCCGGACCCAGGGCCGGACCCAGAGCCGGAATACGCCTTCTCGCATTCGGCGGCCGACGAGGCCCGGCGCCTCGAGCTGTTCCAAGCGCGACTGGATCCGTTGACGATCAGGCGCATCGAACGGCTCCAGTTGAGCCGCGGTGCCCGATGTCTGGAGATCGGCGCCGGCCGCGGGTCGATCGCGCTCTGGCTGTGCGGCCTGGTCGGCCCCGAAGGCGAGGTCACTGCGACGGACATCCAGCCGGAATTCCTCACCAGACTCTCGGCTGCGAATCTCACCGTCCGCCAACACGACGTGCGGGTCGATCCGATGCCGGCGGGATCGTTCGACTTCATTCATCTGCGAGCGGTCCTGATGCACCTGGAGCACCGGATGAAGATCCTGCGTCGAGTCGTGTCCTGGCTCGCTCCCGGTGGCTGGCTGCTGGTCGAGGAGCCGGATTTCGGCATGTGGCAGGCCGACTATGACCCGGTCTGGGCGGGACATCCCCGTGCCTGGCACGAGGCCTTCCCGCACGGCTCGCTCTCGCAGGGCCGCGCGCTGCTGCGGCAGATCCACAATCTGGAACTCGCGGAGGTCGGCGCCGACGCTGAACTCGATGTCGTGACGCCGGGTTCAGCGCTGGCCGAGTTCTACCGGCTGAGCATGTCCGCCCTGGCCGCCCCGTCCGTCGCCACCGGCGTCCTCACCCGCGAGGAAGCGGCCGCGCTCACGGCCCGACCGACCGACCGAGACTTCCTCGGCTGCGGCTTCGCCTACTTCGGAGCCTGGGGGCGGCGCCGGTTCATCGCGGATCACGCCACATCTCGATCCGCTGATGATCCGGCGTGAACCCGTGTTTGACCCCCCACAGGACGGCCTGCGTTCGGCTGGAAACGTCGATCTTGCGGTAGATGACGCGGATGTAGGACTTGATGGTGTTCGGGCTCAGGTAGGTCAGGTTGGCGACCTCGGCGTTGCTCTTGCCCTGGGTGATCAGCGCCAGGATCTCGGCCTCACGGTCGGTCAGTCCTTCCCGGCGGCCGGGCCAGTCCAGGCCGGGCGCGCTACGCGGCCGACCTGGCGGATCGCTGATGACGGTCTCCCCCGCGTGCACCGCCTCGAGGGCCGCCACGAGGTCGCGAGCGGTCATGGTCTTGGAGAGGTAACCGTGCGCTCCCTGACGACGGGCCGAGGCGATGAGATCCGGGTGGAAGTTCCAGGTGTAGACGACCACGCGATGCGCGTGCGGGTTCTTAACGAGAACCGCGATCTCGTCGTGATCGGATTCCGGCTGCGCGAAGGAGTCGTACAAGACGATGTCCACCGTGTCGGCCACGGGTTCGTTGGTGTCCAACTCGACTATCGCGACGCGGTCGCGGTAGCGCTCGAACATGTGCGCGACGCCCAGCAGCACGACGTCGTAATCGTCCACCAGCGCGACAGTGATCGGTCGCGCTGCTGGGCGGGTCATGGTGTGGACGATAACCCTCCTTAGGGGTGTAGCGCACCTGCCTTAGGGGTGGTTTTCTGGAGGTTGTCGATGCGCCGGATCCTCCGGCGGCATCGCTACATCTGGAGGTGCACGTCATGATCGTGCTCGGTTTGATCCTGCTCATCATCGGCTTCGTCGCCAAGATCGCGATCCTGTGGACGATCGGGATCATCGTCCTGGTCGTCGGCCTGATCCTGCTCGCGCTCGGCATGGCCGGACGCGAGATCGGCGGCCGCCGGCACTGGTTCTGAGCCGACCGGAACGGTAGTCGTGCGCGCCCCGGACACGAGCTGGGGCGCGCATGGACGACCTGACCCACGGCATAGGTCTGATTCACATACTCCGAGCGGTATATCTCTGCGGTCCCGATCCAGTCCCACCAACGAGCAGGAGCCATCCTTGTCCATCGCGAAATCGCTCTGGGCCAGCGTCCAGGGCGACCCGGTTTTCATGCGTCGCGTCAACGGATGGCTGACCGTCTTCTGGGTCGCCATGATTCCGGTCTCGATGATGATGGGGTGGCTCAACAGCGTCGTCTACGTCTCGGCGCTGTCGCTCTGGGCGCTGGTGTCCGGCCACTGGTCGGCATGGCAGGCGGCGCGGGTCGAGGTCAACCAGGAGCGGGCTGCAGCTCAGCTCGCGAAAGAGGATCCGGCCGGCGATATCGTCGACGCCCTCGTGGAGCGCACCGACATCCAGCCTGCCTAGCCTGCTGCAGCCGGCGGCAGCCGGCGGCAGTCGGCAGTATCCGGCGGCGCGGGCTGCGGATGTATGCCGCGATGAGCCCGTCTCGTCAGCGATCCTGGCTGAGCGCCTGCGCGGCCTGAGTCTTTTCCCGGCTCAACTTCGTTGTGTCCCGCGGAACGGCGAAACCATCCGAGTCGGGGGCGGCTCGACCGTCCTGAATGGCGCGGGCATGTTGCAGTTCGGCGTTGAACTCTGCTCCGAGCAGGATTGCCATGTTGGTCAGCCACATCCATACGAGGAAGATGATCACGCCGGCCAGCGTCCCGTAGGTCTTGTTGTAGGAACCGAAGTTGGCCACGTACACGGCGAAGCCCGCCGAGGCGACCAACCAGATGACGACGGCCAGCACGCCACCGGGACTGATCCACTGCACGCCCGGCTGGCGCGCGTTCGGGGCGGCGTAGTACAGGATCGCCAGCATCAGGCTGACGATGATGAACAGCACCGGCCACTTGGCGATGTTCCAGACCATCAGGGCGCCGCTGCCCAACCCCAGCGCGTGGCCGACACGGTCGGCCAGTGGTCCGCTGAAGATCACGATCGCGGCCGCGAGGACGCCGAGCACGAGCATGGCGAGGGTTATCAGCATCCGCAGCGGGATCGTCTTCCACACCGGTCGCCCCTCACCCACCTCGTAGATCGCGTTCGAGGCACGCATGAAGGCCGCGACATAGCTGGATGCCGACCACCACGCCACGACCAGACCGAGGACGGCGGCCAACCCCGCTCCCTGACGATGCTGAACGCTGTCCAGGATCTGCTGCAACGTCGAGTGAATGCCGCCCGGAGTCAGGGCATTGATGTTGTCCCGCAGCTTCTGCACCGCGGAGGAGCCGAGAAATCCCACGATCGACACCAGCAGCAACATCGCCGGCGCGAGGGTGAGAACACTGCGGTAGGTCAGCGCTGCAGCCCAGTCGGACAGGTTGTCGTTCTTGAATTCGGTGACGGAGCGCTTGAGCACTCCGCGCCACGAGGACGAGGTGAGGCCGGTCGGCTCCTCGGGAGCTGAGCCGGAAGCGGAGGAAGAAGAGTGCCCTGCCATCGAAGGACCTAACGTCGTGGCCTTGGCTCTTGCGCTGAGCCTCGAGTCGAGGTTACCGCGAGTACCGGTCGAGCCAGGGACTTACCGGAGTTGGCGGCTTGCCGTCGTGCTCGTGGAACAATCGGGCCGTGTACCGGAGAGACTGGCTCGAAGGCTGGAACCCTCGCTACGCGCGTCTCCTGGCGGAGACCGAGACGCCAGACACCCGCGCCGCGCTCGTCGACACCAATGGTGACGGCCGTGAACTGTGGTTCTCCATCGAGGTGCGCGGCCCGTCGGGCGAGTGGGTGATGGCCTTGGACTGGGACGACGTCGGAGCTCACCAGCCAACCGGACAACTTCTCGATTCGGATGTCGTCTTCGGCTGGGGGACGACCGGGGACGTCGGCGAATTCAGAACGATCGATCACGACGGACTCCCGTTCCCGGTTCGGGTCGGACCTCACGGCTGGTGGATCCTCGCCGCGAAAATCCCCCAAGGGTGAGGGGTAATTCCGAGCGCATCCCCGTTCGCGCCGTAGCGAACGGCGTCGGCGAGGAGGTCGGGCATGGCGGTTCACATCGGTACCTCCGGGTGGAGCTATCCGCACTGGGAGCACGTGCTGTACCCGCCCGGCACGGCGTCGGCGGATCGGCTCGGGGTCTACACAGCGCGATTCGCGACCGCCGAGCTGAACGCGAGTTTCTACCGGTGGCCCAAGGCGACGACGTTCGTCGGGTGGCGACGCCGGCTTCCTGATGGTTTCCAGTTGTCGGTCAAGGCCTCCCGCGGCCTCACGCATGCCAAGCGGCTGTACGCACCGGAGTTGTGGGTGGAGCGGATCGCCTCCAGCTGGCACGAGCTCGGCCCGCGGCGCGGTGTCGTCCTCGTTCAGTTGGCCCCGACCCACGTGCGAGACGACGCCCGGCTTGAATTCTTCCTGTCCCGCGTGCCGGACTGGATGCGCGTGGCGATCGAGTTCCGGCACGTGAGCTGGCAGGACGAGGCGGTCTACCGGATGCTTGAAGGCCACGGTGTCGCCTACTGCGTGATGAGCGGTGCCAACCTGCCGTGTGTCTTGATCGCGACCGCGCCGTTCGTGTACGTCCGACTGCACGGGCCCGACACCGGATACCTCTACGCGGGCTCGTATTCCGACGATGATCTGCGTTGGTGGGCCGGGCGAATCCTCGAGTGGGACGCGCAGGGCCGTGATGTCTACGCGTACTTCAACAACGACGGCGACGGCAACGCCGTCCGTAACGCCGAGACCCTCCGTCGGCTCGCTGCGCGCTGACGTGTACTGACGGCGCTCGCTGGCAGCGCCGGCTGACGGCGCCGGCTGACCGGCCTGCTGATGGCGCATGGCGTCTGGCCGGTCCCGAGACGCGTACGGTTGGCCGATGGTGTTCATTGGAGGCTGGCGTTCGCGTCGACGTCGTTACGGTTCCTACGGTGGATACGGTCAGCCCGGCGGCTACCGCCGCGGCGGAGGCGGCTGCGGGCGCGACCTGTGCCTTCTCGAGAGCGGATGTTGCCTGGCCGAGGCATTCGGCTGCGGCCCGCAACTGGCGCTGGTCAGTCCCTCGCTGATTCGACGATCGTTGCGGGATTCCAGGCGCGTTCCCGGCCGACGGCTCGTCAACAGTGGGCTCCTGGTCTTCGCCCTCAATGCCATCGAGCTCTACCAGGCCGAGATCAGCCCACGACGGAAGGCCTGCTGCCGCTACACGCCTACCTGCTCGCACTACGCGGCCGAGGCTCTGGAGACCCATGGCCTCTGGCGTGGCACGTGGCTCGCCGCCCGCCGGTTGCTGCGCTGCCGGCCCGGAACGCCGGGCGGCTCGGACCCGGTGCCGCCAGCGGCCGGCTGAGCTCGCCACGCGCGGTGTGATTCGGTCGCGATGCGTGTGGCCGGCACCGCCCGAAGGTGCCGACTGCAGGGCTGTGTCTCGACGCTGATCGTGGCTAGGCTGATGCCGACACGGGAGGCGAAGTGGTCGACCGGGACCGCGCGAGAAGTGACACGGTGCTGGTGTCGACACGCGTCCTGGCCGCGGCCATCGTCCCGTTCCTGGTCCTGGCGTTCGCCGTACTCGTGCCCTGGCCGACCGATACGAGACGCCTGTTCGCCTGGGAGATCAAGCCGACGATGTCGGCCATGGTGCTCGGGTCGGTCTATCTCGGCGGGGCGTACTTCTTCGTGCGGGTCGTCTTCGCTTCTCGGTGGCACACCGTTGCCGGTGGTTTCGTACCCGTCGGAACCTTCGCGAGCTTGATGGGCGTGACGACGATTCTGCACTGGCACCGATTCCTGCATCAGAACGTTGCGTTCTGGCTGTGGGTGGCCCTCTACTTCACGGCACCCGTGCTGGTGTTCGCGACGTTCGTGCGCAATCAACGTGAATACGACGATCGGGGTGACTCCGCCGGCCGGATCGGCCCGGCGGCCGCCGCAGCCCTCACGTTGGGCGGTGCCGCGTCAACCGTGATGTGCGGCTTTCTGTACGTGTTTCCGGCGCGCGGGGCGGCGATCTGGCCCTGGCACCTGACTCCGCTGACCGCGCGCATGCTCGGCGCGATCTTCGCCCTCGGCGTGGCCGGGCTCGGGGCGTGGTGGGAGCGGCGATGGAGCGCGATCCGCATTCTCATTCAGGTTGCGGGTTTCATGCTGGTGTTGATCCTGGTTGCCGGGGTACGCGCACACGCGGAATTCGACACCTCGAAAGTGCTGACGTGGCTGCTCCTGGTGGGCTTCCTGCTCACGACGGCGGCATTGGCCGGGCTGTACGTGCGCATGCAGTCCCACCCAGCACGACGGGAGAGCTGATCGGCGTGTCCGGGCCGGGTCTCGTCGAGGAGGTCGTGGCGCAGATGCGCACTCGTCTGGACGCGCTACCGATCGCCTCGGCTCGAAGGCCTTTCCTGTCCACCTATCTGCGCACGACCCAGGCCGTAGGTGACTCCGTCGACAGCGGCGGATTCATCGATCCGGACTGGGTGCAACGCTGGGACGTAGCGTTCGCCGAGTTGTACCTGCGGGCCCACGACGCCTTCGTCGCGGGTGAGACGTCGGCAGTGCCGCGACCGTGGCGACTTGCCTTCACTGCACCGGACGAGCTCCCCGCGCTGCGCCACGTCCTGCTGGGGATCAACGCGCACGTGAACTACGACCTTCCGCAGGCGATGCTGTCGGTCATCAGCCCGGCCGACTTCACCGACGCGAACCTCGTCGATCGCAGACGGCGAGACCACGAAGCCATCGACTCCGTTCTTGCCAGCCGCGTCAAAAACGAGGAAGAGCTGCTCGAGGACCGCAAGACACTGCTCGATCGCCTGCTCACACCACTAAACCGGCTGGGCTCGAAGAGGTTCCTACGCGAGGCCCGGCAGAAGGTGTGGCGCAACGTCGAGGCGCTACACGCGGCCCGCCTGGAAGGCGAGGCCAGCTACGCGACGCGCCTGAGCGAACTCGAGGTCCTGAGTGCCGCTCGGATCGCGGATCTTCTCGCTCCAGGCCAGGTGTTGCTGCGCTTGGCTGTGGCCGGCTTCGGCGTCGTTCTGCCGCCGCCTGGCTGATGCCGCGGCTCGGTCGTCTCCTCTTCGCTTCACTCGCTGTCCCTCACGCGTCAATCGCTGTCCTCCGCGTGGCGCAGCACGATTGTGGCGGGCCATTCCGGTCGATGCTCATCGACCAGGACGCTGATCAGCGTCCGTTCCACCCAGGCATGTTTGACGAGGTCCTCGACCGATGGTTCGCGTCCGCGGAATGTTCGCTCCCGCCCGGACATCAGCAACAGGGTGAAGCCCTCGAAGTCGCCGAACCGGTCGTAGTAGACGGCGACGACCTTTCCCGTGAATTCCTCGGCGAATCGGGGGAACTCATCACCACCGTCGCCGTCTCCGCCCCCGCCCCCGTAACCCCCGTGACCCCCGTGACCGCCGTGACCGCCGTGACCGCCGTGACCGCCGTGACCGCCGTCGTGGTCAGGCGGGTACTTGTGTCCAGGGACGTCGCCTACCTCCGACGGAGGGATCTTGCCCGGGTCCCCGCCGAAGCCCAGAACGCGTCCGGCGATCAATTTCTCGTATCTGAGCAGGACCTTGTACCAACGGCCGGAATGATCGGCCACGCTGATGCGCCAGCGCAGCCAGGCCAGCAACCGCTGTTCGGGGTAGAGCAGATCCTCCTTGACCGATATGGGAATTCGTACCTGGAAGGCTCCGCGAAGCTGTCGCCAGTCGAGCAGGATCGACTGGGATCCGACGTTCTGCTCCTGCAGACCGCGAACCTCGATCCCGCCGTCGCCCCCCTTTCCGCGAAGGAAGAACCTGGACCGGGTGAACTGCTGGACGGCAATGTCGTAGGCATCACCGCGGTGGATTCCTTCGGGTAGCTCTACCGACATCAGCCCCACGACATTTCCGAGCCCTTCGGGGACCGGAAGGTAACTGACCCCGCGGGCCGGACACGAGATGACGTGTTCCTCCGCCGCGGTGAGGTCATGAGTTCGGTACATCGCGTCGGCCAGGGCGATGACTCCGGCGGCGTCGACGTCGGGCAGGTAGAACGACGCGGTGGACCCGTCCGGCGTGTTGCCCCAGGACACGAGCAGTTCGTCCACCCGGGCCGAGCCCACCGGTGTGGCCCGGATCTCGAACGGATGCGGCATCACCCGCGACGGCGGCGCACCGGGGTTCGGCCCGTCGATCCAGGCGATGTTGCGTTGGGCGAGCTTGTCCGACGTGGTGCCGCTGGCACCGTTCGGGATTGGCGTGTCGTCATAGCGGATCTCGGCGATCAGGCACTGGTGCGGCGCCGCGGTGACCGATGAGTTGACCGACGAGGTACCGGTCCAGGGACCGTCCCAGTTCGCTTGCGCTGCCGGCGGACTGGGTATCAAGAACGTCTGACTCGGTTGGTTGAGATCGAGCCAGCAACCGAAGTAGGTATCGACCTCGGCGCCCGGAGAGGTGGTGATCGAGCGCGCGTTGGGCGGATCGGTCTGGCTCTTCATGTCGGCCGGACCGTTGAGGTTCACGCGCGGAGCGGCGAAGCACGGCACAGTGACGTATTCCAGCGTGCCGGAGTGGTTCGGTTCCACACCGAGCAAAGCGATCTTGTGACCGGTGCTTGTGTTGGATCCCCAGCGATAGGTCCCCTGACCGAGGCCGACCTCGGTGAAGGTCGAGGTGGTGGTTGCCGCGGCGAAGAGCCGGAAGAACACCCGCACCGGGTCGATCGTCACGGTCGAGTTCGCCACGATGCGCACCCGGGCCACGGCGAAGTTGAACGTCAGCTCGTGGCTACCGGCGTTGCGTGGGAGGAACTCCAGCGCGGACAGATCCTCGCTCTGCTGCAGGGTCGCCTCGAAACTGTCGCCGTTGGTGATCGTCGAGGGATTGTTCAGCCGGTCCAGAACCGAGGTGATGTAGCCGCAGGCGTCGGCGGCGGTGGCCGGGTTCGGCACGCCGAACATCGTGTGGGCCTGGTTCGGTGTCACCTTGAAGAAGCGCAAGTCGTAACTGAGCCAGGTCGGGAACGCCGTCGGGTGCACCGGGTCGGTGTCGGTGAAATAGGGGTCTTCCCCCTTGGTCAATTCGATGGGTGCCGAAGCGGTGACGGTGATCGGCCCGACCGTCATGCTCGCGTGCAAGGTGAGGACCGCAACTTCGTGCACCTGCAGGGCGTTGAACGCGGCATTGCCCGAGAACGAAACGGTGTAGGGATAGAGGAACTGTTGCATCTCGGCGGCCAGAGACGGGTCGTTGGCCTCGATCGGGGACGGTCCGAACGAGTTCACCGTCGGCAGATTCGCGCGCAGGGTCGCCCTTTGACCCGAGGTCAGCGAGGGATTCAACGCATCGTCGAGGGTGACGGTGATCGTCGGCGCGGGATTTGGTGGCTGACTCAGTGCGGCGGTACTACCGAAGCCGAGCGCTTCATTGGTGAAGCCTTGCACCGAAAGCCAATACGCCTTCGGCCAACTGCTGTGCACGGCGACCTCGTCCTGACCGAAGGTGGCCTTGTTGATCACGAAACCGAGCTCCGGGATCGCCAACGGCGCACCCCAGATCTGCTCGTCCGTCGTCGTGCTCCCCCGGCGGTCGGTCCAGCAACCGAAGTACCGCCCGTTCTTCACGCTCAATCCGATGTAGTCGCCGAACTCCTGCCCGTTGTCCAAGGGCGTCACCGCCTCGTCGGTCCCGAGGGTGGTCACCTGCACGGCCGGTGACCAGTGCGCGCCGAAGTCGGTCGAGTACTGCATCCAGACATCAGCCTGCACGCGGTTGGTCGCGTCGTTGACCGTGTCGTAGTAGATGACCATCATCTGGCCGGTGTCGTCGTCCACGGCAAGGCGCGGGAAGAACTGGTCGTTCTTGCCGGCCTGATCATTGATCTTGACCGGGGTCGACCAGTGTTGGCCGCCGTCGGTCGAGCGAGCGAACCACACCCGTGTCTTGCACGAGGAGGTGATCGAGGTGTCCGGCGCGTTGGACGGGACGCTGCAGCCGGTCCCGCCGGCGAGGTCGTGCCAGCAGGCGTAGACGTCGTCGCGTCCGCCCCCGCTGTAGGCGCCGCCGCTGATGTTGATCAGGGTCCCGATGGGCGCACCGGAGGTGAGACGGTTGGACTGGGCGGGGATCTTGATCGTGAACTTGCCGAAGACGTTGGCGATGGTCACCGGACTCGAGCTGAGCGCGTTGAAGTTCGCGCCGCCATCGGTCGACTTGGCGATCAACAGACTCTGTCCGCCGGCGTTGGGCCAGAAGGCGAACACGTCGCCGGCCGCGTTGGTTTTGATGTCGGTGCCGTCGGAGGTGAAGGTCGTCTCGGTGCCGTTGAGTTGCAAGGGCGTTCCCCAGGTGCCTGATGGTCCGTTGCGAACGGACATCCAGGCCGAGGCGTCGGTGGTCTTGTGCCAGATCGCGTACATCGTGTCGCGGCGCGAGGAATAGTGGTCCACCCACAGGCTTTCCTTGTCCGGGTTGTTCGCTGATCCGGTGATCGTGGAGTCGAAGGTCCAGTCTTTGCCGCCGTTGGTCGACTTGTAGCAGCGCAACGCCAGGGCCGAGCCGTTGATGCCCAGGGTCAGGGCCCAAGCGGTGCCGTCGGTGGTCCAGCCGACCGCCGGGTCGCCCTGGAATGTGTCGGTGCTGGTGAAGGGCAGCGTCGACTGGCCCCACGTCCGTCCGCCGTCGGATGAGTAGTACTGGACCTGATGAAAACCGGTTCCGTTGTCGTTGGACGCGGCGATGATCTGCAGCGGATTGGATGGGTTGATGCTGATGTCGCATTCGCTGTAGGGGTTCGTCGTGGTCTGCGAGAGCGAGACGTTGGCGGGCATCGGTCAGCCCTCCGGGTCGGCGGGTGGCCGGTGCGCAGGATCGTCGTCCCGGCCATCGGGCCCACCTGCGTCCGGGCCCTGCGCCGACTTGGCTGCCCCGATGGGATCGTCGGGGTTGCGTCGCATGTACTCCCAGATCCGTTCGAGGATCAGCGGGTAGGCCACCGGACCGTTGGACTCGTCGATCTCCGGATGCTCCGTTCGCCACCACACTTTCAGCCACGGCGGCAGGTCCATCGGGTCGTATTCGTTCGCCGGCAGGATCGAGAAGTCCTGGTGATTGCGGATCAGCTGCTCGTAGGCCGAGCCGGCCGGGGCCCTTGCCGCCTCCAGTTGTTCGTGAATGCTCGGCCACTGGCTGGCTTTGGAGGCCATCTGCCCCACCTCTTACCGGTTGGGAGGTTGTGCGTGTAGGTGCAACTGTGGCGCGAGCGGGCCCGCGGTCCCGGACGCGGCGAAACTCAGTGTGCGGGACGGGAGGAAAGCCGACGCCATCGGCTCCAGGCGAGCCTTCCGCTGGCGAGAGCAGCCATGCCCAGCGCCGCGACGATGGCCCATTCCAGGGAGCCGCTGCCGTGGTCGGGATCGACTCCGAAGAGCGCCTCTATCCATTCGCGAGACACGAGGGTCAGCGCGAACAGCAAAGCGAACAGAACCGACGAAACGGTTTCAATCCAGAAAAAGACCTTATCGCGCATGGCGATTCCCATTCCTAGACGCTGTGAACGGCTTATCAGCGATCGCGACCGGTGTCAACGGACCGAGTCATCGGGCGGTCGCGCCAGGGATGCCATCCGCAGCTTTGCTGGGGACGGTTTCAGAATCGCGCGCGCAGCATGTCCACACCTGGGCCGTTGAGGTCGTCGAGGGTGCAGGGACGGCCCGAGGCGGCCAGCAGCAGTGACATCGCCGGGCCCTGCACCAGGGGACCCGTCCCGACGGTGCAGTCGGTGTCGGTGGCTTGCAGCGTGAGGTCGGCGACCCGGTCACGGCCACCGATGATGGCGTTGCTGCCGGCGTAGAAGGCGATTGTGCGCGCCACCATCGGCAATGGATAGTCGTGCGCGATCCCCAGCGGTCGGCGAATGTCCTCGCCGTGCACGAACGCCTCACCCAGCCAGGTCTCCTTGGGCCCGGGCGGGGCATTCGTGCGCGGGGTCGCCTCCCGGAAGGCAGTCAGGGTTCCAGCCGGACCCCCGACGCGTTCGAGCTCGACCTGGTTGGCCGTGAACGTGTTGAACCGGAAACGCGCTTGGGCCATACGGACGGCAAACCTCGGCGGCGTCATCTTCGCCAGGGAGAGCAAGTGCGCGAGCACGTCGTGCACGGTCCAGTCGGCGCACAGAGATCGGGTCTGCCACGCCGTCGTGTCGAGATCGGCCACGTCCTCGGCCAGCGAGCGGCGCTCGGCATGGATCGTCGACCAGATGCTTTCGGTCATTCTCAGCTCCCGTTGGTAGGCCGCGCCGGTGCGCTGCTCAGTCCTACGACGAACGGGAAATGCCGGGATCGACAACGGTGCAGCCGGTTCCAGGCCGCAGGGCGGCTCACCGGCGGCGTGCTGCAGGTGCGGGCCTGGCCGAGGTGCACTCAGCTGCGGGTGGCTCGACGGTGTGCTCGACGGTGTACTCAGCCGCGGGTGTGCTCGACGGTGCGCTCGGGTACGGAAACGGTGCGCGACCGGTGGCCGAACATGAGCAGCAACGCCAAGGCAGCAAGGGCGGCAAGGGCCTCACCGACTGCGCTCAGGGTCTTGCCGGTCGGAGCCCAGTAAGGGTCGTACATCTTCGGGATCGGCCCGAAGGCTCCGATGTCGACGTAGCGGTAGACCAGGACCGCGGCCGTGCCCGCGGCGGCGACCAGGAACGCGAAGGCCGCCGTGTAGCGCCGAGGACGCGCGAGCAGAGCCGCGGCCGCGACGATGGCCACGGTCGCTTCCGCCCGGAACAGGTCCGCCTCGCTCAGGACGCTGGTCTTGTTGTTCTTGAAGGCCGACGCCAGGTCGTAGTGCACGAACGCGTCGATCGCCAAGCCGACGACGACGACTGCCGTCAGACACGCCTGGATCGTCAGTGCTTTTCGGGGACTCATCACAACCACCATCCCTCTGCCGGGGCGACGTGCTCTGCGACCACCGCAGGCGCCCCACGTATGAGCCGCTAGCCATCATTACGTCGGTCGAGCGGGCACGGTTCAAGGCTTCGGTCTGAATTTTCAGGCGAACAGATCGTCCATGGTCGGGATGACGACCCTGGCCGCGACGTCGGCGCTTCGCCGGGCTGGATCGGCCGGATCGTTGCCGGACTGACCGGTATCGGCCGTTGCGGTGTCGTGGTGGCTCACGTCGAGTTCGGCCACCGCCTCGTCGGTCAGGAACCTGCTGCGTTGGGTGAATACGTGGCGGTCCTTGAACACGTCACGGTGTAGTCGCTGGGGGTGGTAGAGACTGAGCCGGTCACGAGCGCGGGTGACGGCCACGTAGAACAACCTGGCCTCCTCCGCCAAGCCGTTCGGGCTGGACAGCGCCATGTCGGAGGGAAAGGCCCCGTCGGTGACATGGATGAGGTGCACGTGCTCCCATTCCAGCCCTTTGGCCGAGTGAACCGTGCTCAGCACGAGGTAGTCGTCGTCGATATGCGGTGGTTGGGCAAAGTCGGTGCTCACGCCAGCCGGGTCCAGGATCAGCTCCGCCAGGAAGCGTTCCAGGTCGCTGCTGGCCGCTGCGGCGAGAGCGAGCCGGTCGAGATCGTCCTGGCGGAGGGCAGCGTCCAGGTACGCCACCTTGACCAGCGGCCGCAGGACGTCGAGGCAGCCGGTGATTCGCTGCGCCGCCTCCGTGTTCGCGATTGCGGCGGCCAGCCCGTCGAGGGTGGCAGCGACGGCCAGGCGCGCCTTGGCCGGCGCGGCGGCTACCGCTTCTGCGCGGTGGGCGGGATCGCGCAGATCCAGATCCAGATCTGGATCCGAGCCCGGGCCGAGGACCGTTCCCGCCGGCGACGCCGACAGCATGCGGCTGAGATTACGGGCGTGCGCTTTGCCGACATGGCGATGCAGTTTGAGCAGCCGGTAGAGGGACAGCTCGCTCTGCGGGTTGGCGGTGATACGCAGCGCGGCGATCAGGTCCTTGACGTGCGCGGTGTCCGTGTAGCGCAGACCGCCGTACTTGACGTAAGGGATGCGCCGGATCCTGAGTTCGATCTCCAGTTCCCTGCTGTGGTCCGATGCTCGCATCAGCACGGCCTGATCATGAAGAGCAGCGCCTTCTTCTCGGGCCTGCAGGACCGACTCGGCCACCGCGCGCGCCTGGTCGGCCGCGTCGTAGCACATTCGGAGGGCCGCGCGGCCGGCGCCGGAGCTGTCGCGGGCCGCCGTGAGCGTGAGCGCCTGGGCCAGCTCTCCCGCGGGGCGCACGATGTTCGCGAGATCGAGAATCGGCTGCACAGAGCGAAAGTTGGTCTGCAGCCTGACGACCGTCGTGCCGGGAAACCGACGGGTCGCATCGATCAGATGGGCGCTGTGGGCGCCCCGAAAGCCGTAGACGGCCTGGGCGTCGTCGCCGACGACCGTGAGCCCGCGGCCGGCGGGACTGAGCAGCGCCACGATGTCGACCTGAATCTGGTTCAAGTCTTGGTATTCGTCCACAAGGACCTGACGCCACCGGGCGCGTATCCGGGTGCCGGTGGCCTCGTCGCTCAGCAGAGCACGCATCGCCAATAGGAGGTCGTCGAAGTCGAGCAGCCCCTGGCGCCGCTTGGTGGTCATGAAGTCGCCGAGCAGGGCCAGGATCTCCGCGGTGACGTGGTCGTACTGCGGGAAGTCCCGCTCGATCACGGTGCGGGCGGCCAGACCGGTGTTGATCGCTCGCGAACAGATGTCGGCCAGACTCTGGGCCGAGGGAAGGCGAGTGTGGGTCCCGGTCAGTTGAAATTCGTCCCGCATGGTTTCCAGCAGGTCGACGACATCAGCGGGATCGAGCAGCACGATCTGATGCAGACCGAGCGCCCGAGCGTGCTCGGACACGAGGCGGTGAGCCACCGCGTGGAAGGTGCCGCTCCAGATCCGTCGCGCGGCGGTCGGATCGCTGCACAGGGCCGCCGCCCGAGAGGTCATGTCAGCGGCGGCCCGGCGGGTGAAGGTCAGCAGGAGGAGTTCCTCGGGCCTGCAGCCACGCCGGAGCTGATGAGCCACCCGCGCAGTCAGCGTCGTGGTCTTGCCGGTGCCCGCACCGGCGACGATGACGAGCGGGCCGTCGCCGTGCTCGACGGCCGCCGCCTGTGCCGGGTCGAGACCTTCCATCAGATCGAACATACGTGCGATTGTAGGCCGGCCCACTGACAGGCCGGGTTTCGGCCGCTAGTCGGCGGCCACCAGCTCGGGGACCAGCTCGTCACCGGCCCGCTCGGGGGTCGGCGTCGGAGCCGCCGCCGCACGGATCGCGGCGAGGCCGGCCTTCGACGGGAACAGCGCGGCGGCTGACACCGCGCCGAGCAGGAACAGCGCTGAGCTGATCGTGAACACGACCGAGTAGCCGTGCGTTGCGGCGAGGTGGTTGGGCCCGCTCAGGTGGTGTGACGTCACGTAGCTGCTGGTCGCGCTCGCGGCGAGGGTGCTCAGAACGGCCGTCCCGATCGAACCGCCGACCTGCTGCATCGTGCTCACCAACGCGGCCGCCACTCCAGAGTCCTGGGGCAGTACGCCTGCGGTCGCGGTGTTCATTGCCGGTGCCATCACCATGCCCATCGCGAAGCCCATCACGATCAGCGCGGGCAGCACCCCGGTGACGTAGCTGGAACCAACGGTCACTCGGCTCAGATAGGCCATGCCCAGAAAGCCCAGCGCCATGCCCACGGTGATGACCACGCGAGGTCCGAACCTCGGAAGGGTCACGATGTTGGACGTGTTGGAGCTGATCATGACGCAGGTGATCATGGGCAGGAAGGCCAGCCCCGACATCACGGGACTGAATCCCTTGACGGTCTGCAGGTAGTAGGTCAGGAACAGGAATACTCCGAACATCGCAACACCGGCCGTCATCACGGCGGCGAATGCGACTGCGCGAGTCCGATCCGACACGACTCGCAACGGAAGCAGTGGGTACGCCACGCGACGCTCGACGGCCACGAAGGCGACGAGCAGGGCCACGCCGAGTGCGATGGACGCGAGCGTCGTCACAGCAAGCCAGCCTGCGGTCTCGGCGTGGGAGAAGCCGAAGACGAGGAGGAACAGCCCGGCCGAGGCGAGCACCGTGCCCGCGATGTCGATGCGAGGACGGACCGTCGGGCGCGAGTGGGTCATGTAGACCAGGGCGCCGACCGCTGCTGCGGCCGCAAAGATGACGTTGACGTACATCGCCCAGCGCCACGACAGGTACTGCGTGAGCACGCCGCCGAGGATCAGCCCGACGGCACCGCCACCGACGGCAACCGAACCGAACACTCCGAAGGCCCGCCCGCGGTCGCGAGGATTGGAGAATGTCGTAACCAGCGTTGAAAGGGCAGCGGGCGCCAACATCGCACCGGCTATGCCCTGAGCCACCCGCGACGCCACCAGAACGCCGAAGTTCGGGGCGGCACCTCCAACGGCCGAGGCGAGGGCGAAGAACAGCAGGCCGGCCAGGAACGTGCGCTTGCGACCGAACAGGTCCCCGACCCGCCCGCCGAGAAGCAGGAGACTCCCGAACGCCAGTGCGTAGGCAGTGACGATCCACTGCCGCTGACCGTCAGCGAAACCGAGATCGGCCTGGGCAGAGGGCAACGCGATGTTCACGACGGTGGCGTCCAGGACGACCATCAGCTGGGCGATCGAGACCACCACCAGGATGGTCCAGCGGTGGTCCTTGGGTTGAGCACCGGCGGAAACTCGGGGATTCGCCGTGGAAACGGTCGTCGTCATGTGGCCTCTTTGGTTCGCTCGCGGTCTGCCTTCTCTAGGCCCAACCGGAGTCCCCCTCCGAATAATTCCCCGTCCGCCGACAATTTTTCGAACCCGATCTGCGTCGAACATCCGTGGACATCCTCGAGGCTCACTCTGCCCGGAGACGGAGTCGCCCTGCTAGCGCGATGAGCCCTCGACCGAGTCGGACAGCCACGGCAGTTCGATCGCCCGCCCAGCCAACGAACCGAGGAACAACGTGCCTGCGAGCACGACCAACCAGACCGACAAGACGAAGGTCGCGCCGATCAGACCGTAGTCCGAGGCCTCGGTCACGATCTCGCCGGACATCACCAGCCCCGACACCGCGACGAGCACGGTAACCCCACCCGCCATGATCGCCGCGCCCGGAATCAACCGTCGGGCCGGTACCCGCCGGCCCAGCAAAAGGTGCTGACTCCCCCAGAAGAACAGGAACGACACGACGAGCTGGGCCACCGGCCCCGCCGGGCGGCTGGCGTGGACCCGGTGCCCGAACGCGTGGCCGGCGCGACCGGCGTAGAGGACGATCACCAAATAGCCGCAGAGCCCCGCGACCCACACCAGCTGCCGACCGATGGAGGCGACCAGGCCCGCCCTCGGCAGGTCCCAGACGAGTTCGTACCAACGTTGTTGGGTCGCGGCAATACTGGTGGCGAAGACCAGCGCGACCAGCAGTCCGGACACCGCGTCGGCGCGGTCGAGCGTGGCGTTGCTCAGAAACAGGCCGTCGACGTCCCGGGAGGCAGCCGCGGACAACCCGAGGTAGCGCGACAGGACTTGACCGACGCCGCGCTGGCTGCGGTGCCCGAGTGCTGCGAACGCAACCAACAGCGGCGCGGTGCACAGGATCTGCTGAGCTGCCAGCGCGAGGCTGTGGGTGGCGAGATTGAGCTGTTGGCTACGCCGCCATAGACGTCCCGGCATCCCCTGGACGCCGTAACGCCAGAGCGGGTGCCTCAGCGCCCAGCGCGGCCGCGCGGTTCCTGCCGTCTGCGGCGGTGGGGGCTTGGCCTCCATGTCCCGCACGCCCGCGCCCCGATCGATATCCCTGCTCACCCCTCAAGCATGACCCATCCGGCTGGGCGATGCCCGCTGCTGATGCCAGTCGCTCAGGTGAGGCGGCGACAAGCACCCACCGTGCCCGTTACCCGACATCGGGGCGTTCGGTCGTCCGTCGATGACGGCCGGCGACTCAACCGTGCGCGGTACTGCCCCGCCGGCGCTGCAGATATGCGCGTTCGCCCGGGTTGGCTGTCGCAGCGATGGCAAGGTCGTAGGCGGCCCGCGCCTGCGCGCTTCGCCCGAGCCGGCGCAGGAGATCGGCCTGAGTGGCGTACCAGGCGTGGTAGCCCTCCAGAGGAAGGTTCTCGATCAGCGCCAGCGCCACGGCCGGCCCGTCGATCTCGGCGATCGCGACTGCTCGGTTGAGGGCGACAAGAGCGGTCGGCTCCAGGGCGTAGAGCTGACCGTAGAGCGCGGCAATCTGCGACCAGTCGGTGGAGGCGGCGTCAGGGGCATCGGTGTGCACCGCGTTGATCGCGGCCAACAATTGATACCGGCCGGGGCGATTCACCCGCAGACACTCACGTACCAGGCTATGACCCTCGGCAATGAGCGCCCGATCCCAGCCGGCCCGGTCCTGCTCCGGCAACGGGACCAGTTCGCCGTCCTCGGCGAAACGCGAGGCCAGGCGAGCTTCGGACAGCAGCATCACGGCAAGCAGTCCCGACACCTCGGCCTCGTCGGGCAGCAGCGCATGCAGAAGCCGGCCAAGCCTGATCGCTTCGGCGGTCAGGTCGCTGCGTACCGGCTCATCGCCGGCGCCGGCGAGGTATCCCTCGTTGAAGATGAGGTAGACAACCGCCAGAACGGCGCGCAACCGAGGAGCGAGATCATCGTCGGTCGGAACCCGGTAAGGAATCCGCGCCTGCTTGATCTTGGCCTTGGCCCGGGTGATGCGTTGCGCCATGGTGGTCTCCGGCACGAAGAACGCGCGGGCGATGTCTGCGACCGTAAGCCCCCCGAGCAGGCGCAAGGTGAGCGCAACGCGGGTATCGGCGGCCAACGCGGGATGGCAGCAGGTGAAGATCAGGCGGAGTCGGTCGTCCTCGATCGGTCCCGACGGGTCGGCCGGAGTGTCATCGACGATCATCAGGGCGTCCAGATGCTTGGCGTCCCGTAGAGATTCGCGCCGGATGCGATCGATCGCCTTTCGGGTCGCTGTGGTGGTGAGCCACCCACCGGGATTCGGCGGCGCACCCGAGCCCCAGCGTTCCGCGGCCGCCACGAGTGCCTCGCTGGCGGCTTCCTCGGCAATATCGAGATCGCCGAAGCGGCGCGCCAGCGAGGCGACCACCTTGCCGTACTCATGCTTGAAAACGGCGTCGAGGTCGGTCACGCGGCCGGAGGCTCGTCTTGGAAGGGTTTCTGGTTGAACGCGTCGACAGCTTCGAAGATCGGCTGCAGCTCCGTGCCGGGGCGCTGCCGGGTGAGTTCGTCCTCGACGACCGAGAACAGGTACTGCTTCATGTCGTGCACCTTTCGATCACGTGGCGACCGGTTGCCGCCTGAGGGAATGGGAGCGGGAAGGCGATTCGAGGCACCGACGATCCTGCCGGACGGGTGGCGGGCACCGAATGGCCGACCCACCATTTCTCACTGCCACCGAATCCACGCAGCGATGCCCGGAATCGCGATCGAGGCCGCCACGAGGTGCGTGCTCAGCCAGGAGACCGCACACGCGATCCGGACCAGACACGCACCCCCTCCTGACGTGTCGAGCAGCGCCGCGCTGCCCTCTCATCACCTCCACGAACGGAACTCCTCGGATACGACAAGATCGTCGAGATTTCTTGTGGCCGGCCACCACCGACCGCCCAAGCGCCCGCCCGGCCGCCCGGCTGAGCGCCCGGCCACCCGCCGGTCAGATTCTGAGGCAGCCGTAAGGGGCAGTATGTCGACATGGTCTTCGGTGCTCATCTCGTGCTGTACAGCGTGGACGCGGAGGCCGATCGCCGGTTCCTGTCCGACATCTTCGGCTTGCACTCGGTCGATGCCGGCCACGGCTGGTTGATCTTCAGGCTTCCGCCGGCGGAAATGGCCGTGCACCCAGCGGAGGCGCCTGGAGCGGAGCTCTACCTGATGTGCGATGACCTTGCCGCTGAAGTCGAATCCCTCAAGGCGCGTGGCGTGCCCTGCGCTCCGGTCGAGCAGGCGCGGTGGGGATCGATGACACGGCTCGTGCTGCCCGGGGGCGCCACGATCGGTGTCTACCAGCCGAATCACCCGATCGCGCTGGCCGGCGACGCTTGACCGCGATCTCGGCGCGGCCCCTGACGGGAACCGGGCCGAGACGGGTCACCGCCAGGTACCAACGGCTGTCGCACGGCCCTCGCGCTGATTGCTGCCCACGCGGCTGCCTTTCGAGCGTGACGATTCGGCGCGCGATGGCGTTGATGCCTACCGCACAACGTGAAACCCGATCCGGTAGAGCAGGGTGTCGTCCTGGATCGACCCGGCGTGCGCGGCACGACGACGCAACGACTCCAGGTCGGCCTCGCCCGAGTCACGCAGGTCGTCGAAATCGATCGAGGCGAAGGGAACGAGGTCGATCGAATCGACCTCGATCTGCGCCATGTCGATCCGGTATCGATTGCCGGTCTTGACCTGCGGCCTGGTCCAGAGCCGAAACGTGACGGTGATGTCGCCTGCCAGGACATCCGCCCGAAGCTCGCGGCTGAACTCCATGCGGCCAGGTTACCCATTTCGAGCACTTGATCGTGACGGGCGCACACCTGAGTCCAACCCAGGATCGGGCCGCTGTCCAGGCAGCTGTGGCTCGTGCCCTGATCGGTCTCGCCTCGACGTCTTCCGTGCCCGTGACGGCCGGGCCATACTCGGCAGACAGACGCGCGCGGTCGCGGAAGTTTGGCGAGGAGAGCGGACCGGATGACACCCTCGAACGTCTTCAGTGCCGCCGTCGTGCAGGCAACTCCGCTCGCGTTCGACGTCGACGGCACGCTGGAGAAGGTGGCGCGTCTGACGAGCGACGCGGCGGGGATGGGCGCCCGGCTCGTGGTCTTTCCAGAGGCTTTCGTGTCCTGTTACCCCCGCGGCCTGGACTTCGGCACCGCGATCGGCGCTCGAACCCCGGAAGGACGCGCATGGTTTCGCCGCTACTGGGAGTCCTCGATCGACGTCCCCGGTCCGGCCGTTGAGCGAATCGGTGCGATTGCCGCCCAGCACGCTGTGCATCTCGTGATCGGCGTCGTCGAACGCGCCGCAGGAACCCTCTACTGCACGAGCCTGATCTTCGCGCCATCCGGTGAGTTCCTGGGCAAGCACCGCAAGCTGGTGCCGACCGGTGCCGAACGTCTCGTCTGGGGATCCGGCGACGGGTCCACCATGCCGGTGTTCGACACCAGTGTCGGCCGTCTGGGCACGGTGACGTGCTGGGAGAATTACATGCCGCTGTTGCGAATGAGCATGTACGCAAAGGGCATTCAGGTCTGGTGCGCGCCTACAGCCGATTCGCGCGACACGTGGATCGCCAGCATGCGCCATATCGCCTGCGAAGGCCGCTGCTTCGTGCTGTCTGCGAATCAGTTCACCCGCCGCGGCGACTACCCGGACGACTACCCACTCATAGCCGACCTCCAGCCCGGAGACGTGATGTGCCGTGGCGCCTCGATGATCGTGTCCCCGCTCGGCGAGGTCCTCGCCGGGCCGGCCCTGGAAGGCGAGCAGATCCTCGTGGCCGAGCTCGACCTGGCCCAGATCGTCGAAGCGAAGTACGACTTCGATGTCGTCGGCCACTACTCACGACCGGACATCTTCACCTTGGTGGTCAACGAATCGGCCACCGAGCCGGTCATCACGAGGTCGTCCCACCCGCACGTTCCCAGCTCCTGAGGACGGAGAACCATCCTGAACGGAGCCGAAACCTCAGGGTGCCTTGGACGGTTCGGTCGGCCTACCACGCAACGAACGGATCGTCGAGCGAAGGCCGCCCACCTCCATGCCGAGCAACGGACGGAGACGGGACCCGGTGCTCGACGGCGCGGCGGACGCCGTGGATCCGAGGTGGTGCAGGAACACGCCTCCCGTTCCCAGCAGCACGATGGCCAGGATGGTTTCCAGCGGCACACTCACCCAGCTGAGCCAGCGGTCACGCCCGGCTGCGGTGGTCGTGTCGAACCACGCGTCGCAGATAAGCAGCGTGCCGGCCATGACCGAAGTGACGATAACCAGTTGCCGACGCCATAGGGCCAGAAGTGCGGTCGCCGCCAGCACGAAGGCGAGGGCACAGTCGAATCCCACCCAGGTCAGGCGCCAGTGTCCGGTCGTGTACGTCCGCGGCAGCGTCGCGGCCAGATACACCACCCAACCGACCAGGAACGCCGCGGCGACCGCGGTGATCGCCACGTACCGCTCGCGTTGTGTACGACCCTCGACGAGGGACGCCTGGCCGGTACTGGCGACCAGACGGCGGAGCAGCTCAGCCCGCTCGGCCGCGTCCATCGCGTGCAGGTCGTCATCGCTGAACATTCAAGCCTCCGAGCCTCCGAGACACGCGCGGGCGGGGCTGACCGCGCACAACCGCAGTATGGGCTACCGCACCCTGAATTCCGGCGGGTGTGAATGGTCAGAGGGCCCGGCGGATCCGCGCGCGTTCGGCACGTCGCCCGGTTGGTGGTGTCGGGACGGAAACAGGCCGCGCCCGACGAGTCCGACGCCGAGCGCGATGACGGCAGCCCCGGCCGCACACCAGGGCGTGCTGTCGAGTTTCGCCCCGTCCACCAGGACACCACCGATCAACGCCCCCGCACCGATACCGATCTGGAACGCGACGACGTAGACGGCCGAGGCGACGTCGGATACCGCCGGGGCGACGCGCAGCACGCTGCTCTGCAACACCACCGGCAGCGTTGTGAACGCGCCACCCCATGCAATGACGGCAACCGCCGTCAGCACGGGACTACGGCCGATCAGTCCCAGCAGGGTCAGGGCCAACACGATCGTGGTCGTGGGTAGAACGAACGCCAGCCGCGGCCGGACGTCGATCACCCGTGCCGACAGCACGATGCCGGCCAGACCGGCCGCTCCGTAGCCGAGCAGCAGGATGCCATAGCCCGTTCCGACGTAGCCACCGTGCTCCCGGACGAGCGGTGCGATGTAGGAGTAGGCCGTGAACTGCCCGACCACCACCGCCAGCGTCACGACATACAAGGCGATGAGGCGGCGTTCGGCGACTCTGGCGAGCAGGTCGCGGGAGAAGCCGGAATCGTCCGCGCCGGGCAGCGCCGGAAGCAGTCGCCAGAGCGCGACGAGCGTGAGCGCACCGCCCCCGCCGACGACGAGGAACGCGGCCCGCCAGCCTGCTAGTTGACCGAGCAGGGTGCCCAGCGGCAAGCCCACCACAAGCGCGAGGGAGTTGCCCATGAACACGATCGCGGTGGCCCGGCCCTCCTGTCCCGCGGGCGCCAGTCGGGCCGCGACCGGGGCCAGGATCGACCAGAACAAGCCGTGCCCGAGCGCGCACAGCAACCGAGCGGCGACCAGCCACCAGAAGCTCGGCGCGAGGGCGGCGCCGATTTGGGAGAGCACGAATACCCCGAGCACGGCCACGAGCAGGTGATGCCGCGGCAGGTGCGTGGTCCAGGCCGTGAACGGGATCGCCGTACCCCCGGCGACGAGTGCGTAAAAGCTGAGAAGCAGCCCCGTCCGACCCTCGGACACCGACAGGTCGGAACTGATCTGCGGCAACAATCCGACCGGGAGCGTCTCCGACGTCACGTAGACGAAGGCGGCGGCACTCAAGGCCGCCAACGCCACGACATGCACTCGGCCGCGGCTGTTGGTGGGTGCGGCCGGCATGCGGCCAGCGTTCCAGACGGCCCCGACCACTCCGTGTCGGGGGCGCCCGGTGGCGCAAGCACCGGGCCGGCGAGCACGATGGCTTGGTGAAGCTCAAGCTTGATCTGCACGACATCTACAACCGCGGTGGCGAGATCGAGCGCGCGCTCCAGTCGATCATGGACGAAGCCGTGGCGAAGAAGGCCCCGTTGGTGGAGATCATTCCAGGAAAGGGATCCGGGCAGCTGAAGAAGCGCGTGCTCCGCTTCCTCGACCGAAAAGACATCAGGCTGCTCTACCACCGCGTCGAGAAGGATTCCGACAACTTCGGTCGGGTGTTCGTGCACTTCCGCTGGAAGTGAGCTCGGAAGTGAGGATTGTGCATCTTCGGGGCTAGCGTGAAGACCACGGTCCGCATCGCGGAATCGAACGATGGGGGTGACGGGTGTCTGACCACCAGCGCGATGCAGCCACAAGACACGGTGCGCAGGCGAGGATCGCTGCCGACGCCGAACCGCCCTCGCCGCCCAGTGCCCGAACGTCGGAATCAAGTGAGGAACGGAACGCCGCGCGCACACAGGACCTGCAGGGTGGCTTGGAGCAGTTGTCAGCGCTTGTGATGGAAGCGTGGTCTCTGGAAGATCTCGTGGGCGAAGTCGCCCGGGCCGCGGTGCACGCGATCCCGGGAACCCAGGGCGCGGGAGTGACACTGCTTCGGCTGGGTGAGTCCGCCGACCGTGTCCAGTGCTTGGGGGCCAGCGATCCCTTCGTCGAGCAGGTCGATGTCATCCAGTACGAGCTGATGGATGAGGGCCCGTGCATCACTGCGGCCCAGCTGGGGCGAACCGTGGTTTCGGCCGAAATAGGTCAGGACGGACGGTGGCCGCGGTTCGGCCCGCGGGTGGCGCGCCTGGGCGTGCGCGGGGTGCTGTCGTTGCCGTTGATCCTGCCCGATCAGATGGTCGTCGGGGCGTTGAACTGTTACTCCCGCGCCGTGAATGCCTTCGACACGGACGCCTCCCGGCTAGGAGCGCTGTTCGCGACCTCGGCCGCGGTAGCGGTGCACAACTCGCAGGTGTTCGTCCGGGCGCGAACACAGGCTGAGCAACTTCAGGCCGCGCTGAGCACTCGCGCGGTGATCGACCAGGCGATCGGCATCATTCGCAGCCGGTCCGGGGCGACCAATGACGAGGCGTTCGGGCGGTTGCGCCAGTTGAGTCAGGGCGAGAACGTGAAGTTGGCCGTCGTGGCCGAGCGCATCGTCGAGGAGGCAGCCCGCCGGGCGCGCGCACGTCATGGGCTCACTGACCCGGCTGCCCGCTGACCCCAGCTGAGACCGCCGGAGCCGGCCGCCAGTTCCGCCAAAACCCGACGCCGAACGCCTGTTCTCAGCACCGGTCCCGCTGGTACTGTCCGAACTGGTTGGACACCCAGCCGGCCCGGCCGACCGCGGTGCACGCCCTGCGGTCGTCAAGCGAACCGCTTACCACCGGGCACAGACGGTGACTTCCTCGAAACGGTCACCACCTAGATGACGAGTGCCTCGCCTCCCCCCTCCGGCCCGCCCAAATGGGATCAGGTTGCCGCCGCGTCCACCCTTTCCGTGCTGAGAGCGCCTGGCTATGCCCACCTGGTGGCCTCGGTCGAGCCGGCGGTGGTGTTCAGCAGTCTGGCCAGCGCGTGCGTCCCTGAGCTGGCCGATGAATGTCACGTCACGCTGGTCGAGGACGACGGCGTGGCGTACCGAATCAGCATGCCCGCGACGGCGAACTGCCTGGACACCGCAATCGAAGACGTGGGGGACGTGCCTCCCCCCTGGGCAGCACAGCACACCGGGCCAGGCACCCTGCGCACCCCGATCGCCAGCCCTCGCGCCGACGGTGAACGCCGCTACCGCGGAAGCGTTGTTCACCGGTGGCTGGACGGACACCCTCCGACGGCGGCGCAGATGCACGCCGCGCTGCTGCTGGTGGACCTTGCCGTGGTGCTTGTCGCCCGAGAACGGCTCAGCGAACAACTCCGCCACCGCGCCGAGACCACGGAGAACCTCCGTCAGGCCGTACTCACCAGTCGTGAGATCGGCGCGGCCCTCGGGATCTTGATGGTGACCCACAAGGCAACCCAGGACGAGGCTTTCGCGTTGCTGCGAAGTTACAGCCAACACACCCACCGCAAGCTTCGAGACGTCGCGGCCGACGTCGTGTTGAGTGGGTCGCTGCCCGCCCAGGTCCGCCTGCGGGGACCGTTGAGCGCAGGCCCCGGACCTCGGGACGGCCGGTGAGCCGGCACGGCTCGCGGCCCCGGCAACCGCCACGTCCGGGGCCGGGGGTTGCCCGTCCGCTCGGTTCGTGGCCGCCGACGCGCTTGTGGTGAGTGCGGTCTTCCGGCGACTGCGCCGCCACGCTTCCCCCGCGGCTCACCGGCGCCGCCGCTCGAACGAACTCCCCCTGCAGGCGTGGTTGCAACCTGGCGATGACGACGATGACGAGAAGCTGCGGGCCGAACGGCTTTCCCAGGGGGACGTCGAGGCATTGATGGAGCTCTACGACGAGATCGCACCGATCGCCTACACCTGGGCGTTGGCCTTGACCGGCTCGCCCGATCGCGCGGTCGAGGCGCTGCATCGGACGTTCCTGACCGCGGCTCAACGTCCCGAGGTCTTTGCCGACCGCCGGGTTCGCTGCCGTGGATGGGTCCTCATCGAGGTCCATCACGTGGCGTGGACCTTGGCCCGAGTTCCCGAAGAACAGCCCAACCCGGTCGCGGATCGCGGGTCCGGTCGGCCGAGCACCGCCCTACGCGCCGAGGGTGGTCGCCGGTAAGTAGGTTCCCCTCGGACTGTTGGTGGCAAGCAGTGCCTCGAACTGAGCTTCGGGCAGTCCTGGTGCGTAATGAAATCCCTGGGCGGAGTGACAGCCCAGATCAACGACGGACTTTCGCTGCTCGTCGCGTTCCACACCTTCAGCGATCACGTGAATGCCGAGACGGCGGGCCAGTTGGCTCGTCGTGGCCACGATCGCATCGCACGTCGGGTCGTGCGGGAGGCCGGAGACGAAACTGCGGTCGATCTTCAGGATGTCTACCGGGAAACGGTTCAGATAGTTGAGGGAGGAGAAACCAGTTCCGAAATCGTCCAGGCCAGCCTCACGCCGAGGGACTTCAGCTCACTCAGCACCGTCAGCGCGCGTTCGGCATCCGGGATCAAGATGCCCTCACTCAGCTCCAGAATGAGCGCTTCGGGATCCATCCCTGTCGTGTGCAGCGCGTGTTCCACCGTCGCGCCGAAATGCGGTCCCAGTAGCTGACGGGTGGACACGTTCACGGCCACGTCCAACGGCTGGTGGGGGTAGCGGTGCAGCCAGCGGGTCCGGGCCCGGCAGGCTTGATGCAGGATCCAGCTCCCGATGCCGACGATGAGGCCGTTGTCCTCAGCGATCCTGACCATGTCCAGCGCGGGGACCGCTCCGCGAGTGGGGTGGGTCCAGCGCAGCAGCGCCTCGGCCCCGCAGACGTATCCGTCGCGGACTCGCACGATCGGCTGGTAGGCGACGCGCAGATCACGTCGGTTGAACGCAGCCGTCAGATCCCGCTCCAGGCTCGTGCCCAGACTGGCGTGCGAGAGCTGCCGGACGTCGATGATGTCGGGCTTGGCGCCGACGGCCATCTTGGCTTGGTACATGGCGATGTCGGCATCGACGATGAGCTGATTCGAAATCGTCTCCCCGGGTCCGGCATAGGCCATGCCGACACTGGCGCTCGCGGTGAGTTCGTTACCCGCAACGAGGAACGGCTCCTTGAGGGCGTCTCCGATCCGGGCGGCCAAGGCGTGGATATCAGCGGCATCGGTGAGATCCTCACAGAGGAACACGAACTCGTCTCCGCTCACGCGCGCCAGAGTGTCACCCGGTCTGACCAGGTGCGAGAGACGGTCAGCGACGGCGACGAGCAGGTCGTCTCCGACTTGGTGTCCGTAGGTGTCGTTGATCTGTTTGAAGCGGTCGAGGTCGGCGAACAGGACCGCGGCTGGGGTGTGCGTCCGTGCGGCGCGCTGCGCGGCATGTTCGAGTCGTTGTTGCAGGAGCAGCCGATTGGGCAGGCCGGTCAGCGCATCGTGCAGCGCGCTGGTCCGGAACCGATCCGAGGCCTCCCGTGCCTCGTCCCGGGCCTGGGCATTCAACACATAGGCTGCCGTGACGTCGGCCAGGGTCTGGGCAGTAACGAGGTCGGCGTCACTGAGCTGCCCCGAGGTGTCCCGGTAGAGGTCGAGCGCCCCGAGGCCACCAGCCCCGTGGCGCAGGGGGAACGTGAACGCTGCAGCCAGACCAGCCGCCATGGCAGCCTTGGCAAAGGCCGGGAATCGCGTCTCCACCGCGAGGTCGGGAACCGCTACGGCCTCGCCCAATTCGTAGGCGAGCATGCACGGACCCTGTCCCAAACGGGTCTGCAGCCGTTCGAAACGCAATGCCGATCTGTCCGACGCGGCAACGTAATGCGGTGCCGCCCCCGGCGAAATAAGCGTCACGCCGGCGGCCGTCACAGGCAGAACGTCCACGATCCGAAGCACCAGATGATCCAGGATCGCCTGGATCGGAAAGTCGGTGATCAGCGTCCGGGCGAACTCGCTCAGCAACTCCGACAGCGTCGCATCCGAGGTCATGCCGTCCCCGCCTGGCGCCCGGACACACCGCAAAGAAGGCGGGGACGCCGCCAAGACCAGGTTGAAGTCGGACGAGGCGGGATTGCTGGAAGTGTTGACATGAGCGCCTCGAGGACGAGTGCCCGACTCTGTCCGGCGGCGAGCGGGAGCTCTACGAAGCCGCGGCAGACTGCGGACCCGGTTCCGAACCAGCTGAAATCCCAACCGCTGTCATCGTACGCGGTCGCGACCGGCCTTAGGCGGCGCTGGCGCAGAGACGATTCGCCAGGCGAGTCTGGCGACGGTGGGCGGCTCCGCCGATCCTGATCATCATCGCCGAGCCGACGGCAACGGACAGGACGTGCCCGGTCGAGGTCATGCCGGGAGACCCGATGAACGGGTACAGCACACTGACGGCGACGATCATCAGACCCACGATGCGGATTCGTCGTGGAAGCGAAAGGCTCGCCGCGGCCAGGACGGTGTACATCACGTAAGACACGCCGACGTCCGGCCGCTCCGCGGAGAACTGGGCGAGCAGATGGATGTGCGCGCCGAGCTCGATCCCGTACTCGGTGAGCAGCGTGGCGACCACTTGACCGGTCAGGGCCACGAACGCCGTTCGCCAGGGGCCGATTGCTCGCTCCAGTACGGCGAAGCCGACCGCGACCATCAACAGGTTCGGCATCAGGTTCCCGGGCACCACGAAGGTACTGCCGACCATCGCTGCGACCGGATGGTCGGCGAGGTTGTGCACATTGGTGGAGGCCCAGGCCACTGTGTCGGCAACGCTTGCGGGGTACAGGTGAAGCAGCAGAGCCGCCGCCAGCAGGAGGAGCACCATCAGGGTGGCCAAGGGCGTCGCTGTCGGGGAGGGCAGCAGACGGGCCGCGCTCCTGGCTGCGGGCATCAGGCTCCGCGGCAAGGTGGTGGTGGCGTGCTCGGGTGCGCCGTCTGTTGCAGGCGTTCCTGCGCTTGTCGCCATAATCGAAGTCAAACTCCCCAACCTTGGCGCCCGCTGTCGGAAAGCTGACTGTTTGCTGCATTATTTCATGGATTGGCGCAGTCGAAGACCTCCCACATTTGCCGGCTGTCTTCCGACGGCCTGGGACCCTTTGGCTAGTTCGAGAGATGCTGGACGGGACGCGATTGCTGCGCCCGTCGACGGGAGGAGCAGCGATGCCAGTACTGGGAGTCGGCGGCATATTCTTCCGCGCGCAGGATCCTGAAGCCCTCAATGCCTGGTATCGCCAGCATCTTGGCATCGGCGCTGGATGTGCCGCCGAGGACACCGGGCCTCCGGAGGAGTGGACGTGGACCGTGCAGGGTGGCCCGCTGGTCTTCGCACCCTTTGAGCGCGGCACGGACTATTGGGCGCCGGACAAGCAGTTCATGCTCAACCTGCGGGTGCGTGACCTCGACGGCCTGCTCGAAGCGCTGCGCGCCAGCGATATCGACGTCACGGTCGACCCGGCATGGGACTCGCAGGGCCTCGGTCGCTTCGCGCGCATTCACGATCCCGACGGCAATGCGATCGAGCTCTGGGAGCCGCCGGCTGCGCGATGACCCGCTCCAGGTCAGCGCGCTTCGCATTCCCGTGCGGCTCCGCTCAGCGACCGGTCCCCTTGGGCGGGCAAGGGTCGAGATCGGGCAGTGTGGATAGGTCGATGATGGAGGCGTCGAACGGCCACTTGCCCGCTTCCTTCTTCGGCTCGGCCTCGGTGTACCACTCCATCGCGAGCTGGGAACCGGTCATGTCCTCGCCACCGGCGTTGGCGATGAGCTCGGCGAAACTGTTGGTCTTGAGGTCAAGCACGTACGTGCTTCCCGGCTGCCACACCACGAATTGCTTGAAAATGCGCGGATAACCTGCTCCAGACAGACCGAGCTTCTCCCCCAGCGGCCAGTCGAATGGAACCAGCGTGATACTGCGGCCCCACTCGGGACGCCACGCCATGAGGTTTCCGGAAAAGGTTCCCCACACCAACGTTCCGTAGCCATACCTCATGACGAACGAACGGTCTTTCCCCGCCGTGATCTCCGCGGGCACCGGGACCGGACGGCCGGTTTCTTCATCGACGCCGGCCATCTGCATCGGCGGATCCTGATCTGTCGGCTTCGCATGCGGATCCACCGCTGAGAACCACACCTGATCACCCACCAGGACAATTGCCTCGGACAAACCCCGATACAGCGTGCGGATCTTGCCGGTAGCCAGGTTGTACTGCTGCAGCTCGTTACTACCCGCCGCCGAACCCGTGTCAGCGGCCTGCAACCAGTACAGATAGCGCTTGCTCAGCACCGGCTCGACCCAGCCTCCACTCAACGGCTGGCCCTGCCTGTCGACCGGATTCGTAGCCACCACCGTCAACTTGTTCCGGTGCCGGTCGAACAGGTACACCCGCCACAGATTCTGGGCCGCACCAACGTTCGTCAGCACATAGACGAACGCCACATAGTCATCGGTTACCACGTTGTAGGTGAACCCGGCGCCGGGCCTTCCCGCGATCGAGCCGATCTCCTGCACCACCCGCTGCCCCTTACCAACCAGAGCGAAATGCGCCACGTTGCCCTTATAGGTCTGTTGAAGCATCGCAGAACCATCCGGGGTCGGAGAGCCTCCTTCGCCCTCGCCTATCTGGGCATGCCACAGGCTTCCTCTCGCGATCGCATCCGTCCACGCCGTTGGCGCCTTCACCAAACACGGATATCCGCCCAAGTCCGCACCATCCTCATATCGAGATGGAGCGATTGAGGTTCTCCAACGACTCGGCGTGGGGCTCGCCGCGCCGCGGCTGGCGCCGACGCTGTGCGCCGGAGTCGTATGGGTCCTTCGTGGGCTACCTACTGACGTGCACGACGCGACACAGGCGGCAAGCAGCACCATCGTCAGGAGGCTTGAGCTTCGCAACAGCCGTCGTCTACCAGATATAACCATGGCCACCGACAGCATTGAGGATGTCCTGGCGAGCCGCGTGTGAACGAACCCTCGCGTTCTCTCCGACCTTGGGCCACCCAGGGTCGTTCACGATGGTGGTTACTCCACCGCCTTCATACCCACGCGCTACGAGCCAGTGCTGCCAGGGATAGTTGGGCTGATACGGCAGCTGAAAGCCGTCACCCGAATATTGGTTCAGGGCCATCGGATGGTTGGCGTCGACGTCGAACTTGAGATTCGCCTGGTAGGCCGCTACCTGCGCCGACGTGGGAATTCCGGAGACCGTCGCGGCGGAATACCAGGTGTTTCCTGTTTTCCTGTAGATCAGGTAGTTCAGAGCGTCTGCCATCGGATACCAACTCGAATACCGGTAGGCAGGAACGTTGTCAGCCCCAAACCACGCCGTTCCAGCGTTCGTGGCTCCGAGCAGTCTCGCCGCGGCCGCCTGCTGGGCGGCCGGAGTTCCGGACCAGCCGATCTTGAGGAAGCTGGCGATCATGGCCATGGTCGCGGGCCCGCAGTAAACCTCGTTGACCTGCCTCTGGTAGGCCACGCCGAGATTTCGGGAGACGTAGGCATTCGCAACTGCATGCAGGCCTTTTGCGCCGCCGGCTGTGCCTTCGGCCGCCTTCCAATGCTCATCGGCCAGCTTCTGCTTGGCCAGGCTCCGCTGCAATTCGTCCCCGGTCAACGGCCTGGGACTGCCGGGATCGAACTGGCCGATGGTCGGCAGCGGTCGCTTCGCGCCAGGGCCGCCGGGGCTGGCAGATGCCACCTGCGAGCTCAACAATACGACGGTGACCCCGACGGCACATGCCGCGGCGGCACCCGCGCGCCGTACTCCCAACATGCTCTGTCCCTGCCCAATCTGTCCGGTGATGTCGGATACGCCAGCAGACGATAGAGGACCGGAGACGCCTTCGTCAGAGGAATCGACAAAATTTGTGCAAGATCTCCCCCGAAGCGGAGGAATCCGTCGGCTATGCCCTCGTCACATCGTGGTGGTGGCGAAGGAGTCGAGCGGCAGCGAGGAGAGCTGGCTCAACGGGAGGTTGACCCTGAGCAGCCGGGCCGCGTCGGCGATGGCCTCCGGCGTGAGCGCGTCGGGAGCAAGTTCGCTGATTCGGGCTGTGAACGCGGATGATTCTCGACTGCTGATCAGGATTTCTTCGAGCTCGCCGAGCAGTCCCGGGCGCTGATCGACGAGGCGGACGAGCGGTTGGAAGAACATCCTGAGGGCCACCCACTTGGCAATGGCAATCAGGGAGTCGGGGCCGTAATCCAGCTCGCTGCCCGGCGTGCTGTTCGCGACCTGCATTTGAAGTCTGAATGCGTTGTCGAAACGCTTGGCCGCGCGGGGCGTCAGTTGCAGGCTACCGATGGCGGCCTGTTCAGCGGCCCGGACATCATCACTTTCCACCGACAGCAAGGACGAACGCCGTTCACGAACGGCAGCCCTGAGTGCGAGCAGGTCGGGGGTGGCCAGCACTTGAGAGTTGATGCCCGCGGCGTGGCGAGCCATGGTGAACTCCGCCGGGTTCTGCACGTCGAGATCGGCGATCCGGTCCCCCATCGAGACCGACGACGCGCCGCCGCCTGCGACGGCCGACCACCCCGCTTCAACCGCAGGGCCGAGATCGCCCAGCAACAACCGCTCGACCCGTTGCCGTCGGTGACCGTCCACGGCCACACTGAGTTGGAAGACCTTCTCCAGGAACTGCTCGCTCATCTCCCCGGCACGACGTGCGTTCAGCCGACGCATCCGGTCCTGCAGCGCGCTGAGCGAGCTGTCGACCGCGCTCGTCACCACATCCAGATCGATACCGAGAACGAAGGCGATCCGGCGGCCGTCGTGACGACCGAAGATCTCCGTGATGGCCGCCAGCGCCTCGGTGATCAAGGCCGCCTGACATCGGTCGAGATCGTCCAGGAACACCACGAGGCAGCGTCCTTGGCGGCCTTCGACGATCGCGGTCAGCAGGCTCTCGATGTCCTGCTCGGCTTGATCGCTGATACCGAGGAACTCGTCGAACTTCTTGGTCACCGATCCACGCGCGATCGCCCGCTCGAACGGCTGGCTCAACACACCCACGTAGCCGATGGCCACGGCGAGCGCCGCCGCCCCCGCACCAAGGCCGGCGAAGGTGAGCCAGGAGCCGGCACCGCGCCAGGCCGCTACGCTCTCCCAGCCGACGAACGCCGCCCCGACGAGGACCACGAGCAGGCCCCCGAAGAAGCGCGCCGGACCCCGCCGATGCCGTTCGATGCGAAGCCGAAACCTCAATCGCTGCAGGGGGGAACCCAGTTCTGCGCAGGTCTGCTGGTAGATCGCCCGAGCCAGTCCTGCCCACAGCGCCTCGCGCCCCTGAAAGCGCCAGGCATCGAAGCGGACGGCCAGCCAACGTCGTTGCCAGTACGGGCTCGGGTTGGTGCACAGTCGCTCGGCGAGTTGCAACATCATGCTCGACTTGCCTGAACCCCACTGTCCGCACACCGCTATCGTGATCGGCAGGGCGGTTCCCGGATCGTTGAGCACCTGGGCCAGCCCTTCCATGAGCGGGCCATGGCCGAGCAGATCGACCGTTGTCGGCCGATCCGCCGACACCCGGCCGAGCCAACTTCCTTGCTCCGGCTCGGCAGCGCGGCTACGGCGACGCGAGGTCAGGCCGCGCACCATGAGTGTGAACAACGCCTTGGCCGCCCGCCACGGCAGTACGACGATCAGCGCCAGGACGATCCCGGTGCCAACCACGAACGTTCGCAGCGGCCCACCACGCGGTGCGAGGTCTGAGTACACCGGGCCGTAACCGGGAGGGTAGCCATTGGGACCGTTCGCGGACGGGTCGAAGCCGTAGGGGGAATAGCCCGGTGGCGGCGAACCATAAGGACTGTCGCCGGAGACCGGCGGCGGTCCATAGGGGTTGTAGCCAGCGACCGGGGGCGGCCCATAGGGACTGTAGCCAGCCGGGGGCGGCCCGTAGGGACTGTCGCCGGAGGGCGGCGTCTGCTGACCGTACCGCGGAGCATCCGACCGCCCTTGCGTGGCGTCGGAAGGCGGGAACTCCGTGATGAAGGGAGACGGCTGCGAGACGTCAGGCGGTTGCGGCGATTGCGGCGCGGCAACAGGCGGCGGTTGCTGTGGCGCGGCAGCAGGCGGCGACGGCTGGTAATTGGGTATCACCGTCGCTTCTCGCAGCCACGCCGAGGAGTCTTCTTCCGACGGAGCTGACCTTGGTGGCAAACGCACTCCGTGCTGCTGCGCGGGCTCGGGGCTCTGCGACGCTGGCGCGGGTGTGGCGGACTGCCGGTGGTCGTCCTCGACCAGCAGCACCATCTCGGTTACCGGTAGCTGGCGAGAGCGCTGAATGTCCTGCAGCGAGCGGCCGAACTCCAGCGCGGTAGGTCGCGCCGAGGCTCGATGCTCCATGCCCGCGGCAATGAGGTCGGCGAAGTCGGCCCCCGTCACCTCGGGCGAGAGACGCGGGGCTGCCTCCGTCATGATCCTCTGCAGCACAGCCAGAGTCTCGCCGGTATAAGGCGGTTTGCCCGCAGCGCAGGTGTACAGCGTCGCGGCAAGGGCATATACGTCGGCGGCCTGGCCCGCAGGGAATCCGTCGATGACCTCCGGCGGTGCGTAAGCCGGGGTGAGCGGCAGGTCATTGGTTGGGGTCACGCCGTCGGACGTGCGCCGGGCCAGTCCGAAGTCGCAGAGGACGACGTCACCGAACCGATTGAGCAGTACGTTCGATGGCTTGATGTCACGATGCAGCAATCCGAGCTGACCCAAGCTGTGCACGGCTCCGGCGAGCTTTACGCCCATTCGCAGCGTCGTCTCCAGGTCGAGAGCGCCGCGTTCGGAGATCAGGTCGCCGAGGCTCTCGCGATAGAGCGGCATGACCAGGTACGGGTGACCCTCGCGGTCCAGCCCGTGATCCAGGATCTGAGCCAGATTGGGATGCTCGGTAACCTTGGCCATTGCGCGCAGCTCGTCGTCGATGGCCGTTGACAGCTTGCCTTCCAGGTTCATCACCTTGATGGCTACCATCCGGTCCAAGGAAGGCTGATAGGCCGCGTACACCTTGGAAAACCCGCCCTGACCGATCAGGCGCAGGTCGTCGAGGCCGGGAAACGTCGGCACAGTCATGCGACTCCCCCCGCCGCAGAATCCTGCCACGATCCTGGCCCGATCTGGCGACGGGCGCAATGGGCGTTCCGGCGGAGGGGCTCACTCCGATGCTTCGATGCGCGCCGTTCGACCTCAGTGCGCCGGGCCGGGGTCTACTCCGACGACACGGTCGAGAAGCTGCCTTGCCAAATACAAGAGCCCGACCAGCGCAACCGCGCCGCCGCCGACCGCCGCGAAACGCTGCTGCGTCGACCAGGCGCCACGGCGACGCCGTTGTACAGACATATCTACCCCCGAAGATAGCCACGCACGATGAACCCCAGAAGGCTATGCAGCCTTCATGTGACGATCATGAAAGCACGGGCCGGCCGGCCGATATTCGAGACCCTGTCTTGTTCAACCGGCGCGGTCGGTATGACTACGCGCCACCTGCCGCCGGATCATCGTCCGCGTCGGTCGCTGTCCATCGGTGTGTTCGTGAAAGGCGGACGAGTGCGCCTCAGGGCAAGAGGGGCCAAGACGCGATCGCGCGGGTCGCACTTCCCAGGCGTTCGCCCACACGCCCCAAGTGCTCGCATTTAATACGCGACATTTACCCGCATCGAACGCCGGAACACCAGCCGCGACTCAGCTCTGCGTGAGCCGTCCCGCGGTCATGCTCCAGCGCCGCGTGACCCGAGCGGTCTGCAGCATGCGCCGGTCGTGGGTCACCAGGAGCACCGTGCCGTCGAAGCTGTCGAGGGCCTGCTCGAGCTGCTCGATCGCGGGCAGGTCGAGGTGGTTGGTGGGCTCGTCGAGCACCAGCAGGTTCACCTCCCGGGCCTGCAGCAGAGCCAGCGCGGCCCGGGTGCGCTCCCCCGGGGACAGCGACTGCGCCGGCCGGGTGGCGTGCTCACCGCCGAGGCCGAACTTCGCGAGCAGGGTGCGCACCTCGGCCTCGGTCCAGTCGGCTACCGCCTCGCCGAAGGCTCGCGTCAACGCCTGCGGACCCAGGAACAGCCCGCGCGCCTGATCGATCTCGCCGATACGGACGCCCGAGCCGAGGCCGGCCGTACCCGCATCGACAGGCAGCCGTCCGAGCAGTACCGCAAGCAGCGTCGTCTTGCCCGACCCGTTGGCGCCGGTCAGGGCAATGCGGTCGGCCCACTCGACCCGGGCGTCGATCGGGCCCAGCGTGAACGAGCCGCGCCGCACGATCGCGCCCGCCAACGACGCCACGACGGTGCCGGAGCGTGGCGCCGCCGCGATCGACATCTGCAACTCCCACTCCTTGCGAGGCTCGTCCACGAGGTCGAGCCGTTGGATCATGCGCTGCGTCTGGCGCGCCTTGGCGGCCTGCTTCTCGCTCGTCTCGGTACGCTTGTTGCGACTGATCTTGTCGTTGTCGGTCGACTTGCGGCGGGCATTGCGGACGCCCTGGGCCATCCAGTTGCGCTGCATCTGGGCGCGATCCTTCAGTTCACCGACCCGGCCCTCGTACTCGTCGTAGGCCTCGCGGGCATGCCTGCGGGCGACCTCCCGTTCGGCGAGGTAACTGTCGTAACCACCGTCATAGACCCCGACCGTGCGCTGCGCCGCATCGAGCTCGACGACGCGGGTGACCGTGCGGGCAAGAAACTCACGGTCGTGGCTGACGATGACCACCGGCGTACGGAGCTCGTGCACGAACCGCTCCAACCGCGACAGCCCGTCCAGGTCGAGGTCGTTCGTCGGCTCGTCGAGCAGCAGCAGGTCGTAGCGTGACAACAGCAGCGCCGAGAGCCCCGCGCGCGCGGCCTGACCACCCGACAGCGCCGCCATGGGCGTGCGGAGATCGATGCCCAGCCCGACGTCCGCCGCGACGTCACCGGCCCGCTCGTCGATGTCGGCACCGCCGAGGGCGAGCCACCTCTCCAGCGCGAGTGCGTACGTGTCGGGCGCGGCCGCATCATCGCCGGCCAGAGCGTGCGCGGCCGCCTCCATCGCATCGTGGGCAGCCGTGACGCCGGTGCGCCGGCCGAGAAAGGCGAGCACCGTTTCTCCAGGGAGCCGTTCCGGTTCCTGCGGCAGATGCCCGACTGTCGCGGTCGGCGGGCTCAGCACGATCGCGCCGTGCTCGGGCTCCAGCTCACCGGCAAGAATCTGCAGCAGCGTCGACTTGCCCGCGCCATTGGCACCGACCAGCCCTACGACGTCGCCAGGTGCGACCACCAGGTCCAGGTTGGAAAACAGCACCCGCGCACCATGACCGGCCGCCAGGTCGACGGCCTGCACAGTCGCGCTCATGGTGCGGGCAAGTCTACGGGCTCGCCGCGAGCTCCGCGGCGCTGACCCACGCAACGCGGGAGCTGATCAAAAGCCGGGGCTGAACGTCGATCAGCTCGGGATGATCCGGTCGACTGCCGTGGCCGCGTCGGCACGACAACAAGCTCAGGTGTTCGCCGCGACGCCGCCGGAGCAGCAGGTCGCGCGACCCAACGGCACGCTGCCCACCGATGCGTCGCCGCAGAGCCGATCGCGCGAGTGGTTCGGCGACGGCCCTAGGCGGTAATGGGCTACTGGCCACGCTCGATGACCGCTGGGAGAATCGCGTCGTGCCGTTCGTCTACCACCTGTGTGCCGAGGACTTCCGCGGAACGCACCTGCTCCCCCTGAACACGCTGCGGGTCGTGCACCCGGATGTCTACGACCGAGAGCGCACCAAGTGGACCGGCCGAGAGTCCGTCCTGCAATGGCAAGTACCGCATTTGGGGGTTGCCTGGGGCGACACGGTGAACCTGTCCGCCCTCGACCCGGTCCAGCTCGTCCGAGCGCGCAAGCGCCTGGGCGTTCCGTCCTCACACCTGCTCCAGCGTCGGGTCGCACGGATACCCGTGGACCGCATCGCGCATCGAGCGGCCGTCATCTACGACAGCCGCTCGCACTGGTTGAACAGCCGACCCGGCGAAACGGTCCGGTCGTCGCCGCCAGAGGACGAGTTCACTCCCTTCGACGCCGACACCTACGAGGAATTACTGGACACGCCCCGGCTTCACCCGGAGTACCTCAGCGAACAACTCAGTGCCGGGCAGCCCGCTCTCGGATTCGTCTTCGTCCGCCATGTCCTCGTCGCCGGGCCGGTCGACATCAGCGGTCTGCCACTGGAGCGTCTCTAAACCGCGCCGCCTAACCCCTGTGCATCCACCTGCGCTGACGCCGCGTCCACCTGATGCGGAGCGACTCGCAACGGCGGTTGTGGTGAGACCGTCAACGGTCGCGCCGGGTACGGGTCGCCGCGGCGGTTGTTGTCGTATTCGGCTTGCCAGGAGGGAAGTAGCCGAGCGGCCAGCGGCTGGATTTCCTCCTCCATTCCGAAGGGCAGGACCCAATCACGACGATTGGCATCGACCCAGCCGAGGAGGCGCGCGGCGTCCGCGGGCTGCTTTTGGACGATCCGGACGGCCGTCTCGACCGCGCAAGCCAACAGGTCGCGCACCCCGTAGAGCGGCTCGGCGAGGAATAGGTCGATGGCATGCTCGAGGTCAGCTGAACGCTGGTCGGCTCTGCCCAGCCGGCGAAGCAGGACAGCGCGCCGCCAAAGGTTCGCCGCACCGACAACCCCGAGCGGCCGCGGCATCTGCCCGTCCGCACGGTCGAGGGCGGCCAACGCCTCAGCCAACTCGCCACGAACGCGATGCAGATCAGCGAGCACCTGCGCAGCCTCGTTGGGCGTCTGATCTTCCTCGATCTCTCGATGAAATGCTGTCGCCGCCAAGTGCATCGCGGCGTCGAGGTCACCGACAGCGTGCAGGGCTTCAGCTCGAACACAGAGCGCGCGCGTCTGCCACTCCGGAGAGAAGGACAACGTCGCGCCCGCCAGGGGGACTGTGACGTCGAGGGCCTCGGCACCGCGCCCGGCATCCAGGAGCAGCGCGGCAAGGCGGATCCGGCCCACGTCTGCGTATCCGAGACCGGGCTCGGCTTCCAGCAACGCCAGAGCCGCGTCCATTGCCCGCGGGGGATCGGCAAAACGCAGACACCGCGCGGTCAGGCTGTCGCGCCCGAGCTGACACTCCAGCAGCTGCGCGCCGTCGAGGAGCGCGAGGGCGTCATCCACGTCGTCGTGGGCAGCCGAGAACTCCGACGCGGTCTGCGTCGTGGCCAGCAGCATCACGAGCCCGATGGCCCGGTTCATGGGATCGGAGCATTGACCTGCGCTGAGCCGCAGAGCTGTTTGCTCCGCGGGGTCAACGCCCAGACCCAGGTTCAGACGTGCCGTCATCCGTGCAGCCAGGATCGTGACCCGGTCGTCCGGACGAGCGTCGAGGGCAAGGACGTGTTCGGAGATCGACAGGTACTCCGAGGCGTAGCCGAGCCGCACCATGAATCCCTCGATACCCGCGAGCAGGGCGATCTCCGCTGCGGGCGGCCCGAGCGCCCGACGGTGGGCGATGGCAGCACGCAGGTGATCCAGCTGACCGATCACGAACGCGACCTGATCGGACACGACGGAGGCTTGCGCGAGTTCCCTGAGCCGACGGGTCAGGTAGTCCGCGTGCCGGTCCCGGTACCCGCGGCGAGAGTCGTCGGTGAGCAATTCGGCGGCGTACAGGCGGATGCTCACCAGCAAGGCGTAACCGGTCCGCTCACCGTCAACAGGGCGGACCAGGGACTTCTCGACGAGGGATTCGAGGGCCGCGAACGCGTCCAGGTCGGCGCCCGCGATCGCCTCGACAAGGTCGAAGTCGGCGACAGCGGACAGGATCGACATCGCGGCAAGTAGTTCCCGCTCCTCGGCGTCGAGTGCATCGACCGACCACGCGATCGTTGCGCGCAGCGTTCGGTGCCGTTCGGGGATGTCGCGTGAGCCCCCGCCAAGAATCTGCAGACCCGCGTCCAGACGGTGCGTCAGCTCATCGACCGTCAGCATCTTCATTCGCGCGGCGGCAAGTTCCAACGCCAGCGGCTGTCCGTCCAGCCGGCCACAGATCGCAGCGACCGCCGAGGCGTTTGCGGCGGTGATGGTGAACTCCGGTCTGACCGACACGGCGCGGTCGAGGAACAGCCGGACGGCGTCGAAGGTCGAGATCGTTTCCAACGTCTCGCCCGGTTCGGGTGAGGGCATCGGAAGCAGCAGGAACTGGCGTTCACCTCGAACGCGCAAGGCTTGTCTGCTCGTGGCCAGTATTCGCAGTGGCTCAACGGCGGCCAGCAGGGCTGCGACGAACGGGGAACACTCGAGTATCTGTTCCAGGTTGTCCAGGATCAGCAGGGTCGGCTGATCGCGCAGTGCTGCCACCAGCGCGTCGGTCGGCTCGTCGGCCCCCAACCGCACGTCGAGCGCCTGCGCGATTCGGGCCGGAACCGAAGCCGGGTCGTCGACTCCGGACAGATCGACGAACCAGACGTCACCGTCGGGGCCCTTCGCCAGCTCGGCACCGACGTGCAGAGCAAGACGGGTCTTGCCCATTCCACCGAATCCGGTGAGCGTGACCAGCCGGTTCTCGCGCACAGCGGTGGTCAGCGCGCGAACTTCCTCCTGGCGTCCGACGAAGGTCGAGGTCTGCACCGGTAGGTTGTGCCGAGCACGATCCAGCGACAGCAACGGTGGAAACGTGTTCACAAGCCCGGGATGGTCGAGCTGGAACACATGCTCGGAGCGAGCCAGGTCTTTGAGGCGGTGCACCCCGAGATCGGCCAGGCTCAGCTCCCCGGGCAGCACGGGTCCGGCCACCGCCGCGGTGGCCGCGGACACCAGGATCTGACCGGGGTGCGCCACACCGCGCAGCCGGGCGCAGCGATTGACCACCTCCCCGTAGTAATCGCCGGCGCGGAACTCGGCCTCACCCGAATGAACGGCCGTGCGGACCTGCACCGGACAGGACGTCCGCCATACTTCGGCTTGTAACGCCAGGCTGATGTCGGCGGCCGCGGAGAGCGCGCTACGCGCCGAGATGAAGACCGCGAAGCGCGAATCCCCCTCGCCCCGAGGCCGGACGAGGTGGCCCCCCGCCCCGGTCACCGCAGCTTCGACCAGCGCGTCATGACGAGCCATCGCGGCCGCCATGGGTTGCGGCTCGGACTCCCACAACCGCGTCGAGCCGACGATATCGGTGAACATGAAGGTGACCACGCCCGACGGGAGACCGGCCTCTTTCGCCCCCGGACGACGCGGTACGCAAGACATGGCCGCTCCGATCGCGCACGCCCGGGCAAGTGCTCGGCACCTCACCGGTCCATGCCGGGGACCCCGGCCAGTCGGAGTGTATGCGCGTCGGGACCGGCCCGACAGCTCTGATCGAGGCGCGCGGTTCATCACCGCCGATCAGCGGGACGTGAGGATTGACATTTCGACGACGTCACGCGGAATGTCGGATTGGGTGTGACAATCAGCGAATGGACTGCTGGACTTGTGCGCGCACCGCGGTCGGGTCGTGCCGGTTCTGCGGTCGCGGCACTTGTGCCGACCACGTCCGGACACAGGCGTTCATCCTCGAACTGTTCGAGCGTGCGGGGGTCCCCAACGCCTTGGTGGTGGAGGACGCGCTGCACTGTGGCAAGTGCCGCGTTCGCCCGGACCCGGTCCCGCTACCGGAGCTGAGCTGACGCCGGTGCGGTGGGCGATCCTGGATGCGGTCCCGGCCGAACAGGCACGCGCGATCCTGGCGGTGGCCCGCTGCCATCGAATCGGCAAGGGGCAGACGGTCTTCAACGAGGGCGATAAGGGTGACTGCCTGTACCTGTTGGAGGCGGGCAAGATCGCCATCCGGGTGACCACGCCTCGGGGGCAGGTCGCGACGCTACGGGTGCTTGTCGCCGGGGACGTGTTCGGTGAGCTCGCGGTCATTTCCCCGGCCCGGCGCAACGCCACCGCGGTTGCTCTGGAAGACGTCACCGTCCGCACCGTGCATCGTGACCAGATGACGGCGTTGCGAGCGAAGAACCCTGCTGTGGACCAGGTTTTGGTGCAGGCCTTGACGGCCGAGGTGCGGCGCTTGTCGCGGCAATTGCTGCAGACGATGTACGTGCCACTGCCGCAGCGCATCGCGGCCTGTCTGCTCGACCTCGCCGATGCCTATGCCACCCGGACCGGACCCGTGGACGTCCCGTTGACCCAGGAGGACATCGCGGGACTGTGCGGCACGACCAGGCCGACGACGAACCAGGTCCTCAAACAGCTCCAGCTCGACGGGGTCATTGCACTGGCCCGTGGCCGTATCGTCGTGCTGGACCAGCAGGCCCTGCGGGCGTCAGCCGACGCAGTGTCAGCCGACTGACAGACGCGGCGGACGGTTCCGCGCACGATGACTTCATCAAGCAGCGCCCACCACCGATGTAGGAGCCCGCGATGACCGACAAGAAGATCAAGCCCGCTGACCCGAAGGCCGTTGCCGCCCCCGAGGCGAACGACACCGAGGGCAACGCGGGAGGCGAACGCACGATCAGCCGGGTCGGGAAGGTTATCCGCAAGTCCGGCCGTAAGACCAGCGGCATCCGCTGGCCGTGAGCCGAGCACCTCGGGCAGGGCGGCTTCGCGCGAGTTGAGTACGGTCGCGCACGCGCAAGGGCCCGGTTCTGGTGCGCCCGCAAGTGTGTGGACGGTACTGGCCGAGCGCCTGGACCCGGGCCGACAACGCCCCTGCCTCGCCGCCGACGCCGAGACCGCGACGCTTGAGGTGTCCGGCCGTGATCCGATCGTCGTGCTCAGGAACGCGCGCGACGTGAGCTTCTACCGGCTCACCCCGGACGATGCGTCCCTGCTCCCGCTGTTCGACGGCAGGCGCACGGTCAACGAGATCGTTCTCGATCGCCTGGCCACCGGCGGTGGTCTCGATGCCTCCGGCGTCGCCGGGCTCGCTCGGGTGCTGGAACAAGGCGGGTTCCTGAGCGCCGGCTACCTCGACGTCGGCGCCACGCTGAGCGCCGCGCTGCATCCGCCGACGGTAAGCGGCCGGCTGGCCGCATTCCTCCGCACGCTCACGGTGGAGTGGAGCGGCGCCGAGCGGCTGGTCCAGTTCCTGTATCGGCACGTGCTGCGGTATGTCTTCAGCCGGGTCGGTGTCGCGATCGCTGCGGTGGTCACGGTGCTCGGGGCGGCGGCCTTCGCCTCGGTGACGAGGACGCACGACTACGGAATCCAGAACCGGCACTTCGGCGTGGTATTTGCGATCCTGGCAGCACTGGACCTCATCATCATCTTCATTCACGAACTCGGCCACGCGGCGGTGCTGGTCCATTTCCAGCGCCGGGTGAAGTCGGCCGGATTCCGGATCTACTTCGGCGCCCCGTCGTTCTTCATCGACTCCTCGGACGCGGTGATGCTCAGCCGCGGGAAACGGATGCTCCAGGCGGCGGCCGGACCCGGCCTGGAGATCGTCGGCACCAGCGTCGCCGCGATCACGCTTTGGGCCTTCCCCACAAGCACATCGGCGAACGTTCTGTTCCAGTTCGTGATCATCAACTACTTCGTCTTGTTCCTCAATCTCGTTCCCTTCCTGGAGTTGGACGGGTACTGGATCTTGTCCGACGCGCTGCGCTTGCCCGACCTGCGCCCGGATTCGCTCGCGTTCGTGCGACGTGATCTGTGGTTCACACTGGCCCGCCGTGAACGTTTGACCCACCGCCAGGTCGGACTGGCCGCCTACGGCATTGCCGGGGTGCTGTTCACGATCGCCGCGTTCGGTTCGGCCTGGTTCTTCTGGCGCCGCGTATTCGGGGACACGCTGCTGACCATGTGGCACGGCGGCGCGACGGGCAAATTGCTGCTGATCATCGTGTTGGCGTTCGTCCTTGGACCGGTGGTTCGGGCGTCCACGTTGACCCTTCGTTCGCTGGCACGGACGGTTCTCGCGCGAGCGCATGTGATCGTGTTCCGGCTGCAGAGCCGGTGGCGAGTCGAGGCCGCGCAACTCCTCGACGCGTCGGGACTGTTCGGTGACGTGCCGGTCGAGGTGCTCAACGACGTGGCCGGGCGCATCCGGTTGCGAACTGTGCCGCGCGGAGGCGTCCTCATCCAGCAGGGCGATACTGCCGACGCGTTTTACCTGGTACGCCGGGGGACGTTCGATGTGGTCGAGAACGGCGCGACCGGAGTGTTGCGCACTGTCCGGCGAGGGGAGGGCTTCGGCGAGTTCGGACTGCTGGAAGGGGCTCCGCGGACGGCAACGGTGCGCGCCGCCGAGCGCGGGGAGGTGTTCGTCCTGGCCAAGGGCGCGTTCGAACGATTGCTGGCCGGCCGCGCCGTCGGGGCCGCATTCGCACCGACGCTGCAGCAACTCCACGAACTCGCGGCACTGCCGCCCTTCGCCCACCTCGCCGCCGACGACCTGCGCCTGCTTGCCGCCCAGGGCACCTGGATCGCTGTCGCCCCGGGGCAGACCATCATGACCCAGGGCGAGGGAGGCGACGCGTTCTACGTCATCGGCTCCGGGCGGTTGGACATCATCGAAAACGGGACCACGATCGCAACCCGCAGCGCCGGCGAACACGTCGGCGAACGAGCCCTGCTCTGCGAGTCCCCGCGCGCCGCAACAGTCCGAGCCGCCACACCGACCCGGCTCTTCCGCCTGGATCGCGACGGTTTCACCACGTTCGTCGCGGCCGGTTTCCACCGCGGAACGCTGCGGTTGAACGATGCCCAGAGCCAGCCGCACCAGCACTGACCGCCACCGTGGCGAAGGCCCCTGAGGCGATCGCTCGGAAGAACCCGGATCAGGGGTTGGCAAGACGCGCCCGTCCGCGCCCTCGTGCTGGGAATGGTCTGCGCTCGCGGGCCGTCCTTGCCGGCCGACTGGCGAGACGAGGTCGATTGCGACCGCGATTGCCGGGGGATGTCCGGCACCTCGTCGCGGGGCACGATCTTCATATCCGACGCTCGCTGGGCCGTCTGTTGCCTAGCCTGAGCGTTGGCCCGCGGATCCTGCCCGTTGCTCTGTCCCCGGTTGGCGGTCATCTGCTCGTTCGCGCCGGACGGAGCCTGGGCAGCCACCGGAACGCGCTCGGCTTGCATCTGACGGACAACGTCGATGCGAGGATTACCGGCGCGGTGACCTTGGCGCGGAAACCTTCGGCGACCTTGGCGAGTTTGTCGGCGGTGGCCTGCTGCCACCCGCTCAGCTGAACGAATTGGTAGCTCACATAGCCGCCGGAGGCGAGTTACCGCATGCATCATGAGCATTTGGCCGATGAATTCAGAAAAGCGTTCCTTATCCCTACGCGTTCACGATCATGCCTCGACGGCGCCGCGGGTTGGCGGGTCTACCGCGTCCCGCTGCATCGCGGCGAGCACGTCGTTGTGGAGATCGTCGCGCGGCATCGGACGGTCCTGTCCCTTCCAGGAAGCCCACACCAGCTCATCCAGCCACTGTTGGCATTCGATGATCATCGCCTGAGTGGATGCGGAGGCCAACAGCAGCGCCGTCGCGTACGCATCCTGAAGCCCTTGATACACCGGCACCTGGTCATCGGGCATGTGACCGAGCGGCGGTCGTCCCAGCTGCCGGTTGGCCACTGCGGCGGCGGACATGATGATCGCGTTCTCGTGCGCGAGGAAGGTCGAGTACGCCTCGCGCCGGGCCCGCGCGACATCGGTGGCGTGCTCCCATTCGCGATCGGCGATCCAGCGCTGGCGCTCGGCGCGGTGGGTGGCCCGAAGCGTGAGGAACGAGGTGGCTGACGCGACCACGCCGCCACCGAGGGCGCCCGCCACTCCTACGATGACATCGGCCGTCACGTCGTCCTCCCAGCGTTTGTGCCCGCGAGACCGGGCCAGCTATGGCGTGTCCATCATCTCCCCGTTGCGGTTCCCCGTCGCGGTTCCCCGTCGCGGTTCCCCGTCGCGGTTCCCCGTCGCGCTTACTGCATTGTGCGACCCGACTTTGGCCGGCGCCCGGCGTGTCGCCATAGTTCGGGCCGCACAATGGATGCCAGCGCGGTCGAGGTGGTCACCGGGCCCGTACTGCGTAGGTCAGGTGCGTCACCCGCGGCGTCGATTCCGCGCGGATCGGCTCCAGCGCCAAGCGGGCGGCGTCCACACCGTCGAACAGGCGAACACCGGTGCCGAACAGGACGGGCGAGAGTGCGATCGCGAACTCGTCGATCAGACCGGCGTTCAGGTACTCAAGAATCGTCGCGCCACCGCCTGCGATGCGGACGTCGCGATCTGCGGCGGCCTCGCGGGCCAGGCCGAGCGCGGACTCGATACCGTCGTTGACGAAGTAGAACGTGGTCCCGCCAGGCCGCTCCCAAGGGTCACGTTTCTCGTGCGTGAGCACGAAAACCGGCGTGTGGAACGGCGCGTCCTCTGGCCACGCCTGCTCGCCGGCATCGAACATGCGTTTGCCCATCACGCTCGCACCGGTGCGCTCGAAGGTCTCGCCCAGGATGTCGTTGTCGCGCCCTTCCTCGCCGCCCCCACCGAGCTTGAGGTTCTCCCGGAAGAACCGCTGCGGGAAGACCCAACGCTGCAATTCCATCCATTGCCGCCCCATCAATTCCTCGGCGGCCTCGGGGGCGATGAACCCGTCCAGCGACATCGACACACTGAAGAACACCGTGCCTGCCATCAGTCCTCAACTCGTTTCGGCGCGTTCTCGGCGAGGTAGGCCGCGAGGTAGGCCGAGAGGTTGTTCACGGTCTGTTCGCCACCTTCGATCGCGTGGTACTGCTCCACGGCCTCGTCGCGCAGTTCCTTTGTCAGGAACACCGTGCGCAGCTCGAGCTCGGTCGCGGCGCCGTCGGGCACGAACGTGAGCACCGACACGAAGGCGTTCGGGTCGCTGCGGTACTCGCCGTGCAGCAGTGTGATTCGCTCGGGCGCCGCGATGTCGGTCCAGGTGATCCACTCCTGGTAGTCCGTCCCGTCCGGCCCGTGCATGACGAAATCCCATTCCCCGCCAACGCGAAACTCGAACGCCCGCGTCGTGGTGGTGAAACCTTCCGGTCCCCACCATCGCGACAGGTGCCGGAGCTCGGTGAAGGCCTCGAACACCAGCTCTCGTGGGGCATTGATCACCCGTGAGATCACGATCTCGCGGTCTGCCGTGGCCGATTGCACCGGCGTTCCCTGTCCTACAGCGCTCATTGAGCTACTCCTTCTGCCTGGTCTCATTCAGTTCCTGCACGTACACGTCCAGCCGGTCGAAGCTTTCGTTCCAGAACCGCTCGAAGCCGCCGGCCCACTCGTGAACCGGCCGCAGCCCGCGGGCGTCAAGGCCGTAGAGCCGTTGCTTTCCTGCCTTGCGGTCTCGCACCAACCCGACCTCCCGAAGCACCCTCAGGTGTTTCGACGCCCCTGGCTGGGTCATCCCCAGCTCCTGGGCCAGGTCGGTGACCGGCCGTTCACCCGTCCGAAGCAGCACCAGGATCGCCCGCCGTTGCGGCTCCGCAATCGCGTTGAAGACGTCTGACGTGGTTGCGGCTCGGGCCATGTTCCTATCATATGCCTATATCGGTATGCGTCAAGCAAACGGCTCTGACCCTCCGTAGCAAATCGGTAACGTACGACGCATGCTCACCAAATTCGAGAACGTCGGCATCGCCGTACGAGACCTTGAAGCGACAATCGCGTTCTTCACCGACCTCGGGCTGAGCGTCATCGGCCGGGACACGATCAGCGGAGAATGGGCCGACACCGCCGTCGGTCTCGACGGCAACCACGCGAAGATTGCGATACTCCAGACTGCCGACGGCAACGGTCAGCTGGAACTGTTCGAGTACATCCATCCCGAGGCAATCGAAACCGAGCCCACCAGACCCAACGAGATCGGCATGCACCGGGTCGCCTTCTCCGTCGACGACCTCGACGAGGCCCTCGAGATTGCTGCCAGGCACGGATGCCACCCTCTGCGCGGCGTGGCCACCTACCAGGACATGTACAAGCTCACCTACCTCCGAGGCCCGAGCGGCATCATCGTGATGCTTGCCCAAGAGCTCGGCGGTGGCTGAGCCGCTACCTATCCATCCAGCAACCGCGCAAAATTCTCAGCGGCTGCGGCGGTAGCGTTCGTAGATCACGCGCGATCCGAACGTTTGCGTCTCGATCAGGTCAAAGTCGATGTCGCCGGTGAGAGGCGGCAGGTACGGTGTGCCACCGCCGACCGCGATCGGAACACGGAAGATCCGCAGCTCATCGACCAGGCCCATTGTGATCGCTGCCCCGGCGAGGCCGGCGCCGCCGATTTCGACGTCCTTGTCGGTCCCGTTGAGCGCCGCGGCAATCTCAGCTGCCACGGATCGGTCGGCGAGCCGGGCGTTTCCCTGGACGCTGTCGAGCGTCCGGCTGAAGACGACTTTGGGGAGGGCGGACCAGGCATCGGCGAACTCCACCCCGAGCTCGGTGGCGCGCAGCGCTGGATCGGTCTCCCACGGCAGCATGGTCTCGTACAGGCGGCGGCCACAGAGGTGAGCACCGAGATCGCGCACGCGCGCAAGGTGAAACGCGAACAGCTCATCGCTCGGCGCGCTCCACCCGAAAGCCCCGTCGCGGTCATTGATGTAGCCGTCCACCGACACGCTCATGGAGTAGATCAGCACGCGGGGATCCTAGTCCGGACACTCGGCCGATCCCTGCCCTGTTCGACGTCCACAGCCCGATCAGCCTCGGCACCGGCACTTCGAACTGCTAAGAGGTATCAGCGCACTGTTCGGCGATACAGCTGCCGAAACTCGTCCCGGCCGAGTGGGTCGATCTCATCAACGGTGGCTGGTCCGACTGCGGCGATCACGGCGCGGATCTGGGCGAGGTACGCGGCGCAGTGCGGGCACTTGGCGAGATGCTGCTCGAGTCGGCGGCGCAGCTTGCTCGCAAGCGCCTCGTCGAGGTAGTCAGAGATCAACTCGACGGCCCGGCGGCACGCCAACTCGTCGCGGTGAAAAGAGCGTTTCATTGCGCGCTCACCGCCTTCGTGATCACTGTGCGCAGGTGTTCGCGGCCTCGGTGCAGCAGCACCCGCTGGTTCGCGTCGGTGATCGACAGTACCGCGCAGGTCTGGGCGCCGGTCAGCCCCTCGACATCGCGCAAGGTCACCACGGCTCTCTGCATCGGGGGTAGGTCTTCGACTGCAGCACGGATCCTCGCGGCAAGTTCTGCGTCCCTGGCCGCGTCAGCGGCGAGGTCGGGCCACGGCGTCGGCGGGGAGGTCCACGCTCCTGACTCGGTGAAGTGTTCGGCGTCCACTACCGGCCCGATCTGCTCGACTGGCAGCGTGCGCTGCTCCTGGACGGCGGTACTGCGGGCACGATTGACGCAGATCTGCAGCAGCCACGTGCGTAGCGAGGAGCGGCCCTCGAACCGGTCTATGCCGGTCAGCAGGGCGAGCCACGTTTCCTGAACGACGTCCTCGGCGGTCTCGGCGCGAGTGACAAAGCTGCGGGCGAGTCTGATCAACTGTGGCTGGTACCGCCCGACGAGGTCCATGAAGGCGACCTCGTCGCCGGCGCGTAACCGATCGACGAGCTCGGAGTCGGTGTCGAAACTGCCCGCTCGCACCATTCGAGCCTAGGTCCACGCGGGTCGATCGACTCCGGGTGAAGTCCTTACGAATCAAGAACAAGCCGCGCTGAAAGGGTGTTCGGCTGTAACGGCGGACGACATCGGGTGACTGAACCAGGTCAGCATCCGCGCCTCACCGTCTTCCAGGGAGTCCACCATGTACAACCGTCTCGCTCTGCCCGCCTGCGGCATCATGCTCGCCGCCGGGGCCGGCCTCGCTGTGAGCCTGCCGGCCTCTGCGACCGCCGATCCGTCACACGCCTCCCGTGTGGTCGGTCACGCCTACATCGACGGCAACACCGCCGGCGCAAACACGGTCGCCGCATTCGACCGGCACGCAGACGGATCCCTCACAGAGATTGCGGGATCTCCGTTCGCGGTCGGCGGCTCCGGGCTCGGTACTGGACTCGGTTCTCAGGGCGCCATCCAGACCAGTCCCGATCACCGGTTCCTGCTCGCCGTCGATGCCGGCAGTAACGAGATCTCTGTCCTCAAGGTCGGCCACGGCGGTGCTCTGCGGCTCGTCGGGTCGCCGGTGCCCTCAGGTGGGGTCGAGCCGGTGAGCATCGCCATCAACGGCGACGGGTTGGTCTACGTCGCCAATGTCGGTGCCGGCGGCAGCAACTACACCGGTTTCCGCCTTTCGAACAAGGGCCATCTCATCCCGCTACCGAACACGACCGTTGCGGTGCCGGACGGTTCCGGAGTCGGTGACGTCCTGTTCAACTCCACCGGAGACCGGCTCATCGGCACGCGAGACAACCCGTCCCTGATCGACAGCTTCACCGTGCGCCCGGACGGCCGGCTGGTTCCCGCGGCCGGCTCACCCTTCCCCGCGCAGAGTCTGGGCCCGATCGGCGCGGAGTTCCGCCCGACGAACCCGAACCAGCTCTACGTCAGTAACGCCCACGCCGGAGCAGGTAACGGCACCGTGTCCGCGTTCTCGGTCAGCCGGCATGGCGTGCTCACCCCGATCGGAGACTCACCCGTTGCGGACTTCCAGACGGCGCCATGCTGGGTGGAGATCAGTCATGACGGCAAATACCTGTTCGCGATCAACACCGGGTCGACGAACCTGTCGACCTATGCGATCTTGAGCGACGGATCGCTGAGCCTGCTTGGCAGCACCGCGTTCACCAATGGAGTCGGCGCGGTCGACGCGCGGCTGTCGCCCGACGGAAGGTTCCTGTCGGTCACCGGCGGCCGTGGGCACGTTGTCAGCACCTTCGCCGTTGACGGAGGCACGCTCACCGAGCTGCCCAGCTCTCCGGTCGCGCTCCCGGCGTCCGGCGCCCCCACCGGCCTCGCAGTCATCTGAGATGGACTTCCACGCAACGGTGAGACGGGAACCCCACTGATGACCGCCCACTCGCTACCGCCAGCACAACCGCCGCTAATGCCGCTCGGGCGCTTGCACGCTATTGCCCTTGCCCTGTTCGGACCGCCCGACACCCCGGGGCACCCCTTCACCGGCACCAAGTACGACCCGCGACTCAAGCAGTGCTGGGACGAGCAGCGCCGCGACGTCCGCAGAGAGGCACGCGCGCACCGCCGAGAGGCACGCGACGCCCGCCGAGAGGCACGCATGCACCGCCGAGAGGGGATGAACCGGCTCCGATGAGCCCGTAAGGTGGTCAGCGAAACAGGGTGCGCCGGGAAGTCTGGTCGGCAACGACGTTTGCCGTGCCCGACCACCGACCAGGAGCCTCATGTCTGACACGTACCCCTACGCGTGGCTGCTGCTGTTGACCGCGGCGGTCGGCATGGCCGCCGTGCTGTCCAACCGGCTGACGCAGCGGGTCCGGGTGCCGGCCCCGGCCCTGCTGCTGGTCGCAGCGGCCGTAGCGGTGAAGGTCATTCCGGCTTTGCACGCCCCGCCGGAGCACGTCGTGGAACGGCTGGTGACGGTCGCGCTGGTGTTCATCCTCTTCGACGGCGGCATGAGCATCGGCTGGCCAACGTTCCGCACCGCCGCGCGCCCGATCGCACTCGTGGGGATCGCCGGAACGTTCCTCACAGCCGCTGCGGCCGCCGTGTTCCTGCATCTGGCTGTCGGCTTGGACTGGTACGCGGCGCTGCTGGTCGCGACCGCGGTGGCCCCGACCGACCCCGCGGTTGTGTTTTCGGTGCTCGGCCAGCGGGAGATCTCGGGCATCAGCGGCACCATCTTGGAAGGCGAATCCGGCGCCAACGATCCAGTCGGGATCGCGCTGATGACGAGCCTGCTCGCTGCCGGGGGATTGTCCGCCAGCGCGTTCGTTCACATCGGCTCGGAGTTCGCTTTGCAAATGGCGGTCGGCGGCGCCGTGGGCGTTGTCGGCGGGAGGGCCCTCCTGTGGTTCATGCGGGCGGTTCCCCTGCCGGGTGAGGGCCTGTATCCGCTGCGCACGACGGCCTGCGCGCTTGCCCTGTTCGCCATCGCGACCCTGGCCCACGGGTCGGGGTTTCTGGCGGTTTTCGTCGCAGGCATCCTCCTCGGCCGTGCCCGCGCCCCCTACAAGCGCGAGATCGAACACTTCCACTCCGGACTGTCCAGCCTCGGCGAGATCGTCGCGTTCGTAGTCCTGGGTCTCACCGTCGACCTGGGCGAACTTGTCCACCGTGACGTGTGGATCCCCGGGCTCGCCCTAGGAGCCGTGGTGGCGTTCGTGATTCGGCCGATCCTCGTCGGCCCGCTGCTGGCGGGAGCCGGGCTCGCACGAGCTGAGAAGGCCTTCGTGTTACTCGCGGGGCTCAAGGGCGCGGTGCCGATCCTGCTGGGCAGCTTCCTGCTCAGCGCGCACCTCCCCGACGCCGGCCGGCTGTACGGAATCGTCGTCATCGTCGTAGTTTTCTCGGTCATCGTGCAGGGCAGCCTCGTTCCCACCGCGGCCAGGCTGCTGCGGGTGCCGATGCGGACGGTGGAACCTGAACCCTGGAGCCTGGGCGTCCGACTTCGCAACGAACCCGACGGCGTACAACGACTGACCGTCGCATCCGGCTCCGCCGCCGATGGCAGGACCATCGCCGAGCTGTCCAGCCTTCGCGAAGGCGCCTGGGTCAGCTTCGTCGTCCGCGACGGCCGCCTTGTGCAAGCCAGCGCGGACACCGAACTGCAAGCCGCTGACGAGGCCCTCGTGCTGGCGGACCCGGACGTCGCCGCTCAGTTGCGGGACCTCTTCGAACAACCCGAGACCTGACCCAATCGGAGTGACGGTCCGGGGCCGCCCAGACACCACCGCAGTCGGTCGCACACCTTCATGCCCGGCGACTACGAGTATTTCCGGAAATCGCCATCGCCGCGCGGTTCACCGATACCGCTCGCGAAGCCGTTCGGGATCAGGCCGTAGGTCCCCCTATCGATGGTGCGAATGCCGAGCCGCGGCGAACCAAACCCGGTTCTCGTTACGAACCGTCGGCGATGCCGGCCGGTGAAACGTTGGCTTCGTCGGTGAGTTGCCCAAGCGATGCTGGTCCCGCGTGACCGATGTCAGGTGGCCGTCGACGCCGCGGCCGCTTGCAGGTCAGCGACGCAATGCCACGTCCTGAGGGTTCGGGCGGTTCTTGCGGTCGTCGATCTCCATCCAGACCTCGACGACACGCAGCGGGCCGAAGCCGACCTTCTCATAGACGCCGTGCGCGTCACGGGTGCCGAGCACGAATCGCGGCACACCTCTGCGGCGCAGCTCATCGACGAGTGTCCGCACCAACCAGGTGCCAATGCCCTTGCCACGCCAGTCGTCGTGGACAACGACGTCCCCGATCCACGCGAACGACGCAAAGTCCGTCGTGGCTCTCGCCAACGCGACGTGTTCGCCCGTAGGTGTGTAGACGCCGACGACGTAGGAATGCTCGATCGACCGCTCGATCGTCGCCCGGTCGCGTTCGTCGGCCCAGTACGACGCCGCGAGCCACGCGACGATACGGTCGAGATCCAGCTGGGACTTATCGTCGGAAGCCCTAAGCCCGTCGTCCCGTTCATCCAAAATTGCCACGACCGGACGCTAGCCGTTCCGCGCCTGGTATGTCGCATCAATTGGTGGCATGCCACCCGCCTCCCTGGGCGCAGACGGGACGGTCGGCGCTGGTGAGCTGGTGTGGGTGGCTCGCGGTCGATCAGGGTCGCTGACTCAGGTCGCAGATCGCGGGCCGGTTTCCCAGACGATCTGCATGGTGGCCGCGAGTTTCCCGGCGGTCGCCGCGTCGCTGGTGACGGCGCGGGTGAGGAGCTTGCGGGCGCTGTGGAAGGGGAGTTGGTCCAGCACCCAGCCGAACAGGCGCTTGTGGATCGGCTTGAGCGATTCCTCGCCGACGATGCCGGCGAGACCGCCCGCGATCGCTCCGGGTGGGCCCGCGGCGAGACCGCCGGCCATGGCCCCGGCTACGACGCCGACAGCCTTGGGCAGCAGGTCGACGGCGAGGTACCTCGTCATCTCCAGCTCTCCTCGGTCGGAGTCCAAGGCCTTCGCGACGCTGTCTGCGGCCGCGGTGAGTTCCTGTCGGGCTGCGGCTGAGTCGTCGCCGGACCCGCTCAAGGCTGCGGCTCGCAGCCGACGGTATCTGGCCACTGCCGGCGAGTCACGAAGGTCCAAGGCTCGACTGAGCAGCACATCCGGGCCGTCACGCAGCGGGTTCAGCCGCGACAGAAGGTAGGGCAGGAACGATGGGGTCCACGGCAGTTGCTGGTCACGCCAGCCATCGCCGGCAAGCCGGAAGCGGCGCGCGAGCTCCTGGTAGATGGCGGCCTCGGCCTGATCGTCCGCCCGACCGTCGCCCAGACCGGCGGCGGCGACCAGTCGGCTACGGCGCGGTGAGAGGACATGTGGGACCCCGGACTGCTGGGCGTAGCCGGCGAACACGAGAACGCCGACCATGAACTGGGCCAACCTGACCTGCTCGGGGTCGGGCAAATCGTTCTGCAGGCCCTCAAGGTTCGGCTCCCACTCGTACTCGATCTGTTTGATGCCGTTCAAGATGTCCTGCGCGGTCCCCGCCGGCAGGAACGGGCCGTTGGCCAATTGCCGCCGGAACTGGCCTATCGCCGCCGCCTTCGTTGAGCTGTAGGCCTGCCACTGCACGTCGACGGGAACGATGACCTGTCGATCCTGATTGAGGAGGGCGCCGAGGCTCTGGTCGAAGTTGAGCCCGATGTCGAAGGTGGAGGTGTAGTTGAAGGCCGGTAGTTGCTCGTGCAGGACGAGTAGGTCGAAGAAGGTGACAAGACTTGCGAGGTCGTCGGTGATGGCCGCCGACTGCTGCTCGGCCAAGGCTCCAGCCGCGGCCCGGCCCTTTAGGAAGATCTGACCCATCCGAAAGATGACGGGATCGACGATGACTCCAAGACCTCTCGCGCCCAGTGCGCTCCACTCCAAGGGAGAAGCAATAGTCAGCGAGTCCATGACTGACCCCCAACGACGAACCGGTGCCGAACTGGAATCAGTGTGCACCTTCACCACGGCGCACCACGAGACCCGGAGAGGACACAAGCCTGTCCTGTATCGACGCCTTGACAACCCAGGCCAAAGTCCTCGCCCGGAAACGAGGGTGCCCTATCGACGCCCACGCCTAACCGTCGGTAGCGAGCATGATCGTCGACGCGGCCGAACGCGCACATCGAGCTTCCGGGAACCGGGAGACAGCGGTCGCGACGTGGGCGGTGGCGAGGTCCGGGCTCGTTTGGCCAGCAACGACGCCCGCCGGCCAACAGAAAGGCCGCTCTCAGACGTCGAGGGACGAGCCGTTGGAGTGCCCGGCCGGCGTCCCGGCCGGGTCACTGGCGCCCGTCCTCAGGGGTGAAGCAGTGCGAAGGCGCCGGTCGCACCGGCGTCGTATTGGGATTGACGGGCGTAGCCGTCGGTGGCGCGCGCAAGGGCGGACAGGTTCGTGGCGAATGCGGCCTGGATGCAGCTGCCCGCGAGCTGGGCGGCGGTGCGGTCGAGGTGCGAGCCGACGGGCGCGCTGGTTGCGCCGCCTGCTGTGGCGACGACGCCGTGCGAGCCCCGGCTTATCGACAGCGACCAGTCGATGAAGTTGCCGGGCTGGGTCGCGGCATAGGCGACCGACACCGTGTCGTTGGCGTTGGTGTAATGCAGCATCCCGCAGTCGTCGGCAGTGTTGCCGCTGGCCTGAACGTCGCCCAGGGCGGCAGTGCAGCGGCGGTTGTCCACCTGGATGCGGAACACCAGATCGCCGTTGGTGTCGATGTTGTTCCCCGGCGCGTCCGTGTAGTCGGCTGCGGTTGCGCTCAGGTCGGGAAGCAGGTAGCTGAACGGGCCACCGTGCCCGGCGTTGCCGGCCGCGACATGGGTCCCAGCAGCGTCGAACATCTCCATCCGTAGCGTGACCATCCCGGCGCGTCCCGGCGCGCCCGTGGTGCTGTCGAAGTAGGCGAAGGGACGGTCGGCAGGGTCATTGATGTTCACCCACGGCAGGTTCGGATCCGGGATGGCGTAAAGGTTGCTCTCCGACCCGACGAGGTTCGGACCCAGCGCGACGGAGTTCAGATGGATCGTGATCACGCCGCCGCTGAGAGTCTCCTGCATCCATCGGTGCGTCACGGGCGTGCTGATCTCGGTGAAGGTGGGGTCGCCGTCGAAGCGGTAGGACCAGCGGTAGTAGCTGATGCCGTTGCTCTGCAGGTTCGGGTCGAATTGCGTCTGCAGCGACAGGGTCCCGCCGAACGGGGTGTCACCGGGCAACAGGCCCGTGCCCGAAGGGGTCTCCAGGCCGTCGATCTGGCGCAGGTCGACGTTGCCGATCGCGGTCGGCCAGACGTAGAGGTACCCGGGCCCGGTCTGGGTCGGGTTGCAGGCGATGGCCGAGGGGTCCTCGACTGTGATGACCGCGCTCTGCGAGCCGTCGTAGTTCCAGATCGTGGTGCACAGGATGTCGGGATCGGCGACCTCCCGGGTCTGCCCGTCGATGGTCTGCACGACCTCGAAGTAGACGTCGATGGGTGTCTGCCACACGAAGAAGCAGTACGTGAGAGAGAACGAGCCGTCGGGCTGGATCGTCGCGTCCGGAAGTTGCTGGTAAGAGATCGCCCATTCGGGGATCACCTCACACATGAAGGTGGCGAGCTCGGCGCGGTGCGCGACGAGGTAGGCCCGAAGCGCGTTGCCGGTCAGTGGATAGAGGCCGGCGCTGAGGGCCGAGAGCCGCGCGAAGTCGCTCCAATCGAAGGAGAGCAGGTCGGAGATCTCGACGCCCAACATTCGGGCGAGCACGGTCTGGCCAATGTTGAGCACCTGCGCGTCGCTGAGGTTGTCCAGACTGGCAGCGAGATCGATCGTGAACACCTGGACGGTGCCAGCGCAGATCGGGGCGTAGGCCGGGGGCGTGCCGCCAGGGTTGAGGTGCTTGCGGACGGTGCCGTGGATCGTGATGCAGCGAAAGATCCAAAGCAGGCGTAGCGATTCCTCGATCCGCAACGACACCGTGCCGGGCGCGTACGCGGGCGCAACGTCGCGGCTGATCGCGCCGGCAGCCCTCAGCAGGGCTGCGGCATCGGCAGGTACATGCTCGTCGACGGACAGATCAGGCCCGACCGTGACCCGGTAACGGCGTTTCGGATCGACGCGGAACGACAGATCGTTCCCCACCAACGCAGAGTCGACCACCCGGCCGGCGCTGTCGAACAGGTACGCGCGGACCGTCGCGTCGGCGTCGGTCCCGGCGACCGTGACCTCCACCTGCAACGGAACCAATCCGTCATCCTTCTTCTGCGCTGCCATGATTCCCCCTGCGATCGAAACGATGTCGACTGTGAGGAGCCGCGGAGCAGACTCCGTGATACGCGACCGGCCCGGTACGACTTCGTTGTCGTAGCACCGATCGTGGGACGACTGTGGGAGACGTCCGCTTTTGATCTAGACGTGCAGCCGCCGTCTCTCGCGGAACAAGATTGCGGTGACATGCCACTGGTGTCGCGCAACTGAATCTCGTTCACGGGTGGCGTGCGGCAGGATCTCGTGGGCGGTCTTGGTCCGGGTCAAGGGGTGGCACTGTTCACCGTCGTGCACCAGCCGGTTCGCGATGTGCTTGCCGATGGCGAACCGCGACTTGTGCTGAGTCGGAAATCGGCCCCCGGTCATGCAGGCATCGCCCACACGCAGATGATGTCCTCTTAGCGGCGGACTGCCGCGTCACGTTCGTGGACTCAGCGGGCAGCGAATCGCCCGCTAGCGGGGCCGATCCAGTCCGCGTCGCCCTGGCCTCGCACGCACCCATCGGCCGCGGACAGCGTACGGTTCACGCGAAATCCATCGATCTGCGAAGAGGGCACCTGACAACCGACCTACGCAGCTGAATCCGTCAGGTCGCACGCGCGCAGTGATTAGGTGGCGTCGGAGGGCTCGGGCGGTGGGCCTAGGGTCAGGGACATGACGGCTTGGCTGGCTCCCCTCGTCTTGCTGGTGCTCGTGGTCGCCACGGATCTCTGGGTGTACTTCGACGCAAAGAGGTGCGTTGCTTCAGGGTCGCCCGTGTTCATCAAGATCGGCAACCTCACGATTGAGACGCCGGTCGCATGGCTAGCGGCTTGCCTCGTCCTTTGGATCTTCTTCTTCCCGACCTACATTCTGAGTCGCTCACGCGGTTGAACCGTCGAGGTGATCGCGTCTATGCCGGCCCGAGCGGGCGTGCGCTGTTCGCGCAGATCAATCCCTATGGGTCAGCTGGCGTGGCGTTCGTGGTCGAGTCGGTCGAGCAGCCATGCCCGCGCCATATTCGAAACCGGGAGGTGGCGACGTCCTGCTTCGGCTTGTAGTTCGGCGAACTGTTCTTCGGTGAGTCGGACGTTGAACATCCGACTGGGCTGGTTGGGTCGCAAGACCCTTGTCCACACGGGACTTCCTTCGACCTAGTCCGCGACGCACCGCACCCTTACCTCAGTGACTCATCGCAGGACCCGTACGGCCAGCGCCACCAAGATCGTGATGAGAGCCGCCAAAACCATGACGGCGCAAACTCCCGGAGCCCTTCCGGAAAGCCTCGCCACGGCGGAACCTTCGAGCGGGCAAACGCAAAGGCCGCCGCGGCGATGACAACGACCACGAGGACGGATACCGCAGGTGACTTTTCTGGAAGCAAGATGGCGGCCGCCGCGGCCCCGGCACCCGCAAGCGCTGAAACTGCGAGCGGCCGAGGGTCAGACCCGTAGGTACGACGAGCGCGGGCCATAAGAGGCTCCTTACCGGCATATGTTGGCTTAGCGTACGCACCCGGGGGACCCCCAGCACCAAGCCACACATTCCGGCGATGAACCGTAGGGCAATTTGTTGCGGACGCCCTCGTCGCCCTTTCAGCTGACGGGCCGCGAACGCTCTTCGGCTTCTCATCCATCTTCTCGTTCGGCCGTATAGGTTCCTGCATCCCACCCCTCGGACACAACGTCGAAACGCGCGAGTAACCCCCAGGAGGGACATGCCGGTATAGGCGCAGTGGGCCAGACCGTGGCATGATCGTTTTGCCACGCAGCCCGTGGCGTTCTAGCTTAGGTTGGAAACGAGCGCGTTCCTATAACCGGGTCGACACGGGGAGTTCTTCGAGTGAGCTTGTGGGCCTTCCTCACCTTCGCTTTGTGGGGGCGGGCGCGTACTCCTTAGCCAAAGACTCGGCAAGGTGGGCTCGCACGCTTTCCCCTCCGTGGGTGACGGTTGGACTCGCCTCAATCGTCGTCGCGTTCGGAGGTGTCGCACTCTTCCTTGGCACGCGGCCCGCTGACGTCGTCGTTGGTTTCGTGGTCGGAGGGCCGGTGCGCCCGTTGTCGAGTCTGCTCACCACCGACTCCGTCCACGTAAAACGGGCTGAGTGCGCGCCGTCGGCAGGCCGGCGCTGGACTGGACGTGCGCCCATGGCTCTTTGCCTCGAACCCGTTTACGCCAGCGGCGGTCGCATTGGATTGAACGGTGAGGCCGTGGGGTAATGCGTTGCGGACGCCTCGTCGCCAAAGAACGCGGCTGCCCCATTGCCCTACCTGTTTGGATCGCGTTCTCCCCGCTTAGACCAAAGAAGCCCTATCAGGATCAAACCGGAAATGCACCCGAGCACAAACAACGCGAGGCTGACGGCAGACGTGCCGGAGGTGGCAAATTTGGCAAGACCGAAACATGCCAAAGTCATGGCGGCTAGGAAAAATCTGAGCATCTCCCTGCGGCGGTCCTCGCGTCGCTCCCTCAGCTCTTTCCCGCCGGTGTGCTTGGGTTCGTCGCTCGTCACCGTACCTACAACTCTTCTAGCGTGTAAAACGTTGACTTGTCATATTCGGTGCCCGCTGGCCTCACCCCAGGAAGGACGACCAATCGGACCTCGGCCCCGGTCGGTACGTCGACGTTCAAGGTGCCGCTGGACGCGGAGCCGCTCGCGACGCGCACCTTGTGGCTGCCAGGTTCGACCTTCACGCGTGCCCTCATTTTCCGGAGTCCGATCTTCGCGACCGCCACCTCGTCTACGAAGACCGTCAGGCGACGCAACGCGCCGAATATGCCAGTCTGGCGATCGCATCTGATCTCGGACGCCGGGGTTCCGTCAAGCATTCGCCATCCCTCTGAATCGACCGGCAATGTCGTGGGTCACGGTTACCGGGAGATCGCGCACCGCGTAACCGTACTCCGAGCGACGGAGCGACGGAGCGACGGAGCGACGGAGCGACGGAGCGACGGAGCGACGGAGCGACGGAGCGAGGCTGGATCGTGTCGGCCTTGGTTCTGGAAGCGGTGGAGTATCGAGCCGCGCGCGCAGCTGTTCGCCCTCACAGACGGTTCGGCCGAGCGGTTCATGCCTACAAAAGCCAGCGAAACCGTAGGGCAACTTGTTACGCGCGCCTCGTCGCCGGACCGGGCACCGGCCTGATGAGCCGCGCCATGACGAAGGCAGATCACTGGAGGGGGCCGAGCCCGGCCAGCGGCATGATCGGGCGTTCACAGCGCCGCGACCGACGAGCGGCAGACGCGTGCGAGCGCGCTACTCGGCAATTCACTCCTTACCCAAGGCCAGAAACGCAGTCAGCGCGATCGTCATGCCCGCCAGGACCATAAGCGTGCCACCTATGCGACTGCCGCCGATCGCGAGAGCGATCCCTGCCAGGGCAAGGAGCAGGGCGACAACACAGATCGTCCATCCGGCACGGGTGAGTGCTACAGAACGGGCGGTGAGTCGATATCGCGGCTTGGGCGGCATAACGTCAATCCTTCCGTTACATCCGTCATCCGGCGCGAGCGGATCGCCGCAGAGTCGCACGCTGTCTCTTCCGCGCTCAACCAGCGGCATGAGCGGATCATTCACCGGCCTTGCTTCGGGAGTCGTTGAAGTGCGCAGCGAGTTCGCGGTTGCGACGTTCTACCTCGTCAAACGCTCTAGCTGTCGTCTCGGCGGACTGCCGCTCGCGGGCTTCAATCGTGGGCAGCGCCCAGACCGTCCCGCAGTCGCTACACCTGGCATTAAGCGAAACGTAGTACCCGTTCGCGAGTACCTGCTGGCGTTCCCACTGGCTACTCCCGCAGTGCGGGCACCGAGCGCTCGCATCCACCGTCATCGTTGGCCTCGCTTCGAGTAGGAACGACCGCCACCACCTATCTAAACTCAATCTAGCTCGGCGAGGCTCGCTGCGCCCGATCGCTCCTCCGGCCACACCGATGGGAATGGCGGCAACGATCAGATAGTGGCCGCAATCTTCGCCGCTTGAAAGCATGATCCCGCCGATCAACGCAAGTAACAGCGCGACAGCGCACACAGATTCGTTGCGATTATTGGTTGACGACTGTTAGTGCCACTGCCGTGTCCTTCCACACGCCCACCTCACGGCAAGCGACGTCGGGGGCCGAGGGCAGTCCGGTCTCCTGAGCCATGTGGGGACCGCAGAGCGCCGGCATGCGCGAACCGAGCCTCACGGGGGTGTATGGCTGAAGAGACTCGCCGTCAGGTGGAGGATGGCCTCTGCGCCTGTTCACACAAGACGCGGTTTTCGCCAGCACGCCATGCCGCACATCAGGCAGCGATACCGTGGCGCAATTTGTTGCGGAGGCCTCGTCGCCGGACCGGGCACCAACCTTATGAGCCGCGCCAAGACGAAGGCAGATCACTGGAGGGGGGCCCGTTCCGAAGGGAGGCCCCTCACTGCGGCATGTGCGTGCGACGGCGGTGGGCCTATGGGAGGCTGGGCGCGTGTCCTATGACTTGTTCTTCCAGGGCTTCATCGCTGGGGAGTCTGCAGGGAGCCGTCGATCGGAAATGCTCGCGGTGTTGGCACCCCACATCGCGGAACGTAGGGGAGCGTTCCTGCGCATCGAGATCGGCGACGGAGCAGCCGACATCTACCTCAGCGACGACGGGATGATGGCCAACCACATCTCCGGGACGGACCCATGGGACCTCCTCGTGACCGGCGCTAAGTCCGCAAACTGGGTAATCCTCCCGATCGATGGGCCAATCTGCGTAACTGGCCCAAGCCAACGAGAGCAGCGACCCGAGGGGCTGGGCGAAGGCATTGTGGTCGTCACCTCAGGTGCCGAACTTCGCGCAGCAATCGACATCCACTGACTGCGGCAATTGCGGACATTGCCGAGCCGAGGTCGGCAGGGCGCACCCGGGTAAGGTCAGCGTGTGAAACGAAGTTCGAGGTGGTGTTCGCTCGTTGTGGCGCGGCGCCTCGCCTCGCTGCCGCCGTCGCGTGCGCGACCTTGCTGAGCGCCTGCGGTGCCCAATGGGACGGCGAGCAGGATTACTACATCAAGTTCATCAATGACACCCAGACCGCCGTGGTGCTCTGGAACTATCACCTGTCCAGAACAGACGTTGCGAGGCTGTTGCCCGGCCAATCGGCGTCGATCTTGGCAGACATAAACGATGTTCCAGAGCAGATGCATGTCGAAGTGTCCTCCGGAAAGCAACTCGGCTGCCTCCTCATCAACTTCAAGTCGAAACCCGACAACGCCCGCTTGCTTGTGTCCTCGACCGAGCCGTGCGACCCGCACATCAGCTATTTCAACTGACTCGCCCTATTCGGCATACCCGCGCACTGTGAGCGGCAGATGCAGTCGAGCGTAGCGACCCGCCCAGCGGCAAAGTCGGACGCTATCTCTCCGCGCCCGACCAGCGGAAAGTCGGACGCTATCTCTCCGCGCCCGACCAGCGGCAGAGTCGGACGCTATGTCTTCCGCGCCCGACCAGCGGCAGAGTCGGACGCTATGTCTACCGCGCCCGACCAGCGGCAGAGTCGGACGCTATGTCTACCGCGCCCGACCAGCGGCAGAGTCGGACGCTATGTCTTCCGCGCCCGACCAGCGGCAGAGTCGGACGCTATGTCTTCCGCGCCCGACCAGCGGCAGAGTCGGACGCTATGTCTTCCGCGCCCGACCAGCGGCAAAGTCGGACGCTATGTCTACCGCGCCCGACCAGCGGCAGAGTCGGACGCTATGTCTACCGCGCCCGACCAGCGGCAGAGTCGGACGCTATGTCTACCGCGCCGACCAGCGGCAGAGTCGGACGCTATGTCTACCGCGCCGACCAGCGGCAAAGTCGGACGCTATGTCTACCGCGCCGACCAGCGGCAAAGTCGGACGCTATGTCTACCGCGCCCGACCAGCGGCAAAGTCGGACGCTATGTCTACCGCGCCGACCAGCGGCAAAGTCGGACGCTATCTCTCCGCGCCCGACCAGCGGCAAAGTCGGACGCTATCTCTCCGCGCCCGACCAGCGGCATGATCGGATGGTTCTGACTTAGCTACCGGACGGCCTCGCGACACCATTGGGCCATCGGCCAGAAGATCGAGCGCATTCGAGCGTCTCCGAGTGTTTCGAGTTCGTCGAGAAGTGCGAACAGCTCGCCGCTCGCACCATTCTCGGTCAGCAGCACGGCAACCGCGCCACGGGTATCAAAGATGACGTGTCCGAGTCGGCCGGTGCGGGCGGCAGCCAACATGGCTCCCGGCTCAACCAAAGCCCGAAGGTGAGCGGTTGCCCCGTTCTCCATCTGTGCGACAACGTCATCGACCGCGTGGTGCGCCGACGCTTGGTCAGTGACCGACCACCATTCAGGTCGGCCCAGTGCCTGCTGCTGACGAGCGCGCAGCCGCTCACGCCACAGGCCGTCGTACTCCTTGACCGTGCGGTTCTCGGTCTTACCTAGCTTGTGGCTCTCCCATCGCCACCATGCGCGGGGCACGACGGCCAGGTTGACCGTGAACAGGGTTTCCGCCCTTGAGGACGAGTCGGACGACTGAACATTGACGATGGCCCGGTCCTCGGTAGGGCTGCCCAGGACCCACGTCGGCGCAGAGCCCTTGAAGCCAGCCGCCCGCAGCGCCGGGCCTAGGCGGTCTCGCAGCGCGCTCTTCAGCGCCTCTGGAGCAGTCACGACGTAACAATCCCATGCGCCGGCTCGGCGCACGCACATCGGCACGACCGCGCACCATGCGGCAGAAGCGGGCGTCCGATTGAGCGTCTGAGACGATGTGAACGTGCTTCCGACCACTGGTGATCGCATTGCGGTGAGCGGCGGCTACGAGTTCGAACCCGATTGGCTTGGGGGTCGCTCGGAGGTCGCTGGGGTGGTCGCGAAGCTCATACCCGAGCAGAACCGACTGCCGGCGTGCGTGGTCCTGCTCGACCAACCGTTGACCGCCAGTGGGGACGTCAAGGGCAAGCGCGAGTCGCGGACCGGCTCGTACCTTGTCCTGGAACCCCGGTACGTGGGACAGGAGTGGGAGTCCACGGGAACGGTTCACGTCGAGCTCTGCGAGTTCGAACCCGAGGACAAGCCCTGGGCTGAGCGACCAACAGGTGCCTGGGTCGAATCGCACGCGACTTACCGTTCCCGCCTGGTGACCGATCGCTGGGCATGCGCTGTCATCGGCATCTGCGCATCGTCCGAAGGACCGTCAACGCGGCATTTGCGGATGTCGAGCGGTGCCCGAGGCGGGCGCACCCAGCGCCACTAGCCTGAGTGCATGGCCCGACCCGCACCAGACAACCCGACGTCATGCATCTGGTGTGGCAGGCGCACCGACGAGGACCCGGATGGCGCTGCCTTCCTCTTTCTGGCCAAGCGCGACGGAGCTTTCCAAGTCGCACCAGGCCACTGGCTTGACAACTCTCCGCATATCGAGGGCCACCAGTTCTTCTGCCACGTCTCCTGCTTTCGAGAGTCCGTGCCTGGTCCGCAGCAGTACGCGTTGGAACTCGCGCTGGACGAGCCGTAGACACTCGCTCACCGGCAGGGCGCGCACTATCCGCGGCATGTCAGGGCAGTTGGGTCCGGCTGTTGCGCACAATTAGTTCGTGTGCCCCAGCCCGGCGGTCTCAGCGACCGCGAAGCATTCGACGCAATGTCTATGTTCCTCAACAGATACGCGGAGCGGGTGGGCGACGACCTCATCACGCTGCTTGGCGATCTTCAGTTGATGCCGGACGGAGAGCCGACCGAACCGGCAGCATGGCCTGACTGGTTGGCCTGCGCATCCGATGTGAGGCGACGCCGCGCGTAACGATCCGCGCGGCAGATCCTCGCGCGGCGGCTACTCCCCGGCAGCCCGAAGAATTGCCTTGGCCGCACGCTGCTTCGAGAGGGATATGCCTGTTGACACGCCTCCCCCGCCCAGCAGGCCGGAGATGACGAAGTCAATCGCCACACCTACGCCGGCCGCGACACGGCCGCCCGGTGACCGCTGTTCGCGCGCCCACACAACGCTCGCGTCTGCGACCTGCGCATCATCGTGCAAGGCTCCACGCTTTGCGAGCGCGACGACCCGCGTGCGAACGTCCTGCGGCAAGTCGTCGAACCTCATGAGCTGGACCGACCCCAATTCTGTGTGCGGTGGGCACAGTACCTCATTGCACCGCACTGTCATCGGCATGAGCGGACGCGCGCTTCACGGAGCCATCCGGCTTGCAGGGGCTCAGACAAGTTGGATGAACAGCCCTTCGACTGTGAATCCAGAAGATGCTGGCGCCGGCAGACCCGCCCGTTGGGCTTTGAGACCGTAGGGCAATTTGTGGTGGACGCCTCGTCGCCGGACCGGGCACCAACCTGATGAGCCGCGCTATGACGAAGGCAGATCAGTGGACGTGGCCCCGCTCTGAAGGGAGGCCCCTCACTGCGGCATGTGCGCTGGGCTGTGGTCAGCTTCGGGACGCGAGCGCAACCCATTCGCCAACACGATCTCGATCTTCTGCTCCGGAGTGAACGTCCCGGTACTCCGCGTCTCGCTCAAGAGCTCTCCTCAGGGCTATCAGAGCGACCATCATTTCAAGCCATCAGCCCGAGAAACGTCTACGACCCACCAGGGCCCGCGTCATGTTAAATCCTCAACCTTGTAGCTCACGGCGGATGTCCGTCACCACCCGGCGGTTCTCGCCCCAGTCGAACAACTGAGGTGACGCGGACACCACCGTAACGACCGAACCTACGCTGTCACCAACGGAGCGCGCTGAGACGTCGATGCGCTTCTTCAAACTAAACGGGGTCATCCCCGTCGTGAGTACCGCGCAGCCTCCGTCGCTGACGGTTGACCGCCACCCGCGCTTGCGCGACGCCAACGCTGCCGAAGCCTCGATGACCTCCGAAACCGAGCGAGGAACAATGAACTCCTGACTCGCGGATCGAGAGTGGCGCCAAAGCCAGGCCTCCAGAGGACCTCCACGCCGGACCAGAACGAGTCCCGTCACAAGCACCAGCAGCATCCCTACAAGAAAACCGGTCGGACCGCCAACATCACCGCCGCGGACTACAGCCCAAATCGACCAGGCCACCGCCACCACGCAACCAACCGCCGCAAACCCGGCGAGCCTTCGTCCTCCCACACAGATCATTGTGCCCACCCAACTCTCGCCGCAGACCAACGGCGAAGCCAATATTTGCGACACGGACCGAGACCGAACTACTCGATGAACACAGACGGGAGCCATGACCGGAAAGTCCCGCTTCGCGGCAGAGTCGACGCAATCTCTTCCGCGCCCGACCAGCGGCATTGGCCGGACCCCGAGAACTGATCCACTGGACCTACGAATCGGGGTCAGGCCAGATGCACTCAACCTCCGACGCGTGACAGACGGTCCGCCCTCGATCGGATCACCGTTCCGACGGCCCCGCCGGTACGAGGTCACTGCCTCGATGGGTGCGTCGCGGATTGTCACCCTGCGCCATCTCGACTCGCTGCTCGATGGGCGCAGAGTGCCTGCCGACTTCTGGGCCTGCGTGAATTCTGCAGACCTGGCGAACGTCGATGGCGATGCGGCTGCGGTCTTCGATTGGCCGAGCGGGCATCGCTCCTCGCCCGCCTGATGCAGCAGATGCATGCGAGCACGACAGGCGGCAGATGCGGTCGAGCGTAGCGACCCGCCCAGCGGCAATTGCGGATGCCCGCATGACCAATCAATCCGGTACGGCGGGGTCAGCCCACTCCCACATCAGGAGCCCTTGCTCGGCGAGTGGACTCAACAATCCTCTGACGACTTCCGACTGGCGGTCTTCAACAATGTCAATCGCGCCGTAACCGAGCATGTGCCCACGAAACTCGACCAGGCATCCAGTCCCCGCGATCGAACCATGGAGCGAGTCGTGGGCCTCATGGAGAAACGTCTCGTTCTGGATCGCGAACCTGATCGTCCGATGCCCACCCTTGGAGACGATCTTGTAGGAGCCATCGTCGTCGGTCGTGGTGAGGACGTCACCGAGCGACAACCCGTAGGTGAAAAAGGGGATGCAACATAGCTCGAAGTTGACCTTGTCGTCGGTCCGAGTCCACATCTGCTCATACCGGCCAGGCAATCCGTCGTCCGCCAGGCTGAGCCTCAGGATGTAGTTGGTCCGCGCCCGCGCGGCGGGCTCGTCGTGTGTCGCAATCATCGTCTCATCGGCCACCGCATAAGGATGCAGCACTCCTCCATCGGACGCGCACATCGGCACGTCCGCGCAGTCAGCGGCAGATCCGTGGTCTGGACAATTGTGGCATCATGCCGACGTGAAGTGGAGGCAGCGGATATCGCGGCTCGGCCTGATATGGCTGGGCGTCGCATTTGTGCTGGCCGGGATCGGCGCCGTTCTAGGCTTGCTCAACTTCGATAGCCACAACGTCTACCGCCACATCGGCATCTACCTGGAACTGGCTGGGATGGTGATGATGGGTGCCACGGGCGTCGTGAACCAGATTCAGATTGGCCGTGGCCGGTCACTCGCCGACCGCAGGCAGTTTGCTGGTTCTGTCGGTCGGCGTAAGACACGCTGACGTCGGCAGTTCCGAGCCGTGGATACGACCGTCACTGCGGCATGTGCGGATGCTGCCGGCGGCGGCAAGCGATCAAACGACGATGAGTCGGTCGCCGATGTAGATCTGGTAGCTCTCGTAGTGTTCCTCAGAGTCGTAGATCATGATCGCTGCGCCACCAACGAAGTGGACGGTCGTAGTTCCATGGTCCACGACCTGGACATCACTGACTCTCGAACCAAGAAGCCCGACCAATCCCGTTGCGCCCTCGGGGGCGGCTGAATAGCGGTCCCGTGCTACGTCCGGCCCAGACACCGCGTAGTCACCCTCGATTGTGATGCCGATCTTCCGTAGCCCGTCGAAGTTGAGGTTGACCTGATGCAAGCTGATCGACACAAGCTCCAGCTTGCATCCGACGAAGGCTGAGAGGTCGGTGTCTTCCGGGAGCCCGTACACATTGCAGAGTCTCGCACCGGAGGTCGGGCGATCGCACTCAATTCGGCATGAGCGGACGAGGTTTTCGGACCAATGGGAGGAGGCGGTTCGTCGTCAACGGCATAGCGTCCCCTGCGCCTGTTCACACCTGACGAAGGTTCCGCCAGCACGCAACGCCCGCAGGTGAGTCAGCGGGCGCCCACGGTATCGGCCACGCCGCACATAGACACGGCCGACCACTGCGATCTGCTACACATGAGCACCGCTAGAGAGAGGCGAACATGTGAACACTGGCCGACCGAGTCTCCTGCCGCATTCGAGCGTGGCCCGGTCGAGTAGGTGGGTGATGGTGGGGCGGTGTAAGCGCTACCTCACGGTGGGAGCGGCGTTGCTCGGGCTATTGCTCTACGGGCTGTTTCTTGCAGCCTGTGCGGGGGCGTTCGGGCCGCCTCCCCCGAACAGCCTGGAAGCCTTCGCGGGGGGATGTGTGGCGAGCCTGTTCAGCTGGCCCTCGGTCGTGGCGCTTTTCATCCGTGTCGACGTCCGCGGCCCGTCACTGCGGGTGATGAACATCCTCGGTGAGTATTACGTGGCTGCGGCGGACATCGCAGGTTTCGACACGCGCCTCGGCTTGCGGATCATCACCGTGGGCCAGCGCCGTATCCGAGTCTCGGCCGCGCAGCAGTCGCTGGCGGGAACACTGTCCGGGAACAAGCACGTGAAGGCAGTTGCCGCACACATCGAAACGTGGAGAGCGGCGCAGGTCGGCGACGCCCCACCGGCGGCCGCAACCGATCACCGAGAAATACACATCAAACCCCGATTCGCGCTACTCGGTGTCCTGATTTCCTGGACCCTGTTCTTTGCGGTGAGTGACGTACTCGCCTACCGTCTCAGCCGCTGACCGGCGGACCGACCGACCTTGTGCACCGTGGGCAGGACGCGAAGGCCGTCGCGAAGCCCACGGACGCCAGCGAGCCGGTCGCGTTTTGGGAAGTGTCGGCGCTGCTTGACCGCCAATGGTCTAAGCCGTTGACCCAGGTGCGATCTCGTCGCTTCGACCAACCACAGAACAGGTCACATTCAGCTGAACAGCTAGGGTATGCAACATGCCGAGGAGCTCTCTCGGGCGTGATCGCGCCGTCCTGTCCGCGGTAACGCTATTCTTTCTGACCGCCACATCGTGCAGCGCTCACCAAGGCGAGCCAAACCACGCTACGCCTCGGTCGGCCACGCGTGCGACCTCGACCACCGCGACCAAACCGAGCGGCCCATTTCCTGGGGACACCACGCCGCTGCCGGAAGGGACTTCGACGGCGACGGGTTCCGGGGAGATGTGGTCTGAGGAAGTTGCCAAGCGGAAGTACCTCGCGATCGTGGGCCGCTTGAATCGGGTGAACGCCGATTGGAACGCCGTGGTCAGAAACAAGGGATCCCTCGCTGAGGCCAAGGCGGTCGCAGCGAGAGGGGTTGAGACAGACAATCAAGCTTTCAGGCAACTCGAGGATCTCCGGTGGCCGGAGTCTGTCGCCGTGCTGACCGATCACATGGGCATCGCCCTGCACAATGATTCGATCGCCTGGGGTCGCATTGTCAGGGCGAGTGGCTGGTCTTTCATTAATGCTGTACTTGACAGCGCGTCGCCGAATACTGACGCAATCGCTTCCTATTCTCGCCAGATCCGTAAGGCACTGGGCCTTCCGCCTCCTCCTCCTCAGCCCTAATTGCCGCCGGTCTCTTGGGTGAACGAGCGGAGCTGAAGCGGGCAGGCGGCACCTTGCGGCAGTTCCGAGGCTGTTCGGCGCCTTCCACCCTCACAGATGCCTCCGCCAGCAGGCGACAACGAGACATCAAGTGATTAGATCGTAGGGCAATTTGTTGTGGACGCCTCGTCGCCGGACCGGGCACCAACCTGATGCGCCGCGCCATGACGAATGCAGATCACTGGAGCGGGCCGCGCCCGACCAGCGGCAGAGTCGGACGCTCTCACGTCCACGCCCGACCAGCAGTAGAGTCGGACGCTCTCTCGTCCGCGCCCGACCAGCTCATGCGGATGCATGAAGACGATCGAGGTGACCCGCCGATCGGCCGGTAAGCGCGCTAAGTTGCAAGGTTTCGGTGTCGGCTTAATGCGAATGCCAAATGCCAGCAAAGGCAAGGACGCCGCCGGCTGCGGCCACCGTGCCAGCGAACACGCACATGACCCGGGCCCAAGCCAGGTGCAGGCTCGGCCTCGCGCTACGCGCGCGATGGATGGCAGGCCACCCCCGGTCTTGGTTTCGCTCGTACATGTAATGACCGACCTTGGCGTTAAAGACCACTAAGAGGACCCCAGCGAAGGCGCACAACAGAAACAGGACGCGCATCGAGCGATGCTCTCATACCCGCGCAATAACGTCATCCGTCCCAACCGGGCCGCGCGCTGCTTGCGGCAGAGTCGGACGCTCTCCTCCGCGCCCGACCAGCGGCAACACCGGAAGATGTCTCGAGAGGCAATCTGGCACGATGCTCGCTGTGGCGGGCGCATTCACTCTCGGTATGACAGGAAACGACCGGGTGACGGTCAACGTCGAGGGTCGAGCCCACCCCGGAGCCGTGGACTACTGGGACGGCAACTCGATGATCACACCAATCTTGGTCCACGTTGGTGGCTTCACCGCCAAAGTCGCGGCGACACTTCGGATGAACGAGATTCACCGGTTCAACGAGGGTCTGAAGTACATGAACCAGAATCTGGAAGGGACCGCCGTCCTTGCCAGCATGGAGCTGTGGATAGACCTCACCGTCCGCTGCGAGCCGAACGGTCACCTGTCGGTCGTCGGAGACGTCAGGGAAAATCCCGGCACGAATACGCATCTTGAGTTCCAGATCGACCACGTCGATCAAACTGTGCTGCCCGGCCTGATCGCTTCACTGGACGCCATCGAACGCGAATTCCCGGTACTCGGCAGGCCCTAGTGGTGCCCGGAGACCCCCGTGGCTCGTGGTAGTTGACAGAGATGGCTGGCTAGTCAACCATTGTGCTAGGTATATAGCACAATGGAGATGCTGTAGTGATTGAGTTCCATCTGGATAGCCGATCCGGGGTGCCGGCGTATCAGCAGCTGGTACAGCAGGTGCGCCGGGCATTGCGGCTGGGTCTGCTGGTCTCGGGTGACCAACTGCCGACCGTGAGAGATGTGGTCGGGCAGGTCGCGATCAACCCGAACACCGTGTTGAAGGCCTACCGCGAACTGGAACACGCCGGGTTGGTCGCGGCCCGTCCGGGCGTCGGTACGTTCGTGGTCGGGTCGCTGCCGGGTGATTCGCTGGCCGCGCACGGACCGTTGCGGCGTGAGTTGCAGCGGTGGTTGGACAAGGCGCGTCGTGCTGGTCTGGATGATGAGAGTATCGATGACCTGTTTCAGGACACCTTTCGATTGACGTCGGGCGAGGGTGTCGCATGAGCGCGGTGCTGAACGCGGCCGGGTTGGGCAAGCGTTACCGCAATCGGTGGGCGCTTCGCGATTGCACCGTCGAGGTGCCCAAACGGCGCGTGGTCGGCCTGGTTGGTCCGAACGGGGCCGGCAAGACGACTCTGCTCAACCTCGCGGTCGGCCTGCTCAAACCAACGGCCGGGCAGATCATGGTGCTCGACGCTCGCCCGGGCGAGAGCCCGGTCCATCTCGGCCGGGTTGGGTTCGTCGCCCAACAGAATCCCCTCTATACCAACCTGACGGTCGCAGATCACCTACGGCTCGGGGCGTGGCTCAACCCGAGCTGGGACGCCGCGATGGCCGAGCAACGCGTCGACGAGCTCGGACTCGACCCCAAGCAGCGAGCCGGCAGGTTGTCCGGGGGCCAGCACGCGCAGCTCGCGCTGACGATGGCGCTCGCGAAACGCCCCGAGCTGCTGGTCCTGGACGAGCCCGTCGCAAGCCTGGACCCGCTTGCCCGGCGCGAGTTCCTCCAGCACCTGATGCAGGCCGTCGCCGACGACGACATGACGGTGGTGCTGTCCTCGCACCTGGTCGCCGATCTGGAGCGGGTCTGTGACTACCTGATCATCCTGGCCAACTCCCGCGTTCACGTAGCTGGCGACGTGGAGGAGCTGCTGGCCTCGCACCATCGGCTCACCGGCCCCCGCCGCGACCCGGGCAGCTTGCCCGCAGGTCAGGAGGTGATCGAGGCTAGCCACACCGACCGGCAAAGCACCCTCGTCGTGCGCAGCGAGGCTCCGATCTTGGACCCGTCGTGGACGGTCGAACCCCTTGGGCTCGAAGATCTCGTGCTGGCCTACATGCGTCGCGCCGACGAGTCCGGCAAGCCCAACGGCGTGAGCCGCACGCGCCTCGGAGTGGTCGCGTGATTCGGCTGAGCCTGCGCCAGTTCCGCACCCAGGGCTACCTCGCGATTGGACTGCTGGGCGTGGCGGCCATCATGCTGGCCGCCACCGGCCCGCACTTCGCCCACGTCTATGACGCCTACGCAAAGGCCCAGGGCGCCTGCATTGCCTCACCGACCTGCCCGAACGTCCGCATCGGCGTCAGCACGCTGGACTCGCTGCTCGAACTCATCGGGACCGCGCTGGTCGCAGTCCCAGCGTTGGTCGGCGCGTTCTGGGGCGCACCCTTGATCAGTCGCGAGTTCGAGAACGGCACCCACCGACTGGCATTGACCCAGAGCGTCACCCGCACCCGCTGGGTCGCCGTCAAACTCGCGTTCGTCGGCGCCGCCAGCGTAGCCGCGACGGGGCTGCTGAGCCTGATGGTCACCTGGTGGTCGGCCCCGATGGACGCCGCGAACATGAACCGCTTCGACGCCGGGCTGTTCGGCGAACGCAACATCACCCCGCTCGGCTATGCGGCGTTCGCGTTCGCGCTCGGCGTGAGTTTCGGCGTGATCCTCCGGCGAGCCTTGCCCGCCATGGCCGCCACGCTGGGCGTGTTCCTCGGCGTTCGGCTCGCGTTCACCTACCTGATCCGCCAACACCTGATCTCACCCCGGCACCTGAGCACCACGCTGGCCGCGATCACTACCGGCTACGGCACCAACGGCGGCCCATCGGCGCAGTCCTCGCTTTTCCTCAGCGCGCCGAATCTCCCGAACGCGTGGGTCTACTCGACCCGCGCCGTGGACTCCAGCGCCCACATCCTTAACGCGCACACCGTCAACAGCGCCTGCCCGCAACTGGCAACCGCGTCAGGACCACCATCCGGCGCCAGCCAGGTCCAAGCATCAACAGCTGCCCGCGACGCCTTCGAGACCTGCGTGACCCAGCTCAGCGCCACCTACCACGGCGTCGTCACCTATCAACCAGCCAGCCGCTACTGGCTGTTCCAGAGCTACGAAACCGGCATCTACCTCGCCGGGGCGCTGGCCCTCGTCGGGCTCTGCTTCTACTGGTTGCACCGCCACGCCACCTAAGCCAGAACGCCAACTACTCAACGGCCGCCCCACCTTCAACCCCGGGATGAGTCAACGCCAGCAGTGCAAACTCAGGCGTTCGGGTCTGCCCCAGGTTTTGATGTTCCCGCTGGTCCGTGACCTCGCCGTCGACAAGATCCCCGGCGTGGTGACCTGCCGCGTGCTCGGCTTCTCGAAGCAGGCCTAGTACAGATGGCTGGCCAACCCGGTCAGCCGGCGTGACTGGGACGACGCGCATCTGATCAACGCCGCCATCGACATCCACCACGACGACCCGGAGTTCGGCTATCGATTCATCGCCGACGAGCTCCCGACGTACGACATCAGGGCCTGCCGTAACCACGTCAACCGGCTCTGCACCCAGCAGCGGCTGTGGTCGGCGCACGCGATGATGCGAGGTCGACCCGCCGACCGGGACCACCCGTCCACGACGACTTGGTCTCGCGCCAGTCCCGCTCACCTCAGCTGGATCGGCTTTGGCTGACCGACATCACCGAACACCCGACCGGTGAAAGCAAGCTCTACCTCTGTGCCGTCAAGGACGCCTGCAGCAACCGTATCGTCGGGTACTCGATGGGTGAGCGCATGACCTCTCAGCTCGCAGTCGACGCCCTGGCCAACGCTTTCAACAAGCAGCTACGGTTACTCAAACAAGCCGGTGATGCGACTATCAGTTGAATCTGGTCAGTTCCGTTCCCACGCGTTCGTCCATGAACTGCGACGCTATGGGCTGCGTGGTTCGATGGTTCGCGTCGGCGCCTGCGCCGACAACGCAACCATGGAGTCATTCTTCTCGCTGCTGTAGAAGAACGTCCTCAACCGCCGAGGGTGGCAAACACGAGCGCAACTCCGTCTCGATAGATCCTCACGCCCTGGAGGGGCTGTAGCCACTGAGCCCCGCCGGACGCTGGGCGCGATGCCGTCGGGAGGCTCGTCAGAGCAGTCTTCCCGGCCTAAGATCAAGGCGGACTGAGGATTCCATCAAGCACAGGACGAAACGCGTTTTCGACCCACACTGTCTTCGCACCGACCAGGTATCGGTCATAGCGACCGGACCGACCCGGCCCGCTTGCCGGGGTGGCCAACGAGATCGATCCGCGAGCTACGGACAGCTTCAGGCTAGTGGGCAGCGGTCCTCCAAATCGGGCCCAAAGTTGGACCTGCTCGGCGGTCCACACGAGGTAGCGCCGCCTTGTGAAGGTTATTTCCCACGTCCCGTAACCGTCGTAAAAGGGATAGAGCCCTGTAAACGCTGGGACTCCACCCTCCACATCAATGCCGGCCTGCCGTCGAAACAGGGCCTTCAGTTCGCGCTGATCCACTTTTCCCGATCCCTTCCTGATGACGCAGCGTGCCACACTGCCGCTGGCCCCTGCGAACAACTAAGGCCTGCGGTCTTCCCCAAGTGGGTGTTGAGTCTCAAAGAGGTCCGCGCCGAGCGGGCCCTTCCACGCACAGATCAGCCAAACCGTAGGGCGATTTGTTGCGGACGCCTCGTTGCCAGAGCGGGCACCAACCTTGATGAACCGCGCCATGACGAAGGCAGAGCACTGGATGGGGACCGCTGTGGAGAGACGCCCCGCATTGCGGCATGTCCGCATTGTTGACGCAGTGGCCTGACGCATCGCCACGTGTGTGGAACCGCCCTTGCTCAGTCCCAGTTCATCATGCGTTTGATGCTGTTGCGAAGCGGAACGATCTCCTCGGACTCCCACGGCTTTTCGCCTCGATACGCTGCGTCGGCTAAGCCCACGGCGCGATCGACCACGTCGGCGGCGTCGCGGCTGCGACGGGTGAAGACGACGCGTTCGGCTCGCCACGGGGTCGCCGGCTTCACAACGTGAACGCTCCACCCGGTACGGCCGCGTGGGTAGACGTTCGCGGCGACGAGCGCCGCGAGCGAAATCTGTTGCGGCACCAGGTCGTCGAAGGGACCCAACGGGCTCTGCGTGAACGGCAGGTTGCGAACGATGCGGACCAGGTAACGACCCCCCTGTGGCGTAGCCACGTCGGCTTGGGCCAGCGTCCGGTTGAACCAACGTCGCCACCCGCGAGACGGCATGACGCGCACGCGCCAACGAGGCCCTGAACTGTCAGCAAGCAGCGGGTCCTCGGTCACTCGACGATCATCTCAGGCTTCGCCTGGACACCGGCCGCGACCGCCCGTAACGACGCCTCATCGGCAGAACCGCGCACCATCAGCGGCATGAGCGGTCGTTCACAGCGCCGCGACCGACCAGCGGCAGATGCGTGCGAGCGTGCTACTCGCCAATTCAGTCCTTACCCAAGGCCAGAAGCCCAGTCAGCGCGATCGTCATGCCCGCCAGGATGATAAGCGTGCCACCTAAGCGACTGCCGCCGATCGCGAGAGCGATCCCTGCCAGGGCAAGGAGCAGGGCGACAACACAGATCGTCCATCAGGCACGGGTGAGTGCTACAGAACGGGCGGTGAGTCGATATCGCGGCTTGGGCGGCACAGCGTCAATCCTTCCATTACATCCGTCATTCGGCGCGCCCGACCAGCGGCATTTCCGGTTGTTGGCCCACTGGCCGCGAAGCCGACTGGCGCTGTCAGCTAGCAGTCGCTGCGCCAAGAAATCGCAGGCGTCGTCCTCCGTCTCGAACCAGCGCGTTCCCGTCCGCTGGCCACGTTCGGAATAGAGCACCTTTAGCTGCCTAAGACTGGTACGAGACAGAAGCGCTCGTCTGGCTGCCGGTTCGAATCGAGATTGAACGCCGCCGGATCAACTCGCTCGGCCGTCATGAGGGCACTGAGGGTGGCGCGGTCCACGGCGTCATGGTCGCACGCTCATCGCAGGCACGACCGCGCACCATCTGCGGCATGAGCGGGCGGGCCCGCTGCGCGGCATGAGCGGTCGAGCCGGCGGGAGGCTGTCAGCCCCCGTAGATGTCCGACTGCCAGTAAAGGCGCGGGCCTGGCTCCTCGAACAGGTCATCCGGCCAAACGTCTGGATCTGGACCCAGGACCTCGTCTTGGGAAACGACGATGACCTGGCCGCCTGTAGGGCGCAAGCCGTCGGCGTCGCCGATGCTGCTCCAACCCTTCTCGTGCGCGACGTGGTAGAGCGCTAGACCCAGATGTTCAACGTCCGCTTCGGCAGCTTCCTCGGTTACTCCCGGCTGGTACCGCTGGAAGGCCGCGCGGCCCGCAGCCATCACGGCGGCAGGATCGGTCACCTGGTAATCGTGACGCTGCAATACGGAGATGCCCGCGACAGGTAGAGATCTCGGGTCGACATCGTCATCGTCATCGTCATCAAGGAACTGGGCGAGGGCGCCAAGGGGGAAGCCTGTGCCGGTGTACTCGAACTGTGCGTCGGCGTAGGACACCAGGACCGAAAGCAGTGCCTCGCTTGCATCGAAGACTTCCCGAATGTCTTCGTCGCTGCCGACTGCCACGACGGCGTCAGCGTGAGTGATGATCGCTGCAGCGACTTCCCGGGCCGTCTGGCGCAGTCGGTCTGCACCAGCGGAGGTCCATGGTGAGAACGCGTCCCCGGACTGATGACTCTGTTCTGGCATGGAGAGCAGATTACGTGAGGCACCATCGCGAACGAAGCGCTCAACGCGGCATGGTCGAGCGACTAGATCTGCGGTGGTCCATCAAGTTCGCGGCCCGTCGCGTACTCAACCCAGCGACCGGCTCCGTCGGCGGGACAGGCCGCTTCGGCAGCAACTCGGGTCGCCCACGCGTCAGCCGGCAAGTGTCTTCCGTCGAGGGCGGCATCTACGTCGACGTCGTTTTCGATGTGACCATCGGCAAACAGGGCGTCGAACCGGAAGGCGGTCCTGGTGCGGCCCAGCACCGTCCGCTTCGGGAAAGCGGTCGCTCGGATGGCGGTTGCACGCTCATGGATTGCCATGTCTGACATCCTCCCAGCGAGCTGTCATCGGCATGAGCGGACGCGCGCTTCACGGGGCATCCGGCTTGCAGGGGCTCAGACAAGATGGATGAACAGCCCTTCGACTGTAAATCCAGAAGATGCTGGCGCCGGCAGACCCGCCCGTTGGGCTTTGAGACCGTAGGGCAATTTGTTGTGGACGCCTCGTCGCCGGACCGGGCACCAACCTGATGAGCCGCGCCATGACGAAGGCAGATCACTGGAGCGGGTCGCGCCCGACCAGCGGCAGATGCGGTCGAGCGTAGCGACCCGCCCAGCGGCATGAGCGGGCGCTCGCGGCAGACTGTCATCTGTGACGGATGGCTTTGACGTTTGGATCGCGTCGTTCGACCTGCATGACGAAGACGACCCTGGGACGCCTCCCGAGGGTCTCCCGGAGTTTCTTCGCGCGACGTTCGACACCCATGGTGCGGTGAGCCGCGACGAAGTCCGGCGCCTCTACTACGAAAGGGAAAGCGAGCTAGCCCACAAGGCGGTCGCGCTGTTCGTCGCGGACGTCGAACGCACCTCGACGTTCAACCCGAGCATCAACATTCGGCGAGACGAGCACGGCACCCTCATCGTGTCGTACAACGGGAACTACTCGACGCCGGCCACCCTCGCGATCCGAGCACCAGAGACCATCTGCGAAGTCGCCGACAACCTTCGAGATCACGTAGTTGACGACCTGAGCGCTGCTTGGCCAGTCTGCCCCACCCACGGGTTCGGGCTAGACCCGCGCTCCGTCAAGGGCCACGCGGTCTGGTTCTGCCGCCACGGCGACCACTCGGTCAGCGCGATCGGGCAGCTCCCTAGCAGCGCCGCAGCCCGAATGGGTTGACCGAAAGGCCACTCGCTCATCGGCATGAGCGGACGCGGGTTCACGGGACCATCCGGCTTGCAGCGGCTCAGCAAGACCGGACGCTTGCTCTAGCAGACCATGCCGAACACTCGACAGACCACCGTGGGGCAATTTGTTGCGGACGCCTCGTCGCCCAAGCGGGCACCAACACCGATTGACCACGCGACGTACGCGACACACCTACCCAGGGCGGAGGGTCTGCGAGTACGCGATCACGTCCGCTGGTCGACGCGGCAGCCTGAGCACGGGCGCTGACCAACAAAGCGTCACTCGCTTGACCCCGCCTCGCTTCGCGAGTAGTTGAGTTCCGCAAAACGAATGCCCCTCCCCTGAAGTAAGGGACACAAGCCCGACCGGTGCTGGCTCATCCGCGCCACAAGTCGTAGGGTCCACCTCGAACACTTGGCGACGATCGAGCCCACCCGGGGGTAGTTCCGAGATGCCGGCAAAATTGTTTGGCTTTCTTTGCGGCGTGGGGGCGGCCCTCGCGCTCCTAGCCTTGGGAATTATCGCTGCAATCGTGCGCCTTCCCTCACCGCCCATGCCCTACGCAGTCGGCTTCATCATCTTCGTGGCGATGCTGCTGTGCCAATTCGCCGACAGGGTTGGCGTTCGGTATCAGTCAGACAGATTGGCCGCGCGACGACCAAAATCTGAGGGTTAACTCAAGTCAGGCCGACGCCCACTGATCGAACACGCTTTGCTGACGGCCAAGACCGGCGGAAGAGCTGTCGCGGTCGGCTTCGGTGCGTTGGCAGGGCGTTCCGAGGAGGCGCAGAAGGCACAGAACCTCACTTGTTAGGACCAGCACACCACGCCGCACATCAGACAGCGAGACCGTAGGGCAATTTGTTCCGGAAGCCCCGTCGTCCGTGCGGCACCAAGCCCATGAGCCGCGCCATGACGAAGGCAGATCACTGGGGGTCCCACTCCCCAGAGACGCGCTCTCACAGCGGCATATGAGGGCGAGGCGCTACTCGCTTGCGTGCCTCCCCGCCGGCCGATCGGTGCGTGCCGATCTGATGGACCTTGCCAACACGAACACGTATGCGCCAAGGAAGGCAAGCGTGGCGACCAGAATCACCACGCCGCCCACCAGGGCTGCGGCATGGCCGATGGACTCTGCACCGTCCGTCCCAATGTTGATCAAGGACACTCCGGCACCCAGAGCGAGCACGAACGGAAGGAGCGCAATGAGTACCAGGCGGCCTCCCATTTCGAGGCCGGGATAAGTCGCTTGAACGAACCGTTCAAAGCGCCCACGGCGCCGGGTCACGGGGCGATCCTGTCACAGATACAGGTCACGACGGTGCGCGACTGTCAGCGGCGAAGTCGGACGCTATCTCTCCGCGCCCGACCAGCGGCACGTGAGTGCGTCGGGTCGATGAGATGATCGTGTGCATGACCGAGGTCGTGGGACCGGACCAGATTGCTCGTCTCCACCTCGCGGCCGTCGGCTTGGTCCTGACCGACGGGCTGCGCGTCGATGATGCGGTCGTTCTCGCCGAGGACCTGCTCGCGTCCGGCGTCACCGGCCAAGCGACCGTCACAGTCGCCAGCCTGGAACGAGGCGCGATCCGAAGTGAGGCTGAGGAGCCGATCCGGGAGATGCTGGCTGAGCACGGGATCAGCGTGCCCGTCTTCACGGATGAGGACGACGAGTACCGAGTGCTACTGACCGCGTTCGGGTACTGGAACCTCCCACTTCACTTCTTCGAAGGGCCGTTCTACGCCCGCATCCCGGCATGGGATGCCCAGGGACCGCTTGATCGCAAGCTGGTCATCCTGCTCGACCGTCGAGACCATGAGACCAGCCCCGACGCTCGTCAAGCAGTCGAAGACGAGCTGCGCGCTGCGGTGAGGGCTTGCGTTCCCGAGGTCTGACCACCCCAGTCGTCTCCCGTAGTTGCGCGCCACACGCGGCAAAGTCGGACGCTATCTCTCCGCGCGCTGCTTGCGGCAGAAGAGCGCGGTAGCGCTCAACGCGGCATAGAGCGCGGTGGCGCTAGTCGTTGGGCCCCTTCCCCGCGAGGATCGCACCTGCCTCCTTGCCGAGCACCGGGTCGTCAGCGAAGCGGGCGACTACCGCACGACCTGCCCCTGGGCTCTTGCGGTTGCCGATCCGGTTGACCGTTCTTAGAAAGTAGATCCGCGACTCTCCGAGGGTCTCGTCGGCCAGGAACGTCAGCAACTCCTCGTAATGGGCCTTGACGGCGCACTGGCTAAGAGCTGCGGCCAGCCGATCGCGAACCTCCGCCTTCCCAGTTGAGAGATACAGCGAAGCGAGATCAGCCCACCAAGGGCGGGCCACCCCATTACCCAGGGCGGACCCGATCGCTGTGTAGACCGAGTCGGGGTAGTCGCGAGCGAGGTGCTCGATCAGAACCGGCATGGCCGACGGCAACTCCTCAGGCACTTTGTACAGGTCGTACAGCGATCCGACCGACACCCCAGCCGATACAAGATCCCGAAGCACCGGCTCCTCAGCCTTACTGCGTTGCCGGGCGCGATCTGCTTGCTCAGCCGCTGCCCGTTCGACCTCGGCACGGTAGGTCGGATCGTCTCGAATCCGACGCTCCTTCTCGGAGATGAACTCCGTCGCCGACATGGGCCCCTTCGCTCTCTTCACGGCCACAATTTAGTTAGGTCCAGGCACCCTGTCATCGGCATGAGCGGACGAGGTTTCGGACCAATCAGGAGGAGGGGGTTCGTCATCAATCGGAATAGCGCCCCTGCGCTTGTTCACACCCGACGAAGGAAACCGAGTCGTTGATCATGGTGCGGTAGACGACGTCGGACAGTCGGCGTTTCAAGCAACGCATGGCCTCTTTGTGGCTCTTGCCGGCGGCGCGTTTGCGCTGGTAGTAGCTGCGACCAGGGCCGTCGTAGCGGATCTGGGCCAGGGCCATCACGTGCAGCGCGTAGTTGAGTTGGCGGTCGCCGGCGCGGGAGAGCCCGTGGCGTGCCAGGGACTGACCGCCAAGGCACGCTCATCAGCATGAGCAGACGCGCGTTTCACGGAGCCATCGGGTCCTCCCGACCGCGTCGTCGCGATCGACCCCGGGTCGTTGACCGAGAGCAGCCGCGGGCGCAACAATTCACCGTCCTCGACACGTCTTCTCTACGTGAGAGGTCCCGCCAGGACTCGAGCAGCAGGTGCGCTCTGGTTGGCGGCCATCGCCGTTCTGAGCGGCTGCGCGACCTCGGCCGGCTCGTCGTCACGGCAGCCGTCTCACACGTCCCCCCGGTCACGCTCGGCGCAGCCAGGCGACAGCGTCATCCCATGGATCGACGCCCCCGCGCCGCCTGATCAACCACCGACAACAACGTCGCCCCCCGCCCCGCCTGCGAACGCGCGACCCTGTCATCGGCACGACGTCTCGGCATCCTTTGGCTTCGGCAACGGTGCCGGCGGCCATACGATCACCTACGTCCGGTTCCGCAACGTCAGCGGATCGACGTGCCTGCTCGCGGGCTACCCCCACGTCGTCGCGACCGGGCCCGGGCGCCCCAGCGTGACCGGCATAAACGGGAGCTTCTTTCCGGCAGGGCACGCGGCGAACATGCCGCCAGACGGCGTGACCGTCATCGGACTTGAGACCGACACGTACTGCGCTGCACGCCCCGGAGGCGGTGGCGGCGGCCAGACGTACGACCGGGTCAGCATCGAGTTGCCAGGCGGCAGCAGCGTCACCCTCAACGTTCCCCGCACGATCGAGCTCGATCTGACGTGCGGGCTCCGCCTGACCCCATTCTTCGACCCGCACTATCCGAAGCCGGAACCGGTCTACCCACTCGACGTGCTGCGCACGACGCTCGAGCTGCCGCACACCGCCAAGGCAGGCTCGGTGCTTCGATTCACCGTCGCTGTGCACAATCCGACCGCGCAGGGAGTGAGTCTGACGCCGTGCCCCGGCTACCTTGAAGCAGCGCTCACGTCCACGCCGGACAAGCGAACGTATGCATTGAACTGCGCACCGGTCCGCGCGATCATCCCCGGCCAGACAGTCCGGTTCGCCATGCGACTACCGCTTCCGGCCGGCACCTCGCACGGTCCGACGAAGGTGCTCTGGAGCCTCAAAGCGCCCAACACTGAGTCCATAGGAACCGTTGTTGTCACCGGATAGCCGAGCGGCACGCGCGGCACGTCGGCGATGCAGGTCCTCGACCCGGGCCCGCACGCAGGCGCGGTTGTGCAGGATCGCCTCGACTGCGTGGGCGGTGAGAATTGTCGGAGCCGCAAGCCGAGATCCGCGGCGTCCCCACGGCGGCCCTGCAGAAACTCCTCGGTCTCACCGCCTGCGACCACGAACCCAACCCCACGACGCACCGGAGCATGCCGGCGTGTGGTGCTCCGACACGTCGACACACACGGAGTGACGTCGGGATTCAGGGTCAAACGAGGGTCAAGTCCAAATACGGCGACTCCTGAAAAACCTACAGGCCCCGGATTCCGGGGCCTGCGTGGTGGAGCTGAGGGGAACCGTCGAGCCTCGTCCCTCGGCCCTCCTCCTCGAATCGCTCTGTCTCAGAAATCTGTGAGGCCCGCCCCAAAAGACAGGGCGGGCCTCACAGATTGGTGGAGCTGAGGGGATTCGAACCCCTGGCCCCCTCGATGCGAACGAGGTGCGCTACCGGACTGCGCCACAGCCCCCAACCGACTGAGAAGGTTACCAGCCTGAGCGGGGGCTTCTGCCACCGCCCGGGTCAAGCGGCTCAACCGGCTCAACCGGCTCAGACGGCTCGGCGCATCGGCTGCGCCTCGAACTCTTCCTCGACGTACAGGCCGGTGAGGTCGATGGTGTCAGCCATTCCGTGCAGGGCGACGTCGTCGTCATCGATGCGCACGACCGTCGTGACCTCTTCGTAAACGCTCAGCTGCTCGGTCGCGTCGTAGGACGCACCATCGCCGTAACCGAGATTGCGTCGACGGTTCTCCCGACGGTCCCGGTCGCGCAGAGCCTGCGAGCGCAGGAAGGAGAGGTAGCCGCCCAGGGACAGCAGGAATCCGAGTCCGGCCACCCACGACATCGTGCTGCCGGAGAAGATGCTCCAGGCCAGGCCGAGGATCGTCCCCGCGATCAGCACGGTCAGTGACCTCCGGCGGCGAGCCATCATCTGCTGGCGCGCCTCGGACATCTCGGACTTGGACAGTCGTTCGGGGTACATCATTGCCTCCATGGCAGCGGGCACCGGACGTCGACCTGCGGTGACGCCGGCTGGTGCTCCGGGTACGAAAACGTGCGGGCTCGTGCGGGATGGGGCGGCGGAGGCCACCTGGGTATCGCTGTCGCGCGACACCGAGCGCGTGAGCGTCTTCTCCGTCGTGCGGTTGATCGCGATGAGCTTGCCGCGCGACAGTGCGCGCATGGCTGTGGAAAACCGTGCTGCCGAACGCTCGCCGCGCCGGGCGTCGATCTTCTGGACCATCATCGGAATCACGACGATCAGCCAGAGGACGGCCAGCACGAGCACCGTCATCATGGGGTTCATCGCATCTCCCGTCACATCCGTCACAACTTTCCCGTCACGCTAGGTGTCGGGCTGGCGTAAACGCCGAAGGCGCGCCGAGTGTCAACTTCAAGTAGCGGTTGACAGTTCGCGTGCGAGGCCCGAGATCTGGGGCCCCGGATCGCTAGGCGGGCGGCAACGGAAGCGATGAAAGCCTTGCCAGCACTGGGAGATTGGCCCGTTCCTCCGAGGTGATGGCGAACGCCACGTGATCGCGCCACGCGCCACCGATGTCGAGGAAGCGCTCGTAGTAGCCCTCCCGCCGCAAGCCGAGTTTCTCCACCACCCGCAGACTCGCCGCATTCTCCGGACGGATGTCGACCTCAACGCGATGCAGGCCGACCTCGGTCAGGCAGTGATCGATGACCAGGGCCAGCGCCGTGGGCGTGATGCCGCGCCCGGCCACCGTCGAGTCGATCCAATAGCCCACCGAACACGAGCGCAGCGCGCCGCGCACGACGTTGGACACGTTCATCTGCCCGACCACCCGATCGCCGTACACCACCATGAAAGGCAGCATGATTCCGATCCGGGCCGCGGACTTCATGCGCGAGAAGGTCCGGTAGTACTCAGCGCGTGAATTTCGAGCCGACCACGACTGGCGCGAGGACGGCTCCCACTGCGCCAGCCACTCCTCGTTGGCCATCCGCACGCGACTCCACTCCCGGGCATCGCGTCGCTTCGGCGGGCGTAGGCTCACCGCCCCGGCCGTGAGCACGGTGGGCCAGCCCGGATGCAGCTCGGACATCGCCTACCGCTGGGCCAGCATCAACGGCAGGACCGTCACCCGTGAACCGGGTACAACCTCGGTGGTGTCCTCGTCGATGACCACCAGACAGTTGGACGCGGCCAGCGACGCGATCAGGTGTGAGGCAGCTCCGCCGACCAGCGAGACCGAATAGCGTCCGTCGGGTTCGCGTTGCAACAAGCCGCGGCGGAACTGCCGCTTACCCGCGGGGCTGTCGATCCGCTCCAGCGAAATGGCCTGCAGGCTCTGCCGGTGGACGTTGCGCTTGCCGAGCAGTTTCCTGATGGCCGGACGCACGAACACCTCGAAGGACACCAGCGACGACACCGGGTTACCCGGCAGACAGAAGATCGGGGTGTGCTCGCGACCGAGATAGCCGAAGCCCTGCGGCATGCCGGGTTGCATCGCGACCTTGACGAACTCGACCGTCCCGAACTGGCTCAGCGCCTCCTTGACGACGTCGTAGGCGCCCATGCTCACGCCGCCGGAGGTGATGATCAGGTCCGCGCGGTTGAGCTGGGCGTCCAGGACGTCGAGCAACCGATCATGGTCATCGGCCACGATCCCCACCCGGAAGGCGTCCGCTCCGGCATCACGGGCGGCCGCCGCCAGCATGTACGAGTTCGCGTCCGGCACCTCGCCGAAGCCGGGGGTACGCCCGACATCGATCAGCTCGGACCCTGTCGAGATGATCACGACCCGCGGTCTCGGGCGCACCAGCACCCGATCGTGTCCGGTCGCCGCCAGCAAGGCGATCTGCTGCGGACCCAGTGCCGCGCCCGGGCCCAGGGCTACGGCACCGGCCGCCAGATCCTCCCCCGCCCGCCGGATGCACTCCCCGGACCGGATCGAGCGCGTGATGCTGACCCGGGCCACGCCACGGTCGGTCTGCTCCAACGGGATGACCGCGTCCGCTCCGGGCGGGATCGGCGCACCGGTCATGATCCGCATCGCCAGGTTCGGCCCCATCCCCGACACCGAGCGCGCGCCGGCCACCACGTCACCGACGACCGGAAGGACGACGGGACGCTCCGGGCTCGCGTCGCGCAGATCGACCGCCCGGACGGCGTACCCGTCCATGGCCGAGTTGTCGAAGCCGGGCAGCGGCCGGTCTGCCGTGATGGGCTCGGCCAGCAGCAGACCCTGCGCGTCGAGCAGCGTCAGCTGGATCGGATCGATGCTGCCGATCGAGTCCAGCACGCGGGCCAGCTGCTCGGACACCGGCCGCAGCGCGCCGACGTCCTCATGATCGTGGCTGTGGTCGTGGCTGTGGTCGTCGCCATGGTCGCGGTCGCGGCCATGGTCGCGGTCATGGCCCGCACCGCGCCCCGGACCACCGCGCTCCGCCTGCTGAGCCAAGGACGAGATGACCTCGGTCGGCTGATCGGGGTTGTTCTCGGTCACAGGGACGCGCTCCTAGTCGGTACCGCCGGGCTACTCCGGCTGTTTCGGCAGGCCGGCCGCGAAATCGGCCAGCCAACTACTGAAGTCAGCTCCCAGCTCAGGGTGCTCGACAGCGAGCCGGACGACTGCGCGCAGGTAATCCTGCCGGTCACCGGTGTCGTAGCGCCGCCCCGAGAACACGACTCCATGGATCGGTACCCCATCTTGCCCCAGGGTGCGCATCGCATCGGTCAGTTCGAGCTCGCCACGCTTGCCGAGTTCCGTCCGCCGCAGCGCGTCGAAGATCTCCGGAGGCAGCACGTAGCGGCCGATGACCGCCAGATTGGACAGGGCCTCCTCCGGCTTCGGCTTCTCGATCAGGGTCTCGATCGGGATGACCCCGTCGACGATCTCGCCAGCCGGCTTGATGCTGCCGTAGAGCGAGATGGCACGCCCCTCGACCTCGATGAGACCCACGACGATGCCGCCCTTCTCGGCCTGCACGTCGAGCATTCTGCCGAGCAGCTCGTCCCGCTCGTCGATGATGTCGTCACCGAGCAGGACGGCGAAGGACTCGTTACCGGCGAAGGCCTCGGCGTGGGCCACGGCGTCCCCGAGTCCACGGGCCTCACGCTGGCGGGTGAAGTGCACCCGCGCGAGGTCGGTCGAGCGCCGAACCCGCGCCAGCCGCTCGGAATCGCCCTTCTTCTCCAACGCCGCCTCTAGTTCCGGCGCGGCGTCGAAGTGTTCCTCGATGGCGTTCTTGCCCCGCGAGGTGATGATGAGAACGTCGTCGAGGTGTTCGCGGGCCGCCTCGGCCACGATGAATTCCAACGCCGGGACGTCGACCACGGGGAGGAGTTCCTTCGGGATCGCCTTCGTTGCGGGAGCGAACCGGGTACCCATTCCGGCTGCCGGAATCACGGCGCGGCGGGCGCGGCGATGGGAGCCCGTCGGTGCGGAGTTGTCAGCAAGAGCCATATCGGGAGACTAGCCAAGTGAATGTTAAGAGCGACGTCCGGCTCTCGATCGCCGAACGGCGGCGAGCCATGCCGGACGCCGACCGGTCCGTCGCCCGAGCCGCCATTCGAACTGCCGTCCTGGCTCGGGTGGGTGCCCTCGGACCGGCCCAGGGTTCGGTGATCGCGGCCTACGAGCCGCTGCGTACGGAGCCTGGCTCGGTCGAGCTGCTGGCCGCGTTGACCGCCGCGGGCTACCGGGTGCTCGTGCCCCTGACCCTGCCCGACAAGGACCTCGATTGGGTCGAGTGGGCCTCCCCCGACAGCCCCTCCGGCCAGGCTCCCGCCCTGGGCAAGGACGCGATCACCTCGGCGGACCTGGTGCTGGTCCCCGCGTTCGCGGTCGCCCCCGACGGTGCGCGGCTCGGACGTGGTGGCGGCTCCTACGACCGTGCGCTGGCCCGGGTTCGGGCGACGGTCCCCGTGGCTGCCTTGCTGTACGCCGGGGAACTGCTCCCCGAGGTTCCGGTCGACCCCTGGGACCGGCCGGTGAACGCGGTCGTGCAGCCCGACGGCTGGCATGAACTGGGGGTCTGAGACCCGCCCGCAGCGGACCCGACTGGACGTCGGAACATCACATGCCGCACCATTGTTAGCAGTCGCAGGGTCGGAGTGCTAACGAGCCTCCCGCCCCGCACCATGCGTGTCCGTGTTCCGAGGAAGGACCTCTGGCTATGCCGACCTACCAGTACGCCTGTACCCATCCCGACTGCCAGCACGAGTTCGAGCAGTTCCAGGCGTTCACCGACCCGGCCTTGACCGAATGCCCCACGTGTGGGCAGCGGCTCCGCAAGGTGTACGGGTCCGTCGGTGTCGTCTTCAAGGGCTCCGGCTTCTACCGCAACGACAGTCGTGACGCCAAGACGTCGGGCGCCGCGGCCAGCACCGGGGACTCCGGCAAGTCCGAATCCAAGTCCGACGCGGCGCCCAGCGCGGGCTCCAACGGATCGGGGTCGAACGGGTCGGCCAAGTCGGACTCGGGCTCCTCGGGCTCGGGATCGTCCGACTCGGGCTCGTCCAAGGCCGGGTCGTCCAACGCCGGGTCGTCCAACGCCGGCTCGAAGTCGGATTCGTCGAAATCCGGGCCGTCGAAGTCGGGGCCGTCCAAGCCCGGGTCATCGAACTCGGGATCGTCGGCCAAGGCCGCCGCGGCACGCTGACCCGGGCTCAGCGGAGCACTGTGCGTCTGTCCACAGGCCGCTGGACTTTCCACAATCTCTGAGGATGCGGCCCCGCCGGGCACCTGAGTGGCCCAGGGTCGAAATCATGATCCGGTCCCGCCTTCACCAGTTCCTGCGCTCCCCCGGCTACGCCGCCTTCGCTGCCTGGCCGCGTCGGGTACTCGCCTTGCTGTGCCTGGGCCTCGCCGCTGCCTCGGCCATCTCATCGCGGTCCGGCACCGCCCACGGCCCGGGGCCGTCAGAGGTGAACGTCGCGGTGGCCGCTACCGAGCTGGTCCCGGGTCAGCGCATCGCGGCACGCGACGTCCTGATTCGCCGCTGGCCCCCGGGGCTGTTACCGGCCCGTTCGAGCGCCGAGGCCGCCCGCTTCGTCGGCCGACAAGCCGCGGGCCGAATCCCGGCCGGGCAGCCGCTCACGCCGGACTCGCTGCTCGACACCACCATCGCCGCGGGCCTGTCCGACGATCAGGTCGCCGCCGCGATCGAATTGTCCGGCACTGCCCAGACGCGGCTGGTGCACACCGGTGCCCGGGTCGACCTCTACGCGTCTGACTCTGGGTCGAGCGCCGGTTCGGTGACCATCGATGGGCAGCGGGTGCCGGCCGGCGGGGGCTCCGCGACAACGGAGCCGAGCGCCGGCGTCGGCGCGCTGGCCCGAGCCGTCCGGGTGCTGGCCGTGCTCGGCGCCTCGGATGCAGCAGCGCCGGCGCTCGGTACTGAGCAGACGACCGCGATCGTGGTCGCCGTAACGCCGGCGCAAGCGGCCCGGCTGGCCACTCAGGCGCCTCACACCGTTATGGCTACGCTAAGGCCGCCATGATCAACAGGCCAGAACAGGCCGGTCAGTTGGGAGGAAAGCATGATCAAGGGCTTCAGGGATTTCGTCCTGCGAGGCAATATCGTCGACTTGGCGATCGCGGTCGTCATCGGCACCGCGTTCGCGACCGTGGTGAAGGACTTCACCAGCGCGATCATCACGCCAATCATCAACGCGTTTCCTGGCGCGTCGGCGAACGGCTTCGGATTCCACCTACGGGGCGGCGCGCTGCGCGACTCGACCTTCATCAACATCTCCGCCGTGATCAACTCGATCATCGTCTTCCTGATCACCGCGGCCGTCGTGTACTTCATCTTCGTCGTGCCGATGCAGAAGATTCAGGCCCGGAGGGCCCGCGGCGAAACCCCCGAGCCCGAGGCCGTCCCTGAGGACATCCTCCTGCTGCGCGAGATTCGGGACGCCCTGGGCGTGCGCCCGGTGGACGGCACGGCGGGCCCGACCCCGCAGAACCCGATCTGAGCTCGGCTCCGTCGGCTCACTCGGCTCGGTCAGCTAAGCCGGCGTGGTCAGCCGTGGTGCGGTGGCCGCTCGGTGTAGTACCAGTCGTCGCCGTAGCGCGATTCCTCGTCACCCCAGCCGACATTGCGTTCGTCCGAGGTGACCGAGGGCAGCACTTCCTCGCGCAGGTGGCGCCGAGCCGACTTGTCCGACGATGATGAAGAGGAAACCGACGTCCGTTCGTCAGCGTCGACGGACCCCACGTCGGGGTGGTCATCGGAGTGTTCAGTGCAGTGCTCCGTGTTCTCACCCATTCATCTAGTGTGCCTGCAACGTCATATGCATCAACAGGAGGCTTTTGCCATGGGATTCCTCGACAAGGCCAAGGGGCTGCTCGACCAAGCCAAGGACAAGGCGGCTCCGCTCGCCGAGCAGGCCAAGGAGAAGGCCGCACCGCTCGCCTCGCAAGCGCTGGCCAAGACGAAGGAAGTCACCGAACAGGTCAAGGAGAAGGCCGGTCCGATGGCTACCGAGGCGCGGGAGAAGGCCAGCGAACTGGCCGGTAAGGCAGCCCCCGCGGTCGCGGCCGGCGTCGACAAGGCCGCCGACGGCTTCGACAAAGCCACCAAGTCCCGCTTCGCGGACAAGGTCGACGCCGTTCAGGACAAGGTTCACGGGGCGGCCGACAAGGTAGCCGGCGACGATGCTGCCGCCAAGGCAGCCAGGGCCGACGATCCGGTCGCCGCTACCGAGGCTGCACGCAAGGCGGCGTTCGACCTTCCGGACACCCCGGCCGCGTCCCAAGAGCCGCCCGCCAGCAGCTGAGCGATGTCCGATCAGGTCACGGTCCGGTATTGGGCGGGTGCCCGCCGAGCCGCGGGCCGGGACTCGGAATTGATCTCCGCACGCACGCTGGGAGAGCTGCTCACCGAGCTCTCCCAGCGTGCTGAACTCGAGTCGGTACTGGCGGCCAGTTCGTTCCTCGTCGACGGTGTCGCCGCCACGCCCGGAACCACCCTGGAGCCCGGCCAGATCGTCGACGTACTGCCGCCTTTTGCCGGCGGCTGAGGCCGCCTGCGGCTAGGACGTCGGCAGCCCGGACACCGACCCGCTCAGGGGCAGTTGACCCATTCGTCGGTCCCGTCCGAGAAGACCTGCCGCTTCCAGATCGGCAGCCGCGCCTTGACCTCGTCGACCAGGCGGGCGCACGCGGCGAACGCCTGACCGCGATGAGCCGCCGAGACGGAGGCGACGAGCGCAACATCGCCGATCCGCAGCATCCCGATCCGATGGCTGACCGCGACGGCCAGCACATCCGGCTCCGAGGCGATCTCGGCAGCCACCTCGGCGATCACATCGACAGCGTTCGGGTACGACGTGTACTCCAGCTCGATGACCGTCCGGCCATGGTCGTGGTCGCGCACGACACCGCAGAAGGTCACCTCCGCTCCACCCGAATTGCGGCGCACTGATTCCGAATGCGCCGCTACATCAAGGGGAATCTCCAGGACGGTGGCTATCCGTACCTTGGCTTTCGGGTCCGCGCCGGCGATGGTCATACGCCCCCTCCAGGCCGATGGTCCCCGCCGGCCAACTGATCGAGTACATGGGCGAGCAAGGGTTCGAGCACGGCCAAGCCGTCTCGGACTCCGCCCGGTGAACCCGGCAACGTCACCACCAGGGCAGCACCGATCGTCCCGGCGACCCCGCGTGAGAGCACCGCGGTCGGAACGGCCTCGGCACTGACAGCGCGGATGCGTTCGGCGATCCCGGGAAGCTGCCGGTCCAACAACGGCTCGACCGCTTCGGGCGTGACGTCGGTCGGGGTGACCCCGGTACCGCCGGTGGTGATCACCAGCCGCGAGCCTGCTCGAACCGCACCGCCGACCGCCGCCGAGATCTCGTCGATGTCGTCCGGGACGATCACCCGCGCGCTCACCGTGTAGCCCCAGGCCTGCAACCGTTCAGCCAGCAGTGCGCCCGAGTCGTCCGCGCGCTCCCCGGCCGCCGACCGGTTCGAACACGTCACCACCGTCGCTCGGATCGTCGTCCCGGTCACGGTCGTCGCTCCCACTCACCGGTCCGGCCGCCGGCCTTGTGCTGCAGCTGCACATCCGTCAGCCGAGCACCGCGATCGACGGCTTTGACCATGTCGTACAGGGCCAAACCCGCCACAGTGACGCAGGTCAGGGCCTCCATCTCGACACCGGTTCGGTCCGCGGTCCGCACAGTCGCCGAAATCGACACCGCATCGGTGGACAGTTCGAGCTCGACCGACACGCCGTGGATCGCGATCGGGTGGCACAGCGGCACCAGATCCGGCGTTCGCTTGGCCGCGGCGATGCCCGCGATCCGGGCCACCGCCAAGGCATCCCCCTTCGGCAGGCCGTCGGCCCGCAACAGCCCGATCACCTCGGCCGTCGTACTGAACACCGCGGTCGCTGTAGCCGAACGGACCGTCACGTCCTTGGCCGATACGTCGACCATCCGCGCTGCCCCAGAGGAGTCCACATGAGTCAGTTCCACATTTGGCAGCCTACGGCGCCGCGGATCGGCATAGTCTGTGGCGACACCGCCGCAGCCCACGCATTTCGCCCGATCGGAGACTGGTTTGGCAGCGACCCTCGATCCAGCCAGTGGCGTTAACGGCACTGAAACAGGATCTCCCTATGGTCCGGGCGTGGCGGACCTGTTCTCGAACTATTCCTTCGGCCGGGCCTGGGACGAGATGTTCGCCTCCGAGGGTCTGACCCGTCCCGCCTACGATGCCGTGGTCACCGCACTGCACTCCCTCGACGCCGACGAACTGCGGGCGCGGGCCGAGGGTCTGGCGCGCTCGTTTCTCGACCGCGGCGTCACCTTCGACGTCGGCGGAGTCGAAAGCCCCTTCCCCACCGACCTGATCCCCCGCATCATCGAGGCGGCCGAGTGGGACGTGGTCTCGCGCGGAGTCTCCCAGCGGGTCAAGGCGTTGGAAGCCTTCCTCGCCGACGTCTACGGCGACAAGAACGTGGTTGCCGACGGCGTCGTCCCGCAGCGGGTACTGCTCACCTCGAAGTACTTCGAGCGCCAGGCCTACGGGATGGAGCCGGCCAACGGGGTGCGCATCCACGTCGCGGGGATCGACCTGATCCGCGATGAGCAGGGCCGTTTCCGTGTGCTGGAGGACAACGTTCGCATCCCGTCGGGGGTCAGCTACGTACTGGAGAATCGCCGAGCGAGTATCCAGGCACTGCCGGAGGTGTTCGGCGAGGTCCGGGCGCGCACGGTGTCGGACTACCCCGCCAAGCTGCTGCAGGCGCTGCGGAGGGCCGCCCCGGCCGGTATCACCGACCCGACCGTCGTCCTGCTGACTCCCGGTGCCTACAACGCCGCCTACTTCGAGCACACCCTGCTCGCCCGCACTATGGGCGTCGAGCTCGTCGAAGGACGCGACCTCGTGTGCTCCAACAACCAGGTCCGGATGCGCACGACATCCGGCGAGCGGCCGGTGCACGTCATCTATCGGCGCGTCGACGACGCCTTTCTGGACCCGGTGCACTTCAAGCCGGACTCGGTACTGGGCTGCCCCGGCCTGCTGACCGCGGCCCGTGCCGGCAACGTCACCATCGCCAACGCAGTCGGCAACGGGGTCGCCGACGACAAGCTGCTCTACACCTACGTCCCGGACCTGGTGCGCTATTACCTCCGCGAGGAACCGCTGATCGACAACGTCGACACTTTCAGGCTGGAACAGCCCGACCACCTCGCCGAGGTGATCGACCGGCTCGACGAGCTCGTCCTCAAACCGGTCGACGGCTCCGGAGGCAAGGGCATCGTCATCGGCCCGCAAGCGGATAAGGCGGAGCTGGAGGTGCTGCGGGCAAAGGTGCTCGAGGACCCCCGCGGCTGGATCGCCCAGCAGGTCGTCCACCTGTCCACGGTCCCTACGGTCATCGGCGAGAAGATCGCGCCACGTCACGTCGACCTCCGCCCGTTCGCGGTCAACGACGGCGAGGACGTCTGGGTGTTGCCCGGCGGTCTCACCCGGGTCGCCCTGCCCGAAGGGTCGCTGGTCGTCAACTCCAGTCAGGGCGGCGGCTCGAAGGACACCCTTGTCATCGACCGGCAGTGGCACTCGCCGCAGGACGATGCCGCCTCGGCCATCGCCACCGACGCCGAGGTCGGACGCCCGATGCCCGCCCCGGAGGAGCTGGCCACCGGCGCGTTCCCCGTGGTGCGCTCGATGCGCACCACCGAAAGCCGGGTCGCGGAACGGACCCAGGACGTCGGACCGAACAACGCCCAGTCCCAGCAGCAACAGCAGGGCCAGCAGTGAGGGGGTCGCGATGCTGAGCCGGATCGCCGAGTCGCTGTTCTGGATCGGCCGCTACATCGAACGCGCCGACGACACGGCCCGCATCCTGGACATCTACCTGCAGCAGATCCTCGAGGACGCCTCCGTCGAGGACGAGGCCTGCCGGTCGCTGTTCGAGGTCATGGGCCGGCCGATGCCCGAGGACGGCAGCCCGGTCGGTGTTCGTGAAGTGCTGCAGCAACTCGCCTACGATCGCCAGGCCGCGTCCTCGATCACCGGCGCCCTCGCCGCCGGCCGGGTCAACGCCCGCAGCGCTCGCGACTCGGTGTCCTCCGAGCTCTGGGAGGCACTCAACCTCACCTACCTGGACCTGTCCGAACAACGCCGGCGGGCCGAGCGCATGGGACCGCACCGGTTCTTCCAGTGGGTGCGTGAACGTACCGCGCTGGCCAGCGGCGTCGCGGACTCCACCATGAGCCGGGACGAGGGCTGGCTCTTCCTCGACCTGGGCCGCAGTATCGAACGGGTCGACATGACGGCCCGCTTGCTGACCACCCGCGCCACCGGCACGTCCGGCCCGAACTGGACCACGTTGTTACGTGCCTGCGGGGCGAACGAGGCCTACCTGCGCACCTACCGGGGCCGGGTCAGTGACCGGACCGCCGGGGAGTTCCTCATGCTCGACCGGCTCTTTCCGCGCTCGCTGTTCTTCGCGCTGTCCCGGGCCGAGGACCGTATCCAGGAACTGGACCGGGGCGGTGACGGCCGGGTCGGCACGGACGATCCGGCTCGGCGGCAGCTGGGCCGGGCCCGCACCGGGCTGGAGTTCCTCGGCGTGGACGAGATGATGCAGGATCTCCAGGGCAATCTCGAAGCGGTCCAGACCGCGTGCGCAGACGCCACCAGTGCCGTCGGCACCCGGTATTTTCCGCACGCCGTGATCGAGTGGGTCGGAAAGGGAGCGTGACGATGAGCCGAGCGGGGATGTGCCGATGACCTGGCGCATGCGGGTGCGCCACCGCACCGGATACTCCTACGACGGCGAAGTGGTGTCCTCGTTCAACGAGGCGCGGATGACGCCGTTGTCGGACTCGACCCAGACCACCCTGGAGTCCCGGGTCGAGATCTCGCCGCCGGCCAGCGTGTTCCGCTACCGGGACTACTGGGGCACTCAGGTCACCGCGTTCGACATCCACTCCCCCCACAGCGAACTGGTCGTCACCTCGACGAGCGTGGTCGAGACCGCGCTGCGGCCGCGGGCGTTGAGCTCGCTCGCCTCGCTCGGCTGGGGGGAACTCGGCACCGATCAGGTGCGTGACCAGTTCGCGGAGTGGCTGGCGTTCACCCCGCGCACCGACCCCGACGGTGAGTTGTCCGCGTTGGCGCGCGAGAGCGCCGGTACCTCGGCGCCCGCCGACGCCGCCATCGCCTGCAACGAGGCGATCCGGGCGGCGATGGAGTACCGCCTCGGCGCCACCGGGGTCCACACGTCCGGCTTGCAGGCCTGGCAGGAACGCAAGGGTGTCTGCCAGGATTTTGCGCACGTCACGCTGGCCATGCTTCGCTCGCTCGGCGTACCGTGCCGCTACGTCTCGGGCTATCTGCATCCCAAGTCCTCGGCAGAGATCGGGGAAACGGTCGCGGGTGAGAGCCACGCCTGGGTCGAGTGGTGGGACGGCGAGTGGGTCGGCTACGACCCGACGAACGGACGTGAGGTCGCCGACCAGCACGTGGCGGTGGCCAGGGGACGTGACTACGACGATGTCGCGCCGCTGAAGGGCATCTACTCCGGGCCCAAGTCGTCCGGACTGGGCGTCGTCGTCGAGGTCACCCGCTTGGCCTGACGTTGAGGTTGCCCTCGTTGCGGGTCCCAACCCGTTGAGGTTGCCCTCGTTGCGCGTCCTCACCCGTTGAGGTTGCCCTCGTTGCGCGTCCCAACCCGTTGAGGTTGCCCTCGTTGCGCGCAACAAGGGCAACGTCAACGTGTGGGGATTTGCGGGCTTTACATCCAGTTTCTCACCTCATGTGTACAAGTGTGGGTGCACGACGACCTCGTGCCTGGACGCATCGCGACACGGAGGAAGAGATCCATGAGTGCTGAGATGACCTCGGGGGCACCCGCCGGACGTACCCGCCTGAGCGGCAGATGGCCCCTCCTGACCGGAGCCTTGATCGCGGCGCTCGGGCTGACGTTCGGCGGCATCACCACCGCCTCGGCGCACGGCAACAGCGGGCACATCGCGCATCCGGCGCATCCGGCGCCGCCGAGCAGCACCGTCGCCCCCACACGCGGCGACTCGATCCCGAACGTCACCCTCGTAGAGAACAAGATCAAGGCCTACTACGGCGACACCGTCGTCGGCACAGACCACGTGCCCTCCACGACGGGCAACTACGCCAAGGAGGTTCACGGCATCGAGGCGAAGGCCAGGTCCTATCTCGCCCATGCCCGAGTCAAGCCGGCCGAGGGCAAGAAGTCGGTGGTCTTCGACATCGACGACACCACGCTGAACACCTACAACTACGAGATCTTCTCGGGTTTCTCCTACAACCCGATGACGAACGCCGACTACGTCAACAACGCCCGTTTCCCCGAGGTGTACGGCATGCCGGCGCTGGTGAACTGGGCCTCGTCCAAGGGCTACACCGTGTTCTTCCTGACCGGACGTCCGGAGACCCAGCGGGCGGGGACGGTGACGAACCTGTCCAAGGTCGGCTACCAGGTCCCGTTGGACACCGCCCACTTGTACCTCAAGTACACCGCCGGCAATCAGCCGTCCTACATCCGGTGCGCGGCGGCCACCTGCACGACGACCGAGTACAAGTCCCAGACCCGCAAGCACATCGAGTCCCTCGGTTATGACCTGGTGGCCAACTTCGGTGACCAATTCTCCGATCTCCGGGGCGGGTACGGCGACAAGACCTTCAAGATCCCGAACCCGATGTACTACCTTCCTTAGGCCGGGACAGGCAGGACGAGGAGGTAGCAGGACCGCACTAGGGTGGGTGCAGTGACCGCCAGCCTGCCTGACCTGCTCGTCGGACTGCCCGACGAACCGGATTCGGTCTTCGCCGCCTTCGAAGGCTGGACGTCCGGACGCGGGCTCGAGCTGTACCCGGCGCAGAGTGAGGCCCTGATCGAACTCGTCTCGGGCGCCAACGTCATCCTGGCCACGCCGACCGGTTCCGGGAAGTCGCTGGTGGCCACCGGGGCTCACTTCGCGGCGTTGGCGGCCGGCCGGCGCAGCGTGTACACCGCTCCGATCAAGGCGCTGGTCAGCGAGAAGTTCTTCGAGCTGTCCGATACCTTCGGCGCCGAGCGGGTCGGGATGCTCACCGGCGACGCCAGCGTCAACCAGGACGCCGACATCGTCTGCTGCACTGCCGAGGTACTGGCCAACCTCGCGCTGCGGATGGGTCCCAGCACCGACGTCGGCACGGTCATCATGGACGAGTTCCACTACTACGGGGATCCGGACCGTGGCTGGGCGTGGCAGATTCCCTTGCTGGAACTGAACAAATCCCAGTTCCTGTTGATGTCGGCGACCCTCGGCGATGTCGATTTCTTCCTCGACGACCTGTCGCGGCGCACCGGACGCGAAACCGCGCTGGTGTCCTCCGCGCAGCGTCCGGTGCCCCTGCATCACTACTACTCGGTGACCGGTCTGCAGGAGACCGTCATCGAGTTGCTGCAGACCAAGCAGGCCCCGATCTACATCGTGCACTTCACCCAGGCCGCGGCGCTGGAACAGGCGCAGGCGCTCACCTCGATCAACGTGGCCAGTCGCGCCGAAAGGGACATGATCGCCGTCGCAATCGGCGAATTCCGCTTCAGCTCCGGCTTCGGCAAGGTGCTGTCGAGGTTGGTCCGGCACGGCATCGGGGTTCATCACGCGGGCATGCTGCCCAAATACCGCCGCCTGGTGGAGAAGCTCGCGCAGGCCGGCCTGCTCAAGGTCATCTGCGGCACGGACACGCTGGGCGTCGGCATCAATGTCCCCATCCGTACCGTGCTGTTCTCGTCCCTGTCGAAATACGATGGGGTGCGCACCCGGCAGTTGCAGGCCCGGGAGTTCCATCAGATCTCCGGGCGCGCCGGCCGGGCCGGGTTCGACACCGCGGGCACGGTCGTGGTGCAGGCACCCGAGCACGAAGTCGAGAACGTCAAGCTGCTGGCCAAGGCGGGTGAGGACGAGAAGAAGCGGCGGAAGGTCGTTCGTAAGAGGGCGCCCGAGGGATTCGTCTCGTGGTCGAAGGCGACCCACGATCGTCTGATCGAAGCCGCGCCCGAGCAGCTCGGTTCCCACTTCGCGGTGACGCCCGCCCTGTTGTTGAACGTGATCGCTCGCGAGGGCGACGCCTTCGCCGCGATGAAGCGGCTGCTGACCGACAACCACGAACCGGTGTCCCGCAGGCGTCACCACGTGCGCCAAGCCATTGCCGCCTACCGATCCCTATTGGCCGCAGGGGTGATCGAACGGTTGGAGGTCCCCGACCAGTTCGGCCGGACGGTGCGGCTGACCGTGGACCTGCCCTTGAACTTCGCGCTCAATCAACCCTTGTCGACGTTCGCGCTGGCCGCCATAGAGGTACTGGACGTCGATTCGGAGTCTTTTGCGCTGGACGTCGTCTCCGTACTGGAGTCGACCCTGGAGAACCCGAGGCAGGTCCTGTCGGCACAGCAGTTCGCGGCCCGGGGTGAGGCCGTGGCCGCCATGAAGGCCGACGGCATCGAGTACGACGAGCGGATGGAACTGCTCGAGGACGTCAGTTATCCCAAGCCGTTGGCGGAGTTCCTCGAGGCGACCTTCTCCATTTACCGTCAATCGCATCCCTGGCTGGCGGCCTTCGAGCTGTCGCCCAAGTCCATAGTGCGCGACCTGTACGAGCGGGCCATGACCTTCGGCGAATACGTATCCCTCTACGGTCTGACCCGCTCGGAGGGATTGGTACTGCGGTACCTGTCCGATGCGTACCGGGCCTTGCGGTCCTCGGTCCCGGCGGCCGCCCGGACCGAACCGGTGGAGGACGTCACCGCGTGGCTGGGAGAACTCGTACGCCAGGTCGACTCGTCATTGCTGGACGAATGGGAGCAGTTGCGCGCAGGTGAGGATTCCGCCCTGGAGCCGGGCGATGTCCCCGCGGTCAGGACGCTGACCTCGAACACCAGGGCGTTCACCGTCCTGGTGAGAAACGCCTTGTTCCGTCGGGTCGAACTGGCCGCACGACGTCGCTACGATCTGCTCGCCGACCTGTCCCAGCCCAAGGCGTGGTCAGCTCAGGACTGGGAGGACGCGCTGGACGGCTACTTCGCCGAGTACGACCGGATCGGTATCTCGGCCGATGCACGCAATCCGCAGCTGTTGCAGATCACCAAGACCACGAACGAGTGGCAGGTGCGGCAGGTCTTCGACGACCCGGACGGCGACCACGACTGGGGCATCGACGCCGTGGTGGATCTGGCGGCCAGCGACGAGGCGGGCGAGGCGATCGTGCAGGTGCGGTCGGTCGACCACTGGTGAGCTGTGCGTTCCAGGAGCTGCGAGTTCACGCAGCCAACGCGGCATATCGTCCGGCCCGTTCGAGCAGTTGCTCATGACTACCCGCCTCGACAACGTGACCGGCGTCGATGACCACGATCCCGTCGGCGTCGCGGACCGTGGACAGCCGGTGGGCGATGGTGATGGTGGTTCGTCCGCGGGCCAGTTCGTCGAAGGCGTGCTGCACGGCCCGCTCGGTCTCGTTGTCCAGGGCGCTGGTGGCCTCATCGAGCACGAGCACGCGCGGATTGCGCAGCAGGGTCCGGGCGATGGCGATTCGTTGTTGCTCGCCGCCGGAGAACCGGTGACCCCGCGAGCCGACCATCGTGTCGTAGCCCTCGGGCAGCGAGTCGATCAGCTCGTGAATCTGGGCGGCCCGCGCGGCGGATTCGATCTCGGCATCGGTGGCGTCGGGCTTGGCGTAGCGAAGGTTTTCCCGCACGGTGGTGTGCAGCAGGTACGTTTCCTGGCTCACCACACCGACGATCGCGGCCAGGTCGGTCAGGGCGAGATCGCGCAGGTCGATACCGTCGATGGTGATTCGGCCGGCGCTCGGGTCGTACAGGCGGGCGACAAGGGCGGCCAGTGTGCTCTTACCCGAACCGGTTTCGCCAACGATCGCGAGGGTGTTCCCCGCCGGTACGACCAGGTCGACGTCATCGACGGCGGCCTTCGTTGCGCCGGGGTAGCAGAAGCTGACGCCGTGGAAGCGGACCTCACCGCGAATGGCGGCGGGATCGACGCTCACCGGGTCGGCGGGCTCGTCGATCTCCACCGGTAGGTCGAGGTACTCGAAGATGCGGGCGAAGAGGGCCAGTGAGCTGGTGAGCGACACACCGACGTTCAGCAGCCCCATCAGTGGACGGAACAGGCCGGCTTGCAGGGTGGTGAAGGCCACCAGGGTGCCGATGGTCATGCCGCCGCGGGTCGCGGGCAGTCCCGCGGCCAGGTAGATCGCGGCCGGCACCGCGGCGAAGATGACGCTCATGGAGGCCATCCGCCACCGTCCGGCCAGCTCCGACCGTAGTTCCAGATCGATCAGTCGGACCGACGATTCGCTGAACCGGCGAATGAGGGCGGGGCCGCTCCCCATCGTCTTCGCGAGCTGAATACCGCTGATCGAAAGGCCTTCCTCGATCGTGACGTTGAGGTCGGCCAGCTCCGACTGGCGGCGGGCGGTGATGTCGCGCCGCATCCGGGCCACCTTGCGCGTCAAGTAGATCGCCGGTGGCATCACGATCAGCGATATCAGCGACAGCCGCCAGGACAGCGCGAGCATGGCGGCGATGGTGGCCACGACAGTCGTGAGGTTGGACGCGACCGAGGTTGCCGTCGATGTGACGACCGATTGCATCCCGCCGATGTCGTTGGTGATGCGCGACTGCACTTCACCGGTACGGGTACGGGTGAAGAAGCCGAGGGACTGTCGTTGCAGGTGGCTGAAGACGCTGGTACGTAGGCCGTGCATGACCTGTTGGCCGATTCGGGTGCTGATCCAGGTCTGGACCACGCCGAAGACCGAGGTCACCGCGGCGACCGCGATCATGCCGAGGATGAGAGCGAGCAGCAGCCCGACGTTCTGGCTCGGCAACGCGGAGTCGATCACGGCCCGCAGCAGGAACGGAGAGGCCAGGGAGACGATGGACGAAGCCACGATGATGGCCGTCACGATCAGCAGCGGCCAACGGTAGGGGGTGAAGAGCCGGCCGATACGCAGCAGCGAGACCTGCTTGGCCTCGCGCTTCTCGTCGGCGGAGTTGCGGCCATCGGCCTTCCAGCGACGGCCGGCGAAGGTGGGGGGCGGGGTGGGAGTGGACTGCATGAGACCTCCCGTGGTCTGTAGGAGTGAAAGTCTGAGGCACAAGCTAATTTACTGAGGTTACCTCATCATGAGGCTACAACAGCAAGTCCTGGTACTTTGTTCCCGTGGAGCGCTCTGGGGACGAATCGCTGGCCGAGGCCTTCTGGGCGGTGGCCCGACAGTTGCGGCGCAACTCGGCCCAGTGGCTCTCGTCCTGGAACCTGACGCCCTCTCAGGCACGGGCGATGCGCACCCTGGACCGGTACGGATCGATGCGCCCCTCCGCCCTGTCGGAACACCTGCGTATCGCGGCGCGCTCGGCCACCGAGGTCATCGACGACCTGGAACGAATCGGGTTCGTCGAGCGGTCCGCTGATCCGTCCGACCGGCGCGCAACGCAGGTCTCCCTGTCGGCCGCGGGACGCAAGGCCAGCGCCGACATCCGTTCGGCTCGCTCGGAGGAGGCCGAGCGGATGTTCGGACGCCTGTCCGAAGCCGAGCAACGCAACCTGCACCGGTTGCTGCGCAAGCTGACCGACGAATCCTGACCCGGCGGCAATCCGGCTCGAAGTTGAGTGCACAGTTGTACACTCCCGCCGTGACCTCGACCAGCAGCAGGGCCGAGCGTAAAGAGCGGACCCGACAGGCCCTGGTCGGTTCGGCGTTGACGCTGCTGGCCGATCGCAGTCTGTCGGGCCTCAGCCTGCGCGAAGTGGCGCGGGCCGCGGGTGTCGTGCCGACCGCGTTCTACCGCCACTTCGCCTCGATGGACGAGCTCGGCGTGGCCGTGGTGGAAGAGTGCACCGCCACGTTGCGTCAGTTGATCAGGCAGGCGAGGCAGGCGCAGGTCGCCGATCCGATCGCCGGGAGCGTCTCGATCCTGGTGCGCCAGGTGGCTGAGCGCGAAGCCGACTTCCGGTTCCTGATCCGGGAACGGGCCAGCGGGGTGCCTGCGGTCGCGCGGGCCATTCGCGACGCCCTGGACCTTTTCACGGTCGAGCTGACCGCAGACCTGGCCCGGATGCCGGCACTGGCGGACTTCCAGACGGAGGATCTGCGCATGGCGGCCGATCTGATGGTGGGTGCGATGCTGCACACCATCCAGGCGCTTACCGAACTCGACGGACCCGATGACGACGCCATCGCCGATGTCACCAGGCGGGCAGAGCGGCAACTACGCCTGATCGCGCTCGGCCTGACCCAGTGGCGCTGAAGTCGCGCCGCGTCCGCCCACCGCCTACCGCCCACCGCCCACCGCCCACCGCCCACCGCTGAGAGGTTCACATGCTTGCTACGAGCGACCTCGTCGCCTTCACCCCGACCACGAACCTCGCGAGGGCGCGGCGGTTCTACCAAGACGTGCTTGGACTGTCCGTGCTGGACGAGAACGCGTATGCCTGTGTGTTCGACGCCAACGGCACGATGCTGCGCATCACCGTGGTTGCCGAGGTCGCCCACGCTGGGTACACCGTGCTCGGCTGGCGCGTCGCCGACATCGGCGCAAGCGTCGCCGAACTGGGCGCTGCCGGCGTCGTGTTCTCTCGCTTCGACGGCATGGAACAGGATGCCCAGGGTGTCTGGACAACTCCGAACGGCGATCGGGTCGCCTGGTTCACCGACCCCGACGGGAACGTTCTGTCTCTCACCGAATACCGGTGACCGGTGACCTGCGGCCTGCGGCCTGCGGCCTGCGGCGAGGCTCGTCATGCCGCGAAGCCCACCTCGTCGCACCTGTCAGCGTGGTGGGGCACGGAGTACGGCGTGGGCTAGGAAACAGGGTGAGGACGCGCCCCGTCCCGGTGGTGCGATTCCAGAATGGCCTTCAATCGAAGGAGGTCTTTGTTGTTGGCTCGACGCATTGCCGCCGCCAAGGCCGGTGCGGCGATGGCGCCAAAGCCTGACGGTTGGCCGGAATTCCGCAGGGTCATCAGCGTTCCGGACGCAGCGTCGACCCAGGAATACTCGGTCCGCATCGGGAACGGCCCCTGCTCAGTGCTCATGACGAACCGCTGCCCCACGACCAGTTCGACAACCCTGTAGGTGTACGCGATGCGCCGTCCCAGGAAGTTCGCGACGAAGGCAATTTCCGAGCCTTCGGCCAGCGGGGGAGCTGTCTGCCACTCGACCGACTTGATGTTCGAGTACCACGCAGTGGCATTGTCAGGATCAGCGGCGAAGACGGAGACCTCCGCCCTCGGGCAAGCAATCTCGATCGACGTCACGATGTTGACCGGCACCGCTCAATCGTAGAACTCCTCGTCCGAGTCGCCGCAGCTCGCGAGCGGAGGCAACGGCTTTCGTTGCGCGGCGGGCAGACCTATCACGCTCTGGGACAGGCGAACCGCCCTGTAAGCGTGGTCGTGATCGAGCGGCATGCTTCACCGAGCGCGCTATTGACGCCGGTACCGTCGCACTGTACTTTCCTATTTGGTTAATTAGCCGCACTGGAAAGTAGCGTGATCGTGACGACAACGGCCAGCGCCGAAGACCAGCTCAGCGAGACCTTCGCCGCGCTCGCCAACCCGACGCGGCGCGCCATCCTTGCCCATCTCGCCCGGGGCGAGGCCACGGTGAACGAACTCGCAGCGCCATTTCACCTGACGCTTCCCGCAATCTCCAAGCACATCAAAACGCTCGAACGGGCTGGGCTCGTCACACGCGGCCACCATGCGCAGTACCGCCCCTGCGCCCTCGACGCCAGCCCGCTCGCAGATGTTGCGACGTGGGCCGAGCAGTACCGCCCCGTCTGGGAGGCCCGATTGGACAGGATGGACGACTACCTCAACCGACTGCGATCACAACCGACGACGGAGGGACACGATGACTGACGGCCTGAACGCCCAGAATGCTGTGACCATCGAGCGAACCTTCGATGCTCCCGCACATCTGATCTGGCAAATGTGGACCGATCCGGAACACTTCTCGGCCTGGTACGGGCCAACGGGAGCGACCATCCCTGTCGCCAAGATGGACGTACGAGTCGGCGGAACCCGGCTGATCTGTATGGAGGTCACCACGCCCGACGGCCCCGTGCGCATGTGGTTCACCGGCGAGTACCGCGAGGTCATCGAAAACGCGCGCCTCGTCTACACAGACTCTGTTTCCAATGCGGACGGCGACATCATCGCTCCCTCGGAGCTGGGCATGCCAGCGGGCCACCCCACCACAACCGAAGTCCGAGTCGAACTCGAAGACCTCGGGGACCGTACGAGAATGGTCATCACCCACGTCGGCATACCGGCCGATTCGCCCGGCGCCACGGGCTGGGCAATGGCCATGAGCAAACTGGCCGGCTACATCGAGACCCGGGCTTAGCCAGTCGGGGGTGAGTCCGAACTTCATCAGCCGCCGAAGCGAACGCCACAGTCAGACCCCCTCGAATCGACGCGGCACGATCGGCGACCCTTGCTCCGTCACACGATCGGGGGGAGCGTGGGCGCCATGACGTCGGTCGGTGTGGAGGACGAGTTCGCCCAACGGTCTCAGTGTTGGTGCTGCGGGCAGATCAACGACCCACAGGCGATGGTGCACCTGGGTAACCACCCTGAGGTGACGATCTGCGTGCGGTGCGCCTACTCGGTCAAGAACTGGGCGTGGGAGATCGAGGACCGGTCACGCACCGGGATTGCAGTGCGCGCTCGCAACGGAATGCGGGTCCTGCGGCGCGAGGTGGTGCGCCGTGGCTGGCATCAGAGTAAGTGGATTGGTCGCCCCATTCGGCGGTTAGGCAAACGTCTTCCCTGATGCGGCCTCACGCTTGAGGGCCTGCCGTAAGTCCCGCAGCGGCGGAAGGCCGGCCGACCCGGTCGGCGTCGGATAGACCCGGCACGCAAGGCCGACCCCGCTGCCGCCCTGCGCGAACGGGTCGTGTCCATTGATCAGGATCGTCGGCGACCCAACGAAACCGCGGGAAACGGCCACCTCGAAGGTACTGATCACCGTCGTGGTGACGGTGGCCGTCACTGCCGTGTCTGCCACCGCGGTGTTGATCAAGTCGATCGCCGCTGACTCGTTCGGGCAGTCAGGCACGACCAGCAACTCGATGTTCATGCACCAATGATGCGCGCCCCGACGACGAAGCGCACGACCGGACGGCAGCATCCCGCTGGTCCGCACAGCCCCGGCCGACGACGTCAATCGAGTACGTGCACCTTGCCGCCGACGGCGATCGCGATGCAATGGGCCCCGCGTCGCCGACAAGGTCATGCGGCTGAAGGGGAACACAGACGGGCGCTCTGCCGCTGGATTCTCTAGCTTAGAAGGCGTTTTCGAACCACAGCTTGTGGACCTTGATCTCGAGTGTGCACTCGGTTTCGAGCACGCCGGGTAGCGGCCGGACCACGTCCTGCAAGAAGCCCCAGAGGGCCGTGTCATCGGCTACGAGCACTTGGGCGAACAGATCGAAGCTGCCGAGCACTGTGGAGACATAGCTGACCTCGGGCCGAGCAGTGAGGGCTTTGGCGACGGAGTCGTGCCGCTCGGGGCCGACCTTGAGAAACACCAGCGCGAGCCGGTCCATCGCCATCGCGGCGGGATCGGAGAACGCGACGATCTTGAGCGTGCCGGAATCGGTGAGCCGCCTATAGCGGGCCCTGATCGTCGCTTCGGACACGTCCAAGGAACGTGCGATTTCCCGAAACGGCCGGCGGCCATCTCGTTCGAGCTCGCGGATGATGGCCCGGTCCAACACGTCGGGCTGTGCCTCGGTCATAGCACTCATCGTAGGTCTCGATTGATGTATTGCGTGGCAAGGGGCGGCCTCGGTTGCGCACTGCGAGCTGCCGGGCGAATGTTAAATCGCAATTTCAAACGTTGGAGGTCTTGTCATTGGTGCATTGCGTGGTCTAGCGTACTCGAAACGGCTGAACGCGAGGCAGTAGACCTTCACGGGCTCGCATTACGTCGCATCTCGTCAGTCTCGCCGCGTGACGCGGCCGGAAGACCACAATCGGATCCCGGAGGATCGAGCCATGGCACACCCCTACGTGACCCACGGATCGTCCAGTGACGCCGTCGCCAATCACGAGTTCGAGAAGACGTTGCGCTGGTGGGACGGTGTCACGATCAACATGGCGATGCCGGCCGCGCTGTTCGTGAGTCTGGGCGCCTCGATCGGCGCAATCGGGGTCTGGACGGCGATCGCGCTGTGGGCAATCACCGCTGTATTGGCCACGATGCACAACTGGGCGTATTCGGAGGTAGCCGGCCTGCTGCCGCACAAGGCCGGTGGCGTAGCGGTGTACGCCAACGAGGCATGGAAGAGCCGGGTGAACCTGGTAGGCCCGCTGGCTACCTTCGCGTACTGGTTCGCCTGGTCGTCCTCGCTAGCGATTTACGGCCTGCTCATCGGGGATCTGGTGCAGGCGCAGTGGTTCCCCCACGCCACGTGGTCGTTCTATGACGGCAGTGTGCACGTCGGCCTGCCGCACCTGATCGCCGTGCTGGTCATCTTCCTGGGCTGGGCGGCGAACGTGCTGGGCATGAAGCCGGCGGTGTGGACGATGATGGCGATGGGCGTTCTGTTAATGATCCCGATCGTGTTCTTCATCGTGCTGCCGTTCGTCACCGGCAAGTGGAGCGCCGGAGACTTCAGCTCCGGAACCCCTGGCACCCATCATTGGATCGGACTGCCAACCGCGCTGACATGGATCTTCGTCATGGCCTGGTCGGTGTACGGGGTGGAGGCCACCGCATCCTTCGTGCCCGAGTTCAAGGACACCGTGCGCGACACCCGGCTGGCCATGCGCGGCAGTGCGCTCATCGTTCTCGCCGTGTATGTCCTGATGCCCTTCGGTGTCTCCGGCCTGGCCGGACAAAAAGCGATCGACGCCGATCCGACCACCTTCTACGGCGCCGCGTTCGCCCGGCTGTTCGGCGGCCACGGCTCCTTCATCATGACCGTCTGCCTGATCGCCGGTTTGCTCCTGATGATGCTCATGACCAGCGCCGACGGCGGCCGGGTGCTCTACGGCAGCAGCCGCGACGGCCTCACCCTGCGCCAGCTAGGAGAGCTCAACCGGTTCAAGGTGCCCGGCCGGGCGATGACACTGGATTTCGTTCTGAACGTGATCCTGGTGTTGTTCCTGGGCAATACCCTGGCGATCCTGATCGCAGGAAACCTCGGCTATGTGCTGATGCACGTCTTCGCGATCAGCGGATTCCTGCTACTGCGCAAAGACCGACCCGGCGCCCGACGCCCGATCAAACTCGGCGCCATCTGGACCCCGATCGCGGTAGCACTCACCATCGTCGACCTGGTACTGCTGTACTTCGGCGTCACGCACTCCAGCGTCACCGGATACGGCGGGACCCGCGAGCTGCTGATCGGCGTTGCCGTTCTATCACTGTCCGTGCTGCTCTACGCCTACCGGGTCGTCGTGCAAGACAAGTCCACCCTCCATTGGCGCTCCGCCGCCCCGACGGTCGTGCCGCCCGACGTGCAGGTCTCGCGGCTGGACGACGCCGGTCGCCTCGAACCGGCCGGGGAGTGAGCTCAGATGGTCGACGTCGCTGACTGGAACTGGCCACGCGGGCAGGCTGCGGTCTCGCTGAGCTTCGACGTGGACGCCGAGGCCGGCTGGCTGGGCGAGGGCGAGGGATACCGCCGCCGCCTCACGATCCTGTCCGAAGGCCGCTACGGAGTGGTCCGGGCCATGCCACGGATCCTGGACCTGCTCGCCCGGTTCGAAGTGCCAGCCACCTTTTTCGTTCCCGGCCACACCGCTGACACTCATCCCGCGCTCGTCGAGACGATCCTGCAGGGCGGCCACGAGGTCGCCCACCACGGCTACCTGCACGTCCGCAGCGACAAAGTCAGCCCCGACGTCCAACGCCACGAGATCACCGAAGGCCTGGCCGCGCTGCAACGAGCCGGCGCGCCGCGACCGGTAGGGTATCGCTCCACCTCCTGGGAGCTCACTCCCGAGACCTTCGATCTGCTGCTGGAGTTCGGCTTCGACTACGACTCCTCCTGCATGGGAGATGACCGGCCCTACTTCGAGCAGTGGCAGGACCGCACTGTCCTGGAGCTGCCGGTGCACTGGTCTCTGGACGACTGGCCCCGCTTCGGTTGGAACATAGACGGCGGTGGCAACCAAACTGCACCCGCTGAGCTGTACTCCTCCTGGCTGGCCGACTACCAGCTCGCGGTCGCCGAGCGGCGCCATCTCACCTTCACCATGCACCCGGAGGTGATCGGTCGCGGACAGCGCTTCGTCGAGCTGGAACGCTTCGTGGAAAAGATCGCCTCCGACGACGTGTGGTTCGCGACCCTGGCCGACGTCGCCGCCCACGCCCGACCATTGCTGGAACGCTGAGAAATGGTCACCCGCTTCGTCTCAGAACCTGCCTCCCCCCGACACCGGGGCGAGCAGTTCGGTGAGGCCCACCGCGAACCGATCGCGCGCACATTATCGGCTTACTCCGAACTGTTTTCGGCCGTCACCACAGACCAGTCCTGGAGCCTGCCGGCCTTCGGCGCCCAGGCTCTGGACAGAATCGAGGCGTGGACTCCCGAACTCGCCGAGGAGCTGCACGGCATCGCACGCGGTTGCGGTCAGACCGCAACGACAATTGCGGCCCTCAACGCACGCACCGAGATCCTCGCGGCCCTCCGAAACAAAGGCGGCGCACGCACACCCGGCGAATGCTCCACCATCGTCGCCCTCGGCGCCGACCACATGGTCGCAGTACAGAACTGGGACTGGTTCGTAGGCATGGCAGGCAACTGGCTCGTCTGGGAGATCGAGCACGCCGACGGGCGCCGGACGACGACGGTCACGGAGTACGGAATCCTCGCCAAGATCGGAGTGAACTCCGCGGGCGTCGGCGCGCTGTTCAACATCCTGCACCACCGCGCCGACGGCCACGGCCCGGTCGGTGTACCCGTGCACGTCATCGCTCGCGCCGTCCTGGACACCGCCGTCGATGTCGACAGCGCGCTGTCGCTCGTCAGCTCCGCGACGGTCTCGGCCTCCACCGCGCTCACCGTGATGGGTCCCGGCGCGGAAGGCCCAACGGCCGTGACCGCGGAGATCTGGCCCGGTGGCCCAAGCTTCGTCCCCGCCCTGGACGACCTGTTGCTCCACACCAACCACTTCCTCGCCCCGGAGGCGGCCGAGGGTGACACCGAGCCGACCGACGCCCCGGACACCATCGCCCGCTACGAGGTCCTGCAGCGCGAACTCGTCGGGCGGGGGCACGAACTGGACGTAGCTGGCGCAGTGGCCGTGCTCACCGATCACGCCGGCGGCAGCGGGGCATTGTGCTGCCACCCGGACCCGGCCGACCCGCAAACCGAGCAGTACCAGACGCTGGCGACCGTGCGCCTGGACCTCGCGCAGGCCGCCGTTCATTGCACCGCTGGGACGCCGTGCCTGGCCTCGACCGAATCGGGAGTTAGATCATGATCGCGCTCAAACGCATCGACAACATGGACATCCTCACCCACGACGTAGCTCGCCTCGTCGACTTCTATCACGGCGTTCTCGGGTTGTCCTTCTACCTGCCGTATCAGGCAGAGGAGGAGTGGGCGGCGATCGACGCGGGCAACCTCACCTTGTACGTGTTCAAATCCGAGGTCGGCGAGCACGCCCCCCGACGGACCGAGATCAACCCGGACAACGCCCCGGGCCTGGACTCGTTCGCATTCGAGGTAGATGACCTGGACGAAGCGCTGCAGCAACTGCAGGGCAAGGTCGTATGGGTCACCGAGGAAACGATCACCTGGAAGCACCCCAACGGCACCTGGTATCGCTACCGACCGTTTTACGACCCGGATGGCAACATGCTCTACATCACCGAACCTCACCCTGCCGAGTCGCTGTGATCGCCTACACCGCTGCGAGTTCGCTTGGCCGCCTCGACGGCCGGCGTGCGCTGGTCACCGGCGCTGCCCGCGGCATGGGCCGCGCCCACGCCCTGACCCTGGCCGGGCTCGGCGCGAGCGTCACGCTGCTCGACCTGGACGAGGTCGAAAACGCCAACACCGCACAGGAGATCAAATCCCTCGGAGGGACCGCCTACGCCCTCGCAGCCGACGTGACGTCCCGAACCGCCTGCGAGCGGGCCAGCGAAGCTGCCGCTTCCGCGATGGGCGGCCTGGACATCCTCGTCCACAACGCGGGACTTATGTACTCCGGCACGGGCCTCGCCGACACCGATGACGAGGACTTTCACCGACTGCTCATGGTGAACGTCCACGCGCCGCTCTACCTGACCCGGGCCGCGCTGCCCTACCTGCTGGCCAGCGACCACGCCCGCGTCGTGTTCGTCTCCTCGCAGTGGGGCCAGGTACCCGGCGGGCACAGCTACGGCTACATGACAGCCAAGGCCGCCCAACTCGGCCTGATGAAAACCATGGCCACCGAGTTCGCCGGCCGACAGATCCTCGTCAACGCCGTCACCCCAGGCGCCGTGATCACCCGAATGGTTCCCGAGGAATATCAGCAGGCCGAGCAGGCGGTCATCCCCATCGGGCGGCTCGCCGAACCAGGCGAAATCGCGTCAGTGGTGGCGTTCCTGGCCGGCGACGGCGCCTCCTTCATCACCGGTCAGACGATCGGTGTCAACGGCGGCGCGTGCATCGTCGGCATCTGATCCGCCTCTGCCCGCACTGACCAACCCCAACACGGACCGCGAAGGAAGACCCATGTTCCACAATGTGAGTACCCCCATGCCCCGCGCCGACACGATCGCTGCCCAGGCCGCGCGCGCGATGCGCCACTCCTGGTTCCCGGTCGCCCGATCGGTCGATGTCACCGACGTCCCCGTACCCGCGGTACTGCTCGGTGAGAAACTGGCCGTGTTCCGCGGAACCGACGGCCTCGCCCGGGTCACCGCGAACCGGTGCCCACATCGCGGGGGCAGCCTCGGCCACGGCACCGTGCACGGCAACAACATCGCCTGCCCCTATCACGGCTGGCAGTTCTCCGGAGAGTCCGGCGCCTGCGCGCTGGTCCCGTCGCTACCGGACCAGGCCAAGATCCCGCCGCGCGCCGCCATCACCACCTACCCCGCGCAAGAACAGTTCGGCCACATCTGGACCTGCTTAGCCGAGCCCGAAGCCCCCATGTACGCCCCAGCTCGCTGGGCTGGCCTGGAGCTGGAATGGTTGGCCGCTACTCCGATCCCGTCCGACACCGGAGTAGCGGTGGCCATCGAGAACTTCCGCGACGTCGCGCACTTCCCGTTCGTGCACCAAGTCTCCATGGGCCCGACCCCTCCGATTGTCGAACCGCTTCAAGTCCGACGCGAGGGGCTGGATGTCTACTTGGACCGGCCGCTCGACGCCGGCGAGGGCGACTGGGCCAGCCAAGGCGACTGCACGATGCACTACCAATGCACCGCCCCCGGCTTTGCCTCGATCACCTATGACTACGCCGACCTCGGCCAGCGGATCGTGGCCGGCTTCCCGTCCCCGGTGGCCTACGACCAAGTCGTCATCTTCTGGGCAGTCGCGAACGAGGTCGGGTTCCGCGGCGATGATCTGCAGGAATGCCTGCGGGTAGAGGAGATGGTCTATCTCGAGGACATACCAATCGTCGGTGAGCTCGACCCGCGGGAGGTCCCCTGGGACCGCGAGGTGGAGGAGTTCTCGGTGCCGGCCGATCTGTTCACGCTTAGCTACCGGCGCTCCTTCCGGGAACTGATGGAGAGGGTATCGGCCCGATACGCGCCGGAGCCGGTGCTCGCCAACAGCGGGGCCTGAGCCGTGAGTGAGACGCCTGAAGTCGTGGTCGTCGGGATACGGATGGAGACCGCCCAGATACGATCCTTCGAGCTAGCCCGGCACAACGGCGAAATGCTGCCGTCCTGGGAACCTGGTGCGCACGTGGACTTGCACCTGCCCTCCGGGACCGTCCGGCAGTACTCGCTCTGCTCGGACCCCGCGGACCTGCGCCGCTACCGGATCGCGGTGCTCGATGTCGACGGCGGGCGCGGCGGTTCGCGCGAGGCGCACCGGGCTCTCGAGGTCGGTGACCGGGTGCGGGTCTCGGCGCCGCGTAACCACTTCCCCCTTCACTCGGCTCCGGAATACCTACTGATCGCCGGGGGGATCGGGATCACCCCGATCCTGCCCATGGCACGTTCGCTGGCTGCCGGGACCGCGGCCGTGCGCCTGGTCTACGTCGGCCGGTCGCGGCCGAGCATGGCCTTCATCGATGAACTCACCGCCCTTGGTGTGGACACCCGGATCGTCACCGACGACGTTGATGGCCGCCTGGACCTGAGCGCACTCGATATTGGGTCAGCCGCCGTGTACGCATGCGGGCCGGTAGGTCTGCTCGACGCCCTCGCCGAGCGGGTCCCGAGCCAGTCGCTGCACGTGGAACGGTTCACCGCCGAGCCCGCCGCACGCGATGCCCACCGCGGGTCGGACATTTTCGAGGTCGAGCTGGCCCAATCGGGGCTCGTTCTCGTCGTACAGCCAGGAGTCTCGGTGCTGCAGGCAATCCGGTCCGCCGGCGTGGACGTGCCCTCGTCCTGCGAAATGGGCATCTGCGGGACGTGCGAGACCAAAGTGCTCAGCGGCGACATCGACCACTACGACGACCTGCTCACCGAGGCAGAACGGGCCAGCGGCGCCACCATGATGATCTGCGTATCCCGCTCCCGCGGGCCCCGACTGACGCTGGACCGATGACCGACCGGCGCTCACCATCTGACCGCGGACCCGAATTCACCATTCAATCGCCGCTGCGCCGCCGTCTCTGAGTCATGGCCTGGAGATATCGGCTTGGCGCCATTCGGTTTGTGGCGCGAACAGATCACGGCACTACCCGGACCGAGGCCGAAATTGGTTGGCCTAGACTCTAGGCGCACAACCGCTACAGCCCAGCGCTACTGGACTTGTAGCACTCCCCGCCCTCGTAGCTCAGGGGATAGAGCGCCGGACTCCTAAGCCGGGCGTCGCAGGTTCAAGTCCTGCCGGGGGCACTCCTACAAGGTCCATCTTTACTGGCCTTCAGCCGCATTGCGGACGGATTGAAGGTCCACGACCGTCCCCTCGGGCAACGGGCGGGCAACAGCAGCGTCAGCGCGAGCTTTGTCCATCCGGTCCGCGACCTCATCCAGCCGATCGGTGAACAGGTGGCCGTAAAGATCGAGGGTCATGGTCGCCGACTTGTGGCCCATCATCTGCTGGACGACTTTGACGTCCGCACCGGACGCGATGGCGAGCGAGGCAGCCGTGTGGCGTAGGCCGTGGGGAGTGAGGCCCGAGAGTCCGGCAGCGTAGGCCGCTGGTTCAAACACGTCTCTACGGAAGTTCGACGACCTCAGAACGTCTCCACGCGGTGAGACGAAGACTAGGTCGCCCGGCTGCTTGCCTGCAGCAAGCGCCGCGAGATCGTCAACGAGGAACCGAGGGTAGGCAATCGACCGCCGTTGATGACCCTTCGGAGTACCCCAGACGATCCTCCCGTTCACGGAGGTCGCGGACTCTGCGATCTCGACCCGCCGTCGCAGCAGATCCAGACGACTCACCCGGAGGGCGGCAGCCTCGCCAAATCTGGCGCCCGTGTAGGCCAGGAACAGGATGAGAGGTCCGTACTCGTCGGCGGCAGCCGCCAAGCGCTCAACCTCGGCGTGCGTGAGGTACCGGCGATCCCTCGCCACGATCCTCGGAAGCTGGACGCTGTCCGCTGGGTTCCTTGGTAGCCGTCCGTCACGGACGGCGAGTCCTAGCGCTAGTGACAGGACGCGGTGAGCTTTGGTCGCGGTTGAGGCCGACCGAGACTGAGCCACCTCGCTTACCCAACCCTGGATGTCCGCGTGCGAAACGTCGCGCAGACGGTAGTTGCCCCACTTCGGAGTGACGTGGGTTCGCAGGATGCCCGCGTACCTCTCTCGGGTTGATGGCTTTAGCTGAGCCTGGCTCTCAAGCCAGCGCTCCACCCACTCCGCGACCCTGACCGCAGACCGGTCTTTCTCTATGTAGGTACCGGCGAGCTTTGCCCCCTCGACTTCGGTGATGAAGCGTTCGGCCTCTCGCCGAAGGGAGAAACTCCTGTTCCGCTGAATGCCATCCGGCGTGCGGTAGTGGGCACGCCACGTGACCTTGCCGTCCCTCGTCCGCTTCTGAATGCTGGCCATGTCCTCGCTCCCTATCCGCCGAGAGCCGCGCTGGCCTTGGCCGTCAGAACGGGCTGCCCATCCAGGTCGGCAAGGAAGCCGTACGTACGCGCTCGTTTCGCCCGTGTAGACCAGAGATCCCGGGTCTTGCGATCTAGGCTCTGCGTTTCAGTGAGGCCAGCCTTCGCCCTGGCGATGGCTGCGACGGCATTGGTGACATTCCAGCCCGTCAGCGTCACGATTGCCGACGCCAGCGCGGCGTAGGCGTACTCACCCTCAAAGTCCTCGGGAAGCCGCTCTATGACGGACTGAGCTTGGCGCTGGATCAGCACCCCTTCCAACAATCGGCGCGCCTCTGCTATCGGAACCGCTCGCAAGTGTGTCGTCTGGATGCCCTCCGTGTCGTAGCCACCGTTTCCCTTGCCACCCTCGCTCCCATCCACTGCTTCGATGACGAGCTTCTCCGGACCGCCGATCGGCGCATTTAGGTTGCGCGTCACGGTCACGCGCCACTCCTTGCCGCTTTCGAATATGAGTGTCGCGTCGCCGTCGTCAGCCACGTCCGGACCTCGTACCAACTCGAACTTCAAGGTATCCCCTTCCTGGTCACAGAACTGTCACAATCACGATAGTCGGCCGTACACACGTTGTCAATCATACGTACACTAGTTTCAGACGATGCTGACAGGGCGTCGGACCGAGAGGGCCAACATGGGTGAACTGAAGACACTGAACGAGGCGGCTGACTACCTACGAAGCAGCCCAAAGACGCTGCGCTGGTGGCGAGCAAAGAACCTGGGACCGACGAGCTTCGTGCTCGGCCGGCACGTGATGTACCGGCAGTCCGACCTTGAGTCGTGGATCCGCGAGCAGGTCGACGCCACAAAGCGAGGTGGTCAGCCCGGCTAGACGAGTGTCGGGCCTGCTCTCCGATCACTTTCGGCACGACTACATCAGATTCGGTTTCCTACTACACAATAAGATCAAACCACGGCATGGCGCCTCTTGCGAGAGGATGTGCACGGCCTTACAGTTCAGTCGTTACCGGCTAAGAACGGTGACAGCAGGACTGAGAGACGCGCAGTACAAGACCGCCAAACGAGCGTGGTACTTGCCCCGTCCCAGACCCTGCTCGAAAGAACCGCTTCCAGCGAGAGCAGGGCTCTGCCCTGCCTCGGCTTCCCGCGAGGCGGACCCCTGCCCACGCTCAAGAAAGCGATGCTCCATGCCATCTCGTCATGCGCTGACGGCCACGCAGGCCCAGCACGAATCACCAACACCCGCTGAAGGAGGCGCTCCTTCAGAGCGACTGCTGACCTTCGCCGAGACAGCTCGGCGGATCGGTCACTCGGACGAGGCACTCCGAGCGATGCGGAAAACCGGCTCGGCTCCCCCGTTCTTCAAGCTCGGCAAGCGCAAGCTCGTCATCCGCGAATCAGCGCTCACCGACTGGATCACAGCTCAGGAGGCTGCGAAGTGACCACCTACACCCTCGACTTCGAAGGCGGGACTAACGGCTCGTCGGTATCTGCCAGCGGATGGACCGTCATCCCTGGCAGTGGGGCTGCTATCACCTATGACAACACCCGTGCCGCGCATGGCGTGCAAAGCGCCAAGCTCGTTCCTGCGTCGGGAATCGCCTCTTCCGTCTACGTAAACACCCTCAACACCACAACTGCGGCGATCCGGGGCTACTTTTACTTCTCCACCATCACCAGCGACGACGAGTGGCTGTTCAAGTTCGGCGGAGCGGGCAACTCTACTGACCTGATCGGGAAGCTGAATTCCGCCGGCGCTCTGCGCCTTCAGGACACGACCGGTACGAAGTGGACCGCCGCTTCAGCGCTCCCGCTTAACCAGTGGGTGCGAATCGAGATGCGTCTCGACCTCGGTGCCAACACCGCGCAGCTCGTTTACTACCTCGGTGACTCGACAACGCCGGTCACCGGTGGTGACTCCGGCACGATTTCCGTTTCCGCTGGCACGATTATCAACTACGGCGTATTCGGCCGCCCTAACAACGGCACCTACACCACGCCGTTCTGGGTTGACGACGTCAGGCTGGTGGACTCCAGTGCATCGCTGATTGGACCGGTGCCGGTCCCTCCCGTGGCTGCGTTCAGCAGCACACCAACCGCACTGACGGTGGCGTTCGACGCCACTGCCTCCACCGCTACCTCTCCTGCGACCGTCTCCAGCTACACCTGGGACTTCGGGGATTCGTCCTCCGGTAGCGGGTCGGGACCATCCCACACCTACGCAACCGGTGGCACCTACAGCGTCGCGCTGTACGTCACCGACTCGACCGGTTCAACGTCGTCCACCGTCACCCACTCAGTGACTGTGGCTGGTGCTTCCTACACGGTCGTCCCGGCTAGCACGTCTGTCGCCACAGGTTGGACCGCCAGTAGCGGGACAGTGCTGTCGTGTCTGCAGGACACCGACCAGACGACGCTCATCACCAGCCCTGCCGGCCCGACCAACCAGGAACTGACGGTGGTGCTCGGGGCTCTGGTGCCCCCGACCACCGGCAACCCGCTCCGGATTCTCATCAACATCGACACCCTCAGCGCTGCCTCCGGCAGCTTCAACGCCTACTTGATTGAGGGCTCGACCACTCGATCGACGATCCTGTCGACGTCGATCCCTGGTGGCTCTGGGTCGTCGGTGTCGAACGTCGCCACCCTCACCTTCCCGTGGACCGATGTCTCAGCCGTGACCGACTGGTCAGCGCTGAAGCTGAAGCTCCTCATCACTGCGGCGTAGGAGGGCGACATGGCAGCAATTCGAATCGCGTCCGTTCACGTGACTTCCCGTGACGCTGAGGTGGAAGCCAACGAGACGCCGAGTCCAGCCTCGGACCAAGCGCACACAGAGGTGCAAGCGGAAAGTCCAGTCATCAGTATCGGGCAAGTACGAGCCGTGGGATCTAGCGCCTAGATCGTTCCGAGTTCAGCAGTCGGAGGTGGTTGCCCTGCCTTGCAAGCGGGGCAACCCCACCTCCCGTCACCCCCAACGCACAAAAGGAATAACGCCATGCACAATTTGACAGTCCAGGAGGCGAAGTGACTTCGCTCCACATCTCCGGGCATCGGACCGTCCATGACCAATCAGCCGGCTATGCCTACGTCTTGTCGGACGACGGAACGGTGATCGGCGAGCACAGCCGCTACCACCGTGGGAGCAGCTTTCCGGGTCTCGCTGAGTATCGAGCCCTCGAAGAGGGCATCCTCTCCGCCTTAGCGGGTGGGTACTACCAACTCGACGTGTTCTCCAGCTCCGCCCTCCTGGTGGACCAGATGCAAGGCCGGCGCGCTGTCCGTGGTCCCAGCTACCAGACTGCCGCCGGGCGGATCGATTTCCTGTCTCGCCAACTCGGATACATTGGCTACACCCTCATCCCCGGCAACGAAAACCTTGCCGCACCGGCGGCGAAGGCCGCCCACCTTGCTGGCCCTGGAGAGCCGTCAGGGCGAAGCAGGCTGGACGGTAGTAACGGGCGGACCGGAGAGCTTCACAACGATTCATCACGCGTCGAGAAGCGATTCGTAGACACCGAGACGGTCATCGTCCGCCAGCAGACACCATCCGTCGGCCCGCACAGCAGCAAGGTAGAGCGGACAGGCCGGCTTGCCGCCAGAAAGGGCCTCGCTCGGTTCGCCGCTCGGCACGTCGTAGGGCAGCTCATCCTCACCAGCTACACGGACCTCGCAAGCATCTGGGACGACGGGCTCTCCGTCGACTTGCTGATCTCTGCCATCGATTCACACCCGACCGCGTGGGCGCGGGGCCTCGGTAGCTCACAGGCTCCTGGAGGGGCCTCCAGCGCGCCGGCCGACGTCGCACCTACCTCTCCCGTAAGGACTGCCCAGTGACGACCAAGACCGACGCGAAGTCGGAGCCAGTTGGCGACTTCATCCTGAAGCACCCCCAGTTTGAGGCGCTGCCTGTCGATTGGGATGGTGGCACACTCCCGTCGCTCATTGACGGCCTGTTCGCCGCAGGCATCAACGCCGTTACTGCCGTTCGTCCAAGCGATGCGACCGCGCTTGCCGCCCAGACGCTCGACTGCCTGATGACCCAGAGTTCGCTGCTGAATCAGTGGGACGCGTCCTTCCTGGTGACGCGTCCGCTCGTCGTCGTAGACCGACAGCGGGCCGGAGCGTGGCGGTCGTCGTTCGGTGAGGACGTCACGATCTTGAAGGCTAGGGCAATCGCATGCTGGGAGGGATTGGCAGACGCCGTCACCAGCGTCGGGGCTGACCTCCTCATCGTCGACAGCGCCATGATGCTTCTGGGATCGCCGGCACCGGACGGCTTCCTCGTCGATGGTTGGCTGCGGGACACGGCTGTCCCGGTCATTGCCACCTACCAGAGCTTCCAAACCGGTCCAGGTGTCAAGACCCAGAACACCGCCCCTGAGTACGCCGACGCGACCGTTTGGGTGAAGTACGACGAGAGGACCGGCTTGACCATCGTTCAGCCAGACCAGACGAAGGTAACCATCGAGTGCGGTCTGGCAATGCCTGACAGGTCGTCATTGTCGATCAGTTCCGAGCAAGTTGCTCAGCTCGCGATTGTCGCCGCTCGTCTAACGAAGACCGAGGTACTGCCCCAGACCGCCTTCAACCTCGTCAAGTTCGCACCATCGGAGGTGGAAGCGATCGTCGGCCAGAGGTCGGTCGAGGAAATCCAGCGAGCGCTGGAAGTTCACGCTGATCGGTTCAGCGACGAGCCACCGTTCTGAGCGCCGATATGCAACGACTAGACCGAGAGACGTTGGCCGAACTGGTGGAGGGTTTTGCAACCGTGCCCGAGGACGACGGGTCTGACGACCCTGCGTGGCCCATCCCTGGTTTCATCCACCCAGGTTTGACCGCGTTGACCGCTCAGCCGGAGATGGGCAAGACGACCCTCCTGAAGTCGATGGTGAAGGGACTGCTCGCGGGCGAATGGCTGGGCGAGCCGACACACTTCGACGACGACAAGCGCATCCTGTTCGGATGCGAGGACTACACAAGTTTCCGGGATGTCCGGCGGACCTTCGCAGATGAGCCGCGCGTTCATCCAGTGCTCCTTCACGAATGGAAGCCGGCATGGCTCCCTCGTCTAGTAAGCGAGGGGCAGTTTGGGATGCTCATCATCGACAGCCTGGGTGCCGTCGTAACGGACACGAACGAACAGGGGCTAGCCGGAGTCTTCACACAGTCCGTTCGGCAGTTGCCGATCCCCGTAATCGTCGTCCATCACGAGGCGCGTGCATCCAAAGGGCCGTCGGGCGCACAGGTGTATCGGGGCGCGTACAGACACACAATCCGAGTATCGTGTGTCGAGCATGATGGAGACCGCATTCTCCGACTTGCGCTTCAGACGTATGGCAACAACGCACCTGCCTCCAGGCGGTCCGTTAAGGTAGATCGACTAACCCTCGTCTCGGAAGCTGCCGACGATAGTGGGCGCGGGGTTAGCCGCTCCACGCGGAAGGCGTCAGCCGAGAAGGCATGCATCCTGGGTGTGTTGGCACGCGAGCAGGGGGTCGACGTTCAGTTGGACCACAACCGCCTAGCTGAGGCCCTACTGGGCGGAAAGCAGGGGAGGGAGGACGAGGGCATGCGCGCACGAGTCGAAGCCGCCCTTGACTCCCCGGCGAGGCACCGGACAGTGAGTGACCTGATCAGGAAGAACCGCGCAGCCTTCGATCGTTCAGCAACAGACGTTGACAGACCTGTTTGCTGACTGACATGGTCGCCAGGCAATCTCTGGCGGCCGCTCGGGTCGCCCGGTTACCAGACGGGGGACACTAGGGCTGTGCCGAAATCGCGGTTTCCGACACATCACAGCTCAGGAACTCCCTACGGGAGTCTGTTCGACACCGAGTGTCAACAGCAGCTCAGCATCGCCTACATGCGCGCAGTCGTAACGGCGGCGCGCTGCTCCTACGAACAGATCGACGTTGACTACCAGACTGTGGATGCATCAATCCGTCAGACGGCCAACCATTATGTTTTCAGCTCAGCTCAAGTCGATGTGCAACTCAAGTGCACATCGCAGGATGTCGTAAAAGACGATCACGTCGCATTCTCGATCGAGAAGAAGTACTTCGACAAGTTACGAGATACGCGCCGTTACGAAAAGATCATTCTTGTGGTAATGGTGGTTCCAACTAACCTCGAAGATTGGCTGATTCAAGATGACGATCGCTTAATCCTACACAAGAGTGCATACTGGATGTCGCTGCATGGCGAGCCTGCGCTGACCGATCCTAATCAATCCACGACGCTGCACATCCCCAAAGCTCAACGCTTCGACGTCGAACAACTGCTTGGCATCCTATCCAGAATCGGAAATGGCAAAATGCCGTGAGTACATTTCTTCGATCCGTGCCGGATGACCTGAACATATCTCCGCATGCGGTAGCCACGTATTTGGGTGCTTCTGGGTGGACGTTGGCTCTCGAAGACGGCGTTTCGCAGTATTGGCAGAATCCTGAAATTCCATCGGATCGAATTCGCCTGCCCCTCGAAACCTCATTCGGAGATTTTGCGCGTCGATTTGATGAAGTATTGATCTATCTGAGCCGCTTGAACGACTGGGACGCCGAACAACTGGCATTACAGATCGTCAGCGTGCGTTCGGACATTCTTTTCCTCCGCGCTGATCAAACAACCCTTGATGGAAGCATTCCGATACGACAAGCCGAACGAATGCTCGCCGGAGCTGACGCTCTGCTCCTGGCTGCGGCCACGTCCACCCTGCGGCCGCAAAGCGCCCACGTGGGCCGACGGCCAGATCAAGCGAGAGACTTTGTAGAGAATGACGTTCGCATGGGACATACGCAAAGAGGCAGCTTTATCATTACCATTCTCGCTCGTCTCGGAGCGGACGAGGTCGTCCGGCTGGACGAAGAAGATTACCTGCTCGAAGAAGTAGATGACGAGGCGTCGGTATCCGCAGCGAGCCAGCAGGAGACGGTGATACCTCCGTTTCAGCGGAGGGCAATGGCGACCCTGGCATCAGGGGTTCACGCTGCCAGAGAAATCGCCATGGCGTCGGGTTCTCTGACGCTGGACCAAGCAATCCACGAAGGCCTGAGCGCGAACATGGTCGATGCGCTGCAGACCATGACTGCGGACTTCGAAGGCCTTCGAGCCCTCGACATGTCATTTGAGTGGGCGAAGGCCGAGCAGACCGCACGACCTGGAGTGGAACGTGTCGCGATCGACCGGAACGTGATGCCGGAGTTGCGGCAGCTCAACGAACGACTTCGACGAAAGCCGCCCGCTCCAGCGGAGCAGACAATCTACGGCCAGGTCACGAGATTGGAACGAGGGGAGGATGACGCAGGGGGCGTTGTAACCGTGAAAGGGCTCGTCGATACGCAATCCGGGCGGAGTGCGAAGGTCGCCCTGGCTGGGGCGGCATATAACCGCGCAATACAGGCCCACCGAGGTCGAAACCCGGTTACCGTCACAGGCACCTTCACGAAACGTGGTAACGCCTACTGGATCGAGGGCAACGTACAGCTGAGCTTCGCCTAGGTCTTCGCGGCGGAACGTTGGAATGGAATGGTTCCCCCCTATAACCCCCCTCCGGTCTTTCCATTCCAACAGAGGTCACGGCCGACAGCGCCGTGACCGTTCGATGAACCTCACGGGCCAACAGATCTCACCGGCCCGTGAGTGCTTGCCCCCTAGATACTGACCGAGGGACCCCGTCCCGCTGGTCGCGTGACGGGTGGTTGTTCACCGGCCCGTGAAAGCTTGGCTGGCCGGTGAGCGTCGAGGCATCGTTCCCGGTCTTGCCGGTGGCTCTACCGCGCCACCGGAGATCGTCGCAGTGCCCGTCTTCGAGCCGAAGACAGTTGATCCCTCGTTCGTGGTTGGCAGCCACGCCCCACAGCGGCGTGGCGACTCTCCTGCTGCGAGGCGAATGCAACGATTCGCCGATGGGAATCCTGAGTCGGCTTTTCGGACCAACACACCCTCTGCAGTCACGTGGAGGAACGTTCCTGCTGAGTGGGGTCACCTTCTATCAGCCGCACCTCTCCGCGTGCGGCGTGGGTGGTCATCGTGTTCGTCTGATCGCGGATACCGGCAACCCCCACGATCAGTTCGCCGTCGCTGCCCTTATCCAGGGCCGCATGGTCGGCCACATCAGCAGGAAGATGGCACCCGACTACCGCGATGCGATCGCGAGGATCGAGTCATCCGGGCGACAGGTTTGGGTAGCTGGAAAGGTGCGGAAGGACCGGCAGTTCTACGTCGAGTTGGATTGCGTCTGGCCGAGTCAGTTCAAATAGGGGCCCCTCGCGCCTACTCCCACTACCCGTTTTCCCAGGGATTTTTGCGTAGGTAGTACGTATATAAGCGACCCGGCCACTAACAACCCCGGGTCAAGCTGCCGGCAGAGGCTTGGCCGCCGGCTTCACCACCTGTTCGGGTTGTCGTTCTCGCCCCACGACCAGAGCCTGACTGACCAGCGAATGAAGGTCGCTGGAGCCCAGAGAAACAGCACGACGTACGCGACGACCAGGCCGGTCGTGCATATGACCGCGACGACGGCTCCCGTCTTGTCAGGCAGAAGCAGCAGCGCGCCTACGTCAACGGCCACGAGGACGGCCAACAGGATGCCCGCGATGCGGGCACGAACAGCCAGTCACCCGCGTGCAGGCGACGACGGCGGGAATGTTCCCGCCTCGACATCCCGGCGATGCGCCTCGTCCTCAAGATCTCCAGCGGCCACGCCAGCAACGATCTCACTCGACATGTCTCATACCCAACACCGTGAGACACCGTCCAGGTGTCTACTGCTTCGACCCGTTCTGCCCGTATTGGCATGTCTCGCAAATCTATCTCACGCAATTGTCTCAAGAACTTGTCTTACGAGACACACCTATGAGACAGTGCCTCTGTCGGCACTTGGCCGACGGGCCCGAGAGGACGAGAAGGATGACCCCAAAGGGAACCAGCCGCAGAGCGGCAAACACAGCTCAGGCCGGGGGCGTGCCTCGTTACGGGCACCCCCGCCCATCGGGCAACAGGCGTGTCGGAGGCGAACGGAGATGACGAGCCTTGGCTACGCCCGCGTCAGCACGCTCTCCCAGACCCTCGATCAACAAGAGGACGCGTTGAAGGCGGCAGGAGTTGAACGCATCTACTCGGACAGGATGTCAGGCACCCGGGACGACCGTCCCGGCCTCCTCGCCCTGCTCGACTACGCACGAGCCGGCGACACCGTGACGGTCGTTGCACTCGACAGGCTCGGCAGGTCGCTGACAGGAATCATCCGGACCGTTGATGACCTCCAGTCCCGAGGAATCGTGCTGCGTTCCCTCCGGGAAGGAGTGGACTACTCGACGGCCGTCGGGAAGATGGTCGCCGCCATCTTCGGTGCTCTCGCCGAGTACGAGCGAACGCTGATCCTCGAACGAGCATCGGCAGCGCGAGACGCTGCCAAGAAGCGCGGCAAGCCGTTGGGTCCAGCTCGGAAATTCACGGACCGGCAGGCCGCCACGGCGCTGCAAATGCGCCGGGACGGTAGGAGCATTGCCGAGATCATGGGCATGCTCAAAGTTTCACGAGCCACGGTCTACCGCGTTTTTGATCAAGCCGAACAGGCAGAAGCACTGCAGGAGGCGAGCAGGGCCTAAATCTCAGGCCCCGTTCTTTCTCTCCGGTACCTAGACCCTCGGAAGGATATTTCGCAGCCTGGCGGATTACCGTGAATGCGGGAATCGGGTCTGTGCACGTACACGTTCAAGTACGCAGGCCACCTCACCATGGCCCCCTCGTCCGTAACTGAGCATTTCTGCCAAATTACTGACCGATTGGTTGGTAACCCCTCCCCTCTTCGGGCTACCCCTCAGACAGGCACGTGCTATCCCTCCTCGGTTCGATGTCTACCCCCTCGAATCGCGCACGCGCGCTGATCGGCGCTTGCGGTCGTAGTTCATCCGCAACAGGCTGATGATGAGGAGATAGCCGGTCGCTGGGAGGAACACCAGCTTGAGCGTCGTCCCCCCGGCCCAGCGCCGCGCGGGACGGCTCACGCACTGCTGAGTCACGGCTGGTGTTCCGGCGTTCAATGCGGGTAAAGTTCGCGTATGAAGTCGAGTACCTGGGGCGTGTGGGGCGAACGCTTGGGCAGTGCGACCCTAGCGATCGCGTTCTTGACCCCACTTGCCCTACTGCCGACGCTGAGCGAAAACCCAACCCTTCCTGCCAAGGCGCTCGCCATACTCGCCGTGGCCGTCCCCCTCGCGCTGCTGGCCCTCGTGGCACCACTTGCGGGAGCTCGTCGTCGCGATGTCTTCTGGTGCGTAGTGCCGCTCTGGGGTGTGCGGACGGCTTGGGTGTTCGGAGGCGCACTCGTCCGCCTTTCACGAACACACCGATGGACGGCGGCCGACGCGAGCGATGATCCGGTGGCAGCAGGGGTGTAGTCATACCGAACACGCCGGTCGACTGATGCGGGGTCTCGCATATCGGCCGGCTGTCCAAGCAAGGGATGCGTTCGGCGACCAGGACGGGTAGCCCACATGCGAGGGCTCCTAGCTGGTCACGACTGACACGACGCCGGTCACGATCATAATTGGCCCGATCACGGCCATGAAGAAGCGAAGAATGCGCGGGTCGCTTCCTGTCTTGCTGTTGGCCCGCGCCATACGTCCCTCCGGTCGGAGCAACATTGTCAGTCCGCCCGCACCCACGACGATGCCGAGCCCGATGAGCAGGAGTCCGCCAGCCATCGTCATTTACCTCTGCGGTTTCTGCCGAATAGGAACCAGCCCGTCAGGACTACAGCCCAGCACACGATAAAGCTGATTAGAACGGGAAGCCCTCCCCCGTGGTGTGAAGACGCAAAGTGCAGCGTGGGTCCGGTCATGTCAGGGCTCGACTTCGCTAGTGGGTAGTTCGAGCCACTGTAGAGGAGATCGCGGCCCGTCTCCGGCTGATCCGCACGTCTGCCCGCTCGCCAGCGGCCATGCCCACCCACTACCGCCGCGCTTCGTACGCAGCGGCTGCAGCTATCCGCGAGCTCTCGCACCGTTCCCCCACGGCCGGCGTGCTCCTGCGGCGCATAACCCCGCGAGGGTACCTCGGACCTGGACTGGCTTACACAGGTAGGGCAATTTGTTGCGGACCCCTCGTCATCCAAGCGGGCACCAAGCTCATGAGCCCCCCGCTGACGACCGCAGATGAGTACAAGGCCGGCGATGCGGGACGACGGCGTAAACACGGCCATGTAAAAGCGTACCCACAAAGACGCAGTTGCGCCGGTCGGCCGACGAGGCGGCGCGCCGGGCTGTTAACTGACGTTTACGCCTAGAAGCGTTGCGATACCGGCGTAAAGTAGGAATAGGCCAAAGATGAGGCACACGAGAAAGCTTAGCCGCGCTATGCGCACCTCGTTCCTAAACTCTTGGGCCGGATCTTTGTATCTTCGCCTGAAGACGCCCGGCCGAAATGACCCGACCGCGTCATTGTATTTTTCAGCAAAGCCTCTGAAGTTGAACACGCCGAGCACGCCCACTGTGATCATGCCTGGACCTAGCAAGAGTCCCAGCAGTAGCGTCGTTTGTCTGGACTCCATATAGGCTGCCGTTTCTTCAAACTTAGGATCACGCGCCGGCCGGCCTGCCGCCGGATGGAATCGACTCTCACGACACCCTGACTGTCCATGCGAACTTCATGTCAGGCCAATCCGGCTCTGGGCCGCATGGCAAGCACCTGAACCCGTTCTCGTCAGGCAACCCGACCCCGGTCGTGATAGTGCTTCGCACGAGGAACACGCTGCGCTCTCCCCCACATTGCCCCAAGATCGTAGAGCAGGTCGACCGCGCGGTCATGCTCCAGCGTCGAGTGACCCGTGCGGTCTGCGGCAGCGCGAGCGCGGCCTGGCTGCGCTCGCCCGGGGATAGCGACCGCGCGCCGGTCGGGTGGCGGGCTCGCCGCCGAGGCCGACCCTGTGCAGGCTTGAGAACCATCACGACAGCCGCCGAGACGGCAACCACATTTCAGGTGCCCACACGCGTGCTCGTCCCCCTCAGACCTCGCATCATGGGGATGGTCCCCGACGTGACGACGAGGCGTGCGCAACAAATTGCCCTACGGTTCCAATGCTCAAGCTGCGGCTGAGGCTCGCGGCCAAGTTTGTCGGTGGGGTGGGCGGCGTTGCGGCCTACCATCTCCAGCCTGCCAGGCGCAGGAGGGGGTCTCAGCCCGAGCAGGGTTTGCCGTACGCCGGGGCCATGACATCAGCTCAGGTCTTCAGGTGCGTCCACTGGTTGATGATGTCGCGGTAGGTCGAGCTCACCCATAGCTGCTCGCCCTCGATTGCGATCTCGTCGAAGGATTGAGGCTTGGAAATCTTCACATCAAGGTCAAGGTCGAGGACGCGGAAATGACTTAAAGAGTGCGTAGACAGCTTGGCGTTCGGGATCGCCCCAGTATTGGCAGACCAAAGCTCCAACCCATCTTGGGTATGGGCGAGGATCCGAGTCGGGATCGCGAAAGCGATCGGATCAAGGACAAACAGGCGGCGCCATCCTAGGGCAGGTCGGGGTCCGGCAAATCCGGAGATCGCCTCCAACGCGTGCACGCCAGCCATCTCGCGCAGACGACGACTCAACACATCGCTGGGCGTGCTCCACGCCTCCTGCTTCGCCACCGCCCAATTCTGTCATGACCATACGACCGCGCATGGCGCCCGCACGAACGACGAGGCGTCCGCAACAAATTGACCCACGGTGGGGTGTCGAGTGTTCGGCATGGTCTGCTAGAGCAAGCGTCCGGTCTTGTCTGAGCCCCTGCAAGCCGGATGGCTCCGTGAAGCGCGCGTCCGCTCATGCCGATGACCGCGCGTTCGTCACGGGCCTCGCTGCCAGAGACCGCATACGGCTGTTCCGGCTCAGATCACCTCATCTGGCATGCTTGCTCGATGGTTGGTCCTCCCGACATTCGTAGCCGATCGATGCAGATCGTCGGTCTGCTCTGGCTGTTCTTCCTCGCCGTCGGGATGTTCGTCGCCGCGACGGGGTCAACCGTGCACCTCGTGATCGGCATCTTGGACGGGATTGCAGCAGGCACCTTGGCGTGGCGCTCGTTCTGGAATGGCATCTGGCTCAGCGGCACTGGCCTGACCGCTCGTGCGGACCGCTTCACTCGTCACCTGCAATGGTCCGAGATACAGCGCTTCGAGTTTCGGGGTCTGGCGGGACTCGGCGCATATCGCTCCGATGGAAAGTGGGTGCGGCTGCTCGACTTTGGCGGCGTCCGGCCGCACATTGAGGCTGAGGGCGCAGCACAACTGCTAAATGAGCACCTCGCCGCATCCAGGCACTCCGACGCCGCCTAGCCTGAACGCACGCACGTGCCGCGGATAGTGCGCGATCGTGCCGATGACAGTGCTTCTGCGATGATCGGTCAGTGACCCGATCTGACGACATCGCGAGCATGCCTGAGGCTCGCCGCGCCGCTGCGATCTGGCTGGATAACGGCGAGGTCATGTGGCCCTTCGCGAGGCCGACAAGGCGGTCAACGCGCTCGCCGACGCGGGACACGTCGTGCTCGGTGTAGACGCAAGGGAGCCGAGCAACGCCGATACGGCCGAAGTCCCGATCAGCATTTACAAACCGTCGGGTCAAGATGACGTCGAGCGTGGTCGACGGTCAGCCCTGGCTGCGATCTCGCGAGCCGAGATGGTCTCAGGATGGACGCGACCGCATCTACTGCTCACCTGGCGCTAGCCAGACGCACTCATCTGCCGAGTTGGGTGAGTTCAAGTGAACGTCCAAACAGGTCTGCGGGGCGCTCGATAGCGTCCGACTCTGCAGCGAGTTGCGCGTCGGCGCTGCGGAACGCGCCCTGACACCATGCTGGTGTGGATGAACTGACTGCCGATGCCGCGATCATCCTTGGCGGCTGGGACGCCCGCTGCGCGGTCACGCTCGCCGTGGCGTCGGCCGGCGACGTCGCCGCGCGGCACGACAGCGCGGATGGCCGCCGATCGCCGCCAGAATCGCGAGGTTTCCAAGATCATCCGATCCATCCGCAGATCGGCATGAGCGGACAAGGTTCACGAAGCACTGAGGCGTGAAGCGGCTCGTTCGACGTCGGACGATGACCTCTGCGACTCTCACACAAGGCGAAGGTCTCCCGCCAACGGATTGCCGCTGCGTTCCGCGCGTCTCCCCTATGGTTGCAAGCCTGCGCCAGTCCAGCCCGCCGCTGCTCGTGCGGACGCGGAGCCTCCTTCGACGAGGCGACCGACAATACGCGCAGATCGCGCATCGGAAGCGATGGGTTGAGGGGTCGGCCAAAGTGCCCCCCCTGCCGTCCTGCGTGGCGATTCCGGCACACACCAGCTAGCCACACCTAATCTGAGATACTTCTGTGCGCGGCTAGATCTGGCTATCAGGGGGACACGATGAAGGCACCGCTCAAATGGTGCGCACTCGTGCCCATTCTGCTGACGGCGGTACTTGCGACAGGGTGTGGGGGCAAGCCGAGCCTGGATGCCCCTGGCAAGGCCGCCTGCGAGAAGGTCAAGGAGGCCGGCGCGAGCCAGGACACGATCAACACCGTAGTGATCGAGATTGCTGCCATCGATCGGGCGGGAAAGTCCAGCGTGAAGGGCCTGCACAAGGCGGCGATCACCGACTCGCCGGCCACGCACCTACCGACCGACGACCCTGGCTATCAGAATCCAGGCGATGTTCAGTTCGCGGCCGTCAAGGCGTGGTGCAACAACAACGCGTAGGAGCCCGATAAATCATGCCAGATGACAAGACTCAGCGATACACGCTTCCTCCCGCATGGATCGTGACGATCGTTGCCGGGCAGGACGGCACCGCTGGCGTCCGCGCAGCAGGTCCGTTTGACAGTCGAGAGCTAGCCGAGACATTTCGCAATCGCCTCGCCGCCGCCTGGGTGCATGACATCACCGAGGACGATACCGAGGAATGGCCCCGGATCGAGGTCGTCCAGTTGGAGGCGACTGAGCGCCTAGAGGCGGTCGTGATCAGTGAGACCGCTTGAGGTCGGCAAGCGCCGACGTTGAGCGCTGTGGGAGACGTTGAGCTGTCCAAGTCGCCGGACGCGCACCCGCGCGGCCGTCGGCAAGCTGGTGACGTCGGCAAGCCTGTATCGGCGATAGCCGTTGAACGCCTGCCGAACTTCGACCAGTCCCTCGGCAACCAGCACACCCAGCCGGCGCTGACTGCAGCCGCTCAGCTGCTCGGCGCGTCCCTGGCCGATCCAATCCGCCCCATAGACCGTGTCCAGGTCATACTCAGCCACGATCCGCTCGACTGAAGCCGCGTCGTAGCTGGCCCACCTGCCCGGAACCCTCACGACGAAGCTCGGTGGCAAGTGCGAAACCGACGGGCGGCTGATCCGTAGCCGGTGTGCAACCTGATCGGTACTCATGCATTGAACCACCGGAGATGCCCAGTCAGGCACGGGCCGTGTTCGGGCGGCCCGGCTGGGGGCAAGCATTCGCGATGCGCTGTTCTCGGTCCACGAGGAGGCCGTTCGTGGACGTAGCTCGGGATCGGCGTTGAACTCTTGCGCGATTGCCCGCCACGTGAGGCCGTCGCGCCGCAACTCGGCTGCCCTCGCGATGACGCGTTGTTCGCGGGTGTCTGGTACACCGCGAGCCACTTCGCCGAACGATCCCCTGCCACTTATCCATTGCCCTTTCACCTCGATTCGGCGTCGCCGACCGTCGGACATGCGCTTGACGATCATCGCCCGCTCTAGCTGGGCGAATACCCCGACGATCTGCCGCATCGCCGTCCGCATCGGGTCAGACGGGTCGTCTTGGAGGACCTCGCCATCGTCGGCGGTGAAGACACATCCGCCGTTGTTCCAGACCACGGCAAGCAGACCCTCCTGGATGGTGAGACCGCGCGCCAACCGGTCCAGCCGTGCCACGATCAAACCGTCAACAGCCCCGGAGCGGATGAGGTTGAGCGCGTCGGTCAGCGCTGGACGTTGCGCCGATTCCAGCGAGCCAGACACGGCCACGTCCTGAAGGATGTGGCCGATGAGGTGACCGTCGATCTCGCACCGACGCTCGATCGCATTCCTTTGAATCTCCAGGCCGTACCCCTCTGCTTGGATCGCCGAACTGACTCGCAGGTACGCCACAAGGTTCGCCATGTAGACAGCATCCGCGTGCCTCAGTCACTCGCGGGAAGTCTCCGCTCCGGCTGATCGACGTTCGTCGCTACCGGGCATCGAATCGCTTTGACAATGGCAGATCCTAAAGGGAGCCCTCACCCATGATCCTCCGCTTGATCAGCAGCCAGTCGACTCGTCGGGAGACTTTCCCAGTGGGCCAGCGACCGTGCCGCCCAGTCGGGCAGGCCATTTGGAGTGTTGATCTTCGGTCTTGTGCCGGGAGGCACGTAGCCAAACCGATTGGACCAATGGGCGTATGTGGCTGCATCAAACGCCAGCGGTGGTGGCCAGACAAGACGGGTTCCTCTGTTGGGCCAGATCCTGTGAACGAGGCCCGCCCTTTCGGCCTTGCTGATCATGACCCGCGCATCGATTGCGGGCTGACCACCTCTCAGCGGGTCTCTTCGCATCCAGAATAGGACTGCGAACAAGTGGTCAAAGCTCGCCAGGTGGCAGCTGCTACCCGCCGGCAGGAGCCATTGGCTTTCCCGCGCCTCCCGGGTGAAGCTCTCTGGTATTGCCCTCATAACCGCCTGCTCACGTCGAAGGTTCGCATCTTCGATGCAACCGAGCCAGATCCGGGTGCCGGCGGGCAGGACTAGCCCCTGACGGAACGTCCGCATGTCAGTCAGTCCGATGAACGGGTCCATTCCATCTGGGTAGTGCGGCCATAGGGCCATCAGAAGGGACAGCTTCGTGAAATACGCGGCGAGATTCGTCTGATCGGTAACGTCGAGTGTCACCGAGTCGGCCTGCATCAAACTGGTGATGATCGGCCTGCAAGGAATCTCAAGCGTTTCATTGAAATACGAGTTGCAGGCGACGCAGAGAAATATCTTCACCGGTGGAGGGACGTCGCGGTGTGGCGTCTTTTGCCAGTGCGCGAACATCCATTGAGGCAGGACGTGCTCTTTCGACTTGCCGCCCGACCCACAGGTCGGGCATCGCCACTTGTTCGCCATGACCTGCCCTCGGAAGCGTGAATTCGCTTTGCGTCCGCCAGTCGCGTGGGCTCCGGCGGCGAGCAGCGTAGTGGTCGGTCTCAGCGGCTCAATACGCACACCGCGTAGACGGTTGTCGGGCCGTTCAGCTGAAAGTTGTTCGCCGCCCTGGGGTCGAATACTACGAACCATCCGTTGTAGTCCGTCAACTCGGCTGCCGGCCGGGAGGCACGGAGAAGATCACGCTTGGTCTCGTCAGCGACGAACGGTTGCTCGAAGCCTCCGCCCGTCATCGTCCAACCAGACGGGCAGAAGGCAGATCCGCCCAGGTTGTCGACCTGGCCTGAGACCACCATCGAGGTCAGTGCCGTCGGACGACACGAGACAGAGCCGGAGGCAGCGACAGCGACGACTGAGCTACCCACCGCACACGTGCCAACGACCCGACGTTGGAGAGCGGCAGAGTCGAGACCGTCCAGAAAGTCAGCGTTGAGGTCTGCCACCTTGACCCTGTTCCCGCTGACGGATAGTGGGGCGTGCCCCCTAGCTGCGTGCAGCCCAAGCGGTATCCCTGTTGTACTTATGAGCGAGGTGGCCCTCGCTGATCTGTTGCTCTGACCCAATAGGACCGATGTTGCTCCTGACGCACTCGCGACAGCGGCGCTAGTGAGGCAGAGAATTCCCGCCAGGACCAGGACGTTCACGAATCGCTGCATAGTCTCCCCCGATCGACCTGCCTGGCCCGGTTGCCGGAAGATCATAGAGATCATTGCGTGCGCGCACGCAGATCACCAGAGGCGAACGCGTCTCGTAACGAGCAGTGGCTCCGAGCCCAGCGGTAGTCGCGAGCCATTCGTATGGCCTACAACCGCACCGGACCTCGGTCAGCTACGTAGCGGGCAGCCCGATCTCCTTGGCCGCTTGCGACCCGTTTACCACTACCGAGTGGCCATTGAACTCGACGGTGTATGCCGTCTGACGAGCGACCGGGGGCATAGACCATCGAACGGCGCACATGAAGTCGCCGCCGGTTTGCTGAGCGGACTGCGCGGTCTGTATTTCTGACGTGTCCACTGTCCCTGCACCCAGCAGGGTGCCGTTAGCGCCCTGAACCACTACCTGGCCAAACTGCGGCGTACCCCGCAGCAGCAGCTCAGAGCAGACTCCGCGCGCCGCAGTCGGCTCGTACGGAAGACTCGTCTCTAGCGGGAAGGTCCTGCTATCGGAGGCGGACAAGTCAGGTGGCATTGACTCTGGCCAGAAGGCCCAGCCATGCAGCGAAACCATGCTTGTCGAGGCAGCCGCCTGATCCGACGAGGCGGCAGGCTTCGCACTACAAGACGACAGAAGCGCGCCAGACAGCGCGATCGTGAGCACAACTGCGGGCGCTGCTCCGCCGGCAACGCTACAACGCATCTGATCCTCCGACCAACGGCGGCACCCGCCTGGATGCGTGCCTTCTGTCAGGATCGTTCACCACCCGGGAATTGTCCACAAAGGCTGGAAACCACCCTCGTTCTGGGCAACGTCGGGGCAACAGCAATCTCTCCCTCCGCCAATCGGTTCCGTCACGTTCCGTGCTAGTCCGGCACCGAACCGCCCGAATTTGCTGGGCTAGGCCCACCTGGCCATCAGGTCCGGAAGTAGCCGGACAGCAGGGGAAAGAACTCCTAAGCCGGGCGTCGCAGGTTCAAGTCCTGCCGGGGGCACCAGTCGCAGGTGCCTATTTCGTTGCCGGATCGACCGGTGGTCCGGGCCGCGCGTTGGGATCAGTCCGCACATAGTCCGCCGAACGTCGCGCCGACTCCCGGACGCCGCTGTTCACGTCAGGGCGAGCGTCGCGTTCAGGCACGCTGAGTCGACCCGCGCACCTTGAGCTCGAACGCGGTGAACTTGCGGCGGTATCTCTTGCGTCCGACCTTGCCTTCAATCTGAAGCTCCAGCGCCGCCAGCGCACACTCCGCGATGTCCTCCAGGTCGGGGGCCAAGCTGGTGAGCGGCGGGTCGAGGTAGGCGCTCTGCTCGAGGTCGTCGATGCCTGCCACTGCTACCTGGGTGGGCACCACCACGCCGTGCTCGCGCAGAGCACGCATCGCGCCGATTGCCAACGAGTCGTTGAACGCGAACACGGCGTCCGGCAAAGCCCCGACACGTTTGTCCAGCAAGGTGTTCACGGCGTCATACCCACCGCTGGGCGACCAATCGTCGGTGGGCAACTCCAGCCGCCGACTCGGTTTGATCCCCCATTCGGACAATTCCTGCCTCGCGCCCTCGAAGCGCAGCGCCGCAGTCGCGCTCCCACCGAGGCCCAAAAGCGCGACCCGCCGGTAGCCCTCCCCCAGCAGGTGCCGCACAACCGTCCGAGCGGCAGCGACATTGTCGATGCCGACGTGGTCGCCGTGACGTGTCGCCGCGTGCTCACCAAGCAACACCAGCGGTACGTCCGGAGGCTCCTCCATCGAGGCACTGCTTGCGCTCAGGAGTACTCCGTCAGCGACCGTAGACAACGCGCCTTTCATCACTCGGCGCTCGATGTCAGGATCGTCCTCGGTCGTCTCGATCAATACGCTGAGATGTCGGCGGGCGGCGGCCCGGATAATCGCCTGAGCCACCTGTGCGAAGTACGGCTCGGCGAGCTGCGGCACCACCAGTGCAATCATGTTCGTCCGCCCGGACCGAAGACCACGGGCGACGTAGTCCATCTGATAGCCCAGCTCGTCCAGCGAAGCCTGCACTCGCTGGCGGGTGTCCTCCTTGACGTACACGTAGTCGTTGACAACGTTGGACACCGTCCGTACGGACACGCCGGCATGCTCGGCGACATCCCTCATGCGGACCCGCGATGCGCGCCGTTTCTCCACGACACGATGATGCCATGCAGCGTGCGCTGATGACGTGCGCGCGCTTTCTTGCATCGTTGCAGGAAATGCGCGAGACTGTGCGCCAGCCCTAAAGCAAACCTGCGGAGCGAGATGAGCGAGAGCCAGCACGACGGCACCTATCCCCGGCCCCAGCTGCGCCGCTCGGCTTGGCATTGCCTGGATGGGATATGGGCGTTCGCGTTCGACCCCGCTGATAGGGGGCGTCGTGACAAGTGGTTCTCCGCTGAGGCAGCACAATTTTTCGATCAGACAATCGTGGTGCCGTACCCGCCGGAAAGCACAGCCTCTGGTATCGGCGATCGGGGCCCCCACCGGGTCCTTTGGTATCGGCGAACGCTGAGCATCGCAGAGCTCGACTCGCTCGAATGCCCCGAAACCGGACGGTTTCTCCTACATTTCGGAGCCGTCGACTACGAGGCCGATGTGTGGGTCGGGGGGCAACATCTCGCCCGTCACGTCGGCGGGCAGTCTCCGTTCACCATCGACATCACCGACGCTCTCGACGAGAACGCCGACGAACACGCAATCGTGGTTCGCGCGCAGGACGATCCGGCCGACACCAGCCAGCCTCGCGGCAAGCAGACGTGGCTCGACGAGCCGTCGAAGGTCTGGTACGACCGGACCTCTGGCATCTGGCAGACGGTCTGGCTCGAAGCGGTGCCAGAGCTTCACATAACTGAACTGCTCTGGCGAGCAGATCCCGACGAAGGGATCTCGGCGACCGTCGAGACCGCCGGTCCGACCGATTCGGGCGCCACCGTCACCATCACCGTCAGCCTCGGGCAGCGGACCCTAGGCCACGCGGCTGCCACGCTCACAGGCCCGCGCACCGAGCTGGCCATCCCGCTGCGGGAAATGGCCAACGGCATCGACCGGGAGGACCTGCTCTGGGCTCCCGAGCACCCCGTTCTGCTCGACGCCGTCGTCACGATCTCCGGCGGGAATGGAGCGAGGGACTCGGCGGTGAGTTACCTCGGCTTGCGCCAAACCGGCGTGGGCGGTGGGAAGTACTTGCTCAACGGTCGACCGTACTTCTTCCGAGGCGTGCTGAACCAGGGCTACCGCCCCGACACGATGCTGGCCAACCGCGGAACCGACGAACTACGGGCAGAGATCGAACTCGCAAAGGCCATGGGCTTCAACGCGATGCGGATTCATCAGAAGGCCGAGGACCCGCGGATCCTGTACTGGGCGGACCGGCTGGGCATGCTCATCTGGTCCGAGATAGGCGCCGCCTACGAGTTCACCAGCACCGCGTTACAACGTCTGACCGAGGAATGGACCGCGCTGGTTCGGCGCGACCGCAGTCATCCGTCGGTCGTGGCGTGGGTACCGATCAACGAGAGCTGGGGTGTACCCAACCTCCGGACCGTATCCGCGCAGCGCAGTTTCATCTCCGCGATAGCGGCGCTGACCCGCGCGCTGGATCCCTCCCGCCCCGTCATGTCCAACGAGGGCTGGGAGCACGTGGACAGTGATGTGCTGGGCGTACACGACTACACGAGTAACCCTCTCGATCTGACGGCACGTTACGGCGACGCCGTGACCTTCTCCGCGCGTCTACGCCAGCCGAGCGATGCGGCCGCGGGCCGGGTCATCGCGCTCAGCGACGCGCAGCGGGACAAGTTCGACGCGGGTGACGCTCCGCTGATCATCAGCGAGTTCGGAGGCTTGTCGCTACGGTCGGGCGCCGACGCCTTCGCGTACACGCACGTCGGCTCTGACACCGAACTCGCGGCCCGGCTCGGAGATCTGTTCTCGGCCCTGCGGTCCAGTTCCGCCGTGGCAGGCTTCTGCTACACGCAATTGTTCGACACCGCTCAGGAGACCAACGGCCTCGCTGACGAACAGGGCCGTCCGAAGCTTGCGCTGGAGACCATCCGCTACATCGTCACGGGCGAGAAGGATCCGGACTGAGCCGGTCGGCACGCGATCCCGATCGATTGGACCGCAACCCGGCGCTATTTCAGCCCGGTGGTGGCAATCCCTTGAATGAACTTGCGTTGCACTGCGACGAACGCCAGCAGCATCGGCAGCATCGCCATCGTGGCGCCGGCCATGAGCAGGCCGTACTCGACAACGTGAGTGCCCGCGAACTGCGCGAGCCCAGCCGGCAGTGTGGCCATGTTGTTGTCGGTCGTGATGATCAACGGCCACAGCAGGTCGTTCCAGTTGTACATGAAGTGAAAAAGCCCAAGGGTCAGTAGGGCCGGGCGGGCCAACGGCATGACGATCGACCAATAGATTCGCAGCTCGCTCGCGCCGTCGATGCGCGCAGCCTGACTCAGATCGCTGGGCAGCCCGACAAAGAACTGCCGCAGAAAGAAGATTCCGAAGGCATTCGTGGCGCGAGGGATGATCATCCCAGGGTAGGTGTTGATCAGACCGAGGTGCGCAACCATCTGATACACCGGGATCAGCGTGATCTGCGGCGGCACCATCAGGAAGAGCAGGATGAGAACGAAGAACAGCCGTCGCCCCGGAAACTCCAGCCGAGCCAGCGCATAGGCAGTCATCGAGTCGAACAGCAGTGAGAAGATCGTGACCCCACCGGCGAAGACGACTGTCGAGCGCAACTCGTTCGCGAAGGGAATCGCCGACCAGATCTGGCGGTAGTTGACCAGCGTCCAGTGGGTTGGGATGAGGTCACTCGGGTGGGACAGGATGTTTCCCTCCGGCCGGACCGATGCGCCGAGCATCCACAGCACCGGCAGCAGCGTCATGAACGCGGCAAGGACCAGCGACAGATACAGCAACACTCGACCGGGCGCGCGACCGAGGCCGGACGGACGGGCGGTGGACGGCAAGGCTCGGGTCATCGTTTCGCCTGTCAGTAGTTGATCTCGCGACGGCTGAAGTACACGCGCTGCCCCAGACTGATCGCGAAAACGATCAGGGTGAGAGTCCAGGCCACCGCTGAGGCGTAACCGAAATCGAGGTCCTGGAAGCCGCGGCGGTAAATCAGGTAGGCCAAAGTTTCGGTGGAGAAGTAGGGCCCGCCGCGAGTGATCGAATAGATCTGGTCGAAAGCCTGCACGGACGCGATGGTGGCCATGATGAACACGAAGGCCGACGTGTTGGACAGCAACGGCCAGGTGATGCTGCGAAACTGCCGCCACGGCGAGGCGCCGTCCACGCTGGCAGCTTCGTACAGGTCGCCAGGGATCGTGGCGAGACCGGCGAGGTACATGACCATGTAGAAGCCGACGTTCTTCCAGATCCCGACGATCATGACGAAGACGAAGGCGATCGTCGGGTCAGCCTTCCCCTTGCCGAACGAAACTCCCAGCGGTGCCAGCCAGTGCGGCAGAAGCCCGATCGTCGGATCGAGCAGGAAACCCCAGGCGATTGCCATGACACCCAGCGAGAGGACCGCGGGGAGGAAGAGTGCAGCCCGGAAGAAGGCGCGGGCGCGCAGCTGACGATGCAGCATCAGGGCGAACACAAGAGCAAGACCTACGGTCGCCGGGGTAACGATCAGCGCGTACACGAGGGTGTGCAACAAGTCTCGGCGAAAGATCGGGTCGCCCACCATGGCACGGTAGTTGCCCAGGCCGACGAAGGTGGACGGCCCGAACTCCGAGCTCTCGTAGAAGGACAGACGGGCGGAGGAGATCAGCGGCCAGAGCAGGAACACTCCCATGATCAGCGCGGACGGTGCGATGAACAGGTAGGCACTGATGGTTTGATGGCGACGCAGGCTGTGCCGCAGCGGACGAGACCGCTGCGGCACAGACTGGGCTGCCTGGCCAGTCCCCTGCCCTTGGGCGAGTTGGGTCACTCCTGGCTCACTTCCTGCTAGCTACGACCTACCGGAATGGCCTCATCCACCAGTGCTGAGCATGCCCTGCACCTGGGTCGCCGCCTGGTCCAGCAACGAGCCCGTCTGGCCTGGATTGGCGATGATCTTTTCGATCGTCGGGTCATAGACGTCGTTCTGAATCGCCGCGAAGCTGGTCTGCCCCGGGGCCAATGCGCGTGTGGACCCGGCTTGGGCAGCGAATGCCGCCACGTCGGGGTTGGCAGATAGCGCCGAACCAGGCACGTTGGTGGTCACCGGCGGGAAGCCGGACTTCAACGACAGGTTCGTCTGACTGCTCTGCTGGGTCCAGTAGGCATAGAAGGTCGAGGCTGCTTTCATCTTCTCGGCGTTGGCCTTCGAGCTCACTCCGAGCACGGTGGTGACCCCGACGCTGGCGTTCTTGCCGTTCGGCCCGACTGGAACCGGAGCCAGCCCGTAGTCGATGCCGGCCGCCTTGTAGCCCGTGGTCGCCCACGGCCCGTTGACCTCCATCGCAGCCTTCGCGGATTCGATCAGCTTGTCCGCGTCTCCGCCGGTGAGCCCGGTGGGCGAGATGTGATTGTCGTGGATGAGGTTCGCCCAGTACTGAATGGCCTGCTTCGATCCAGCGTTGTTGAGCAACACATTCTTACCGTCGTCGGACAGGATGCCCCCGTCAGCCATCCACATCAGGATCGGCATCAGCTCAACGGTGTTGTTGGTTCCGATGGCCATGCCGTACTGCTTGGGATTGCCGCCGGTGCCGCCGGGCAGCGTGAGCTTCTTCGCGTCGGCGGCCCATTCGTCCCAGTTCGCCGGAGCCTTGCTGATGCCCGCAGCGCTGAACATCTTCTTGTTGTAATACAGCATGACCGGCGTGCTTTCGATCGGCACGCCGTACTGCTTGCCGCCGTAGATTCCAGCGTTCAACGCAGACGGGACGATCGTCGACTTGTCGACGCCGTTGGAGAACATCGAGTCGATCGGCTGCAGCACGTGCTTGCTGGCGTAGCCGGGCAATTGGTCACTGCTGATACCGACCAGATCGGGGCCTTTCCCGGCGCCGAAGGCAGGCAACAGTTTGGTGTACAGCACATCCCACGGAATCGGGTCAGAGGTCACCTTGATGTTCGGATGGGAGGAGTTGAACGAGCTGATGATCTGATCCACAGCAGCTTTGTCCGGGCCGGTGAGCCCGTTCCAGAAGCTGAGGTTTACGGCTCCTGTGCCACCAGAACTGCTGGCCTTGGATCCGGAACTGCTGCATCCGGCCAAGCCGGCTGCGGTTAGCACGGCGGCCATGACGGCCGCGGCGCCGCTACGCACAAGTCTCACTTCAGACTCCCTACCACTGTGACGTCCGATACAAGTGCCGACAGCTTGGCATATCTCTTGCATCGATGCAAGAATCTCGACACGGATCGCGGTAACACTGTTGCAACAACCAGATCAGTCGCTGATACACAGGCTTCGCGATCCACCGACACTGGCAGAGACCGTCGACGAAGGAGACTCAGCTCGTACCCGAGCCGTCGACCGCACAGAGAGCGAGCGAACCTTGATCACCAGTTCGACCACCCTTGATCCCGCCTTCGTCATCGCCCCGGTCCCTCCGCGGCTGTTCGGCTCCTTCGTCGAACACATGGGGCGGTGCGTGTACCAGGGCATCTTCGAACCAGGCGATCGCAACGCCGATGCCGACGGCCTGCGGCGGGATGTTCTGGAGCTGACCCGCGAGCTCGGCGTGAGCGTCGTCCGTTACCCCGGCGGGAACTTCGTGTCCGGCTACAACTGGGAAGACGGCATCGGACCGATCGCAGAGCGTCCGGTGCGGCTCGACCTGGCCTGGCGCTCGCTCGAGCCCAACACCTTCGGACTCAACGAATTCATGCGCTGGGTTGAGCAGTGCGGAGCTGAACCGATGATGGCGGTCAACCTCGGCACCCGAGGCGTGGCCGAAGCGGCCGCGCTGCTGGAGTACACGAACTTTGCGGGGGGCACCCGCTACTCCGATCTGCGAATCAAGCACGGCCGACGCGAGCCTTACAACATCAAGCTCTGGTGCCTGGGTAATGAGATGGACGGGCCGTGGCAGATCGGCCACAAGAACGCCGACGACTACGGGCGACTTGCTGCTGAGACGGGCAAGGCGATGCGCCTGGTGGACCCGTCCGTAGAACTGGTGGCCTGCGGGAGCTCACACCAGGGCATGCCGACCTTCGGCGCGTGGGAGGTGGCGGTGCTGGAGCACGCGTACGACCAGATCGACTACCTGTCGCTACACGCCTACTACAAGAAGAGCGGCGAAGATTTGGTGGGCTACCTGGCGTCGGCGGACGCAATGGACTCCTTCATCGACGGGGTCGTGTCTACCTGCGACCACGTGGCCGCGACGCGCCGAACGCGTAAGCAGATCAAGTTGTCCTTCGACGAGTGGAACATCGAGCATCGGCCTTACTGGCCCGAGGAGCACCAGGACGAGGCCTGGGCCACCGCTCCACGAATCGCCGAAGACGAATACAACGCAGAGGACGCCGTGGTGGTCGGCAATCTGCTCATCAGCTTGCTACGACACAGTGACCGAGTCGCGATTGCCTGCCAGGCCCAGCTGGTCAACGTGATCGCGCCGATCCGGGCCGAGTCCGGGGTGGACGCCTGGCGCCAAACCGTCTTCCACCCGTTCGCGCTGACCGCCCGGCACGCGCGTGGCGAGGTGTTGCGGGTCGAGGTTCGCTCCGACACGATCCTCGAGTCCGCAACGCGAGGCGACGTCCGCCCGGTCGACGCGACCGCGACCCGCAATCCCGAGACCGGCGACATCACCCTGTTCGTGGTGAACCGAGCCGACGCCGAGGCCGCGCTGTTCGAGGTGCTGCTCGCCACCGAGATCAGCCACCGCGTCGTGGAGCATCTCGTTCTCGGCGGGGAACGCCTTGACGACCGGAACACGCCCGAGAACCCGCAGCAGGTGATCCCTCGTTCGAGTAGTGAACATCAGATCGACGGACAGCTCGTGCGGCTAAACCTACCGCCCGCGTCCTGGACGATGCTCCGGCTCGAGCCGGCCCGGGGATGAGCGTCGTGCTGGAGACAACCGAGGACTCGCGCGGACGGCGCCCGTTGCCGCCGCTTGCGGCACACCGGCAGCAGCTGATCGACTCCGAGCTACGCCGTTTCGGTTCGGTGAGCACTCAGGATCTGGCCGCGCGCTGGGGACTATCGTGCAGCAGCATCACCCGAGACCTCACCCAGTTGGCTGCCCAGGGACGTTGCCAGCGAATCCGCGGCGGGGCCGTCAGGAGATCGCCAGGAGCACGAGCAACGTTCTAGCTAGCTCGGACAGGCCTGATGTCCGGGGTCTGGCCGTTCGCACCCTCCTAGAGTGCGAGTCGACTCAGCTGGTCGTCCACGCTGCTATCGGTCTCGAGCGCAACTTCGGCAGCCTGGGCCGCCAGCTCCGGTTCGCCAACGCTGGATGGTGGGTGGACACTAGGAGCGCGACGTCGACGATTCTGGCCGCGCTAGCCTGAGTGCGTCCGCACGCCGCGAGACCAAGAAATATTCAGACCGGAGGTAGCCACATGGTCAGCAAGTACCCAGACACCACTCCGGCAAACCCGTTCGGGCCGACCGAACTGTATGGTGCGTGTGAGGCCGCGGACTGCACTGCGGTCGCGCGGCTGACCTGCCGAGAGTGCTCCGGGCACTACTGCCGAGGCCACTCGCAGCACAAGCAGCACGCCGCATAGCGGCACCAGTAACTTGTGCCGCGCCCCGACTGCTGGTTCCAGGAGCAAGGTACCTATGGGCGAGTGAGCCTTGGTCTTCATCGATCAGCGACCGGTCGAGCGGGGCTTCCTGGTCGACGAGGTCCGCTTCGGGGCTCTGCTCGCCGGGATCGATGTCGTCTTGGTCGGTCCGGCTGACGCCCCCTCCTGGTACTCCCTCTCCGCGCGCAACTCGGTGTTCTGGTCCTGCAGATCCATGACCATCGCGATGCCGGTGAGGTTGAGCCCGGCCTCGAGCAGATCGCCGATGCGCCGCAGCCTCGCCAGGTCGTTGGCGCTATAGCGTCGGGTGCCCCCGTCGGTGCGCTCGGGCTCGAGCAGACCGCGTGCCTCATACGCGCGTAAGTTCTGCACCCCGGTGCCAACCAGCTCCGCGGCGACCGAAATGCCATACACACCCTGCGCGGGGTCCGGCTCTGTCTGCGCGGCTCCTGCCATCAACCGTTCCCTCTGCTGAAGTTCCATGCGATGCCCCTTGCATCAGCATGTTACCAGTGCTACAACAAATCTATAGCGCTCACCACAGATCAGTTCAGAGGCGGTCTGTGGCTCACAAGCATCCAACAGAACAGGAGCATGGAGGTGGACACGATGCTGATGCGCACCGACCCGTTCCGCGAACTGGACCGGCTCACCCAACAGGTCTTCGGCACCAACGGAACCCTCGCCCGCCCATCGGTGATGCCGATGGACGCCTGGCGCGAGGGCGAGAGCTTCCACGTCGAGTTCGACCTGCCCGGCGTCAACCCGGACTCGATCGACCTCGACGTCGAGCGCAACGTCGTGACCGTCAAGGCCGAACGCCCTGCCCGCGCCAGCGACGCCGAACTGATCGCGGCCGAGCGGCCGCGCGGAATCTTCAGCCGGCAGCTGATTCTCGGCGACACCCTCGACACCGAGCACATCAGCGCCAGCTACGACGCCGGCGTACTCACCCTGCAGATCCCGGTCGCCGAGCAAGCCAAGCCGCGCAAGATCTCGGTCACCAGCAAGGGTGAGGACCGGCAGGCGATCGACGCCTGACCCGGCAGGCACCGGTCATGCCCACCACCCGCCCACACAGCGAGACCGCGCAGCCGGTCGGCGAGCAGTTCCTCGGACTTGTCCTCGCCGACTCGGCCCTGCTGGCGGCCGAGTTCGACGCGATCATCGCCGCGGAATGGCCAGCGCCGCCAGCCGAAAGGCCTGGTCGCGACGCCGCTGGTCGGCATCCTGTCAGCGGACCGACCCGCCGCACAGCCGACCCCGTCCGGGGCCCGGGTTCCGGGCCCCGGCCCGCCGGAATCGACGGATGGGTCCGGCAGCGCTCACCGCCGATCCGACGGATGGGTCCGGCAGCGCTCACCGCCGATCCGACGCACGCACGACAGGCTCGGCCAGCGAACCACTATGGCGAACACAGCCAGCCGCCTCGATGATCGGTGCCGCCGGCGAACGCTCCGGGCCCCACGGCGCTTCACGGCGATTCACGGCGATTCCTAAGGAGACTAGATTCGATCCGCACCAGAACGATGCAATGACGAGACCAGATCGGGCGACATGACACGCTCCACCAGGCAGCCCGGGCCGAGACACGGCGATCGCGGCACCCTCGCCGGTCCCGCCGTCTGGTGCGCCACATTGGCCTTTTCCCTGTCGATCGCCGCGTGCACGTCGAACACGCAGCACCCCACCAGCTCATCCCTTCCGCCCACTTCAGCCGCACACCCGACCGCGACGAGTGCGTCACCCCGGCAGCCCACGAAGGCCCCCGCGCCCACCCGGGCCGTGTCGAACCCCGCCGGTCTGACTGATGCCCAGCTGGTCGGCCAGCTGTTCATCGGCTACGTCTACGGGTCCAGCGCGACCACCGTCACGGCAGCTCAAGGCGCGGCCAACCTGGCCCTCTACGGCGCCACAACCGGCGCCGAGGTCGTACGCCGTTGGCACCTGGGCGGGATCATCCTGTTCGGTCGCAACGACCTTGACCCTGCCCGGCCCGACCTGGCGAGCGGCAACGTCCAAGGCGCGGCCCAGATCGCCGCGCTGACCGCAGGCCTGCAACGGTCGGCCCACGCCGACTCCGGGGTGCGCTTGTTGATCGGCACCGACCAGGAGGGCGGCTCGGTGCAGCGGATCACCGACGGCGTTTCCTGGCGCCCGTCCGAGCTGAGCGTGGCCCAGGCCGGGACGGCCGCGTTGCTCTGCAGCTACCACGATCTCGGGCGGCAACTTGCGCGGCTCGGCGTAAACCAGGACTACGCCCCGGTCGCCGACGTCGTCCGCGCCGCGGGTGGGGTGATCGGCGACCGCAGCTTCGGCCCCGACCCGGCTCTGGACTCCCGCGACGTTCTCGCCGCCGTGTCCGGCCTGCAGATGGCGGGCGTGCTCGCCACCCTGAAGCACTGGCCGGGGCACGGCAGTACACCCATCGACAGCCACGCAGCGCTACCGGTCCTCACCGAAACCGCGACGCAGTGGCGGGCCACTGACCTACCGCCGTTCCAAGCCGCAGCTACCGTCGCCGGCAGCATCATGGTCGGCCACCTGGCCCTGCCCGCGCTCGATCCATCCGGCCAACCGGCAACTCTCTCGCCCGTCCTCGTCGGAAAGCAACTGCGTCAAGGCCTGCGCTATCACGGACTCGTTCTAACGGACTCCTTGTGGATGGCCCCGATGCTCCGATCGGGCACGCCAGGGCAAGTGGCCATCCGCGCCATCCAGGCCGGCGACGACATGCTTCTCATGTCCCCCGACCTGCCCGCGGCTTACCAGGCGATCGTGTCCAAGATGGAACGCGACAGAACCTTCCGAGCTCAGGTGCGGGCGAGGGTCCAGGATGTACTGAAGGCAAAGGCAAAAGTCGCTTCTCCGCCGAGGAGCACCGGAGCTTGCTAGTCGGAGCTGCTCGTACGGCCCGCTCGTCCGCGATCGGGACGACGAACCCGGTGGGCCCGAAGTCGAGCCACGGATCCGTACGTATCGCCAAGCCGCCCCAGCCACGTTCGCTACAAAGAAGGTCCTGGATGTCGACAGTTCGCTCATCGTGGCAGCGCCGAGGGTTCTGGCCAGCCAACCTGCTGCTTCTGCTTCTCGCAGTCCCGGTCACGATGGCGATTTCTGTCGCATTGTTCGGCCCGAAACATCCGAGCATCGGCGCCTCTTTCGGCATTGTGGGCGTCTACATTGCCAGCTACGTCAGAGATCGCAGGTTCTGGAAGCTCGCTCCCACCGAGCGCGCACTCGTTCGGACGAGCATGAGTACCGGCGTGCCCACGGGCCGTCCCGACCTCGACCAAGTCGCATTGGACCGACTCAATCGATCGGCCAGCAGCTGGGGTGCGGATCGAGTGGCCCTGCCGATCGCCGGTTTCATGCTGTTGCTGGTACCCGTCGTTGCTGCCTTCCGTGGAAGCGCATGGTGGCTTCTTTCCTTCGTCCCCGCAGTGATCCTGCTCGTGCTGCAGATCATCAAGCGGCGCAGCGGCGATCCAGCCCAGCGGGCGGCATCGCTCTACGCCGCGATCGGACACCCTTAACAGACCCTGGGAGCGGAGTGGACCCTCGCTGAATCCTGGCCGGCTGGAAACGAAGACCTCTGCGCCTACCCTGCATCGGTGTCGGCAACGGCACGCCGTCTGTGGCGACGAGAAGAGTCGTCATTTCTCACGCCGCCCCAGGGCGGTCGCCACTTTCGAGAGCAGCCACGTTGGCCCGAGCCACGGTCGGCGACGATCGCGCGTCGACGCCGAACGCCGCTCGCGGACCGAGTACACAACACCAACGACGATGATCGGCAGGCAATCAACGGCCTGTGAATCGACGCCATATCCGCTTTCCTGCAGCCGGGACGACGACGACCTGCTTCTGCCCGAAGCGCTCGACGGCTGCGGTCAGGCTGCCGAGATCAGCGTCCGTCGACGACAGAAGAAGGATCAGGTCCGAGCGGTATTTCCGACGTCGCACGCGGCCACCGATTCGGCCGAGCGGGCCCCGGGTAGGTACCGATGGCCCTGGCGGCAATTGCCGACCGGGGGCCGGGAGAAATGCCGCCATCTGCGTTGCCGGACGGTTGAAGGGCGCCGCGGGAAAGAGGGAGGTCACACGAACCCCTGCGATTTCGTCCCATCGGGCCGTGCGCTGGCCCCGAGCAGTGACTCCCTCGGCATCTATCCGCATTTCCCAGCCATGACGACGTCCGAGGATCAGCCCTATGGCTCCGATGATCAACGCCGCGGCGAACACGGTGATTCCGACGATCCCGAGCCATCGCGTCCGGCCGAACACGGTGTATCCGACGTAGGCGAGCAGGAAGCATCCGATTACGAGAAACTGCGGGCGCTGGCGTCGCCCTGACACGCGGATGATCAGGGCCGCATCGGAAGACTTCGTCATAGCGGGGTCTTACCCGGCGGTGCATCGGACCAACCCTCACCAGCCCACGGCCTCAGGGCGATCGAGGTTCAACTAGTCAATCCGGCGCCGTGCCCGGGGATGTCTTGAGGAGAAGCCGAATCCACGCATCGGTCAGCCAAGCGGCGAACTGGTCGGGACTCCAGGCACGCTCGCGCACGAGAAGGTCCCAGTATTCGGCGGCATTCATGCTCCAGATGACGTCCGCGACCTGATCGTCGGTGAGGTCGTCACGGACCTCCCCGGTACCACGCAGGTCGGCCGCGAAACGGCGCATGTTGGCTGCCCGACGTTGTGCGATCTCCTCCCACAGAGCGCCGCAGTCCGGGTCAGTTGCGGCGGCATCGCGCAGGGCGAGAAACACCGGCGCCAACCGTTGCTGGATCGCCGCGATCGCGTGGGCGTAGATGGTGAGCTTGTCGACGGCAGCGGGAGCGGCCGCGATCCGGCTGACGTAGTCGCGCTCATCGGCGGGCACCGCGTGATCGGTGCCTGAGATCGCCGCCTCGACGAGCTCTCGAAGCAATGCCGGCTTGCGACCAACCGTCGCGTAGATGGTGTCGGCAGCGACCTGGGCGTGGCCGGCGATATCGGCGATGGTCGTGGCCGCATACCCCTTGCTCACGAACAGATCTCGCGCAGCGGCGAGCACTGCGCGGCGAGTCTGCGCAGCTTGTTCCGCACGACGCGGCGAGTGATAGCTGCGCTTGCGCGTCGGCCGCGCCTTGACGCCCTCACCCATCAGCCGTACTGTCCCCTTATTCATCCGAATACCGTTCGGATCAATATATCAGGGGGCCGTGTCATGGTCTACGCCTACATCCAGGATGTGCCGATCGGTGAGGATCTCTACCGCCGCGTCATCGGCGAACTCGGCCCGGAGCCGATGACCGGACAGCTGCTGCACCTGTGCGTTCGCCAGCCCGACGGCCGACTGCGCTACATCGACGTCTGGGACTCCGAACAGTCGTGCGCGAACGCCTTCGAGGAACGCATCCACCCCGCGGTCAACGCCGCCTTCGGCGGACAGCGCCCGTCCGGTGAACCCGAAGTACACCGCCTCGACGTCCTGCACGCGACCGGAGCTCTGCTCGAACAGAGTTGGGCCTGAACCCTGGGCCGACGCGCGGATGGACGCGGCTCCTGATCTACCCGGCTAGCATTCGAACATGAGTTCGAAGCGGGACGGCGAGTGGCTCCCCAACATCTGCCGTAACGGCCACCGCCTGATCCCGCCGAACGTCCTGATCGCTTGGCTGCCCTGCGCGTGTCAGCCCGGACGCTCGGGGCACCGGACGGTCACCTGCCAGACCTGTGGCGCCGTCTGGCACAAGCCGCCCCACGTGGACGACACCCGGTCCGCACAGTGGTGGCAATGAGCCAAGCGCCGCAGGGCCTACTGGCAGCCGACTCCGTTGCCGTCCCGGTCCAGACCGTAGGGGTCGCTCCCGGTTACGTAGATCGGCCCGGTGACGTAGCGCGGGCCGTTGCCTGATCCGCCGGCACAGTCGACGTCCGGTCCGGGCGGGATGCAGGGTGAGTACCCCGGCGTGCAGTTCTGAGGGGCCGGGCTGGGGGCCGGCTTGGTCACGGTGATCTTGATCTTCACGCTACGGGCTCCGGCGTACTTGGCGTTGCCGGCGAACTTCCAGATGAACCAGGTGGTGCGACTGGGGCGCACTCCCACGCTCGTCCCACCGTTGCTGCTCGTGCGAGCGTCCTTCAGGCCGTGGAACGGACCGTTCTGGGCGTGGCTGTACAGCAGGGTGACCTTGGTATTCGCAATCGGCTTCGTGCTGGCCTTGACGCGCAGGTGGGTAAGAATCCGGAGCGACGTGCCCGGCGTGATCGAACGGGACTTCGTGATCGTCAACATCGACGCCTTCTTGGCCGGTGCGGGTGCCGCGGCCGGGGCGACGGTTGCCTGGGCAGGACCGGCCCAGAACACCAGTCCGAGCAGCGCAACTCCGACCAGCACCGCGAATCTGACACGGGTTTCAGCCACCAGGGACAACCTTTCGGAGACGACCGAGAACGGCACGGAGCCTTGTCGGTCGGCGAGGAGGAGAATCTGCCCCGATGGGACTTGGGCCGACACTAGCGTGGAACCGACCAAACCTGCTGTCCTGAAAGCCTTTGCCGCGTCGAAGGAGTTGCTCCAGATTCCAGGCGCTAGCGTGGGGCCCATGACGGTCGCCCGTTCGGTTCTGCTCTTCATCCTCGCCGCCGGGGCCGAGATAGGTGGGTGTTGGCTCATCTGGCAGGCGGTTCGCGACCATCGTCCCTGGTGGCTCGCCGTCGGTGGAGTGCTCGCGCTGGCTGCGTACGGCTTCGTCGCTACCGCCCAGCCGGATGCCGCCTTCGGCCGGGTACTGGCCGCCTACGGCGGGGTCTTCGTTGCCGGGTCCCTTGTGTGGGGCGTCGTCTTCGACGGGCTACGTCCCGCCCGTACCGACCTCATCGGCGCCGGCATCTGCCTGGTCGGGGTGGCGGTGATCATGTACGCGCCGCGCCACTGACCGCTCATACTCAGCGGGGTCGACGGCTGGGCAGCTGTGGCGGGGCACCGGTGAGGATCACCTCCTCGGCAACCTCGAACAGCTTGCGGTGGCTGGCTTGCGACGCCGACCGCAACAGGCTGAACGCGTGCAGTTCGTCCACACCCAACGAATGCATGAGTACGCCCAGCGCAATGCCGATCCGCTTGTTGGACTCCATGGCCCGCTGCAGGTTGGTGATCTTCTCAGCCCGTCCGATGGCGTCAAGGCTGATCGCCGCATGCTCGGCCAGGACTGAGGCGACGAGCATCCCGTGGTCGGTGAAGAAATCGGCCGTGCTGGACGCCAGCGTCAGCGCGCCGAGGTTGCGCTCGCCGACGTCGAGCGAGAATCCCGCCACCGACAACAGCGCGGGGGCCGGCTGGTGCTCCAGGTACGCCGAGAGGTTCGGCCATCGCGAGTCGGTACGGGTATCTACTACCGACATGGTGACCCGCAACTGCAGACAGTCCCAGGCCAGACCCTCGTGCAGGCGGCTCATGACCTCGGCAAACTGGCTCGCCCGCGGCGGATCGGTCGAGGCCACAGCGCGAATGGACGCAACGCCGCCCGAGTGAGCGGGCATCCAAACGGTCGCTACGTCCGCGCCGAGCAATTCGACGGCCAGCCGTACGATCCGGTTCCGCACCTGCGTCAGACTCGCCAGCGCGAAAAGGTCACGGGCGATCTGGGCGAACAGGCGCGCGCCGTCGCTGGGATCGGATGGGGTCATCCGGATAAGGCCTCTCGAGATGGACGCCAGGAACAGCGGCCTTCTACTAGACCTGAGCAGACTCTAGAGCACGGTCAAGGCAGCTGGGTTACGACCTCATCAAGACCAATCCCATGCGCCGCCCCTGCAGCGCAACATGCTTCGATGCAAGCACCTACACTGGGGACGGCTGAAACGGTCATGCCAGATCTTCACAGCACGCGGAGCAGACATGGTGCACGTAAGCCGAACATTCACCGTCGACAAGCCGGTCGGCGTAGTCGTGGAGTACCTCAAGGATTTCGGGAACGCGGTCGAATGGGACCCGGGAACGCAGGAGTGCACGCGTATCGGCGCCGGCCCGATCCAGGTCGGGTCCAGCTGGCTCAACGTCTCCAAGGTGCTCGGCCGCACCACTGAACTGACCTATCGGCTGGACACGCTCGAACCCGGTCACCTCGTCTTCGTCGGAGAGAACGAGACCGCCACCTCGACCGACGACATCCGCGTGGAACCCGCTGGTGATGCCGCAGCGCAGATCACCTACAGCGCGACGATCGACCTGCACGGCGCGGCCAAGCTCGGTGCGCCGGTCATGAAGCTGGAATTCGAGCATCTGGGCAACGCAACCGAGAAGCAGCTGACCGAGGTCATCGCGCGGCTGTAGTTCAGTCGTGCTCGACCTTCGCCGGCCACGTCGGCATCGCTCCGGTGAGAATCACGCCTTCGGCCACATCGTGCAGTTTCACGTGCTGGCGCTGTGACGACGTGCGCATGACGTCGAAGGCGTGCTGCTCGGAGAGCTTGTGCTCACCCATCAGGATGCCGATGGCCATGCCGATGCGCCGATTGGTGGCCAGCGCCACGGCGAGGTTGGAGGCCTTGTCCGAGTGGAACGCGTCGTCCAGGGCCAGGGCGCAGTGCGCGGCGAAGACTCCGCCGAGCTCGACCATATCCGGCGTGAAGTGCCCCGCCGAGTCGGCGTACAGGACCAGGGCCCCGAGGTCGGCGGTATCGAGGTGCAGCGAGTAGCCGACGGCGGAACGGATGGGCGTGGTCGCCAGCAGCGCCTCGCAGTACTGCGGCCATCGTGTCTCGACGCTCAAGTCCGTGCAGGTGACGGTCCGTCGATCGTGCAGGCACTGCCAGGCAACGCCCTGCTGGAGCTTGATCGTGATCATCTCCAGCCGGTCGCCGAGTTCCGGGTCGCTGGCGGCGTCGACTTTCATGCTGCCGGACGGGTTGAGGTGCCATACGACGGCCAGGCGACAGTTCAGCGTCTTCTGCGCGAGGTCGATGATCCGTGCACGGGTGTTGTCGACGCCGTCCTGCGAGTTGACGTCGAGCGCGATCTCGGCAAAGGTCTTGGCCAGGTCGAGACCGGGCATCTCCGGGGAGGTCATGGTTGACATCCTTCTATGACACGGCAGCCGGACGGACACCATTGCTTGATGAGTGCCCGGTTGGGGTCGTCGATCACCCTAACCACTTTTCTGTGCGGATGCACAGAGGCCGAACCACCATGCCGGGACGTGCGAAAGCTGCTTGAAACAGGTGTTAGCCGGCCCGGACCTGATCATCGTCGGGAAGCTCGACGATCTCGTCACCGGTTCCACGGATCGCCTCGGCCTCGCCGCTCGCCTCGTAATCCTCGGGCGATTCCAGGGCCGGCTCGTACTCTTCGGCGACCTCGATCCGCCGATCGTCGACGTCGCGCTCCGCGGGCTCGAAGAACTCGGTCATGGCGCGCACCTCCCACCACCAGGGCGGGGACCGGCACCCACCGGCAGACCGCCGTGCCTCAAGCGTGCAACCGTTCAGCCCGGCGGGCAAGACCTTCGCGCGAACTCGGACGGACCGGCCGGATCAGCCGTTGGCGGCCAGCGCTGCCACCGCACGCCGGAACACGAACGGCATCCTGGTCGCCGCCGGGACGATCAGCGGCCGCGCGCGCTCGGACCGTCCCGCCGCCAGCAGAGTGTGCGTCATCGCGCGATACCGCCGGGTGATCCGTAAGTAGTCGTGTTCGTACCTCGCCGGGCGCCCTTCGACAATTCTGGCGACGGCCGCAGCGGCGCATCGGAACGCGATCGCCAGGCCCTCGCCCGTCAAAGCGTCCACATAACCGGCGGCATCACCCACGAGCAGAACCCGGCCGTTGGTTCGCGCCGTCACCGTCTGCCGCAACGGACCGGCCGCGCGAGGCTCGTCGTGCTCGGCGTCGGCCAATCGTTCCCGCAGCATCGGAAACCGCTCCAGTTGCTCGATAAACGGCTGTTGGCGCCCCGTCAGTACGGCGACGCCGACCAGGTTCGCCGCCAACGGCGTCACGTACGCCTCGCCCTCGTCGGCCCAGTGCACCTGGACCCGATCGTCCCACGGTGGCAGGGCAAAACGCGCCCGGATCCCCCACCGCCGATGAGTCGAGACCGGACCGGACATGCCCAGCCCACGCCGGATCGCCGAATGCAGGCCGTCCGCGGCGACCACGTAGCGCGACCGGATGCCGGCCAGCGTCACGCCCTCGGCGTCCTGCAGCACACCGGCCACCCGCTCGTCCCGCCACAGCACGCCATCGCGTTCAGCCGCGGCTCTCAGACAGCGGTGCAGTTCGGTCCGGGCCACCCCGAGTCCGTGCCGACCGCCCGGGAAAGGCGCCGTCGCCGAGCGCGTCCGATCCAGATAACGTATGCCGGAGAAGGGAAAACCGTCCGGGCGGACGCCGAGGTGCCGCAGATCGGCCACGGCGCCGGGCATGAGACCTTCACCGCACGCCTTGTCGATCGGCGAGGGCCTCGGTTCGAACACCACCACCGACAGGCCGGCACGCCGCGCCTGCAGCGCGGTGGCCAGACCGGCAGGACCGCCACCCACGACGGCGAGATCGATCACGGGACGCGATTCATGCCGCCGCCGTCAACTGGCGCAGGGCGAGGTTTTCCGCGCGGATGCGCACCGTCAGCAGCGCCGCGTTCAACACCGTGAAGACCAGCGCGGTGATCCAGGCGCTACGTACCAGTGGCAAGGCGAATCCCTCCACCACCACGGCCACGTAGTTCGGGTGCGACAGCCACCGATACGGGCCGCCGGTGACCCGCTCGGCGCCGGGAACCACGACGATGCGGGTGTTCCACTGATGTCCCAGCACGCGGATGCACCACCAGCGCAGGGCCTGGCCGGCGAGCACGAGGCCGAACATCGTCCAGCCGAGAAGCGGATGGAACTGCCGGTGTGCCAGCAGCACCTCGATCAGCGCCCCGACCAACAGCCCGGTGTGCAGCACGACCATGAACGGGTAGTGTCCCGCGCCGGCCTCGAAGCCTGATCGCTCGCGGCTCCAGCGCAGATTTCTCGTTGACACGACCAGCTCGCACAGGCGCTCCAGGCCGACAGCCACCACCAGCACGACGAACCACACCACGGTCAGCGCCAATCCAGCAGGACGAGTTCGGAGCAGAACCCCGGTCCCATTGCCATCAACACGCCCAGGCCCTCAGGCGGATCCGGCTGCGCCAGCGTGCGGGCGAACACGTCGAGCACCGAGGCGGAGGACAGATTGCCCACCTCAGCAAGGGAATCCCAGGTATGGCGAAGCTCGTGCGGGCCGACGTCGAGCACGTCCTGGATAGCCTCGATCACCTTGGGACCACCGGGATGACAGATCCAGGTCGAGATGTCGTCGACCGTCACACCGTGCCGGGCGAGAAAACGGTCGACGTCGACGCCGAGGTGCTCGCGCGCCAGGCTCGGCACGTCGGCCGACAGCACGATCTTCAGCCCGCCGCTGGTGACGTCCCAGCCCATCGTGCGCTCGGTGTCCGGGTACAGGTGACTGATCGAGTCCACCACGCGGGGGCCGGTCTCGGCCAGCGATTCCGCGCGCCGGTCCCCGACCGCCAGCACCGCGGCCGCGCCGTCGCCGAACAGCCCGGAGGCGACCAGGTTGGCGGTCGATGAATCACCGCGTTGAACCGTCAATGAGCACAGCTCCACCGACAGCAGCACCGCCACGCCATCGGGATCGCCGCGCAGGTAGTCGTGCAACCGGGCCACCCCGGCGGCACCGGCAACACAGCCGAGTCCGAACATCGGCATCCGTTTGACGTCCGGCCGCAACCCGACTCGGTTGGCGATCCGCGCCTCCAACGACGGCGCGGCGATACCGGTCACCGTGGTCGAGACGACCAGGTCCACGTCGTGCATGCTCAGGCCGGCCTGTTTGACCGCTCCGGTCACGGCCTCGGCACCGAGTTCGACCGCACTGGCGATGAACACGTCGTTGGACTCGGTGAAATCGGCCAGCTCGGGATAGCGCTCGAGCGGAACGGCCAGGTGCCGCGACCGTACCCCGGCAGCACCGTGCAGCCGTCGCATCACGGCCGCCCGTGCCGGGTCGCCGATCAGCTGTGCGAACAGCTCGGTGATGTCCCGCTGCGGGTAGCGGTGCTCGGGCAGAACCGGATGCACTGCAGCGATGACCGTCACGCTTTCGAACGTACCCGTTCGGCGACGCCGCCATCAGCGAGCGACAACCGTGCCTGCCTCCGCTGGCGCACCCCGGTTCGGTCGCCGCCACGGCCGCCGAGACCGTAGGGTTTCGGTATGGTCGCCGGTCGGATCGCGTCTGCGCTGGCGCGATCGTGTCATCCGGGCCCCACCGTCGCCGTCACCCTGTTCGTCACCGTCCTGTTCGCCTTGGCGGGCAACGGTCTGTCCACGTGCGCGATCGGCTCGGTCGCGGTGCTGTCGGGCCAGCTGTCCATCGGCTGGAGCAACGACCGGTTGGACTACCGGCGGGACCAGCACGCTGACCGGACCGACAAGCCGGTGGCGCGTGGGGAGGTGTCGCGCCGGATAGTCGACGCCGCGATCGTGATCGCCGTCGGCACGAGCGTGCTGTTCTCGCTGCTGCTCGGCTGGCGCGCGGGACTGCTGCACCTGGCGGCGGTGGGCTGCGGCTGGCTCTACAACGTCTGGTTGAAACGGACCGCGCTGTCGTGGCTGCCCTACGTCCTGGCCTTCGGGTCGCTGCCCGCCATCGCGACTCTGGCCCTGCCCGATCCCCGTGTCGCCGGCGCCTGGGCGCTGGCCGGCGCGGCGGCGCTCGGGTTGGCCGGTCATCTCACGAACGCCTTGCCCGATCTGCAGGACGACCTCGACACCGGAGTCCGGGGCCTGCCTCACCGCCTGGGCGCGCGGCCGTCGTTGCTGATGGCTCTGGCGGCGTTGGTGATCGCCGACGTCCTCATCGCCCTGGGTCCGCCGGGACGTTCCGCGGCCGCGCTCGCCGTCGCGGGCGCCGTCGTCGTCCTGACCGCACTGGTCGCGGTGCCCCTGCTGCGGAGGCCCGCCGCTCGAGCATCCTTCTACGTGGTGATCGCCTTGGTGGCGCTCGAACTGGTGTTGCTGGTGTGGCGAGGTCACCGATTGCGCTGACCGTCAGCGCGTTCCCACGCGCAGTAGCGCGACGGCTTGTACGGTCTGGCGGTGAGCGCCTTCTCCGCACGAGTGCAATCGACGGCCGTGGTGCCCGCAGCTCGGCAGGAGATCTGGCAAGCCCTGACCGATCCGGTCCTGCTGCCGAAGCTCACGCCGCTGTTGCGCCACATCGACGCCGACGGCGATCGGTGGCGCTGGCACCTCGGCGCCATCTCCGCCCTCGGGGTCGAGATCAGCCCGGTCTTCACCGAGCAGATGGTGTTCCAACCGCAGACCCGGATCTCCTATACCCACTCGCCGCCGGCGGGGGCGCGGGAATACGCCGGGGCGGAAGGGGTCTACGCGCTTTCCGACGCTGAGCACGGGACGAACCTGTCGATCGAACTGACGCTGACGGTAGAGCTCCCGCTCCCCCGCCTGTCGGCGCCGGCGGTTGAGCGGATCATAAGGACCACGATGGATCGCACCGGCGACAAGTTCTCGGCGAACCTGCTCAAGCACCTCGGTGTGCGCTAGGCCCTCGCCAGCCGTGGCCGGCTGAGAACGGCCCGGTCTCGAACCGGGCAACGCCCTGCCCGGTCCTGCAGGGCGCGGTCTATCGCGAATTCCGCGCCACGCATAAGCTCCCGACTACACGAGTCGTCACCGCGTGGGGCACCGGGGGGTAGTGATGACGTCGCTGTTGGCTGTGCGGCCAGGCCAGGGCGATCCGACGCCGGACCAGATCGCCGGCCTGCGGTATCGCCCCGAGCTCGATGGCCTGCGCGCTGTTGCGGTCGCGCTCGTCATCGCAGCGGACCTGTTCGGCCAGCCGCGGGGCGGCCTGGTCGGCATCGACGTGCTGTTCGTCGTGTCGGGTTTCATCATCACGACCCTGCTCGCCGGTGATCTCCGGACCCGCCCGCGGCTCGGCCTCGGGCACTTCTATCTTCGGCGCATCCAACGGCTGCTACCCGGCCCCATCGTCGTCCTCGGTGTATCGGCGCTGTGCGCGCGCCTGCTGTTCAGCGCACCGCGGGCCCACACGACCTACCGCGACATCGAGTGGTCAGCGGCTCTGCTCGGCAACGTCCACTTCGCCTCCCTGAACCCGGTCCCGACGCCGGGACCGCTTTCCTCACCGGTGCAACAGCTGTGGTGGACGTCGGTGCAGGCCCAGTTCTATCTGCTCTGGCCGATCGTCTTCGCGTTGCTGAGCGGGCTTGCCTTCGCGCTCTGGCGACGCCGCGCGAGGGCGCTGCTGCTGGTCGGCGCCACGCTGTTGCTGGGCGGATCGATCACGCTGGCGCTGATGCGAGCGTCAGCCCATCCCCACGGGGCGTTCTTCGACAGCCGAACCCGGCTCTGGGAACCCGTCCTGGGTGCTGTCGTGGCCTGCGCGGTCGCGGGTCACCGGCAACTGCCCACGATGCTGCGTCAGATCTGCCTACCGCTCGGCCTGATCACGATCGGCGCCGCCGCCGCGCTGGTGAGAATCGGAACGCATTACCCGGTTCCACTGGCCATCGCCCCGGCCGCCGGCACGGCGCTGGTCATTCTCGGCGGCAGCGGGGAGTATCTGCCGGTCTCGGCGTGGCCGCTGATTCAGCCCGCAGCGCGTTATCTGGGCAGGCTCTCGTACTCGCTCTACCTGTGGCACTGGCCGGTCATCGTCTTCCTGCCCGAGGTCGTCTCCCACCAGGACAACTACTCCCGGACGACGGCCCTGCTGTTCACCGCGGCGGTGTCAGTGGTGTCCTTCCACTTCATCGAGGAGCCCTTGCGGCAGCTGCAACGCCGGCCGGGCAGTCGCGGGTGGCGGCGCCGGCGGCCGGCGAGCGCCGCGCGATCGGGACGCACGGGTTCAGCTCGCGGCGCCGGCGGCCGGCCCTTCTCCGGCCGGGCCTATGGGACGCGCGGTGTCACCGCCGGCGGTGGCGAGCTGCGTGCCGCCGCTCTCGCGGCCGCGCTGCTGACCATCGCCAGCTTCGTGGTCTGGCAGGCGCGCCCTTACGACCCGGTGCACACCTTCGTTCCCAGCACCGATGACACCTCCGCCGCCCAGGTCGGCGGACCCCAGCTCGGCGAGTTGACCGCGCCGAGTTCGGTCACCGGCGCGATCGACGAGGCGCTCTCGGCCACGGCCTTCCCGGATCTGACGCCGTCGTTGTCGGACGCGCCTGCCGATCATGGTCCCGAGTGGAGCAGTTGCGCCGACGTCGACGCGAACACGCTGTCGGACTGCACCTTCGCCGGAGCCAGCGAGGGGTTGCTCGTCCACACGGCAAAATCCCTGGCCGTGCTGGGCGACACCACGGCACTGGGTTGGCTGCCCGCCATCCGGGCCGTCCAGGGACAGGGATACGACGTCTACGCCCTGACCTCCGCCGACTGCCCGGCCATTTCCGTCACGCTCGGAGATCCCGAGCGTCAGTCCGCCTGCGCTGCGCATTTCGACTGGGCCGTGGCCGAGGTCCACCATCTCAAGCCCCAGGTCGTGGTGCTGGCCACCGATCCCGCGGACCTGGCCCAGCTATCGGGTTCGGCGGGTGGCGCGACGGCTGCGTGGCAGGCTGCGACGACGGACACCATTGACCGGCTGACGGCGGCCGGAGCTCACCGGGTCGTGGTGCTGGCCGCGCCGCCGACCGTTCCGGACTGGTCCCAGTGCACCGGCACCAGCACCGACCCGGGCAAGTGCATCGGCCAGGTCAGCACCGCCTGGCGCCAGGTCGCCGACGCCGACCGCAATGCCACCAGCCCGGAATTGGCGGCGAGATATGTCGACGCTCGGTCCTACCTGTGCGCTGTGAACGACTTCTGCCCGAGCTTCATCGGAACGGCTCCGGTGCGCACGGATGGTCGGCATCTCACGGCGACCTTCGCCACCAGCCTTGGTCCGGTCGTGAGCGCGGCGGTGCTCGGCACCGGGTGAGTGGTGCCGGGTGAGTGGTGGTGCCGGGTAGGCCCGGCATGGACGACGATGGACCGGTGAGCATCCATCCCGAGCATCCCTTCGCGACGCCGGCCGCCGAACGCCGCCCGAGCCGGCGGTTCCGCGGTCGCTTGCCGTCACCGGTCACCCTGTGGACCGCAGCCGATTCCGCCGGTCGTGCCGGCCTCACGGTGGCCTCCGTCCTCGTCGCGGACGGCGATCCGGCCTTTGCCGTAGGGGTGATCGACGAGCTGTCAGACCTTTGGGAGGTGCTGCGCCGGTGCCACCGCGTGGTGATCACCCAGCTCGACTGGCCCGACCGGGGGCTGGCCGACCGCTTCGGCTACGTCGCACCGGCACCGGGTGGGCCGTTCGCCGGAACCGAGTGGCTCGATACCGAATGGGGTCCTGTACCCGCCCACGCGCGTACCTGGGCAGGCGGCCGGCTGGTCGATCCGACCGGAGCCCGCCTCGGCTGGGGTGTCCACGTGGCAGTCGAACTCGAACACATCGAGGTGCTGGCCGAGCCCGGGCCGGCCTTGGTGCATCGCGGGGGCAGGTACGAAACCGTGGCCGGCCAGTCGGGTCAGGACGGGATGTAGTCGAACGTCTCCGGGTCGGGGCCGGTGCGCTGGTCGCGGTTGAGTCCGGAGATCTGGGCCATGTCGCCGGAGGACAGCTCGAAGTCGAACAGCGCGAAGTTCTCGCGGACGCGATCGACGGTCACCGACTTGGGGAACACGATGTTGCCCAGCTGGACGTGCCAGCGGAGCACGACCTGGGCGGGGCTGCGGTCGTGGGCGTGGGCGATCGCGGTGATCGTCGGATCATCGAGCACCAGTCCCTGGGCGATCGGGGACCAGGCCTCGGTGGCGATACCGTGCTGGGCATCGAATCCGCGCAACGCCTCCTGCGTGAGGTAGGGGTGCGCCTCGATCTGGTTCACGGCGGGCGGGATCTCGGTCTCGGAGTGCAAAGTCCGCAGATGGTGCTCGGTGAAGTTCGACACCCCGATCGAACGGGCCCGGCCCTCGGCGTAGATGCGTTCGAACGCGCGCCAGGTGTCGACGAAATTGCCGACCGTGGGCAGTGGCCAGTGGATCAGGAACAGATCCACCCGCTCGAAACCGAGGTCGGACAACGTCTGGTCGAAAGCCTTGAGCGCGGTGTCGTAACCGTGGAAGCCGTTGTTCAGCTTGCTGGTCACGAAGATGTCCTCGCGGGGGATTCCCGACTCGCGGACGGCCTGCCCGACCTCGCGCTCGTTGCCGTACATCTCGGCGGTGTCGATGTGCCGGTAGCCCACGTCCAACGCGGTGCGCACGGCGGCCGCGGTGTCCTCCGGCTTGATCTGGAACACGCCGAAACCGAGCTGCGGGATCTGCACACCGTTGTTGAGGGTGATGTTGGGGACGGAATTCACGTCGAGGTACTCCCTGCGTTGGTCGTCCGGCCGGTCGCGGGCTGCAGTCGCAGGTCGCCGATGGGGCTGGCGCCGATGAGCCGGCCGAACCGGTGGTACGGGCGGAGGTCGTGGTTCGCCTCGCCTTCGACGTTACGCCCACCGATCCCCCGGCCCGAGTCAGTCCTCGCCGGAGCAGGCCGCCTCGACGTTCGGGTCGGCCGCCAATCGCTCGTTCACCTTGGTGGTGATCGCGGTGAGGGCGGTCACGTCAGCGTCGTCGAGCACGTCGACGAACAGCGACCGGACGGTCGCCACGTGCGACGGTGCGGCCGCCACGATCGTCGCCCAGCCCTGTTCGGTGAGCTCGATGAACGTCCCACGGGCATCGGTGGGGCAATTCGAGCGGCTGATCAGTCCGCGGCTCTCCATCCGGCGAATCTGGTGGGACAGCCGGCTGCGATCCCATTTCATCTGACGGCCCAGATCGCGGGCCCGCATGCGGTGACCCTCGGCTTCGGACAGCGGGACGAGCACCTCGAAGTCCGCGCCGGACAGGCCCGACTCACCGAGCTGTTGCTCCAGCGCACGTCCCAGCGTGATCTGCATGGACTGGAAACCGCGCCACATGCTCTGCTCGGCGTCGGTCAGCCATCTCGGTTCGCTCACGACCGTCATCCTACCTCGGGAATGTTGACACGTCAGCAATCGTTCGATAGTTTGTTGTTGCATCAGCAAACAGCTGGTGCCAGAGACTTCACTAGGAGTTCGGAAATCATGACTGCCACCCTCACCGACGTCACCGGTACCTACACCCTCGATGTCGCCCACAGCCGCATCGGCTTCAGTGCTCGCCACGCGATGGTGACCAAGGTCCGCGGCGCATTCAACGACTTCGCCGGCACGATCGTGCTCGACGGCGCGAACCCGAGCAACTCCTCCGCGGAGTTGAGCATCCAGGTCGCCAGCATCGACACCCGCAACGAGCAGCGCGACGGGCACCTGCGCACCAACGACTTCTTCGACGCGCCCTCCTTCCCCGAGATCACCTACAAGTCCACTTCGATCGAGCAGCTCGACGAGGAGAACTTCCGCGTCACGGGCGATCTGACCATCAAGGGCGTTACCAAGTCGATCGTCGTCGACTGGGAATTCGCCGGCCTGGCCACCGACCCGTACGGCAACGTGCGCGCCGGCTTCGAGGGCAAGGCCACCCTGAACCGCACCGACTTCGGCATTGCCTTCAACGCCGCGCTCGAGACCGGTGGCGTACTGGTCTCGGAGAAGATCAACCTCGAGTTCGAGGTCTCGGCGATTCGCCAGGCCGCCTGAACCACCTGAACCACCTGAACCACCTGAACTACCGTGGCTCGGCTGTCCCTGTTCGACCTGCTACCAGCGCAGGCCGAGCAGGGACAGTTCCGCTTCCAGCCCCATCCGATCCGACGGGCGCAGCGGCGCCACCAACCGGGACTCGATGCCGGCTTCCAGTCCCGCGAGCAGCAACGTCTGGTCGTAGGCGGTGAGGGCGGCCCGCAGGCGCCCACCGATTCGCTTGTCAGCACCCGCCCGCAGTATCTCGATCCGGCGGGACAGCCGCGTCAGGTTGGCGGCATGCTCGGCCAGCCGCCGCAGCCGAGCCAGCTCCGACTCCTCGGCCTTGCCGGGCAGCGTCCCCCACCGGACAGGCGGAAGATCGTCCGCGAACCGGTGGGAGGCTCGAGGACCGTGTCCGCGTTCTGACGTCATGGCAACCACGATTCGATCAATCCAGGTATCCCACGGTAACCAACGGGCTCGCGATTTGTCAGGCTGAAAATCCGCGCACCGGGGAGAGGTACTCAGCCACCGCTTCCCGCACGCACGCGGTCGTGTCGGTCCACGCCCGGTCCCGACCGAACCGCTCGGACAGGTCCACCACGGTCAGCTCCGAGCTGTCCGGCCAGTCCGCGTCCCGGACGACCCCCGCCACGACGAGTACCGGCACGCCCGCGCTTCGTGCCCGCAGGATGACCTCGCCCACGACCTTGCCGGCCAGCGACGTGCGGTCGAAGGCGCCCTCACCGGTTACCACCAGGTCAGCCCCGGCCAGCAGGCCGTCGAAGTTCACCTCGGAGGCCACCGTGGCGAACCCGGGGACCAACCGAGCGCCCAGCGCGGCCAGGCCCCCGGCCAGTCCACCCGCCGCGCCGGCACCGGCCAGCGCCCCGACGTCCACCCCGTATTCGCGCTCGTAGTCGTCCCGCAAAGCCGCCAGTCGCCCGGTGAGTGCGGTGATCTGCTCCGGGCCGGCGCCCTTCTGCGGCCCGTACACCCGGGCCGCGTCGAGGAAGGGCGTGGCCACGTCACAACAGACCGACACCGGGACGGGCAACCGCCCAGCGCGCAACACCCCGGCGGCACGCACCGCGGCCACGGCCGGGTAACCCCCGTCGGTGGTCGCCGATCCGCCTACGCCCAGCAGGACCCGCTCGGCCCCGGCGCGCAGCGCGGTGACCAGTAGCTCCCCGACCCCGCGACTGGTGGCCGCCATCGGGTCGTTGTGCTCGATCCCCCCGGCCAGGATCAGGCCGTTGGCCTGGGCCGCCTCGATCACCGCCAGGCCCGCGTCGTCCTGCCGCCAACCGGCGAGGACCGCGGCGCCGTCCGGGCCGTCCGGGCCGGTGACCGTACTCCACCGGTTCGCGCCTCCGAACGCCTCCAGCAAGCCCTCGCCCCCGTCGGCCATCGGGCGCGAGCGGATCTGCCCACCGCTCGCGAGGACCGCAGCGGCGATGGCAGCACAGACTTGTTCGGCGGTCGCCGTACCGCGGAACTTGTCCGGCGCGGCCAGCACGATCACCCGTCCTCCTCCAGAGCTGGGTTCGTGGAGCCCCACTGCCACCGCGGCGGGAGCGCCGTGATCACCGTCCAGTCTGCCGGGTGAGCAGAATGGACGGGTGACGGGAACCGAACTCGACTTCGACTACTCAAACCTCAGCGGACGGCCACCCGGCCGGTTCGTGAGCATCGCGGCGCGGCTACTGCCCGGCGTCCGGACTGTGCAGGAGGAGATCGAGCCGTACGCCGCCGCGTGGCAGGCAGCCAATCGGGCGGCGCTGAGCGAGTCCGCAGACCCGGCCCGGCCGCTCTGGATCGCCCTCGGGGACTCGATGAGCATGGGCGTCGGCGCCTCGGCCTACGACCGTGGCTTCATCGGTCAGCTGGCCGAACTCCTCGCACCTCAGACCCCCGGCGGCCGGGGATACCGGATCGTCAACCTGGCCAGCAGCGGCGCACGCACCGATGACATCGTCGAGCGCCAACTGCCCGCGCTGGACCGGCTGATCTCGCGCGGCCCGCAGCCTGCTCTGGTCACCGTGCTGGTCGGGTCCAACGACCTGCTCCGCCGCCGGTACCGCGAGATCCTGCCTGAACGCTTCGCCAGGATGCTCGACCGAGTGCCGGTAGGCACGGTCGTGGCCAATCTCCCGCAGCCACGAGAGGCCGCGCGCACGGTCAACCGGCTGATCGAGCGGGCGGTCGGCGAACGGGGGCTGATCCTGGCCGACATGCGCTCACACCGGACGGCGTCCTGGCGCGGCAAGCTTGCCGCGGATCACTTCCACCCGAACGATCTCGGCTACGCGGGGATGGCCGAAGTCTTCGCCGACGCGATTCCTCCGGTCCGGATCTGACGAGCTGGCCGGCGGTCGCCGAACGCCACCGCGGACGGCAGCCCCGCATGGCCATCGGCACCCGATCGTCCGGCGCCGCTCACTTTCCGGCGACGGTCTGGCGCTCCAGCCAGGTCAGGTTGGTTTTCACCGACTCGGCCAACGGAGTGAAGTCGGTGCCGAACATCGCCTCGGTCGTCTCGGTCGAGAGGACGAACGGGCTCCGGAACTGGTAGTTCATCTCGGCGAACTCCTTGGCGTCGGTATTGACCAGGCCCGCGACCGAAAGCACCCAGCGAGGCATCGAGATCAGCCGGTAGGAGCCGAGGCCCAGTTGCCCGGCGGCGATGGCCACCAACTCCCGGACCGAGACCGCCGGAGCGCTGGGCAGATGCCAGACCCGACCCCAGGCCCGCGGCTCGCCGGCGGCCTTCACGAGCAGCCGGGCCTCGTCGGCCGGGTTGCTCCAGGTGTGTCGAACATCGAGCGCGGCCGGGATCGTCGCCGACTTCCCCTTGAGCAGCCGCGGCAGCACGAGCATGGAAAGGATGGACGGCCCTTCGCCGACGTAGTCGCTGGCGCGCACCTCGACGGCTCCCTTGATCCGTCCGGCGGTCTGCGCGGCCAGCGCGTCGCGCCACATGGTTTGGCGCACCCGCCCCTTCACACTGCTGGGACGCTCCGGAGTGGATTCGGTCATCGGGCCCTCGACCGGACCGATCGCGTACAGGTTGCCGGTGATAGCCAGCACCGCGCCGGAGGATTCTGCCGCGGCCAGCAAGGCGTTGGCGATCGGCGGCCAGTCGGTCGTCCAGCGGTGGTACTGGGGGTTTGCACAGTTGTAGATGACTTCGGCCCCCTGTGCGAGCTCGATCAGGCGCGCCGAGTCCGCGGCGTCTGCCGCGACGCGCTCGGCCCCATCGGGGCCGGAACCACTGCGAGTGACGACGCGGACGTCCTCGCCCCGAGCGAGCAGTTCCGCAGCGACCGTCGAGCCGACCGGTCCCGAACCGACGATAACGTGAAGAGCCATTTCAGATCACCAATCCTTTTAGAGAGCACTGCTCTCATTTGCTGTAGGGACAGAGTCCAACAGCGATCGACCAATGTCAAGAGCAGTGCTCTCGTTTTGTTCCTCTGATCTGGATTCCGTGGCAGACTGGGCGGATGCCAGGGATCCGTGAACGCGTCAGGGCCGAAATGATCACCGAGATCAAGGCGAACGCGAGCCGCCACCTGGCCACCGACGGGGCGAACCTGTCGCTGCGCGCCGTGGCAAGAGACCTCGGGCTGGTCAGCTCGGCGATCTACCGTTACTTCCCCAGCCGCGACGATCTGCTCACCGCGCTCATCATCGACGCCTACAACGACATGGGTGAAGCGGTCGAAGTGGCCGAGGCCGCGATCAGCCGCGCCGATTTCGCGGGCCGGCACCGCGCGGTGGCCGACGCGTTGCGATCGTGGTCGCTGGCCAACCCGCCGGAGTACGCACTGCTCTACGGCAGCCCCGTGCCGGGCTACGCCGCCCCGCCCGACACGATCGGCCCGGCCTCGCGCCCGATCGTGGTTCTGGTCACGATCATGCGCGAGGCCGAGGCCGCCGGGCATCTGGTCCTCACCCCGCCACCCGGGCGCATGCCACGCACCATGCGGGCCGACCTGAAGGCCGTCACCGCCACGGCCCAGTTCGGGGGAGTGAGCGAAGCCGTACTGGCCGCGGGCATGCAGGCCTGGGCCGAACTGTTCGGCCTGATCAGCTTCGAACTGTTCGGCCGGCTCAACAACGTCATCAACGACCGCGATGCCTTCTACGCATACCAGGCCGAGGCCATCGAGCGAAGGCTCGGACTGCGATGACCACCCGCACCACCGGCACCAAGTGACTTCACAAGATCATCATCAACGACCTATGTGGACGAACCAGTCGGCGAGCCGAGAATTCCCCAGCAAAATCGACGAAACTCCGTCCAAGATCACCACGCAGCGCCGCCGCGACCTGTAACGTCCGAACTCCCCCGTTTGGATCAGGGTCTGACCGTTTCGGTCAGGCCCTGATCCTTTTTCCAGCTGCCGCCATCCGCCGAGGTGCAGTTCGATCGCTCAGTGCGCCTGGCCCGACCCGGCCCGCGCCTCGGACAGCACTCGTAACGCGTTCTCGCCGCTGAGCAGGCGGATCTCCTCATCCGACCAACCGCGATCGATGAGCTCGGCGATCAGCCGTGGATAGCAGGACACGTCTTCCAGGCCTTCGGGCAACACATCGCAGCCGTCGTAGTCGCCGCCGATACCCACATGGGCCACGCCCGCGATCTCGCGCACGTGCTCGATGTGATCGGCCACCTGGGCCACCGTGGCCACCGGCCGGGTGGTGGTGGCCGAGAACCTGCGCATCGCGCCCATCCGGGCGTACCAGTCCTGAACGTCCTCACCGACCCGAATCATGTCCTCGGTGACGGCGGCGTCGAACTGCCGGCAATCCTCGGAGATGAAGTACGGCACGAAGGTCACCATGCAGACACCGCCGTTGACCGGCAGGCGGGCCAGGATCTCATCCGGCACGTTGCGAGGATGGTCGCAGATCGCCCGTGCGGAAGAGTGACTGAACAGCACGGGTGCCGCGGCGCAATCGAGGGCGTGGCGCATCGTGCCGGGCGAGACGTGTGACAGGTCGACCAGCATTCCGAGGCGATTCAGCTCGGCCACGACCGAGCGGCCGAAGTCGTTGAGGCCACCGAGGACCTCGACGTCGGTGGCCGAATCGGCCCAGGGCACGTTCTGGTTGTGGGTCAGCGTGAGATAGCGGACGCCCAGGTCGAACAGGGCCCTGAGAACGCCGAGGGATTCGTCGATCTGATGACCACCCTCGGCCCCCATCAGGCTGGCCAGCTTGCCGGCCCGCCACGCCGATCGCACCTCGGCGGCGGTCGTGGCCAGCGCCGTCCGGTCCGGATAGCGGGCGACGATCCTGCGGACGACGTCGATCTGCTCCAAGGTGGCCCGCACCGCGTGCGTACCACTGAAACCGGCCGGGACGAACACCGACCAGAACTGGGCACCGACCCCGCCCTCTCGAAGCCGGACGAGGTCGGTGTGGGTACGCGACTGGCGCTGCCCGATGTCATAGGCCGTGAGGTCGTAGAACGAGATCTCCCTCAGTTCGAAGGGAAGATCGTTGTGCCCGTCGACGATCGGATAGCGTCCCAGCAGCGCCCTGGCCCGGGTGAGCGAGTCCGGCGCGGGATCGGGATCCACTCCCTGGACCGGGTTCACAGCCCGACGACGGCGCGCGGATCCAGCTGCTGGTAGTCGGTCACGCCGTACAGCTCGCCCACGCGCTTGAGCTGCATCCCGTAGCCGCCCCTGCCGATGTCGTTGATCAGACCGTCGTGGATCTGAAAGGCCCGCGGGGCCCGCAGCGCGACGGTGAAATCGATGGTCTCGGCGACCTTGGCCCACGGAGCGTTCAACGGGATGAGCGCTACCTCGACGCCCGCGTTGGGCACGGTGTACGAGTCGCCGGGGTGGTACACCGCATCGCCCACCAGGTAGGCGACGTTCGAGATCACCGGAATTGAGGAGTGGATCACGGCATGCTGGCCGCCGAAGGTCCGGACCTGAAGACCGCCCGCGACGAAGGACTGGCCGGGGCCGACCGTCGTCAGCCGGCCTTGAAACGCTTCCTGCTGGGCGAGCTGGTCGGTCAGATCCTTGGGACCCCAGATCTTGAGGTCGGCGTTGGCCCGGGCGGCCTCGGCCAGCTTGGCCACGTCGATGTGGTCCGGGTGCTGATGGGTGACCAGGACGTGATCGATGCCCTCCAGCGCCTCCTCGACCTCGCTGAACGCGCCGGGATCGATGACCAGCCGACGGTCGTTGTCATCGGTGATCCGCACGCACGAGTGGGTGTACTTGGTCAGCTGCATACGGCTATCGCATCACATCCGGCCCCGGGCTGCACTGCCGGATCGTGGTTCATCGAATCAGGCTCGCCTCGCCGCGGCGCGGCCCCACTCGCGCCCGGCGGTCCTCAGCGCGTGCCGGGTGACGCGCGGCGCCGTCGTGGGGGCACCGAGATCCTCGACAGAACCTCCGGATCGATCCGGTAGTGGCCGCCGGTGCTACGCCTGACGGGGATGACCCCCTTGCGAACCTGGTACCGGATCTCCTGCTCGTCCACACCGAGGATCGCGGCCGCCTGACCCACCGACAGCGGTGTCGGCGGCGGCGCGAAATTCCGCACATCGCTGCGGCGCAGCTGTTTTCTCCCGTTGGTCGCCGTCACACTCGGCAGCAACCCGGAACCCACCCAGATCCGCAGCACGTTCTCGTCCCATCCGGACTCGCGCGCGGCCTGGGCCACCGAGATCAGTTCGTCGCCGTTCATCGAAGATCAAGAGCAGGGGTCGGCCGCCGGTGATACCGACACCGGAAAACTCCGCAAGATCCCGGCCGGTTCGCCGCAACCGGTCGTGCTGGCTACGGTCGAGGGATGCCCACAATTCACTGGTTCCGGCGCGACCTGCGACTGGCCGACAACCCGGCGCTCGCCCTCGCCGCGAAATCGGCCACCGCCGACGGCGACGTCCTGGGCGTGTTCGTGCTCGATCCGGCCCTGCTCGGCCCGTCGGGCGCGCCGCGGCTCGCGGTCCTGTTCCGCACCCTGCGCGCGCTGGACGACCAGCTCGGCGGCCGCCTGGTGGTGCGGCACGGCAAGCCGGCCGTGGTGCTGCCGAAACTCGCCAAGGAAATCGCCGCCGAGTCGGTCCATTGCGCGGCCGACTTCGGTCCCTACGGGCACCGCCGCGACGACGAGGTCGCCGAGGCGCTGCCGGTGCCACTGGTCCACAGCGGCTCGGCCTACGCCGTCGACCCCGGCGAGGTGCGCAAGGGCAACGGGACGCCGTTCCAGGTCTACAGCCCCTTCTACCGCAGCTGGCACGATCACGGCTGGTCGACGCCGCACCGCGCCCCGCGCGTCGACTGGCACGGAGCCGAATCCGACCCGATCCCGGACGATCCCCGATTGCCGGACGGGCTGGATCTGCCGGCCGTCGGTGAAGCGGCCGCCAAGAAGGCGTGGAAGACCTTCAAGGACAAGGGACTTCGCGACTACGCCGGTTCCCGGGACCGTCCGGATCTCGACGCCACCTCACGGATGTCGGTCCACCTGAAGTGGGGCACCATCCATCCCCGCACGCTGCTGGCCGATCTGGGTCCCGCTGACGAGGTCTACCGCAAGGAACTGGCCTGGCGCGAGTTCTACGCCGACGTGCTCTTTCACCGCCCCGACTCGGCCCGGGCTTACTACTCCGCCGATCTCAAGGGGCTGCACTACGCCGATGGCGCCGAGCTGTCCGCCAGGCTTTCCGCTTGGCAGCACGGACAGACCGGGTACCCGATCGTGGACGCCGGTATGCGTCAACTGCTCGCCGAAGGATGGATGCACAACCGGCTCCGGATGATCGTCGCCTCTTTCCTGGTCAAGGATCTGCACGTCGAATGGACCCACGGCGCGCGGCACTTCCTGGCCCACCTCGTCGACGGTGACCTGGCCAGCAACAATCACGGTTGGCAGTGGGTCGCCGGAACCGGGACCGACGCCGCACCCTACTTCCGGATCTTCAACCCGATCCTGCAGGGCAAGAAGTTCGATCCGGACGGCGACTACGTCCGGCGTTGGGTGCCCGAACTGAACCACCTGCCGTCGCGAGTGATCCACGAGCCGTGGTCGGACCCCAACGGCGCGCCGGCCGGCTATCCCGAACCGATCGTCGACCACTTCGCCGAGCGGGACGCCGCGCTGGCCGACTACCAGCGAGTCAAGCGGTCCCGCTGAACACCACGGTCTGCCCAGGCGGCCCTCATGCCACGTCGGCGGACACCGGTGTCGCGGCACGGTGAGCCGTCAGCGGGCGGACACACCCCACGCTGCCGTCCAGGTCGACCCGGCCGCCAGTTCGATCAAACCGTCCCCCGAATTGAAGGCATTCGCCGCACAGGTCATCGGTTCGATCGCGATTGCGGTGGTCTTGAACCGCTCGAGGGGTGGCGTGAACACCTGCAGATAGCCGAACTGCTCACTCCACCACAGTTCCGTGACCGCCCCCGCCACCTCGATCGTCGCCCGCGATCCCGACAGCGCGGTGAAGCCGTGGTCCAGTCGCAGCGTTCCCAGCGCTCGCCGCGGGCTGAGCTGGTACGGCGTGCCGGCCACCGGGACCCGCCCGGTCGGGATCTGATGCTCGTCGGTCTGGAACATCTCCCCGACCGGGATGTCGATCTGGGCATGGTCCAGGTCGTGGCCGCCGAGGTCGAAGTAGGGGTGAAAGCCCAGACCGAACGGTGCCGCGCTCTCACCCGTGTTGTGCACGACCGTGGTCACGGCCAGTCCCGTTTCGGCCGACAGCGCATACCGAATCTCGATCGCCAGTTCGAACGGGTACCCGCTCTGCGGAACCAGGTCCAGCGAGGCGACGAGTTCGGCTGCCGAGGCCTGCTCGATTGCGAAGCGCTCCCACCGGACCAGTCCGTGGCTGGCATTGTGCTGCTTCGGCTCGCTCAGCGGGAGTTGTTGCTCGGTCCCGGCGAAGCTGTAGTGACCACCGCGCAGCCGATTCGGCCAGGGCAGCAGCACCGCTCCCGACGACATCGGCGGCAGGGCGGCGGCGTCCCAGGCCGGGGTGATCACTCGCTCGCCGCGACGCAGGCCCACCAGGCCGGCTCCGACATCGGACACGACAGCCCGGTAGTCGCCCGCGGCCAGCTCGAACCAGGTTCCGGAGATCGCCATGCGGGTAACGCTATCGAAGCCGCCGGCCCCGCGGGACTCCCGGCCCGGGTCGGGTCGGAGAGCTCAGCCCGGATTCCGGCCGATCGTGGCCTGCTCTGCGGACAGGCCCGGCTCGGCCTCGGCCACCATCAGCGCGATCGGCAGGTCGCTGCCGGCGATCGCTGCCTGCGCGTCGTAGCGCCAGAAGGGGCGTACGACCAGCGCCGCCACCGCCACCGCGATCACGCAGACCAGGCCGCCGGCCACCCAGGAGAAGGTCACCGACGTCGCTGAGGCGGTCGCACCGGAACGCAGGTCGCCCAGGCGCGGACCGCCGGCCACGACCACGATGAACACGCCTTGCATGCGGCCACGCATCGCGTCCGGCGCGTACGTCTGCAGGATGGTCTGCCGGTACACGGCACTGACCAGGTCAGCAGCGCCGGCGACGGCGAGCAGCATCACGACCAGCCAGAGTTGGTGGGCCAGCCCGGAGGCGGCCACACACAGCCCCCAGCCGCTGATGGCGATCGTCAGCGCGACACCCTGGCGCCGGATCCGGCCGATCCAGCCCGAGGACAGGCCGGCGACGACGGCCCCGATGGCGATCGCGGCGTACAGCGGCCCCACCTGCCCGTGCCAGCGCTCGGCGGCCACCTCCGGGTACAGCGCGCGCGGCATCGCGAAGACCATCGCGACGATGTCGACCGCGAAGGACATGAGCAGGACCGGCTCGCCGGCGATGAAGGAAAGGCCTTGTACGACCGAGCGGAATCCCGCCCGGGGCGCCGTGCCGTCCGGCGGCATGCTGGGCAGTCGAAGGGCGGCGTAGAGGGCCACGGTGAACAGCAGCGCGTCAGCGGCATAGGCGTAGTCGAATCCGTGGTGACGCGTGACCAGCACACCCGCGATGAGGGGGCCGAGCACCTGGCCGAGATTGCCCACCGTGAACGACAGCGTGTTGGCCGCCGGAACCAGGTCGGGCTCGACGATGCGCGGGATGATCGCTCCCCGGGCGGCCGAGGCGATGGCGAAGAACGCGGACTGGACGGCGACCAGCGCCAGGATGAGCGGCACGCTGCCGATCCCGGCGGCCGTCTGGGCGAACAGGCCCAAGGTGACCGCCCAAGCCCCGAGGGAGGAGATCAGGTAGAGCGTCCTTCTGTCCATCACATCGGCGATCGCCCCGCCGTAGAGCCCGAAGAACACCAGCGGAAGCAGCCCGACCAGCCCGACCAGTCCGACCTGCAAGGACGAGTTCGACAGGTCGTACACCTGTACGGGCACCGCGACCTGGGTGAGCATCGCCCCGACGAAAGAGGTGCCCTGCCCCACCAGCTGCCGCCGGAAGGACGCGATGCGCAGCGGGCGGGTGTCCACGGCATGGTGTTTGAAGCGGGTGGTGATCGCCGACCATGCCGTCACGGAGCGAGCCGCTCGGTCACCCAGTCCCCGCTGGCCAGGCGCCGGAACCGCAGGCGGTCGTGCAGCCGGAATTCACGGCCCTGCCAGAACTCGACCTCGGTCGGGGTGAGCCGGTATCCGCCCCAGAACGGTGGTGGGTCGATCTCGGCGTCGCCGAAGCGCTGCTCGGTCGCGGCCAGGGCGGCCTCGAGCTCGGCACGGTCGGCCAGTCGCCGTGACTGTGGCGAGGCCCAGGCGCCCAGTTGGGCGCCGCGGGGGCGGGAGGCGAAGTAGGCGGCGGTCTCGGCTGGGCTCACCTTCGCTACCGACCCGCGCAGGCGCACCTGCCGTTCCAGCGGCAACCAGGCGAAAACCACCGCCGCCGCGGGGTTCTCGGTGAGCTGGTCCCCTTTGGCCGACCCGTAGTTGGTGTAGAAGACCACACCGGCCTCGTCGAAACCCCGGGCCAGCACGGTACGAACGTCGGGACGGCCGGCGCCGTCAGCGGTGGCCAGCTGCATCGCGTTCGGCTCGCCGATGCGCGGATCGGCTGCGGCGTCGGCGTACCAGTGCCGCAGCTGCTCCAGCCAGCCAGCGGCCAAGCCGTCCTCGGTGAGTTCGCCACTGAGGTAGGAGCGGCGGGAGCGGGTGAGCTCGGCCAGGGGGTCGGGCGCCGACGGGTTCGTCACGAATGCATTCTCCCAGTCCGCTCCCGGACGGTTGACCTCGGCGCGGTCATGGGCCAGCAGGCGTAGCCCAGGCCCGCATACCGGCCAGGCGGCGTAGCCCAGGCCCCGATACCGGCCGATTCCGCCACAGCCGGGGCCACCAAGAGGTCATCTGGTGCGACACCCGCCACCGGCGTGAACCCGTTCAGGCAGATGAGTAAGAATGACGGGTTGGGAGCGGCGTGCAAGCGTCGCGGTACGTCGCCTGAACGACGCTTAACGACGCTGTATGAACTCGCCGCGCGAACGCAGATCGGAGATCAACCCAATGTCCGACGACTTCAGCCCTGGACTCGAGGGTGTCATCGCCTTCGAAACCGAGATCGCCGAACCCGACAAGGACGGCGGCGCGCTGCGCTACCGCGGCGTCGACATCGAGGATCTGGCCGGTCACGTCACCTTCGGCAACGTCTGGGCCTTGCTGGTGGACGGCAAGTTCGGGCCGGGCCTGCCGCCGGCCGAGCCGTTCCCGATCCCGGTGCACACCGGCGACGTCCGGGTGGACGTCCAGGCGGCGTTGGCCATGCTCTCGCCGATCTGGGGCTACCGCCCGCTGCTCGACATCTCCGACGACGAGGCCCGCGAGCAGCTGGCCCGCGCCTCGGTGATGGCGCTGTCGTATGTGGCCCAGTCGGCTCGCGGAGTCGGCAACCCCGCGGTTCCGCAGTCCCGGATCGACCAGTCCCGAACCATCATCGAACGGTTCATGACGCGCTGGCGCGGGGAACCGAACCCGGACCACGTCCGCGCTGTCGACGCCTACTTCGTCTCCGCCGCCGAGCACGGCATGAACGCCTCGACCTTCACCGCCCGCGTCATCGCCTCCACCGGCGCCGACGTGGCCGCCTCGATTTCCGGCGCGGTCGGCGCGATGTCGGGCCCGTTGCACGGCGGCGCACCGGCGCGGGTACTGCCGATGATCGAGGAGGTCGAACGAACCGGTGACGCCCGCAAGGTCGTCGCGGACATCCTCGACCGCAAGGACCGGCTGATGGGCTTCGGCCACCGGGTCTACCGAGCCGAGGACCCACGGGCGCGCGTGCTGCGCCGCACCTGCAAGGAGCTGAACGCTCCGCGTTACGAGGTCGCCAATGCGCTGGAGCAGGCGGCTCTGGTCGAGCTGCGCGAGCGACGCCCCGACCGTCCGATCGAGACCAACGTCGAGTTCTGGGCTGCCGTCATCCTGGACTTCGCCGAGGTCCCGCCGCACATGATGCCGGCGATGTTCACCTGTGCGCGGACCGCGGGCTGGTGCGCGCACATCCTGGAGCAGAAGCGGACCGGTCGCCTCGTTCGTCCGTCGGCGCGCTACATCGGGCCGGCGCCGCGTAAGCCTGCCGACGTCGAGGGCTGGGACGCCATTTCCGTCGGCTGATCCGGCCTCGCGGGCCGCGGCTCAGCCGAAGTTCTGCCCTTCACCACGGTAGGACGGCACCGTCTGCACGACCGACGATCCCTGCACCAGGTGGACCCGGTCGAAACGTTCCAGCAGCTCGCCCGCCTTGGCGTGCCGCAGCCAGACCCGGTCACCAACGCGCAGCAGCTCCGCCGACGGCCCGCGCAACGGGGTCTGGACCTCCCCCGCGCCCTCGGTGCCGAGCAAGGCGAAACCGTCCTCGACCGGCAGCGGCTGCCGGGACTTCTTGGTCGGTCCCGAGGCGATGTAGCCGCCTCCGAAGAGCGTGGCGATATCCCGCGTCGGACGGCGTACGACCGGTAGCGCGAAGAACATCGCCGGATCCGGGTTGAAGGCGTCATAACCGTCGAACAACGTGGACGCGTACAACCCGCTGCCCGCGGTGACCTCGGTGACCGCGGGGTCCTCGGCCGAGATCTCCAGACTGCCGGTCCCTCCGCTGTTCACGAACTCCAGCTCGATTCCCGTCGCTCGCACCGCGGCGACGACGGCCGAGCGCCGGATGGCCAGCTCCTGGGCCGACCTGCGCTTGACCACGCGTACCGCCGGTGAGCTGTCCGGCAGGCCCGCGATCTGCGCCTCGTAGAACATCACGCCGACCACGACGAATCCCAGCCGGACAGCGTCGCGGGCCAGCGCCGCGGCCTGGTCCGGCGTGCGGATCGGCGAGCGGCGCACGCCCAGGTGCGCCTTGCCGACCCGCAGGGAGGCATCGATATCCAGGCAGATCCGGATCGGGGGCAGCGCGGCACCAGCACGCGCCTTGGCACCGGCAATCGTGGCGGCGATGAACTCCAGTTGCGCCACGTCGTCGATCATCACCGTGATCGCACCGACCAGTCCGGCGTCGGAGGCCAACTCGACCAGCGAGCCCCGCAGCGCCGTGGGATAGCCGACCAGGATGTCGGACACGCCGCCCCGGCTGAGCCAGATCGCCTCCGCCAGTGAGTACGCCATCACCCCGGCGAAGCCGTCCATCGCCAAGACCCGTTCGAGGACCGCGCGACACCGCACGGACTTACTGGCCACCCGGATCGGTACGCCACCGGCACGACGCACCAGGTCGTGGGCGTTGCGGGTCATCGCCGGCAGGTCGAGCGCGGCCAGCGGCGGGTCCAGGGACTCGGTCGCCGCGGTCAGCCGATGCGCGGTCGTCCCGAACTCAGCCATCCTGCCGCCCTTCCTTCGCCGTGCTCGTCATGTCGCCTCCACCGGATCGGGCTCGAACGCCGGAGCGAGCCACAGCAGGCCGGCCGCCAGCACCGCCGGGACCACGAATCCCCAGCGCAACGAACCGATTCCCCCGATGGCGCCGACCGAAACCCCGCCGATGATCGAGCCGAGGTAGTTGAAGATGTTGACCCGAGCCACCACCTGGTCGGCGTGGCCGGGCGCCAGGGTTCCGCAGGCGGAGAAGCAGAGCGGCGCCACCACCGGCAGTCCGATGCCGGTGATGCCGAAACCCGCGATGACCACCCACGGATTCGGCGCCGCAATCGCCACGATCAGCCCGGTCACCCCCATCGCCGCGGCCACCCGCACCGTCGGCTGCACACCGAACCGGCGGACGGCCAGGTCGCCGAACACCCGCGACAGCAAGGCCGTCGCCTGATAGGCCGCGTAAGCGACCGGCGCGAGGGACGACGATGCGTGCAGGCTGTCGTGGGCATAGGTGGTCGCCCACGAGCCGGCGCCGGCGTCCACGACGTAGAAACACACCATCGCGGCCCCGAGCAACAGCACCGGCCGCCACGGGATCCGGTGTTCGATCGGGCCGGTGCCCAGCCCGCGGTCGGCCCGCAACAGCACGGTCGAGCTCACCAGGCCGTAGCCGGTGACGAGCAGGGCCGCCAGCGCGACCGACCAGCCGAGTCCGAGACCGAGTCGTTCGGTGCCGGCGACGTAGAGCGCGCCGACGATGCCGCCCGCCGACCACCAGGCGTGGAACGAGGTCAGAATCACCCGGCCGTAGCGACCTTGGACGGCGACCGCCTGCATGTTCGTGCCGGCGTCGACGGCGCCGAGCCCGAATCCGTAGATGCCGAAGGCCAGCAGGAAAGTCGGGCGCGAGCCCGCCAGAGCGATGCCCAGCGCCGCCAGCCCGATCCAGACCAGGGCGATCTGCAGCGTGAACCGTGAGGAGAATCGCCGCGCCAGCGACTCGGCACTCAGACTTCCCGCTCCGGCCAGCAACGACACGGTCAGGATGACCAGCGCGATCCCGTTGTCGTCCATGGCGAAGCGATGCTTGAACTGCGGGACGTGGGTGAGCAGCACGGCGAACATCAGGCCCTGCGCGGCAAAGGCCACGCTCGCTCCGAGGCGATTGCGCCGCAACTCACGGTGGGCGCGAGCGATCCACTCGGTTTGGGAGGACACCACGCTCGCACTCTAGGGCAGGTCGCCGGCGCGGGGCCGGACCCTGGCCGGACCCTGGCCCGACCCTGGCCCGACCCTGGCCCGACCCTGGCCCGACCCTGGCTCGACCTTGGCTCGACCTTGGCCCGGACCCTGGCTCGGCCCTGGCCTGCGCTGCGGACGCGCCGGGCGTCGCCCTATAGTCGCAGCACGATGAATGAGGCAGATCAGGCGCGCAATTCCTGGACGAACTGGGCCGCCACCTACACGGTGAGCCCGCGCACCGTCGCGCATCCGGCCAGCACCGAGGAGGTCGCCGAACTGATCGTCGCGGCCGGCCGGCAGGATCTGTCGGTGAAGGCCGTGGGCGCCGGGCACAGCTTCACCGACATCGCGGCCACCCGAGGCGTGCTGATGCTCCCCGACCGGCTGACCGGCATCCTGACCGCCGACGCGGAAACCGGGCTCGTCACCGTCGCGGGCGGTACGACCCTGCACGAACTGAACGGCGCGCTCTGGTCCCTGGGGTTGTCCATGACCAATCTCGGCGACATCGATTCCCAGACCATCACCGGTGCGATCTCGACCGGGACGCACGGCACCGGGCGCCGCTTCGGTGGACTCGCAACCCAGGTGCGCGGATTCCAGCTGGTCACCGCGGCCGGTGACGTCCTGAACTGCTCGGCAGAGGAGAACCCGGAGATCTTCTCCGTCGGCCGCATCGGACTCGGCGCCCTGGGCGTGATCACCGCGGTCACCATCCAGTGCGAACCGGCCTTTGCCCTGCATGCGGTGGAGAAACCGGAGAGCTACGACGCGCTGCTGGAGACCGTCGGGGCCAACGTGAGCGACAACGACCACTTCGAGTTCTACTGGTTCCCGCACACCCGTCGCGTCCTGACCAAGGCGAACAACCGGGTCTCGGCGCAGGACCCGCTCGCGCCGGTGGGGCGGGTGCGCGGCTGGATCGACGACGAGTTCCTGTCCAACACGGTCTTCGAACGGATCAACCGGATCACCACCCGACGCCCGAGCCTGATCGGGCCGGCCAACAAGATCGCCGCACGTGCCCTGTCGGCGCGGGAGTACACCGACCGCTCGTACCGGGTGTTCGCCTCTCCACGTCGAGTGCGCTTCCGGGAGATGGAGTACGCGCTGCCGCGCAAGACCCTGTCCTACGTGATCGACGAGATCGACCTCTGGCTCAGGCGCCAGGACGAGCGCGTCGGCTTTCCGGTGGAGGTGCGCTTCGCCGCCGCCGACGACATCCCGCTGTCGACGGCCTACGGTCGCGAGACCTGTTACATCGCCGTGCATCAATACCACCGGCGCCCTTTCGAGCGTTATTTCCTCGCCGTCGAGCGAATCGTCCGGTCGGTCGGCGGTCGCCCGCACTGGGGCAAGCTCCACTTCCGGACCGCCGAGGACCTGGCACCGCAGTACCCCGAATTCGATCGCTTCCTGGCCGTCCGGCAGTCACTGGATCCCGGCCGCCGGTTCGGCAACGACTATCTCCGGCGGGTGCTCGGCAGCTGATCCCGGGCCCGCAGCGGGCCTGGATCGGCGAGCCGAGCTGTGAATCGCCTCTGTCGGGGGCGGCCACGGAAGCATCCTGGCTGCCCTGGTGTTGGGCCGGATATGACCTTCACCAGCGATGCGATCTCCGATCTTCCTCTCGTCCTCGGCGGAAACGTCTTCGGCTGGACCGCCGACCGCGACGCGTCCTTCGCCGTGCTGGATGCCTTCGTCGCGGCGGGCGGCAAGCACATCGACACCGCAGACGTGTATTCGCTATGGGTGCCCGGCAACTCCGGAGGCGACTCCGAGGCCATCATCGGCGAATGGCTGACCAGCCGCGGCAATCGCGACGCGCTGTTCATCGCGACCAAAGTCGGCGCCCTCGCACCGCACGACAACCTGCGTCCCGACAGCATCGCCGCCGCGGTCGAGGATTCGCTGCGACGCCTGAACACCGATTACATCGATCTGTACTGGGCCCACCGTGACGATGCCGACACCCCGCAGGAAGAGACCCTGGCGGCGTTCGACTCCCTCGTGCGCGCCGGCAAGGTCCGTTACCTCGGGGCATCCAACTTCTCGGCCGAGCGCCTGCGCTCGTCCCTCGCGATCACCGCATCCTCGGGTGGGGCGCGCTACGAGGCCGTGCAGCCGCTGTACAACCTGCTCGAGCATGCCGAGTACGAGGACGGCGTCGGACGGGTCGCGGCCGAGCACCGGCTGGCCACCGTTCCTTACTACGGCCTCGCCGCAGGCTTCCTGACCGGCAAGTACCGGCCCGGCGTCACGGTGGACTCGGCCCGCGCCGAGGGCGCGAAGAAGTATTTCGATGACCGCGGCTTCGGCGTGATCGACGCTCTGGAGTCGGTCGCCACCGACCACGATGTGACGGTGTCGGCGGTGGCCCTGGCGTGGCTGAACCAGCAACCGACCGTCCTGGCGCCGATCGCCTCGGCCCGCACGGCCGAGCAGTTCGCCGACCTCGCCTCACTCAAGGGGCTGGTGCTGAGCGAGGACGAACTCGGTCTGCTGCGCAAGGCCGCTTCCTGAGGCCGGCGTGAAACTCGAGATCTTCTCCGATGTCGCCTGCCCCTGGTGCTACATCGGCAAGACCAAGCTGGAGCCGGCTCTGGACGCGTACGCAGCGGCCCACCCGGAGGAACAGGTCGAGCTTCGCTACCGGCCCTTCCTCTTGCAACCGGACATGACGGGTCCGTCCCGTCCGGAGCTGGAGTACCTGACGGAGAAGTTCGGCCCTCAGGCTGCGGCGATGACCGACAGCGTCTCGCGGGCCGGGGCCGAGGTCGGGCTTGACCTGAATTTCGACACAGCCATCGCGGCCAGCACCCGACCGGCGCACCAGCTCATCGAGGCCGCGTGGGTGAGCGGTGGTTATCCGGCGCAGCGGCGCGCGGCGGACGAACTGTTCGCGAGCCACTTTGCCCGGGGTGAGGACATCGCCGATCCGGGGGTGCTCGGCGCGGTCGCCGACCGAGCCGGTCTGCCCAGCCACGTGCTGGAACAAGCCCTCAGCGAGCCGGCGGTGGCCGCAGCGGTGGAGGACAGCCTCGTCGAGGCCGCCCAGCTGGGCATTCAGGCGGTGCCGACGTTTGTCGTAGATCGCCGGATCGCCGTCCAGGGTGCGCAACCGACCCACACGTTGCTGGCTCTGCTCGAAAAGGGCGCAGAGCAGCCTGCAGGCTCCTGAAGCCATCACACCAGAGCCGTTGAGGTTGCCCTCGTTGCTGCACCAGACCCGTTGAGGTTGCCCTCGTTGCTGCACCAGACCCGTTGAGGTTGCCCTCGTTGCTGCACCAGACCCGTTGAGGTTGCCCTCGTTGCTGCACCAGACCCGTTGAGGTTGCCCTCGTTGACGGTGTTCAGGCGTTGAGGTTGCCCTCGTTGCTAGCAACGAGGGCAACCTCAACGGTGGGTGGGGAATGGCGTTGAGGGCCTCTGGGAGGATGGTCCGGTGACCGAGAACCTTGCCACTCCGGCGATCCCACGCGACCTGCTGCCACGTGACGGGCGGTTCGGTTCCGGTCCGGCCAAGGTACCCGCCGGCCTGCTCACGACCTTCGCCGAGCGCGGAGTCAAGGTCATGGGCACGTCGCACCGCCAGGCTCCGGTGAAGTCCCTGGTCGCTCGGATCAAAGCGGGGCTGATCGAGTTGTTCGACGCTCCCGATGGATACCAACTCGTGCTCGGCAACGGCGGGTCGACCGCGTTCTGGGACGCTGCGGCGTTCGGTTTGATCCGGGACCGGGCGCAGCACCTGACGTTCGGAGAGTTCTCGGCCAAGTTCGCCGCGATCAGCCAGGGCGCACCATTCCTCGGGGAGCCGACCGTCCGCTCCGCCGAGGCGGGCAGCGCGGTTCTGCCGGCGTTCGAAGCCGACGTCGACGCCTACGCCTGGCCGCACAACGAGACCTCGACCGGGGTCATGGTGCCGGTGCGGCGCGTCCCCGGCTCGAACCGGGACCAGTTGCACCTGATCGACGCCACGTCGGCGGCGGCCGGTCTGCCGGTCGACCTCGAACAGACCGACGCCTACTACTTCGCACCGCAGAAGGGCTTCGCCGGCGACGGCGGCCTCTGGCTGGCCTTCTTGTCGCCGAGTGCCCTTGAGCGCGTTGCCCAGATCAAGGCGTCCGGTCGCTGGATCCCGCCATCGCTCGACCTGGCCACCGCCATCGACAACAGCGCCAAGGACCAGACGTACAACACCCCCGCCATCGCCACGCTCTGGTTGCTGGCGCATTCGGTGGAGGACCTGCTTCGTGCCGGCGGTCTGCCGGCCGCGACCGCCCGCTGTGCCGAGTCGGCGGGCCGGCTGTACCGCTGGGCTGAGGCATCGCCGTTCGCGTCCCCGTTCGTGTCCGACCCGGACCTGCGCAGCGCCGTCGTCGGCACCGTGGACTTCGATGCCGGGGTCGACGCCAAGCGGCTGTCGGCCGCCCTTCGCGCGAATGGGATCGTCGACACCGACTCCTACCGTGGACTGAACCGTAATCAGCTGCGCATCGGGATGTTCCCAGCCGTGGATCCTGACGACGTGAGTGCCCTGACGGCCTGCATCGACTACCTGGCCCCCCGGTTGTGACCACCAGGCAGCGGTGACCCCACGCGCCTCTGACCACAGCACCCGGTCGGAACGTAAGGTGCTGCACTATGCGGGAACTGCGCTTCGTCGGACCCGGAGACGACCGCGTCGTCATTCTGGAGTCGGTCGCAAGCGGTAAGCAGTACCGGCTTCCGATCGACGAACGGCTGATCGCCGCCCTGCAGCCGGACATCGACGAGTCCGAGCAGCGGCCGGCGAGCGGGGAGGAACCGATGACCGAGCTTCGACCACGCGAGATCCAGATGCGGGTACGGGCCGGGGAGGATCCGCAAACCCTGGCCGAGGCGGCACGCGTGCCGTTGGACAAGGTCATGCGCTTCGCCTACCCGGTCCTGCAGGAGCGGGTGCGGATCATCGACGAGGCCCGTCGCGGGCGTGCGCGTCGTGGCTCGGACGGGTCGACCGTGGTTTTCGGGGACCTCTTCGACAGCCGGGTTGCTTCGCTCGGCACCGAACCCGGAACGGTCAACTGGGACTCCTTCCGACGCCCCGACGGTGGCTGGACGGTCAGCTCGACCTTCACCGCCGCGCGTTACGACGAGGCTCAGATCGAGTTGGCGGCGCGCTTTTCCTTCGCCCTGAACAACCGCACGGTCTCGGCGCTCAACGATGTCGCGGCCGACCTGCTGACCGGAAACCCGATCAGCGCCCTGGAGCGCCCAGCTCCCCCAGCTCCGCCGGCCCCGCCGATCGCCGCCCCGCCAACCGCGCCGGTGGCTTCGCCGCCCGAGCAGGAGTGGTCGCGCATGTCCGTCGACCCGGACAGCCCGCCCCGGCTCGCGGCGGTGGCCGAGTCGGCCCCGGAGCGACGCTCGCACCTCCGACTCCCGTCCCGACGGCAGAAGGCACACACGCATCCGGTTCCGGTCCCGGCGGACGAAGAAATGTTCGCCGACCTGTTCGACCAGGAGATGCTCGACAATCCCTCGGGCGGCCTGTGGCACGAGCCCCCGCTTCCGCTCGAGTTCGGCGAGCCGGCCCAGGCAGCGCAGCCGGCTCAGGCGGCTCAGGCGGCTCAGGCGGCTCAGGTGACCGAGCCGGCCGAGCGAGTCGAGCAGGCCGATGCCGGCACGTCCCCAGCGCTCGGCCAATCGCGGACCGAGCCTGACCCGCGGGATGAACCGTCCGACCAGGGCGACTCGTCAGAGCAGGACTCGCAGACGGCCGCGGCCCCGGCCGCGGCTCAACCGGTGCCGTACGGTCAGATCGCCTATCCGACGACCCCGCATCCGCAAACCGGCTTCCCGGTCTCCGCTGCCCCACCGGCACGCACACCGGCACCGGACGGGGCGGTACGACCGGCGGCCCCGTCGCCTGCCCCGAGCCAGGACGCAGCCGCCGAGCCAGCGGCCGCCGAGATCACCCACCGCAGAGGTGGCCGCGGATCGGAGAAGCCGAAGATGCCGTCCTGGGACGACATCCTGCTCGGTGTACGACGCAAGAACGACTGACGGACCGGTCACCTCTGGCATAAACCGTTCGACCGTTGTCGGTGCCTCGTCGTAGATTGAGTCACCGTGACAGACGGGGCCATTCAGACAACCGACGAGGGCTCCCTGTCCGACCTGAAGCGGCTGTGGCCATGGCTGAGGCCCTATCGCGGCTACCTGATCTTCATGCTCGTCATCGCCACTCTGGCCATGGTCGTGCAGTCCATCCTCCCGCTGGTGACCGCTGCCCTCATCGATGGCCCGATTGCCCGGCACGACGTCGGCGGTATGTATCCCCTCATCGGTCTCGCCCTGCTGTTCGGCCTGGCCGAGGCGGTGCTGTTCGGCATTCGGCGCCGAGCGATGACGACGTCGGCGCTGGCCATCGAGACCGACCTGCGCCGAGACTTCTACCAGCATCTGCAGCGATTGCCGGTGAGATTCCACGACCGGTGGCCCTCGGGCCAGCTGCTGTCCCGGGTGACCAGCGACCTGTCGACGCTGCGCCGGTTCGTCGGCTTCATCGCGGTGTTCTTCTTCGCCAACCTGGCCGTCATCGTGGTCATCCTGGTCCTGCTGATCAAGCTCGACCCACCGCTGGGGCTGGCGGTCTGCGTCGTCATGCTGCCGCTCGGCGCGGCCACCCGCTACTACGAGCATCGGTACAACCTCGAAGCTCGCCGGGCTCAGGACCTCACCGGTGATCTGGCGACCAGCGTCGAGGAGTCGGTACTCGGCATCCGGGTGATCAAGTCGTTCGGTCGGCGGCGGCAGTTGCTCGACGACTTCACCGAGGACGCCGGTCGGCTGCGCGCGGCCGAGCTGCAGAAGAACCGGACGCTGGCCAACCTGTGGACCGTCATCGGCACGTACCCGCAACTGGTGCTCGCCGGTGTCACCCTGTTCGGCGTCATCGCCGTCGCTCACGGACGCCTGAGCACCGGTGAGCTCGTGGCTTTCATAACGCTGCAGCTGCGGTTGAACTGGCCCCTGATGGCGCTCGGGTGGTTGATCGCCGGCACGGAGGAGGCGGTGGCGGCCACCGCGCGAATCTTCGAGGTGATGGATTCGAGCACCGACCTGACCGAACCCGACCGCCCCGCGTCCCTTCCCCATACCGACCGTCCGGCCCGGTTGAGCTTCGACGATGTCAGCTTCCGCTTCCCGGGGGCCGAGTCCGACGCGCTGAGCCATGTCCAGCTGGACATCCACGCCGGCGAGACGATGGCGCTCGTCGGTCCGACCGGTTCGGGCAAGACGATCCTCACCGCGCTCGTCCCCCGGCTGCACGACGTGAGCTCAGGGGCGATCCGCATCGACGGGGTCGCGATCGATCAGATCACCCTGGACGAGCTGCGCAGCACGGTGAGTACGGCCTTCGAGGAGCCCACCCTGTTCTCGGCCAGCGTGCGCGAGAACATCACCCTGGGACGCCCGGACGCAACCGACGCCGAGGTCACCGAGGCCGTGGACATCGCCCAGGCCGGCTTCGTCCACGAACTTCCGTACGGGCTCGACACCCGCGTCGGCGAGCAAGGACTGTCGTTGTCGGGGGGCCAGCGTCAGCGGCTGGCTCTGGCCCGCGCCGTGCTGGGTCGTCCCCGGGTGCTGGTGCTCGACGATCCGCTGTCGGCACTGGACGTCCACACCGAAGCCCTGGTCGAGAAGGCCCTTCGCCGGGTGCTGGCGGACACCACCGCACTGGTCGTCGCCCATCGCGCCTCGACGGTGTTGCTGGCCGACCGGGTGGCCCTGCTCGAAGACGGCGCCATCACCGCCGTCGGCACGCACAGCGAGCTGATGGCCGGAAACGAGCGATACCGCAACCTGCTGTCGCAGAAGGCGGAGGTGAGCGCATGAGCACCGAGGCCGACTGGCGTGGCCAGCTCGACGACGATCCGGCCAAGGACGACGAGGTTCTGACCGCCGATGAAGGCGAATCCCCGCTGCGGCCGAAACTGGACCGGGAAGCCCGCGTCCTGCTCGCGGAGCTGATCAAGCCCTACCGTCGGCAGATCGCCGGGGTGTTCGCCCTCGTCGTCGGTCAGGTGATCGCGACCATGGTCGCGCCCTGGCTGATCGGGCTGGCCATCGACCACGGCATGCCCGAGGCGATCGCGGGCCACTACCGCACGTTGACCCAAATCGTCGGAGCGCTGGTCGTGGCGGCGGCCGTTTCGGGGGTGCTGCAGTGGGCCTTCCTGCGCCGGTCGGGCACCATCGGGCAGGCGATCCTGTTCGACCTGCGACGACGGGTCTTCGATCATGCCCAGCGGCTGAGCGTGTCCTGGCACGAGTCCTTCACCTCTGGCCGGGTGATCAGCCGGCTCACCTCCGACGTCGACACCTTGCGCGAGCTGCTCGACGCGAGCCTCGACGGACTGCTGCTCGCCGTCCTCAACATCACGGTCATCTCGGTCCTGATGCTGGTGCTGGACCCCTGGCTGGCGCTGATCGCACTGGCCGCCGTGATCCCGTTGTTCTTCCTCTTCCGCTGGTTCTCGGCCCGATCGACGGTGGCGTTCCGGCGCACGCGGGAGAGCATCGCTCTGCTCATCGTCCAATTCGTGGAGACGTTCAACGGCATCCGGGCGGTGCAGGCCTTCCGCCGGGAGAAGCGCAACGACGCCATCTTCGACAGCCTCAACCTCGACTATCAGGACGCGAACGCACAGGTCTTCCGGCTCCACATGGTGTTCATCCCCGGCGTCACCCTGATCGGCAACGTCGCGACCGTCGTCGTGTTGTTCGCCGGCGGGATGCGGGTCGCCAACGGGGGCTTGGCCCTGGGGGTGCTCACCGCGTTCCTGCTCTACCTGCGCCAGTTCTACGGGCCGATGGAGGATGTCGCGATCTTCTTCAACTCGCTGCAGTCGGCGACGGCCGCGCTGGAGAAGCTGGCCAGGGTGCTGGCCGAGAAGCCTTCGGTACCTGAGCCGGAGCATCCCGCTGTGCTGGCCCTGCCGGTCCGCGGCGAGATCGCCTTCGACGGGGTCGAGTTCTCCTACGAGCCGCGCGCGGAGCGCCCGCGGGTGATCCTTCCTGAGCTCGACCTCAACATCCTTCCGGGGCAGACGGTCGCGCTGGTCGGCGCCACCGGTGCCGGCAAGACGACCATCGCCAAGCTCATCAGCCGGTTCTACGACCCGACGAAGGGCGCTGTTCGGCTCGACGGCATATCGCTGACCGACCTGTCCGAGGACGATCTGCGTAGCTCGGTGGTCATGATCACCCAGGACGGTTTCCTGTTCTCCGGCTCGGTGGCCGACAACATCGCCTTCGGCCGGCCGGGAGCGAGCCGGGACGAGATCGAGGCGGCCGCCCGCGAGGTGGGGGCCGACGAGTTCATCCGGCGGCTGCCCGCCGGGTACGACACCGATGTCCGCAAGCGTGGTGGACGCCTGTCGGCCGGGCAACGCCAACTGGTCGCTTTCGCGCGAGCGTTCCTCGCCGACCCTGCCGTGCTGATCCTCGACGAGGCGACCTCCAGCCTGGACATCCCCACCGAACGCGCCGTCCAGCGCGCTCTGCGCACGGTGCTGCACGGCCGGACGGCGTTGATCATCGCGCATCGGCTGTCGACGGTGGAGATCGCCGACCGCGTGCTGGTCCTGGACGAGGGCCGCGTGGTCGAGGATGGGACCCCTGAGGTCCTTGCCGGTGATGTATCCGCCGAGGGTGGCCGCTTCGCCGCACTGCACACCGCTTGGCGGGATTCGCTGGTGTAGCGGAGCTGCGGGGTCCATCCACCTTTCCGGCCGCCGGGCTGTATCAGCGTCGGCCCCCGGAGCATCCTGGTACGGACGGCCCGCCGCATCGCCGGCCACGTCGAGCTGCAGGCGACATCGGGTGGGCCGCTTTCGGGGAGGACCGATGACCGCACGACCGGAGCTGTACAAGACCACACTGGACGCGGCCAAGACCGCTGCCGAGCAGTACCTGCACTCCATTCCGGACCGCCCGGTGCCACCGCGCAACACGGCGCAGCAACTCCGAGCGGCGTTCGACCATCGGCTGCCGGACGGTCCGACCGATCCCGCCGAGGTCGTGTCGCAGCTCAACGCACTCGTCGAGCCCGGCCTGATGGCCATCGCCTCGGGCCGGTTCTTCGGCTGGGTGATGGGCGGAACACTGCCCGCGGCGCTCGGCGCCGACTGGCTCGTGAGTGCCTGGGACCAGAACGCTGGGTTGCACGCGGCCACCCCGGGCGTCGTGGCCGCAGAGGATGCGGCCGGCCGCTGGCTGCTCGATGTGCTGGGCCTGCCCTCCACCGCCGCGGTCGGTTTCGTCACCGGAGCGACGATGGCCAACTTCACCGGCTTGGCGGCCGCCCGTGACCGCGTCCTCGCCCAGGCCGGATGGGACGTGGCCGAGAAGGGCCTCACCGGCTCGCCGGCGGTCCGGGTCATCGTCGGCGAGCAGCGCCACGAATCCGTGGACGTGGCGTTGCGATACCTCGGTCTGGGCGCGCCGCAGGCCGTGGCAGCCGACCGTCAGGGGCGCCTGGTCGTCGCTTCGCTGAACTCGGCGCTCGAGAGCGCGCAGTCCGGCCCGACGATCGTCTGTCTACAGGCGGGCAACGTACATTCCGGGGCGTTCGATCCGATCGCCGAGGCCATCGAGGTGGCTCACCAGCACGGTGCGTGGGTGCACATCGACGGCGCGTTCGGGTTGTGGGCCGGCGCGAGCGTCGGGCATCGGCAGCTCGTCACCGGCTACGAGGCGGCCGATTCGTGGACGACCGACGCTCACAAGACGCTGAACGTCCCTTACGACTGCGGCATCACGATCGTCGCCGACCGGTCGGCGCTGCGCTCGGCGATGGGGATCCACGCCAGTTACCTGATCCCAGACGCCGCCGGGGACCCCCTCGATCTCGTCCCGGAGATGTCCCGGCGCGCCCGCGGCGTCCCCGTCTGGGCGGCCCTGCGCTCGCTGGGCCGCTCCGGCGTCGCCGCCCTGGTCGACGATTTGGCCCATCACGCGCAGGAGTTCGCCCGAGCGGTGAACGAGATCGACGAGGTCGAGGTCCTCAACGATGTCGTCTACACCCAGGTGTGCCTGGCCGTCGGCGACGATGAGCGCACCCGTGCGGTGATCGCCGCGCTGCTCGCCGAAGGCGTGGCCTGGATGTCGGGATCACGGTGGGGTGGCCGAGCCATCATCAGGGTGTCGGTCAGCAACTGGAGCACCGACGCCCGCGACATCGAGATGTCCGTACAGGCGATAGCCCGCGCGGTTGCGGCAACCGCGCCGTAACGTCCCAGCAGCTTCGAGCGTGTGAGTCGGAGTCGCCGACCGGCTAGTGCGGCGGCGGCATCGGCTCGTAACCGTGCCGTCCCGCCGCTTGATCACCGGAAGCCGGAGCACCCGAAGCCGAACTACCCGGAGCCGAACCACCCGAAGCCGGGGCATCGGAGGCAGGGCTGCCAGAAACAGGACTGCCAGAAACAGGACGATCGGTGACAGGACGATCGGAAAGGGGGCGATCGGACGCGGCAGGCTCATTGCCGGCACGCTCACGGTCGAGCCGTTCGCGCTCGGATCGTTCCTTCGCGAGGCGCTGCTCCTCATCACGGCGACGGGCGGCTTCCAGACGCTCGTCCTCGGCCCGCCGCTCAGCCTCGATCGACCTTTCCGCATAACGGATATCGGCCGGTGAGCGTACGGAGAGTCGGCCGAAGGCCGCAGCCGCGACGAACACGATCGCTGCGCCGATGGCGTAGAAGAACAACAGTTGTTCGGCCGCCTGCCGGGAGTTGCCCGTCCCCGTCGGCGATCCGAGCGAACCGGTGTGCAGCACCGGGGCCAGGGCGGGCCCGACGACCAGCCAAGCACCGGCAGCCACGGCCAACCAGCACGCGAGGACGGCAGTACTGCGGCGAGCGCTGAACAGAACCAGCAGTCCGGCGGCCACGGCCACGGCGCCGGGAAGCACTTCGTGCCAGCCCCGGGCGGCGGTCCACTGCCAACTGGAATCAGGGGTGTAGGCCAGGTTGAACCACGGCCCGATGAACGGCACCAGGGCCGCCCACGCTCCGAGCACGATCAGCAGGAAACCGCTGAGCGCACCACGGCGTCGAGCAATCCGGCCTCGTGCGCGACGCCTTACCTGGCGATCGTCGATCTGCATGGCTTACCTCCGAAGGGGCTGCCGAACCGGCAGAGCGGCGGCCGATCGATCGTCGGCCGCGGCTGAGCAGGTCGGCGGGGAGCCGGCACGGATTCGGCCGGGTGCGTCTGGTGGGCAAGCAATACTGCCGGTGGTCACCGGACCTGCCCGCCACTGATAGCGCTGAGTCAGACCATACGCGCTCGGGCGGGCGTGCACAGTTCGACGGCCGCCCGCGGGCCTACTGCGCCCGAACGCCGGGCGGAGTACGAATGAATCATGGATGCCCACCTGTCACTGGTGCGACTTCGCGAGCTCCGTGAGGCCGCGGTGGACCAGCTGGCCGCGCTGGACGCCGAGTTCCATGCGCTGCAGGCGGCTGCCGCTGACAGCAACGTCGATGACGAGCACGACCCGGAGGGCACCACCATCGCCTTCGAACGGGCGCAGCTCGACGCGAGCCGGCAGCGAGCCAAGGCGCAGGTCGCGGAGGCCGAGCGCGCTCGCCGCGATGTACACGAGGGTCGCTACGGCTGGTGCGAGTACTGCGGCGAGGAGATCTCCGCCGATCGGCTCGAGGCTCTGCCCCTGACCCGTCGCTGCATCGACTGCGTCGGCCGCTGAGCCGTGGCGTACGCGCCCCCGTGTCGTGGCGCCAACACCCAGTACAGACCGCCGCCGATCAGCGGCCCCACCAGCGCCGACAGATCCGCACCGTCGAGAGCGGCCGCAATGGGGCCGGTGAAGACGGCGGTACGGGCGCACAGCAGGGCGGCCGCGATGCCCGCACTCAACGCGATCGCACCGGCCGGGTTCACCCCGCTCCGAAACCAGAACTGGCCGGCCGGCGTCTCGTCGTGCAGGGCCGACCCGTCGTACCGATTGCGGCGCAGCACGATGTCCACACCGTAGATCGCCAGTGCGGGACCGAGGAAGGCCACGGTCAACGCCAGCAGATTGTTGAGGGTGTCGAGGAAGTCGTTGACGAACAATGCGTAGGACGTTATTCCTACCGCCACGATCGCGTCGAAGATGACGGTGATCGCCCGCGTCCAGCCGATTCCCATCGCTTGCAGCGCCAATCCCGTGCTGTACGCGGTCAGTACGTTGTTGGTGATCGATCCGAGCACGATGACGGTCAGGAAGATCGGGTAGAACCACCCCGGGAGCACCGCGGACAGCGACGTCTGCGGATCGGTCATGTCGACCACGGTTCCGGCCAGCACCCCGATGCCACCGAGTGCGACCGCGGGCAGGTAACCACCGACGGCGGTCCAGCCGACGATCGCCCGGCGTGAGGTGCTGGCGGGCAGGTAGCGGGCGTAGTCGGCTCCGGTCCCCCAGGACAGCGGCGAGGAGGCGATGATCGTGAACCCGGCCGCGGCCGCGGCCCACAGCGCCGGACCGTGCACGGCCGAGTCGACGGGAGGTCGATACCCGAAGTCGGCGTGCCGCAGCACGAAGTAGCCCAGTAGGACAAGGCTGATCAGCAGCACCGCACTGAACATCCCGCTGAGCCGGACGATCGTGGCATGGCCGTAGACGCTGATCGTGAAGGTAACCAGGGCCGTGATCGCGATGACGATCGCCTTGACGGTGCCGGTGGCCGACCCGCCCCATTGCTCGACGAGGGCGAACCCCGCCAGGGCACCGACGGAGAGGTTGATGGCCTCGTAGGCCACGCCGACACCCCAGCCGAGGACGAGGTTGTAGAGCCGGTTGCCGCGCACGCCGAACATCGCCCGGGTGATCACCTCGCTCGGGGTGCCAGCACTCGGCCCGCTGACGGACAACCACCCGACGAGCAGCCAGAAGAGGTTCCCGACCAGAACCACGGCCATGGCCTGGACGACGCCGAGCCCGAGCAGCACCAAGGTGCCGCCCAGCACGATGTAGAGGTAGGTGATGTTGGAAGCGGCCCACAGGACGAGCAGTTCCCGGGCCCGACCGTGCCGCTCGGACTCGGGAATCACGTCGATACCGTGCGCTTCGATTCTTCCGGTCCGGTCGCCTGCCGGTTCGTTGAGGGTCATGCCTGCCCGCCTTATTGGTCTGTGAACCAATTGCTTGTTGGTCCGAAAGTCAATACCATGGGACGCATGCCGTCAAGACCCGCTGCCGTTGGGGCCGATCCGACACCGACCGCCCGGCGTAAACCGCCGGAGGCTCGACGCGCTGAGATGATCACCGCCGCGTCCGCCCTGGCGCTGTCCGAGGGTCTGGACCGAGTGACCGCGCGCCGAGTGGCCGACACCCTGGGGGTGTTCCCCGGTCTCGTCAGCCACTACTTCGGCACCGCGGACGACCTGGTGGCGGCGGCGTTCGGCCATGCCGCGGCGCAGGAACGGGACGAGCTGTTCGCGCGCGCCGAGCGAGGATTGACCGCCAAAAGCCGGATGCGTCGGCTGCTCGCGCAATGGCTGGCTCCCGATCGCGACGCCCTCAGCCTGCTATGGCTCGATGCCTGGCAGGCCAGCCGCAGGCGGCCTGCCCTGCTCGCTGAGGTGAGTCGCCAGATGGAACTGGACACCGGTCGCCTCGCGGCTTTGATCGAGGCGGGCGTGTCGGACGGGCAGTTTCACACGCGTTCGCCGAGCCGGTCCGCGCTTCGCATCATGGCGATGGTCGACGGGTTCAGCGTCCAGGCGGCCGTGCGTACCACCATCGATTACGACGACGTCAGGCCCATGGTGCTGCGTGGCGCCGAACGCGAGCTGGGCCTGGCCGACGGCACGTTCGTCTGACCCCCCGCCGCGGCCCGGTCCGGCGAAAGTGCTGCATCAGTCAGCACCGGTCAGCGTCAGCCAGCGTTGGGCTCACCGAAGACTCTGCCTACCGACAGTGCGGCGAAGGCGACCGCGCCGGCGGTGGCGACGTTGAGGGAGTCCACCCCGTCGGACATGGGGATCCGGCGCCATTCGCTGGCGGCCGCCAGCGCCTGCTCGGACAAGCCGGGTCCCTCCGCCCCCAACAGCACAGCCCAGCTCGCGCGTACGTCGGCCTCGAACACCGATCCGGCCGCCGCGCGAGGCGTCATCGCCAGCACCGGGACGTCCGCCTCGGCGAACACGGACATCGACTGCGGCCACGGATCGTCCAGTACGGCAAAGGGCATCGAGAAGACGTGACCCATGGACACCCGGACACTGCGCCGGTACAGCGGATCGGCGCAACGACGGTCCAGCAACACCCCGTTCAGCCCGAAGGCGGCGGCATTGCGAAAGAGCGAGCCGAGGTTCTCGAAATCGTTGAGACCCTCCAGCACCACGAACCGGCCCCCGCCGCCGACCACGGACGCGGGCGAGACCGGAGCCGGCCGATCAGCCGAGGCCAGCACGCCGCGGGTCACCCGGAACCCCACCACGTCCGAGAGCAACCACTTGTCCACCTCGTACACCGCGACATCCGGCGCGGCTGTCAGGGTCGGCGCCAGCGCTGCGAGCTTTCCCGGCACGCCGAGGATCGCCCTTGCACGATAGGGGGACCTGAGCAACCGGTCCACGACGTTCACGCCCTCGGCGATGACGATGCCGCGCCGGTCCGGACGTACGTCGGCGTCGATCAGGGCGCGGAAATCGGCCAGCCGCGGGTCGTCCGGATCGTCGATCGTGACGATGGGCCGTGGCGTGCTCACGCCCGCACGATATCGAAACGATGCCGCAGCCCGGGCAGCCCGACCCGCTGCCGGTGGGACAAGGCCACGCCGAGCACCACCGAGAAGACCAGGCAGATCACGCCGCCGCCGAGCATTCCCCACCGCGGCCAGAAGACCGCTCCCGACCGGATGCCACGCATACGGGCAGGCGTGCCGTCAGCAGTAAGCGTGGGCGACGCGTTGGGCCCACGCCGGTCAGCGAGATCAGTTGCCCGAAGAAGTAGAGGCGATAGTTGCGTACGCGCAGCGACTGGAACGGCTTGGGCCGCGAAAAGAACTGGGGGGATTGGGTGAGGGTCGAGTGGAGGACTGGGTCACTCCGAGGCCAGCCGATCCAATACCTCGGCGGCCTGCAACAGCTTCTCCCGGTCCGCGGCGGACAACTCGGCCAGCCGGCGAGCCAGCCACTCGTCGCGGAGCCGGATCTCGTCGGCGAGCAGGTTCTGCCCGGCCTCGGAGATGGAGATGATGGACTGGCGCCGGTCGTCCGGGTGGGCGGCGCGCTCGATGAGGCCGGCGCCTTCGAGGGCCGCCAGGATCTTGGTCATCGACGGAGGCTGCACCTGCTCGATCGCCGCGACCTCCCCTGCGCTCAGCGGGCCGTTCTTGTTGACCGTGGCCAGGGCGGACAGCTGCGACAGGGTGACGGCCGTGTCGGCGCGCTGTGAGCGCAGCCGGCGCGCGACGCGCAGAATGGACAACCGAATGGTCGAGGCCAGCGCGGCGTCGGCAACCCGACTGGGAGCAGTCACATGCTTAGTCTAGCTAACGAATGCCTCACACGCCAGCCGTTCCGCACGACTCGAGCCCGGTAGCCTCGTGGCCGTGAGCGAGCACCCAGCGCGCGAGTCGAGCGCGAACGGCGAGCCCGGTCCGACCGCACCCGCCGCCGAGCCGAGCGGGTCACTCGCCGGGACTCCCCCGAGCACTCGTGACCTGCCGCCGGCCGCGCAGATGCTGGTGGTGGACGCGCGCACGGTCGTCCTGATCGGCACCCTCGCCTTCACACTCGTCCTGGTCGGCTTGTTGCCCTTCTGGGCGTGGTTGGGCCACCACGATCACCGAGTCTGGCTGTGGACCGCGTTGTCGGGCGCCGTCCTCGGACTCGTCGGTCTGGTCCTCATCCGCAAGCATTCCTCCGAAGGCCGGCTTGGCTGACGAACGCGGCGCGAGTGGGCCCGCGCTGAGCGCCGGGCTCGCGCAGGTGCTCGGGCTCGCCAAGGCCCTGAGCGCATCGACGCAGGCCGACACCTCGGAACTGGCGCTGCTCACCGGCCGGTGGCCGGCCGGGCGCGCGATACTGGCCTGGCACCCGAGCGGGCACGTCGCCGACCCGGCCGCCGCCCGTGGACCCGGATGGATCGGGGTCCACCGATACAGCCAAGGCGCAGTGCCCGAGGATCGCGGCCCATCGGGCTTCACCCGCTTCGATCGGATCCTTCGACTCGGCCCCGCGACCTCCGTCCGGGCGGGCGGCCGACCAGGAGCAGGGCAACGCGCGCCCGAAGCACTGACGCTCTGGACTCGCAATCCGGCAGATGCCGACGCGGTCGGCCGGCTTGTCGGCGCGCTGGCCGAGCAAGCGGCGGACGGGCAGGTCGGGCCGAGTGCGTCCGAGGTCCGGATCACCGCGGTGGAGGGCGGCGCGGAGTACGCACACCTGGCCGCGGTCGAGCACGCGATCCGGGCCATCCGCGCCGGCTCGCTTTACCAGGTGAACATCTGCACCCGGCTGTTCGGCGAACTCGCCGGCAGCCCGTTCGACCTGTTCGCCGCCGGTGTCACGACCCTCGACCCCGACTACGCCTGCTTCCTGCAGACGGAAGGGGGCAGCGTGGTCAGCCTGTCCCCGGAGCTGTTCCTGGCCCGCGATCACACCAGCTCGGTCGACGTCGTGGTCAGCGGCCCGATCAAGGGCACGCGTCGACGCGGCGACACGATGGACCCGACCGAGCCGGCGGCGCAGGAACTGCTGGCCTCCGACAAGGACCGGGCCGAGAACATCATGATCACCGATCTGGTCCGAAACGATCTCTCCCGCGTGGCCCGGGCGGGTTCGGTGACGGTCCCCACCCTGCTGGAGCTCCGTCCCGCTCCGGGCGTGTGGCACCTGGTCAGCGAAGTGCGGGCCGAACTGGACGCCGGGGTGACCGACGCCGACCTGATCGGGGCCGCGTTCCCGCCCGGCTCGGTGACCGGGGCACCGAAATCCGCAGCTGTACGCCTGATTGACCAGCTGGAGGACCGCGAGCGCGGCGCCTTCACGGGTGCCCTCGGTTACCTGGGGATCGAGGCAGGTACTGCCCTCAACGTCGCGATCCGGACCTTCGAATTCGCCTCACCGGGCGGGGGTCGCTTCGCCCTCGGCGTCGGGGGCGGAATCACGGCAAGCTCCGTGCCGACCCTGGAATGGCGCGAGTGCCTGGTCAAGGCCGCGCCGTTGCTCGCGCTCGGGGGCTATCGCCTGGACGTTCCGACGAGCGAGATCCCGGCCGGCGTAAACCCCGATGAGGGCGTCTTCGACACCCTGCTCGCGGTGGACGGTGTTCCGATGGCCGCGGCCGATCACCTTGCGCGACTGGCGGAATCGTCCGAGGAGGTGTTCGGGCGACGACTGCCCAGCGAAACCGCCGACCGGGTTCGGCGGGCAGCGGCCGCGACCACCGGCCGCCAGCGGATCCGGTTGTCGGTGCGGGCCGATGTCGCCGAGCCCTCGATCACCCTCACGCCGGCCGCGCCGCCTCCGGATGAAGTCCGGCTCCGGCTGATCACCGGCCGGAGCGGCGCCTGGCGGCACAAGTGGAACGACCGCCGCTACCTCGCCGCGCTCGAACGACAGTGCGCTCCGAGCTGGCCGGCCTTCCTCAACGCCGACAACGCGCTGCTGGAAACGAGCCGGAGCAACCTCGCCGCGGTGACCGGCGGGCCGGACGCGGCCAAGGGCTACCCGAACTGGACGTTGCGCACGCCGGTGGCCTCGGAACGGATACTGCCCGGAATCACGCGTCTGCGGTTGCTCGATGTCGCCGGAGATCTCGGGTGGCGCATCGAGTTCGGGGACCTCGCTCTGGACGAGCTCCGCGATGCTCGCCTCGTCCTCAGCCTGAGCAGTACCGGACTGCTCCCGGTGTCAGGCCTCGACGGAGCCGACGCCGTCGATTTCGGTCTCGACCGGGAACTGCTCGCCGAACTCCGGGACCTGCTCGGCCTCTGAGACGTTCTCGTCCAGCACGTCCTCGGCCGGAACTCCGTCATCGAGCACGTCATCGCCGAGTACGTCGTCCAGCACATCCTCGTCTTCGTCTTCGTCTTCGTCCGAGGCGTCGACGTCGGCGACCGCGTCGGCGTCGGCGTCGGCGTCGGCGTCGGCGTCGAGCACAGCCGAGTCGAGTTCGAGCGGGACGACGGCGTCGTCCTCGAAGACCTCGCCGTGCTCGACGTTCAGCTCGACGACGGCTTCGGAGTGGGCGCCACACCCATGGTCGACCGAGACGATCTTGCCGTCGGCCTCGGCGATCTCGTTGGCGCAGGCACCGAAAGCGCCACCCAGCGATCCGCGCAATGGGGTGTAGAAACCGCAGGTTCCGCACGGTGCGGGGGCCTGCTTGGCCATGGGACTGTCCGGTCCACGGTCGCCGGCGTACCAGCGGTCGGCTGCCTCGAGCCGGCCGAAGCGCGACAGCACGCGGACGCGACCCAAGCCCAGTTCGAGTACGACCTCCTCGATCTGCGGGTCGTCCGAAGCAAGGTAGCCCGGCACCAGACGCGGGTCGTCGAGCGCCGTCGGCAGGACATCGCCGGGACTGAGATCACCGGGCTGGATCCGCTCGCTCCAGGGAACCCACGGCTGGGCCAGCAGCGCGCCCTGGCCGGGGAGCAGGACGACCTCGGCGACGGTCGGTTCGAAACCCTCGGCGCGACCGATCGTCACGGCCCAGTGCCAGCCGTGATAACCCTTGAGCGTCGCCTCGAAAGCGTGCGTGACCATCCGTTCGCCCTCGGCGCTCACCCCGAGGTGCGCGCCGACATGGTCGGACTCGGTGACCGCGGAGTCCTCGCGCGCGGTCTCCTGGGCGGCGGAGCGGGCGAGCTCGACGGCCCCGGCGCAGATCTCGTCGAGGACGACCTCGTTGTCGGCCGAGCCGGCAACGGCACCGACGACCGCCTCGCCGGTCGCGCCGGCGGTCGCGTCGTCAGTGGGCTCTTCAGTCACGGCATTCACTCCGACATTGTGTCACTCGTGGCGCCGTGAACCCGCATCCGTCAGAGGATTACGGCAGGATGGACCGGGGCGGGCAGCCGCGCACAGGCAACGGACCGGGAAGGTGGCCGTGGTGAGCGATAACGGGTGGGACGACTCGGGGGACGGCTTTTCCCCGCCGACCTACCACCGCCTGCATCCGGGACAAGCCGATCCGGACGAGCACGCCCGGCCCGCGGGTCGCTTCGGAACCGACCGGCCCGATCGGGAGCCCAGGCCGCCGTCGGTACGGCCCGAGCCGACCGGCGACGTCACGGTCACCCGCGCGGTGGTCGCTCGCAGCCGCTACCTGTCCAAGCTGCTGGCGCACAAGGTCATCTCGGCCAGCCAAGCCGACGGCGCCCGGGAGTCCGGGCTGACGGCGATGATCTGGAACCAGGTGATGTCCTACGGAGCGGACGCGATGATCACCGTCGCGCTGGCCGGCACCGTGTTCTTCTCCGCACCGAGCGAGGCCCAACGCGGCAATGTGCTGCTGTACCTGCTGATGACCATGGCCCCGTTCGCGGTGGTGGCACCGGTGATCGGCCCGGCACTGGACCGCGTCCAGCACGGTCGCCGCATCGTCATGGCGGCGACCGCCCTCGGCCGGGCCGTGCTGGCCGTCGTGATGGCGATGAACTTCACCGATCTGTACGTGCTCTTCCCAGCTGCCCTGGGATCGCTGGTGCTGTCGAAGGCCTACGCGGTTATCCGGGCCGCGGCCACCCCGCGGCTGGTACCCACGGATCTGACCCTGGTCGAGGCCAACGGCCGGCTCAGCATCTTCGGCCTGGCCGCCGCATTGGTGGGCGGTGGCCTGGTAGGGGTGGCCATCAAGACCACGGGGTCCTACCCGTTCGGTCTCTGGATCACCGCGGTCGCGTTCGCGGCCACGGCGTTCTACGCCTTTCGGCTTCCCCGGATCATCGACACCCTTCCGGCCGACGTGGCCGCCAAGCAGAACCGCACGATTCCCCCACTGCCCTCGCCGCCTCAGGTCATCGAGTCGCGCCCGGGCAAGCACACGTTCACGACCCGGCTGCTCGGGTGGGCCGGACGTGGTTTCACCCCGCCGGTCGTGCTGGCGCTACAGGGGGAGTCGACCCTGCGGTGGCTGTCGGGGTTCCTGACCCTGTTTCTCGCCTTTCACATCGAGGCGATCTCGCACGGCTGGCACGCGGTCGCCAGTCTGGGCGCGATGGGCGTAGCCACCGGCGCGGGTAACTTCATCGGCACCGGCATCGGCACCCGGCTCAAGCTCGGGCGGCCGGACCTCATCATCCTGGTGTGCAACGCCGTCGCCGCCGTCGCCTGTCTGGCGGCTGCCCTGCTGTTCTCGCTGCCGGTCGCGATCGGGGCGACGCTGGTGTCGGCGATCTCGAACGCTCTGGCCAAGTTGTCCCTCGACGCGCTCGTACAGCGTGACGTACCCGAGTCGCTGCGCTCGTCGGCCTTCGGCCGCTCGGAGACGTTCCTGCAGCTGTCCTGGGTGCTGGGGGCGACGGTGGCGATCCTGCTGCCCGCCAAGAACGGGCCGCTGGGCTTCGGCGTGGCCGCCGGGCTCACCATTGTCGTGGCGACCTTCATGGCCTTGCGCGAGCGGGCCGTCCGGGCCGACCGCCGGGTCCGGACGTCTCCCCAGACATCGCCCCGGTAACCTCGTTCGGGTGACAACCCGTCGGCCTCGTCGTGTCCTGTTCGCGGCAACGGTCACGACGGCCCTGGCCCTCGCCGGCTGCGCCAAGCACCAGCCCGCGGCCACGATCAACGTCTCCGACGGAAACAGTTCTGCCGTGATCAAGGCGCAGAACGTGTGCGTCGTCGCCGGGTCATGCGAGCTCGAACAGGCCAAGGTCGCCGATCTGACCGCGAAGGCGGGGACCACCATTCTGGTCGGGGTAACCAAGGACCTCGCCGATGCCGGCTGGGTCGCCGCGGCCTACACCCAGACCGGCAAGACGAACACCGCGATTCCTGGAGCCGGCACCACCGGCGTGTCCAACAACCTCGCGACCCGCCTGGCCGTACCGGCGTCCAAGGGCGGCTACTTCCTGCAGTTCACCTCCCTCAAGCCGAGCAATCGCCTGACCACATGGGTGGTTCGGGTCACGATCGGCTCGTGAGCATGACCAGGATCTTGATCGTGACCGCGGTCGCGGCCGAGCGGGACGCGGTGGTCGACGGGCGCCAGGCCGCCATCGGCATGATCGACGGGCTGGAGATCCATCGGGCGATCACGGGCGCGGGCATGATCGACGTGCTCGCCGCGGGCGTCGGCGCCCCCGCTGCCGCCGTCGCCACCGGTTGCGCCCTGCGCAACGATTACGACCTGGTGTTCTCGGCCGGTATCGCCGGTGGATTCCCTGCCGCACCGGTGGGTTCGACCGCTGTCGCCGAAGCGGTCGTGCACGCGGACCTGGGCGTCCGGACTCCGGCGGCATTCCAGTCGATGGCCGAGCTCGGTTGGGGACCGGTCCGCCATCGGCTCGACACCCTGCTCGTGGAGCAGTTGTCCGACCGCAGTGGCGCTCGCATCGGAGAGATCCTCACGGTGTCCACCGTTACTGGTTCGGCCGAACGCGCGGCCGAACTGCTGACGAGCCATCCGGCCGCGGTAGCCGAGGCGATGGAGGGCATCGGGGTGTACCTGGCCGCCGCACGCGCCGAACTGCCGTTCGCGGAATTACGCGCCATCTCCAATCCGGTCGGCCCCCGTGACCGCGACCGGTGGCGGATGGCCGACGCGCTCACTGCCTTGACCGCGGCCTTCGACGCCGTGCTGGCCGCTCCGCTCGTCCTGCAATCTCGAGGAGTTACCCAATCATGAGTGCCTTGTCGGTGGCGTTTTCCCCCTGTCCGAACGACACATTCGTCTTCCACGCCTGGACGCACGGCTTGATCCCCGGAGCCCCCGACACGGCCGTCACCTTCGCCGACGTCGACGTCACCAACCACGCCGCCGAGCGCGGTGAGTTCGACATCGTGAAGGTCTCCTACGCCGCTTTGCCCTGGTTGCTCAAGGACTATCGACTCCTGCCGTGCGGCGGTGCGCTCGGACGAGGCTGTGGGCCGTTGGTACTCATCAACAGCACGCGCACCGATCTCGACGGAGCGCGGGTCGCCGTGCCGGGTGATCGAACCACGGCCTACCTTTTGATGCGCCTGTGGTCAGCGGGCCAGAAACCGGCATCGGTCGAGGTGGTCCCGTTCGCCGAGATCATGCCCGGCGTGCGGGACGGACGTTTCGATGCCGGGTTGGTCATCCACGAAGCGCGGTTCACCTACCACAACTACGGACTGACCGCCTTGGCCGACCTCGGGGAGTGGTGGGAATCCAGCACGGGAAACGCCATTCCGCTAGGGGCGATCCTCGCCCGTCGCGACGCCGGTCGTGCCGAGCTTGATCCCGAATTGTTGATCAGTACCATCCGCGCCTCGGTAGACCACGCCTGGGCTCACCCGCAGGATTCGGCTGAGTTCGTCGCCAAGCATGCGGACGAGATGGATCCGTCCGTCCAGCAACAGCACATCGACCTGTACGTCAACAGCTTCACGCGCGACCTCGGCGAGCAGGGCTACGCCGCGGTCGAGGAGCTGCTCGGCCGCGCCGCCGACGCCGGTCTCGTTCCGCGGGTCGATTCGATCCGCGACTGATCATCGGTGCGCGGACCGGTGCCATCCGTGGCTTGTTCGCACTTCTCCGCAAGCGCGACCGCGGCTGCGCTATCTGCAGCTGTCGAGCTACGAGCAGCTCAAGGGTTGGGCCCATGGCTTTCCGCCGGCGCTACGGCGGATTCGTGGCGGGGAGAACTGCTACTGCTGACGGTGCTGGCGCTGGTGTCCTGCGGCGCAGTACGGCCCGTGCGCTCGGCCGCGACCGGTGTGAGGGCGATGGCCAGGATAGGGAAGGCCGCCGCTACCGCGAAGCCGACGGAGTAGCCGTGTGAGGCGATCACACCTGCCAGCAGGGGCGGTGTCAGAGTCGCGGCGATGTTCTGCGCCGTGTTCTGGGCGCCCAACGCCCGTCCTGCCCAGGCCGGCCCGGCGATCTCGGCGACGGCGGTGAAAGCCAGGCCGTTGTCGGCGACGGTGATCACCGCTCCCAGGACGAGGGCGGCGATCACCCAGCCTGCATCGAAGCGATCCCCAAGCGCGGCAGCGGCCATGATCAGCGTCGCCGCCACGGCAAGTTGACGCATCGGACGTAACCGGCTGTGGACCCGATCCGACCAGACGCCACTGCCGATCCTTCCGGCGGCGCCCAGCAGCTGCGCGCAGAACAGCAGGCGGCCGGCGGCCGTGGGATCCCAATGGCGGACCGAGACCAGGTAGATCATCGAGAAGCCGGAGACGGCGAACTGCGGGACGACCAGCATCGTCGACGCGGCGTGCAGGCGCCACAAGGTCGGCACCCGATACGGGTGGCGGTCAGGCGGCCGGCTGCCGCGCGCGCCCCGGGGCGGATCCTGGGCCAGCACCCCGACGAGCACCGCGAACAGCAGGCAGGTTGCCGCCGCCACCTCGAAGGCGGCGTGCAGCCCGCCGTGGTGAGCCACGGGCGGCAGGACGAGGGCGGCGTACGCCACGCCGAGCGGCTGACCGGTCTGCCGGATCCCCATCGCCAAGCCGCGTTCGTGCGGAGCGAACCAGCCGAGCACGAGACGGCCGCTGGCGGCGTTGACCGAGGCCGCCCCCGCTCCCGCGGCAGCCAGCACAGCGCACAATGCCGCCACGGAATCGAGCCGGCCTGCCCACACCAGCAGCGCGCCGGCAGCACCCATCCCGGCGACTATCACCCAACGTTCACCGAAGCGATCCGCCACCGCACCCCAGGCGATGAGAGTGAGCAGCAGGCCGAGTCCGGGAGCCGCGACCACCGCTCCGGCGCTCGAGAGCGACAGACCCAATTCGCTGCGCAGCTGCGGGACGAGCATCGGAAGCCCGTAGAGGAACGCGCAGGTCGCGGCCTGCGCAAGCAGTCCGACGGCAAGAGTCAGCCAGCGTCGCGGTGAGGCGACGGTGCTCGCAACGAGACCGCTCATGACGGGCACGGTACGCCGACGTCCCGTAATATAGGAAGATAGTCCCAACAGGTAGGACGGCAGTACCGGCTCGACGACCGACACCGGACCGCGGATGCAACAGGCCCCCGCATGATCGGGATGGATCATGCCGGGGCCTGTGGTCGTACGGACGGGTGAAGGCTAGGACTCCAGGTTGTCGGCGACCGCCCGCAACAGGGTGGCCACCTTCTTCCCTTCGGCGCGATCGGGGTAATGACCCCGGCGCAGGGAGTTGCCGACCTTGTCGAGCAGCTTGATCAGGTCCTCGACGATCGGCGTCATCTCCTCGGCCGGGCGCCGCGTGGCCTTCACGACCGAAGGCATCGGGTCGATGAGGCGCACCTGAAGTGCCTGGTTGCCCTTGCGACCCTGGACGATGCCGAACTCGACCCGCTGGCCGGGCTTGAGCTCAGCCACACCGGCGGGCAGCGCGTCCTTGTGGACGAACACTTCGGCACCAGCGTCATCGGCGAGGAAGCCGAAGCCCTTTTCCCCGTCGAACCATTTCACCTTGCCGGAAGGCATGGCTGAACACCCCTACTCGCATCATCCGCACCGGCGCTCCGGAACGGTCATCACAATGTTTCCAACACAACGCGGCCCGCTCGCACAGGGCGGGCGGGCTCGGTGGTGCCGCTCAGCCGACCAGGCGACGACCGACTCGCAGGCTGAACCACCTAGTTTACTCTGCGCGACCGAACGCTCGCATCTGAGTTCGGTTTCAGCGAACACCGGCCAACCAGGTACGGGCGTCCTGGTGGACGTCCCGCGGCAGCTCCGGCGCGCTCAGCAGCTTGGCCGCGAGGTCACGGTCGCCGGTCAGCGCCCGGAACGTCTCGGCGATGGTCAGCCCGTGGTCCGGCCGATGCACGACGTGAACGGTGTCGCCGGCAACGACGTCGCCAGCAGTCAGGACCCTCAGGTACGCGCCCGGGCGCCCCGCAGCCGTGAACCGCTTCATCAGTCGTTCGACGCCCCAATAGGCCTGAAACGTCCGGCACGGGATCCGTGGCACCGAAACCTCCAGCTCGGCCTTGCCGACGCGCCACCGTTCGCCGATCACGGCGCCGGTGACATCCACCCCGAGCGTCGTCAGATTCTCCCCCACCGACCCGGGGCCGACGGGGACGGAAATCTCCCCACCCAGTTCCGCGCGCCACCAGTCCAGGTCCTCGAGCGCGTAGGCGTAGACCGCCTGGTCGGGACCGCCGTGATGCTTGGTGTCGCAGATGGTGTCCCCGACGACGCCCAACGGCTCCAGACGTACCGGGCCGGGCGCCGGACGCTTGTCGATCCCCGTCTTGCGCGGCTTGCTGCCCCGCGCGCTGCGGCTGCGGGTGTACACGTCATCGCGCACGACCGCGAGGTTCACGCTCACGACGCAGGGCCCCTCGGGCTCATGGGATGGCACCGGGCACGGCGCCGGGGACGGCACCGGGTAAGGCAGCGGAGCGCTCATGGCCCCAGGTTATCGACATGGCACACTGGATAGTCGACATCGCTCCACGTGAAGATCTCGATCGAAGGCGGCAGCATGGCAGGAACGATTTCCCCGAGTGGCGAGCCGATCGACGGGCCGCAGCTCAACTGGGAAGAGACCTACCCCGAACACCCCGTCAACGAGCTGCTCGCCCAGAATCCGGGGGCACAGAGCCCGTTCGGCGACGACATCACCTTCCCGCTGCCGGTGGACAAGCTCTTCTACGACCACCCCACGGCCGCCAACCGTCCCCACCTCGCCGGCGACTGAGCCGCCGACCGAGCCGTCCAGTCACCACCGACCGATCTCGAAGCCCCGTCATTTCGCCCTCGCCCGACATTGAGCCCGCGACGCCGCAGACCCTGATCGACTGGCTGCGGCGATGTTCGGACGCCGAATTGCTGGCGCTGCTACGTCGCCGTCCCGACCTCGCCTTGCCCGCGCCGGTCGACCTTGCGACCCTGTCCAGCCGAGCGAGCGTCCGCTCGTCGGTCGCCCGCGCCCTCGACTCGCTCGACGCCTTCACCCTGCGAGTGCTCGAAGTCAGCACGGTGGTCGAGCCTCCCGTGACGGTCGCCGCGGTCGCTGCCTGGTTCCCGGCCGAGCACGCCCCCGCGGTCGCCCGCGCGCTGGACCGCCTACGCGAGTGGCTGCTCGTCTGGGGCTCGGCCGACCTGCACGCGGTCGGCAGTGTCCGGGAGGTGATCGGTCACTACCCGGCCGGGCTCGGCCGCAGCGCCCGTGATCTGTACGCCGCCGTCAACGACCTCGCGCTCATTCCGCTGGCGCGCAGGCTCGGCCTGGAGCCGGCCAGCCAGCCGACGTCCGGGCAGCAGATCACCGAGGCAGTGCTGGGCAACCTCGATGTCCTGCTGGAGGGATGCGACGGGCCGCAGCGTGACATCCTCAACCGGCTGGCCGACGGGCCACCGATCGGGGCGCTGCGCGGCGCGACCCTGCAGCGTTCCCCGGCGGAAGCACCGAGTCCGGCCCGCGCATTGCTCGAACGCGGGCTGCTCGTCCCGATCGACCGAGACACCGTCGAGCTCCCGCGTGAAGTGGGCCTTCGGATCCGGGCGGTCGCGGCGGGCGAGGTCGATCCCGAGCCCAGCCAGATCGCCACCTCCGACCGGGGCCCGTCAGTCATCGACTCCGGCGGCGCGACCGAGGTGCTGGAGATCGTCCGGCTCGTGGAACTGCTGCTGCAGACGATGAGCGACGAGCCTGCCGGGCAGCTGCGCGCCGGCGGAGTCGGAGTGCGGGACCTGCGTCGACTTGCCCGCTCGCTCGACATCCCCGAAAGCCAGCTTGCGCTCCTGCTCGAGGTCAGTTTCGAGGCCGGGCTGTTCGCCGCCACGCACGCCATCGAACCGAGCTATCTCCCCACCACCGAGTTCGACCAGTGGCGCAACCGCACGACGGCTCAGCGCTGGGTCGTGCTGGCCAGTGCCTGGTTGGCGATGACTCGAATGCCGAGCCTGGTCGGCGAGCGCGACGAGCGGGACAAGACGATTGCCGCGCTCTCGGCCGACGTCGAGCGACACAGCGCGGCCGGACTGCGTCTGCAGATCATGGGCATTCTCGCCCAGGTGCCCCCCGGGTTGGCGCCGTTGTCCGAACCCGAGGTCCTCGATCGGCTGGCCTGGCAGTCGCCGCGCCGCGCCAGCACCAACCGCGTCCTGGCCGCGGCCATGCTCGGTGAGGCCACCCTGCTGGGCATCACCGGATACGGCGCGCTGACCGGATACAGCCGCGCGCTCCTCGACGGTGCGGAGTCCGGCGCCGCCTTCGCCGAGGCCAACGCGACCGCCCTGCTGGCCGCGGCACTGCCGGACACCGTCGATGAATTCCTGTTGCAGCCCGACCTCACCGCGGTCGTGCCGGGACCGCCGACGGCCGACCTGCAGCGGGAACTGGGGCTCGTGGCCGACCTGGAGTCCACCGGTGGGGCATCGGTCTACCGGATCGGCCCGGCCAGCCTGCGGCGCGCGCTGGACGCCGGCCGCTCGGGCAGCGACGTCACGCGGTTCTTCACCGACAACTCCCGCACTCCGGTACCGCAGGCCCTGCAGTACCTGATCAACGACGTCGCCACCCAGCATGGTCGCCTGCGCGCGGGGACGGCCACCAGCTACCTGCGCTGTGACGACGAGGCAATGCTGGACCGCGTGCTGGCCCAGCCTGGTCTGGACGCCCTCGGCCTGCAGCGGATCGCACCCACCGTGATCATCTCGCCGGCCGGAATCTCACTGGTGCTCGAACGGTTGCGGGCGGCCGGCTTCGCTCCGGCGGCCGAATCCGCCGACGGCGCGATCGTCAATCTCAGCGCCGACGCTCCGCGAGTGCCGGCCCGGCCCACCTCGCGGCTGGCTCGGGTCCGCGCGACGTCCGTGCCGGAATCCCAACTGCTCGAGGTGGTCTCCCGGCTGCGCGCCAGCGAGAAGCTTGCCCACGCCATCACGCGCTCGACGAACCGGGTGTCCCAGGAAGTCCCCGGCGTCACCTCGGCCTCGATCCTGGAGTTGCTGCGCGCGGCCATTCGCAGCGAACAAACGATCGCGCTCGGCTACGTCGACGACGCCGGCCGGCCTTCGCAGCGCACCCTCATGCCGATCTCGCTGGGCGGGGGCGTAGTCCGCGGGCACGAACCGGACAACAGCCGGCTGCTGAGTTACCCGTTGCAACGCATCACCACGGTGAGCCTGCTGGAGGAACCCGAGGAACTGTCGGACTGACCGTGGGCCGTCGACGCGGTCGTGACAGTCTCGTCCTGAGCGGCGATCCGGCGGCCGGATGAGCGCCCCGCGGGCGGTCCGAGCGGCGAGGAAGCGGGCGGTCCAGTTCCTTGGCACAATGGATCATTCGGGGCCACGCAGTTCGGTCCGCCATTGCCAACAGGGAGCGCGTGTGACCGACGGACCGCTCATCGTCCAATCCGACAAGACCTTGCTCCTCGAGGTCGACCACGAACTCTCCGGCGAGGCCCGGGCCGCCATTGCCCCGTTCGCCGAACTCGAGCGCTCCCCCGAACATGTCCACACCTACCGCCTCACGCCGTTGGGGCTGTGGAACGCCCGCGCCGCCGGCCATGATGCCGAGCAGGTGGTCGACGCGCTGGTTCGGTACAGCCGCTATGCGGTGCCGCACGCGCTGCTCGTCGACGTCGCCGACACGATGGATCGTTACGGCCGCTTGCAGCTGATGAAGCACCCGACCCACGGCCTCGTCCTGATCTCCCTCGATCGTGCCGTGCTCGAGGAGATCCTGCGTCAGAAGAAGATCGCGCCGATGCTCGGCGAACGGCTGGACGACGACACAGTCGTGGTGCACGCCTCCGAGCGTGGCCGGCTCAAGCAGGCGCTGCTGAAGGTCGGCTGGCCGGCGGAGGACCTGGCCGGCTACGTCGACGGCGAAGCCCACCCGATCTCGCTGCACACCGACGGCTGGGCGCTGCGTCCCTACCAGCAACTCGCGGTCGATTCGTTCTGGGCCGGCGGTTCGGGGGTCGTGGTACTGCCGTGCGGAGCCGGAAAGACGCTGGTCGGGGCGGCCGCGATGGCGCAGGCCTCGGCAACCACGTTGATCCTCGTCACCAACACCGTCTCCGGCCGTCAGTGGAAGCGCGAGCTGATCGCGCGCACCTCGCTGACCGAAGAGGAGATCGGGGAGTATTCGGGTGAGAAGAAGGAGATCCGCCCGGTCACGATCGCCACGTACCAGGTCATGACCACGCGGCGCAAGGGCGAGTACCGCCACCTGGAGCTGTTCGACTCCCGCGACTGGGGCCTGGTCGTCTACGACGAGGTGCACCTGCTGCCGGCGCCGATCTTTCGGCTGACAGCCGACCTGCAGTCCCGCCGACGGCTGGGCCTGACGGCGACCCTCGTGCGCGAGGACGGCCGCGAGGCTGATGTTTTCTCCCTCATCGGCCCCAAGCGTTACGACGCGCCGTGGAAGGACATCGAGTCACAGGGGTGGATCGCCCCGGCCGACTGCTCCGAGGTCCGGGTCACGCTGACCGATGCGGAGCGAATGAGCTACGCCACGGCCGAGCCCGAGGACCGGTACAAGCTGGCCGCGACGGCGAGGACCAAGCTGCCGGTCATCGAGGCGATCGTGGCCAAGCACCCGGACGACCAGATCCTGGTCATCGGCGCCTACCTGGACCAGCTCGACGATGTGGCCGCCCACCTCGGTGACGTCCCGATCATCCAGGGCTCGACGCCGAACAAGGAGCGGGAACGGTTGTTCGACAGCTTCCGCACCGGGGAGACCCGGGTGCTGGTGGTCTCGAAGGTGGCCAACTTCTCGATCGACCTTCCGGAAGCCGCCGTCGCCATCCAGATCTCGGGAACGTTCGGTTCCCGCCAGGAGGAGGCGCAGCGACTGGGACGTGTGCTCAGGCCAAAACACGACGGACGGCAGGCTCACTTCTACACCGTGGTCAGTCGGGACACCCTGGACGCGGAGTACGCCGCCCACCGTCAGCGGTTCCTGGCCGAGCAGGGTTACGCGTACACCATCCTCGACGCCGACGATCTGCTGCGCCCGCTCTGATCCGTTGAGGTTGCCCTCGTTGCTGCGTCCGACCCGTTGAGGTTGCCCTCGTTGCGTGCGTCCGACCCGTTGAGGTTGCCCTCGTTGCTGCGTCTGACCCGTTGAGGTTGCCCTCGTTGCGTGCAACAAGGGCAACCTCAACGGAGGGGTCGGCGCGAGAGCAATTCTGTGGGAAACTTTGGGCGATGTTGTTGACTTTTGTTAGAGCATGATGAACGCTGAATCTGCCTCCGAAGCTTAACCGGGGGCAGTCGTCATCGAAGACGGGACAGGTTCCATGCTCGCTCGCCAGCGTCAGGCACGCATCCTCGACGAGGTGCGCCGCGCGGGCGGCGTCCGGGTGTCGGAGCTGACCGCGCTGCTCGGCGTCTCGGACATGACCATCCGCCGTGACCTGGATCAGTTGGCCACCGAAGGCAGCATCCAGAAGGTGCACGGGGGCGCCGTGCTCGGCCACAACGTGACCGAAGAACCCGGGTTCGAAGCCAAGAGCGCACTGGCACAGCCGGCCAAGCTGGCCATTGCGACCCGGGCCGCCCAGCTCATCTCCCCGGGAACCGCCGTCGCGGTGTCGGCCGGCACCACGACGTGGGGCCTGGGTCGGTTCGTGGCCGAGATCCCTGGTCTGACCGTGGTCACGAATTCCACCACCGTCGCCGACACCATCAGCACCGGCGAGACGAAACAGACGGTGATTCTGACCGGTGGCGTGCGCACCCCCAGCGCCGCTCTGGTCGGTCCGGTAGCGGACGCGACCATCCGTTCCCTGCACGTCGACCAGCTCTTCCTCGGTGTTCACGGCATGGACGCCCGTGCCGGATTCACGACCCCGAACCTGGCCGAAGCCGAGACGAACCGGGCGTTGATCTCCCGCGCCCGTGAGGTGATCGTGGTCGCCGACTCGTCCAAGTGGGGCACGGTCGGCCTCGCCGACTTCGGTGCCCTGTCGGTGGCCGACATCCTCATCACCGACGACGGCCTACCCAACGATGCAAGGGCAGCTGTGTCTGAACTCGTCGGAGAACTGATCATCGTTTCCTACGCCCGCGAAGAATCGGCCTGATGACCACCCGTCAGCACTTCACGCTCGCCGACGGCCGAGACATCTTCTACTTCGACCTCAAGCCCGGCCAGGACCGGTCGGCGCCCGATACCCGCGAACTGCCCGAGACGGCGACGTCTTCGCAGATTCGTTGGGATCCGCTGTTCAGCGAGTGGGCGGTCGTCGCGGGACACCGGCAGTCGCGTACCTACAAGCCGCCGGCCGAGCTCTGCCCGCTGGACCCCACCCGAGACGCCAACAACCCGACCGAGATCCCGGCCCCGGACTACGACGTGGTTGTCTTCGAGAACCGGTTCCCGTCACTGACCACCGACGCCGCGGCGTCCTTCCCGGACATTCACGAATTTCCCTTCCGGTCCGGGCCCGGCGCCGGACGCTGCGAGGTGGTCTGTTTCACCAGCGACCACGACACGTCCTTCGCCCAGCTCGATTCCGCCCATGCCCGCACGGTCTTCGACGCGCTGGCCGATCGCACGGCCGAGCTGTCCACGATCGAGTCCATCGCCTATGTGTTCTGTTTCGAGAACCGCGGCGAGGAGATCGGGGTGACGCTCTCGCATCCGCACGGCCAGATCTATGGCTACCCCTTTGTCCCCCCGCGGATGCGCAATGCCGCCGAAACCGCGGCCGCCTACGAGCGCGACCATGGCGCCTGCCTTCGGTGCGAACTGCTCCAGCGCGAGATCGACGTCGCCGAACGGATCGTGGTGCGCACCGAGCACTGGACCGCGCTGGTGCCCTTCGCGGCCCGTTGGCCCTATGAAGTAAGAATCATCGCCAACCGGCACGTCCCCGACCTGCCCGCGCTCAACGACGCGGAGCGCGACGATCTGGCCGAGATCTATCTCGACGTCTTGCGTCGCTTCGACGGCCTGTTCGACACGCCGGCGCCCTACATCGCCGGCTGGCACCAGGCGCCCATCCGCGAGTTCCGCGATTCCTGGCACCTGGGCGCGGAAATCTTCACCATCCGCCGGGCGCCGGGAAAGCTGAAGTACCTGGCCGGCTCGGAGTCCGGTGCCGCCGTGTGGATCAACGACGTCTCGCCGGAGATCGCAGCTGCCCGGCTTCGCGGCGAACCGGTCTGATTCGGTCCTGCTCCCGCCGGCCGACTACCCGCGCGGCTAACGGGCGCGGCTACAGGGACGACCGAGGATCGCTCCCGGGACGGCTACTGGGATTTGATCCATTCGACGCCGACCCGCTGCTCTATCTTCAGCGCCGCGGCAATGACCTTCACGATCTCGGGTTCGATTTTCTTGCCCAGGAACGGCACCGCGACCTTGACGTCCCCCTCGACGATCTCGACCGAGCCGGTTCCCTGGGGTTTGAGCACGGCGGTCCCGACCATCGACGCCGGCTGTCCCTGAATCGTCACCTTGACCGTCGCCGTCCGGCCTCCGTCGCTGGCCGGGGCACTCCACTCCTCGACCTGTCGAACGCTGATCGTCTCCCCGAGAAACTTCTTCACGAAGTCCGGCACCGCCGGCGGCATGACCCGATCGACCTGGATCCGGGTGACGTCCCCGACGGGAGCGATGGTGACCTCCCAGGACAGCGCACCAGATTCCTTGCACGCCTGCTCGCGCACGCTCTGCTCGGTGTGCGCGGAAAAGGCCTGCTCCACCGTCACGTCGGACGTCGTCGTCTCACTCAGCTTCATCCCGGAATCATGTCGCATCGACCGTCCCGGTGCGCGCCGGCCTCCCCCGCGTGTCGAACGTGGCACGTCCCGACATCGCCGTTCAGCCTCCAGGCGAGGGCTGGGCCACGCTGAGCGATAACGTCGCCGGTATGAATCCCGTCTCCGGAGAAGGTTCCAGCAAGCCGCGCTCGATGGCAGGCGAACCCAGTCCCGCCGATATCCCCCCGGACGACAAGGATTGGACGTGGACGCTGCACCGTCGCTGTCCCGACTGTGGCTACAGCGCCGCGGGTGTCACCGGAGCCACCGTCGGCGCCGTAGTTCTGAAGGCGGCGGAGCGCTGGCAATCGGTGCTGGCTCGTTCCGACGTCCGGGTCCGGCCTGCTCCCACCGTGTGGTCCGCGCTCGAATACGGGTGCCACACACGCGACGTGATGATCAGGATGACCGGACGGCTGGCGTTGATGCTCGACGAGGACGAGCCCACTTTTCCCAATTGGGACCAGGACGAAACCGCGGTCGCCGAGCGGTACTGGGAGCAGGACCCGGTGACGGTGGCCCGGCAACTTGCCGACACGGCCGAAACGACAGCGCGCGCCTTCTCCGGCGTGAGGGCCGACCAGAGGTCGCGCCGCGGGATGCGGTCCAACGGCTCGCAGTTCACGGTCGAAACGTTGAGCCAGTACTTTCTGCACGACATCGTCCATCACCTGCACGACGTCGACGGCTGAGCGGCGCATCGCCCACAGCTACCCGCGCCATCGGGCGCAGCCGAGTGACCGACGTCCCTGCCCCACCAACGCCAGTGATGCGTGGGCCAGGACTGCCCACCTTGGGCGGCAAGGCAAAGGGCGGTCCCGACCGAAGTCGAGACCGCCCTTTGTTGGTGCACGCTCAGCTAGACCTGAGCAGGCGGACTAGAAGTCCATGCCACCCATGTCCGGACCGCCCGCGGGAGCCGCGGCCTTCTCCGGCTTGTCGGCCACGACGGCCTCGGTGGTCAGGAACAGCGCCGCGATGGAAGCCGCATTCTGCAGGGCAGAACGGGTCACCTTCGCGGGCTCGACGACGCCGGCCTTGACCATGTCGACGTACTCGCCGGTCGCGGCGTTCAGGCCCCAACCAGGCTGCAGACCCGCCACCTTCTCGGCAACGACACCACCCTCGAGACCGGCGTTGATCGCGATCTGCTTGAGCGGGGCGGTCAGCGCGACGCGAACGATGTTGGCACCGGTCGCCTCGTCGCCGGACAGGTCCAGCTTGTCGAACGAAGTCAGCGCGGCGTTGGCCAGAGCCACGCCACCGCCCGGGAGCAGGCCTTCTTCGACGGCGGCCTTCGCGTTGCGAACGGCGTCCTCGATGCGGTGCTTGCGCTCCTTGAGCTCGACCTCGGTCGCGGCACCGACCTTGATGACCGCAACGCCGCCGGCCAGCTTGGCCAGGCGCTCCTGCAGCTTCTCACGGTCGTAGTCCGAGTCGGAGTTCTCGATCTCGGCCCGGATCTGGTTTACGCGGCCGTTGATCTGGTCCGCGTCACCGGCACCCTCGATGACGGTCGTCTCGTCCTTGGACAGGACAACCTTGCGGGCGCGGCCGAGCAGTTCCAGACCGGCGTTCTCCAGCTTGAGGCCGACGGTCTCGGAAATGACCTGGCCACCGGTGAGGATCGCGATGTCCTGCAGCATGGCCTTGCGGCGGTCGCCGAAGCCCGGAGCCTTGACGGCGACGGACTTGAACGTGCCACGGATCTTGTTGACGACCAGGGTGGACAGTGCTTCGCCCTCGACGTCCTCGGCGATGATCGCCAGCGGCTTACCCGCCTGCATGACCTTCTCCAGCAACGGGAGCAGGTCCTTGACGGAACCGATCTTGCCTTCGTGGATGAGGATGTAAGGGTCGTCGAGGACGGCCTCCATCCGGTCGGTGTCGGTGACGAAGTAGGCGGAGATGTAGCCCTTGTCGAAGCGCATGCCCTCGGTGAGCTCGAGCTCGAGCCCGAAGGTGTTGCTCTCCTCGACGGTGATGACACCTTCCTTGCCGACCTTGTCCATCGCCTCGGCGATGAGCTCACCAACGGTGCTGTCGGCGGCGGAGATGGACGCGGTGGCGGCGATCTCCTCCTTCGTCTCGACGTCCTTGGCGGCGTTGAGCAGGGTCTCGGACACCGCGGCGGTCGCGGCTTCGATTCCACGCTTCAGGGCCATCGGGTTGGCGCCGGCCGCGACGTTGCGCAGGCCTTCGCGAACCAGGGCCTGAGCGAGAACGGTCGCCGTGGTCGTGCCGTCACCGGCGACGTCGTCGGTCTTCTTGGCAACTTCCTTGACGAGCTCGGCCCCGATCTTCTCGTACGGGTCTTCGAGCTCGATCTCCTTGGCGATGGAAACACCGTCGTTGGTGATAGTGGGGGCGCCCCACTTCTTCTCCAGCACGACGTTGCGACCCTTCGGGCCGAGCGTTACCTTCACTGCGTCGGCAAGGATGTTCATGCCGCGCTCCAGGCCGCGACGGGCCTCTTCGTCGAACGCGATCAACTTGGCCATTCGATGTCGTCCTTTACTTGTTGGGACTGACTGACTTTCAGTTCCGGCCAGCATGCCCGCGACGGACGGCACCCGTCAGGTGGGCACCTCATGTTGGTCGGCTAGCACTCAGGGTACCCGAGTGCTAGCTCAGGTCTAGCACTCGACCCTGACGAGTGCAAGACGGAGCCGACGCCATACGCGACGGTTGCGCGGGGGGCCCGCAGCGCCCGCGGCCAGGCGTAAGCGCCTTCGGACCGGGGCGGGCGAGTGCTACTCCGCGGCAACGCCGGGGTTCGTGCGGCGGACGACGGGCACCAGCGGGCGGGCAGCAGCCGGCTCGGTGAGGAGCTCGGCCAGCTCCAGCTGCAGCGCCCGGAAGAAGTCGTGTTCGAAATGCGCCTGCACCGCCGCGCCGTCGGCGAACTCTTCCCAGAGGAAGACGACGTCCTCGTCGTTCGGGTCGGCCGCGGCGGCGAACAGCAGGGTCCCCGGCTCACCGTCCAGCGTGGCCGCGTAGTTGGTCAGAATCTGCAGCAGTTCCTGCCGGCGTCCCTGCTTGGCGGTCAGCTGGAGGATGGCACCGAAGGATCCTGTCGCCGCACTGGTGTTGTTGGGGTCGTCCACAATGTCTCCGGCGCTCGTAGCCGGGCGTGCCTTCGCGGGCCGCCCATTCTGTCAACGACAACGGCGGGTGGGCCGGGTGCTATTCCGTAGCCAAGCACAACGGCCGGACCCGAGGGGCCCGGCCGTTGCGGCTGACGTCGGTCACGAGTCAGCTGACGACGCGTACGCCATCTGCCTGCGGGCCCTTGGGCCCCTGGGCGACCTCGAACTCCACGCGCTGACCTTCATCGAGCGAGCGGTAGCCGTCGGACTGGATGGCGGAATAGTGGACGAATACGTCCTGGCCGCCGTCCACGGCGATAAAGCCGTAGCCCTTTTCGTTGTTGAACCACTTCACGGTGCCCTGTGCCACGTGCACTCCTTGCTAGTCCCCAGAGGGCCGTCCAGCGCTCACACTTCGTGAGGCCGGGGTCTTCGTCCTTCGGTCCCGATCAAACTGAAGTGCACGCCGGCCGCGGGGCAGGAGTGGCCATTCGTTCTGCGAAACGCTCGTACTACGACCAAGGCAGAAAGTACACGGCACAAGATCGGCTGGCTACGGTCCGAAAAGACTTCGTGATATGCCCGTGACTGTCAATTCACACGGGTCATTTCTGCCCTCAAGTCCCGAAAGCGGGCACCCTTATGACGCCTAAATCACGCCAGATCCTGGCGATCAGGACGATTTCGTACCAGCGGGTTTTGCCTTCGACTTCGTAGCGGTCGAGGACGGCTTCGCCGACGAGCTGGACGGCCTGCTCGACGCCGTCGGCACCGGGGCGTATCCGCTTGCGCAGGTGAGCGTGAAGCTGCCGGTCTGCGACGTGTGGTCGGTCAGCTTGACCCGCTTGCCCTTCGAGTCGATCTTGGTGAGGACGAAAGTGCCGGTGCCGGAGTATTTGTCCCCCGCTACCGAGACGTTGATCTTGCCCAGCGCCTTGCCGTTGTCGTCCCGCAAATTGGCGATCGCCTGGAAGATGGTCGTGGTGCCGTCTTTTCCGTGCGTTACCAGCACCGCCGAGATCGGAGTGCCCTTCACGGTCAGGGTGACGGCGTCTGCGCCCTCGTTGCCGGTCGCCTGCGTCGCCAACTGCGTCTGCGTGCAGGTGACGGCGAAGTTGGTCGAGGTCGAGCCGACCTTGAGAATCGCCGTACCCGCTCCCTTGCCGCTGACACCCGAACTACCGGACGTTCCCGCACCGGACGGCGGGGTCGAGGAGGACGACGATCCCTTCTTGCCGGAATCGCATGCGGCCAGCGAGGCGATCATGGCTACTCCGGCGGCGGTGTAGCTGAGAGCGCGGCGCATCGATAGGGAACCTTTCATCGGCGGGTCCGGGGAGCACACCCGAGGTGACCGGGCGGCAAAACGGCACCCAGTTTAGCCCGGCGCCGGAGCGAGCTCGGCCGAGCTCGGCCGCAGCCCGGCCGCAGCCCGGCTTGCCCGGCGCCGCCTAGAGCAACCCGGCGCCGCGCATCCCTTTCAGGGTGGGCGGAATCACCGCGGTAGGCCCGACCCGTCCGGAAACCGCGTCCAGCGTCTTGAGGCCGTCGCCGGTGTTGTAGATGACAGTTTCGCGGCTGGTGTCGAGCTGCCCGGACTCGGCGAGCTTCTTCAGCACGGCGGTCGTCACGCCGCCGGCCGTCTCGGCGAACACTCCGCAGGTTTCGGCCAACAACTGGATGCCGTCGCGGATCTCGTCGTCGTCGACGTGGGCCATAGCGCCGCCGGTGGAGCGCACCGCGTCCAGGGCATACGGGCCGTCGGCCGGGTTTCCGATGTTGAGCGACTTCGCGATGCCGGTCGGCTTGACCGGGATCACGGTGTCCGAGCCGGCGGCGAAGGCCGTGGCGATCGGCGAGCAGCCCGCGGACTGCGCCCCGTAGACCCGGTAGTCGGCCGGGTCCACCAGGCCGGTGGTGATGAGTTCCTTGAAGGCCTTGTGCACCTTCGTGAGCAGCGAACCCGAGGCCATCGGGGCCACGATCTGCTCGGGCAGCCGCCAGCCCAACTGCTCGGCGACCTCGAACCCCAGGGTCTTGGAACCCTCGGCGTAGTACGGGCGCACGTTGACGTTGACGAACGCCGTGGACTCGAACTCGTCGGTCTCGGACAGCTCACTGCACAGCCGGTTGACGTCGTCGTAGGAGCCCTCGACCGCTACCAGAGTGCCGGCGTAGACGGCGGTCTGGGTGACCTTGGCCGATTCGAGGTCCGACGGAATGAACACGATCGATTCCATGCCGATGCGGGCCGCGTGGGCCGCGACCGAGTTGGCCAGATTTCCGGTCGACGCGCAGGCGATCCGGGTGAATCCCAGCTCGCGCGCGGCGGTGATCGCGACCGAGACGACGCGGTCCTTGAACGAGTGGGTCGGGTTGGCCGAATCGTCCTTGACCCACACCGGAGCGGTGAAACCGAGCCGGTCGGCCAGCCGGTCGGCGCGGATGAGCGGCGTCATTCCGGTGCCGGAGTCAACGCGAGTGGCAGGATCGTGGCCGGCTGGAAGCAGTCCGGCGTAGCGCCAGAGCGAATACGGGCCCGCTTCGATCTGGGCGCGCGTGACCGCAGCCAACCGCTGCGGGTCATAGCCCACCTCGAGCGGGCCGAAGCATTCGAAGCACGCGTGTTGCGCCCCGAGCGGATAGGTGGCCCCACAGTTTCGGCAGACGAGCCCGGAGGCGGGGGATTGCGCGGATGCACCGGCGGCACGGTCGATTACAGCAGTCATGAAAGAGGCCTCTCTCCTCATCTTTCCCGTCTCGTCCGATAGACGAAACAGGCCGGAGTTGGCACCTACCTCGTGACGCCATGCTGCTGGCGGTGATCACGGTGGTTGCCGGGGCTTCAACGGGCCGGTCCCTCTGCCCCTCTGGATGAAGGAATATGTGGTCGACGCACTGCCTGCCGACGTTGTGGTTCGGGTCTAACTGTAGTCGCTGGTCAAAACGAGAACGAGCGCGCCCTGGGGTAGGCCGCTGAACTTCTGCTTGACCCGTTTGATCGCCGGGAACTGCGCCTGCAGCGCGATCGCCGCCTGCTGCGCGCCGGTGACGTTCGGGTCGTAGTACACGGCGGTCGAGAGGATGTCCCCCTGAAAGGCGCCGCCGTTGGTGGCGGTCCAGCCGGCCGACTTCAACCGCGACACCGCCGTGTCGGTCAACGCGGTCGTGCTGGTGTTGTCCAGGACGAGCACCGCTGGCCGGGTCGGCCCGGTCTTCGTGGGCGAGGTCGACGGTTTCGGGGTCACGGACCTGCTCACCGACGGGCTGACCGAGGCCGACGAACTCGACGACGGGCTGCGGGTGTTCTCACCGGTAGCCGAGTTCGTGGGGACCGTGCTTGCACGAACCGCCGACCGACCTTTCGGATGGCCGAGGGCGACAAAGGCGAGCACGGCCAGCGGAACGGCGACCAACAGCGCGAACACGCCTATGGCCAACTCGATCTTCCGCCGCCGGGGCGAGGGTGGAGCGGTATGCGACATGTAGTGGTTGTCAGACCTCGATGCCCAGACGGCGAGCCGAGCGCTGCCGTTGGCGGCTGGCTCGAAGGCGCCGGAGCCGCTTGACCAGCATAGGGTCAGCGGCCAGTGCCTCCGGTGAGTCGATCAGCGCGTTGAGGACCTGGTAGTAACGCGTGGCGGACATATCGAACAGCTCGCGGATGGCCTGCTCCTTGGCACCGGCGTACTTCCACCACTGCCGCTCGAAGGCCAGGATCTCTCGGTCGCGGCGCTCGAGCTGATCGGCCGGACCGACCGGATTCGCTGCGGAACCGACGTCCTGCGGGCCGTGAGCTGCCGTGCTGGCCGCGTTCGACGCGAGATCCATGTCGCCTCCGTTGACGCTGATGATGCCTCGCCCGTCGGCGAGGATCTGGTCTGTACCGTTCCTGAGCTGTGAATCACTGTGAATCACCGTGGTCACTGTGCCGTACGGCGAAATACCGAATGCCACCGGTGTAATTCGGCCCCATTCAATCACGGCTATAGAGCCCGCGGCTATTCGCGAGCGGGTGGGATCAGCGCGTCCCGGCAATCGGCGGCACGGCCCGCGGACAACGGTGAGCCCGACCGCGGCCGGTGCGGCTGTCCACAGCGGACGAGGTTGTCCACAGATTGTCCGATCGGCGGGTGCGCGTGCGGCCACCGAACGAGAGTCGTGCCATGTCGATCGATCCTGGCCTGCTGGAAATGTCGTGCCGCCCCCTGATCACTCATGCCCACGACGTCGAAATGAGGGCCGCGGCGCTACGCCGTCAGATCCATCAGGTGTTGGCTCATGCCCACGACACTCCGTGGCGCTCCCCGGCCGGGCAGGCCCTGATGAGTTCACTCGAGCACGGTTTGAGCGCCGCGCGGCGCGCAGCCGACGAGGCGGACGGGCTCGGCGCTGCGCTCCGACATCACCACGACACCGTGCTCGCCCGCGCCCAGACCTTGCGCCGAGAGGCCGAGGCCGCACTTCACCTGCTTGCACCCGTGGCGGGGATCTCGCTCGATCTCGCCCGGCACCTGGCATGAGCATCACCGTCTCCGGCGGCGCCTACTCCATCGATGCCGAGTTCGACCGCCTGCTGTGGTTCGCCGAGGCGATCGCCGGCCTCGGCCGGGCGTTGCTCGATCTGAGCAGAGCGGCCGCGACGTGTGGCCTCGACCCGATCCGGTCCGTGGCCGGTGCAGGCGTGGCCGTGCTCGATCCTGCCGGCACGCTCGCGATCGAGTCTCGAGCGGCTCTGCTGGCCGCCGTGTGCGGCGAGGCCGGTCTGCTCTGCGAGTCCTTGGCTGCGGCGGTTCGGGCCGGTGTCGAGGCCTATCGCGAGTGCGACACGCTGAGCGATCGAGCGGCGCCGATCCTTCGCGCGGTGCGCGACCTGCCCGGCGCGCTCCTGTCGACCCAACCGGACCTCTTGGACGTCATCCATCCGGACCGGGTTGCGCGGGGCGCGCGGGGCGTGCTTGATCGTGACCCGGAACTGCCGGCCCTACTGTTCGACGGCTTCGCGGTGCTCAAGATGGGCCCGGGCTCGCTCATCGTTCCCGGGCGCGAGCGCGCACCCATCGTGATCGGCGCCCGGACGTTGAGCGCCCTGTACGACGACGGGACACCGGTGGTCGAGCGCGACCCCGGGGCAAAGGTGTCAGACCGGGCACCGCGTTCGATGACCGACGTGTGGGACGGCATGGCCGAGCGCAACCTCGAGCAGAAATCGGGCGCGGTCGACGTGCGCATCGTCCGGCACCGCGACCTGCTTGGCGTCGAGCACACCTCCGCAATCGTCGACATCACCGGCACCCGGGACTGGAACGTGCTCAATCGGGCCAACAGCCACGTGGCGGACACGACGACGAACCTCGCCGCGCTCGGCAATCGAATGAGCAGCTACGAACGTGGGGTGGTGCAAGCCATCCGGGCCAGCGGTGTCGACGCGCACACGCCCGTCATGCTGGTCGGGCACAGCCAGGGCGGCATGGTCGCGGCTCGGTTGGCGGTCGACGCCCGAGTGCACGGTCTCAACGTCACCCATGTCGTCACCGCCGGATCGCCCATCGGCAACGTCGAGATGCCCCGCCACGTCCAGGTGCTCAGCATCGAGAACAAGGGGGATGTGGTGCCCCGACTGGACGCGTCGGACAATCCCGTTCGGTCGAACTGGATCACGGTCGGCATCGACCATGGTCGGCCGACCGCGATGGCGCGGCACAGCCTCAGCGAGGGCTACCTTCCGGGCATTCCGGAGATCGACCACAGCTCTGATCCGTCGATCCGCGAGTGGATCGGGTCCGCGGCGTCCTTCCTGGACGGCGACAGCGTTCGCACAGACGTCTACACGATCCGGCGACAGCCATGAACCGCTCACCGATGAACCTGAACCGCCCGCCGATGAATACGTGCAGTTTGCGGCCCGGGTATTGCCGCACGCGATTCGCTCCCGCAAGATCACGACATGTTGGGACTGATGCAGGACTTTCCGCTCACCGTCGAATCGATCCTGCACCGGGGCGAGCAGTACTTCGGCGACAAGACGATCCTGACCCGGACGGTGGGCGGGACCGAGCGGATCACCATGCGTCAGCTCGGCCAGCGGGCCCGGGTGATAGCCGGCATCCTCGACCGGGTCGGCGTTTCCGCCGGAGGACGGGTGGGCAGTTTCGGCTGGAACACGGCCAACCACATGGCGCTCTACTTCGGTGTGCCGGCGACCGGCCGCATCCTGCACACCCTCAACATCAGGCTGTTTCCCGAGCAGCTGGTCTACACCGTCAACCACGCCGAGGACGAAGCGATCTTCGTCGACCGTTCACTGCTCGGGCTGTTCGCCAAGTACCTGCCGCAGTTGCAGACGGTACGGGCGATCATCGTCTTCGACGACGGGGCGAACACCGAACTGCCGGACGACCCGCGCGTGCTGTTGTTCGACGACGCCGCCGGGGAGGAAGCCGAGTTCCGCGGACGGGTCACCGACGAGAACACCGCGGCGGCGATCTGTTACACCACGGGCACCACGGGTAACCCCAAGGGGGTGCTCTACTCCCACCGCTCGACTTGGCTGCACGCCTTCGCCTCACAGGTCCCGACGGCGTTCGGACTGACCGAGGGCGACATCGTCATGCCGGTGGTTCCGATGTTTCACGCGATGTCATGGGGGCTGCCCTACGCGGCAACGATGGCCGGAGCCAACCTGGTCATGCCCGGACCCGATCTGAGCCCGGCGAGCCTGCTGGAGCTTCTCGAATCCGAGCGAGTCACCATAACCGCGGGTGTGCCCACGATCTGGATGGCCGTGCTGCCCCTGCTCGCCGGCCGCGACCTGTCCCATCTGCGCACCGTCATCTGCGGCGGGTCAGCGGTGCCACGATCGTTGTCCGAGGGCTGGCGCGAAGCGATCGGGGTGCCGATCCTGCAGGCCTGGGGCATGACCGAGCTGTCCCCGATGGGCTCGGTCGCCTCGTTGCGTTCGGAATTCGCCGACCTACCCGAGGAACAGAAGGCCGATATCCGAGCGACGGCTGGTTTCGCACCGATCGGCGTCGAGATGCGGATCGTCGACGCTGAGACCCGAGCCGAACTCCCCTGGGACGACACGGCCACCGGAGAACTGGAATGCCGCGGCCCCTGGATCGCCCGCCAGTACTACCGCACCGACGAGCCGGGCGAGCAGTTCTCCGCTGACGGCTGGCTGAAGACCGGCGACGTGGCCGCGATCTCCCGCTTCGGTTACCTGCGGTTGGTCGACCGCACCAAGGACCTCATCAAGTCCGGCGGCGAGTGGATCTCCTCGGTGGACCTGGAGAACACGATCATGGGCCACCCCGAGGTCGCCGAGGCTGCCGTGATCGCTCTTGCCCACCCCAAGTGGATGGAACGGCCCTTCGCGTGCGTCGTCCTCAAGCCCGGCTCGACGCTCGACAAGGACGGCCTGCTCGCCTACCTGTCCGAGCGCGTCGACCGGTGGGGCATGCCCGACGACGTCGAGTTCATCGCAGAGATCCCCAAAACCAGCGTCGGCAAGTTCTCGAAGAAGACGCTGCGGGAGCGCTTCGCCGACCGCCAGCTGGGCTGAGCACCGCTCGGCCGCCATCAACTCGTCGTCGACCGGCCTTCAGGTGTCGGTGTGGCTGCCGATCGGAATCAGGTCGGAACGGTATCGCGACGCCTACATCTCGCTGCGAATCCGGTCCGCCACAGCAGGCACTCAAGGTCACATTTTGCTCACGGATTGTTAGCAAAGGCGTGTCGCGCACTACTCTCCGTGTGACAGATGTGACTCGAGTGACCAGTGGTCATTTGGACCGCGTGTACCAAGCGCGGGGTCCGCCCGACGGCGACCAGCCGGACGAACCAGGAAGCAGCCGATGCGTCGACGTTCAATCCCCAACCCGCTGCGTTATCTGGGCACCCGCCCGGTGCTGGCGGTGCTCGCGAGCACGCTCGCCGTCGTCGGCGCAATCGCTGCGGTCGGCCCGTCTGCGTCTGCCGCATCCATCCACGACCCGTTCGGCCACGTCGACGTCGTCGAGTACCGCAACGGAGCGCTGCACATCAAAGGCTGGGCCGAGGACCGGGACTCCACCCACTCCGTCTACGTCCACCTCAAGGTCAACGGCAAGGACATCGTCGTCCTGGCGAACCAGCCGAGGGCCGATGTCGGCAAGGCGTACCCCGCCCTGGGACCGAACCGCGGTTTCGACTTCGTCCAGCAACGCAACAACGGCACGTTCCCGATCTGCGCCACCTTCAGCAACCGCGGGCCGGGCCGCAGCCTCGCCCTGGGCTGCCGGTACTTCACCGTCGACAACAACCCCCGCATCGGGCTGACCACGGTCACCCGGATACCCGGCGGCCTGCTGGTCGGGGGCTGGGCGGTCGACCCCAACGCCACCGGACCGGTGGACGTCACCCTCAACGTCGACAGCGTGCAGAAGACGCTCAGTGCGGCCACGCCGTCAGTCGCCGTACCCAGCAGCTACCTGCCCTTCTACGGAAAGGCCCACGGCTTCCTCGCCGGCATGGCCAGCGCTGCCGGCACCCGGCAGGTCTGCATGAGCGCGGCCAACCTCGGCGCGGGATCCGGACCGACCGCCTTCTGCCAGACCGTGACGATTTCCGCCGATCCCGCCGGCTCGCTGGCGTCGGTGACCAGGACGTCCGACACCGCGATGAGCGTCTCCGGTTGGGCGCTGGACCCGGACACCGCCCGCTCGTCCACCGTCCAGATCACCGTCGACGGTGTCGCCCTCGGCAGCCCGTTCCCGGCGGCCGCGGCATCGGCCGTCGCCACCACGGCCTACCCGCAGTACGCCGCGAACGGCCACGGTTTCACCAAGACCCTGGCCGTCGACGGCGGCGAGCACACCGTGTGCGCGATCGGGGTCAACTACGCCAATACGGCCGGGCAGAACAGCACCCTCGGCTGCACCGTGCTGTACGCGGCGCATCCCGTCGCGCCGGCCCAGCCCGCCACCGTGTCCGTCTGGCCCGGCAACACCACGGTCGCCGTGAGCTGGACGGCTCCCACGCTCGACGGTGGCGCGCCGGTCACCGGCTACGTCGTCACCTCCACCCCCGCCACCAAGACCGTCACGCTGGCCGGCAGCGCGACCCAGACGACCATCTCCGGGCTGAAGAACGGTACGAACTACACCTTCTCGGTCAGCGCGGTAAACCTGGCCGGGACCGGAGCTGTGCGCACGAGCGCCGCGGTCGCTCCGACGCCGATCCCGCCCCAGGTGACGCCGGCACCGGTGTCCACCAGCCACTATCTGCGCAACCTCACCGGCAACCTCTCCAACGACGCCGCGCTGATGAAGGCCATGGGCGCGAAGGACGCGGGCTACAACCCGTCCGGGCACCGGTACGTGGTCCTGCTCCAGATCGGCGGCCAGGACATGAGCCGGGGCGGTGTGCTGCTGTCGGCCACGTCGAAGTTCGTGACCAACGCCGCGGTCGTCAACGCGATGAACGCCTACCTGGCCGGCTACGCCAGCAAGCAGAAGGCGTACGCGCCGATGCTGCTGGCGATCGGCACCAACAACGACGTCGACGTCAGCAGCAGCGCCGGCGCGGTGTGGGCCAACCGGGTCGTCAACCCCGTCCGGTCCTACGCCGCGCGGTTCCCCGGGATCAGCGTCGGGGGCGCCAACGACATCGAGCCTGGCTTCTCGGCGACCGCCGCGGAGTCGAAGTCCTGGCTCAGTGGGTACCTGGCCAACACCTCGGCATCGTTCGTCTTCAACGGCTCGGCGGACGGCTGCTCCACGATTACGTACAACAGCAGGTGCAACAACGGCTGGTCGATGAGTGCACTGCAGTGGCTCGGTGGCGGCGCGGCCCCGAGCCGCACGATCAACCTGCCGCAGATCTACAACACGGCCATGCCGTTGCAGTGGAAGTACATCTCCTACACCGGGGTGAAGGCGGGCAAGTCCAAGCTGTACTTCGGCGGACCGCTGACCGAGGTGACGGCCTGCGACCAGGTCGGGTCCTGCGGGAGCCTGGCGAACACCGTCGCCTGGCAACGGCTGTGGAGCGCCTTGTCCTCCAGCGCCGCTACCCGCCAGTCGACCATGCCGCACGGCACCGATCTGCGAATCAACTAGGTTCCTAGCGTGCCTCTCGCCGTTGTGCTCCCCCTGCCCCATCGTCGGCTGCGCGTCGGTCTCCGTTCGGCTCTCCTGCTCCCCGCGACCCTCGGTCTCGCCGCTGTCGCGCTCGCCGCGTGCACGAAGGCGCCGAACCCCAGCCCGCCGCCCAGCCCGGTAGCGGTCGGGAACTCCTCGGCCACGAGCCCGGCAACGTCCTCAGACACGAGCACGCCCATCACGACTGCCTCGTCGTCGACCAGTCCGGCCAGCACCACGCCCACCCCGACCCGGACCTCGACTCACACCACGAGCAGCGCACCCGTCGGTCCGGCCGCGTGCACGACGAGTCAGTTGAAGCTGGCGGTGTTGCGCGGATCGGGCGCCGCCGGTCACCAGTTCGCCTACCTCGACTTCACCAACGTCTCCGCCACCACCTGCTCGCTCACCGGTTACCCCGGGGTGGAACTGCTCAAGGGCGGCGCTCCGCTGGCCAAACCGGCAGCTCGGTCGGGCAAGCCAATCAACCGGGTCGACCTGCCCGCGAACGCCGTTGCAAGCGCTCTGCTGACCAACAACTCGACCTGCAACGCCGACAATTCCGACTCCGTCCAGGTGATCGTCCCGAACCAGACCGGCAAGACCGTGCTCCCGCTGCGCTTTCGCGGCTGCACCATGATCATCGACCCCGTGGTCGCCGGCACGGGCCAGAACTGAGCACTGTTTCACCGCTAAGATATCGATCTGCCAGACTGGCAGTATGAGCTACTTGGCCGCAGACGACCGTTATGACTCGATGACCTACCGCCGGGTGGGGCGGAGCGGAATCAAGCTGCCGCTCATCTCGCTCGGCCTCTGGCACAACTTCGGTGGCGACCGCCCGTTGGAGACGCAACGCGCGATCCTGCGGCGCGCCTTCGACCTCGGTGTATGCCATTTCGACCTGGCCAACAACTACGGACCGCCCTACGGATCAGCCGAGTCCAACTTCGGCGAGATCCTGCGGCAGGACTTCCAGCCGTACCGGGACGAGCTCTTCCTGTCCACCAAGGCTGGTTGGGACATGTGGCCAGGCCCCTACGGCGAGTTCGGCTCCCGCAAGTATCTGCTGGCCAGCCTCGACCAGTCCCTCAAGCGCATGGGGGTGGACTACGTCGACGTCTTCTACTCTCACCGCTTCGACCCGGACACGCCCCTGGAGGAAACCATGGGCGCCCTCGATACAGCGGTGCGATCGGGCAAGGCGCTCTACGCCGGCATCTCCTCCTACTCCGCCGAACGCACCCGTCAGGCCGAACACATCCTGCGCGAGCTCGGAACGCCGCTGTTCATCCACCAGCCGTCCTACTCGATGCTCAACCGATGGGTCGAGGACGAACTGCTCGACACCCTGGACGAGATCGGCGTCGGCGCGATCGCGTTTTCGCCTTTGGCGCAAGGGATGCTCACGGACAAGTACCTCAACGGTGTGCCTGAGGATTCACGGATGGCCGAGGATTCCTCGCTGTCCAAAGACTTTCTCACCGAGGACAACCTCAACCGCATCCGCGCCCTCGACGCGATAGCCTCCCGGCGCGGGCAGTCCCTGGCCCAGCTCGCGCTCGCGTGGGTTGCCCGCGACGAACGCGTTTCCTCAGTGCTCATCGGCGCATCCTCGGTTCGTCAGCTCGAGCAGAACATCGCCGCCCTGGACCACCCGGACTTCTCCGCCGAGGAACTGGACGACATCGACCGCCACGCCGTCGAGGGTGGCATCGACCTCTGGCGAGGCGTGGCGACGTCCTGATGGTGCGTGCCACCAACCGCAACGCAGCGCCGGGCGCCGGTTCGGCTGTCTCGGCTGTCTCGGCTGGTCCCGTCCCCGCCGGGCGCGTTTCGGCTGGTCCCGTCTCCGCGGGGCGCGTTTCGGTTGGTCCCGTCCCCGCCGGGCCGAATCACCAGCGGTTACTGCTCATTGCCGCATTCGTGCTGACCGGTTTCACCATGCGGTCAGCGGTCAGCAGTGTCGGATCGCTGCTGACCGGGATCCAGGACGGCCTGTCGATCTCCTCCGGTCGAGCCGGCGTGATCACGACCCTGCCGGTGCTCTGCTTTGCGGTGCTGGGGTCGTGGGCACCGCGCTGGGCCCATCGCTTCGGTACGCATCGGCTCGTCGTGGCGGCGCTCGCGATCGCGACCCTCGGGATGGCCAGCCGAGCGATCGCGCCCGGCTACGTGCCGTTCCTGCTGTTGAGCGTGCTCGCGCTCGCCGGCGCCGCGATGGCCAACGTGCTTATGCCGTCGTTGGTGAAACAGCACTTCCCCGACGAGGTCGGGCGAATGACCGCCGCCTACACGACCGCTCTCGCGATCGGCATGACGGCCGCGGCCGGGCTGTCCGTCCCGCTGGCGAACGCCGCCGGTAGCTGGCGTTTCGGCCTCGGGTTCTGGACCATCTTCGCTGCGGCCGCACTGGTGCCCTGGCTGCCGACGGTGCGGGGCGACCGACCCGATCGAGACGCCGACGCGATTCGGATTCCGCTGCCCCGGCTCGCGCGAAGCTCGACGGCGTGGGCGCTGACGATCATGTTCGCCTTTCAGTCGATGCAGGCCTACGTGTCGATCGGATGGTTCGCGGCGTTCTTCAAGCACGAGGGGTTGAGCCCCGCGCATGCCGGTTGGCTGGTGGCGTTCTACGCGGCACTGTCGATACCGATCTCGGTGATCATTCCGGCGTGGGCGGTCCGGGACGCGCGATCGGCTGTGCTCGGCATGGTCACCTGTTCGGCGGTGGCGTACATCGGCCTCTGGCTGGCGCCCCTGGGCGGTTCGTGGTTGTGGATGTGCCTGGCCGGAATCGGCAGCGGGATGTTCCCGCTCACGCTGACGTTCATCGGGCTGCGGTCCCGGGCGGTCCCGGTCACGGCCGCGCTGTCGGCCTTCGTGCAGACGGTGGGCTACGTCGTCGCCGGCACGGGGCCGTTGCTCGTCGGCTTCCTGCTCGACCGGTTCCACCAGAACTGGGACTACGTATTCGTGATCCTGTTGGCGGCGCTGATCGTGTCGGGCGTCGGTGGACTGGCCGCCGCAGCGGGCCGGCCGGTCGACTCCCAACTCCCCCGTTGAGGTTGCCCTCGTTGCGCGCATCCGGCCCGTTGAGGTTGCCCTCGTTGCGCGCACCATCCCGTTGAGGTTGCCCTCCTTGCGCGCATCATCCCGTTGAGGTTGCCCTCCTTGCGCGCACCATCCCGTTGAGGTTGCCCTCGTTGCGCGCATCCGGAACCTTGTCCGGGTCGAATTCGCCACATCTGGCGAACAGCGATCCACAACAAGGGCAACCTCAACGCACCACACCCCACAACAAGGGCAACCTCAACGCACCACACCCCACAACAAGGGCAACCTCAACGCAACACACCCCACAACAAGGGCAACCTCAACGGGCGGGTGCCGAGCGTGATCTTCTGGAGCAGAATGGCCTCACCGCACTGTCCGCCGACGCGCACGTGGAGGATCGCCGATGTTCTACCCCTTGACCGTGGCCGACTTCCTCGACCGGGCCGAGACGGTGTACCCGGACCGGGTCGCTGTCGTCGACGAGCCCAACCAGCCAGCCGAATCCTGGGGGCGGCTCAGCTATCGCCAGTTGGCTGAACGTGCCCGCGGACAGGCGGCCGGCCTCGACGCGCTCGGTGTTCCCGTCGGAGGTCGGGTGGCGATCGTGTCCCACAACTCCGCCCGGTTGCTGACGTCGTTCTTCGGGGTTTCGGGTTTCGGACGTGTGCTCGTGCCGATCAACTTCCGGCTCTCCGCCGCGGAGATCGGCTACATCCTCGAGCACTCCGGCGCGGAGGTGCTGATGGTCGACCCGGACCTCGCACCCCTGCTGGACCAGCTGGAGGCCAAGCACACCTTCGTGCTCGGGGCCGACACCGACGAGCAGCTGTTCACCGGCGCCACCACCACGCCACGCGGCTGGGACGCCCATGAGTCGGCGACCGCCACCCTCAACTACACCTCCGGAACCACGGCGCGTCCGAAGGGTGTGCAGCTGACCCACCGCAATCTGTGGCTCAACGCGACGACGTTCGGCCTGCACGCGGGCGCCGGTGACCGCGACACCTATCTGCACACGCTGCCGATGTTCCACGCCAACGGCTGGGGCTGGCCGTTCACCGCGACCGGACTCGGCATCACTCAGATCGTGATCCGCCAGATCGACGGGACCGAGATTCTGCGCCGGATCGCCCAGCACGGCGTGACCGTGTTGTGCGCCGCTCCGGCCGTGGTCAACGCAGTCCTGGACGCTGCCCCGAACTGGACGGGTGAGATCCCCGGACGGGACCGGGTGCGCGTCATCGTGGCCGGGGCACCCCCGCCCACGAGGACCATCGAACGGGTGCGGGCCGATCTGGGCTGGGAGTTCGTCCAGATCTACGGGCTCACCGAGACCTCGCCGTTGTTGACGATGAGCCGGATGCGCTCCGAATGGGACGAGCTGGACGCCCATGAGCAGGCCCGCAATCTCGGCCGGGCCGGCGCCCCCACGCTCGGTGTGCGCATCGCGATCGACGAGTCCGGGGAGGTTCTGGCGCAGTCCAACCACAACCTCGACGCGTACTGGGACAACCCGGAAGCCACTGCCGATGCGCAGGCAGGCAACTGGTTCCACACCGGCGACGGCGGGACGTTCACCGAGGGCTATGTGTCGATCGCCGACCGCAAGAAGGACGTGATCATCAGCGGCGGTGAGAACGTATCGTCCATCGAGGTCGAGGACGCCCTCAACGACCACCCGGCGGTGAAGGAAGCGGCCGTCATCGGCATTCCGGACGAGAAGTGGGGCGAGCTGGTCACCGCGGTCATCGTCACCGACGGCAGCGATCTCACCGAGGCCGACCTCATCGCGCATTGCCGGACCCGACTGGCCGGTTACAAGTGCCCGAAGAAGGTGGAATTCGTGGAGGCGCTGCCCCGCACGGCGACCGGCAAGTTGCAGAAGTTCAAGATCCGTCAGCCTTATTGGGAGGGGTTCTCCCGCCAGGTCAACTGAACCGAACAGGGGCTCGCCTGATCAGGTATAGGCGTTCAGTCCGAGCTTCACAGCCAATCCGACACCGGCGAACGAGATCACCAGCCGCAACGGCGTCGGCGGGCTGCGACGTACGATCCGCGGTCCGAGGCTGCCCCCTATGAACAGCCCGATCGCCAGCGGTAACGCGGCACTCCACACGACGTGGCCGAAGAAGACGAAGCCGACCGCGGCGACGGCGTTGGCGGTGCCGAGCAGTGCCGACTTCATGGCGTTGGCCTGCGGGAGGGATTCGGGGGTGGCCAGCAGCAGGCTGGCGAGCAGCAACACCCCGGCCGCCGCACCGAAGTAGCCACCGTAGATGCCGACGGCGAACACGACCGGAGCCAACCAGATCGGGTCGGTTCGCAGCCGGTCCGGATGCGCCGCCGGGCGAGGAATCAGCACGGCGGCCGATGCGAACAGGATCAGGACGGGCACCACCCGCTCGAACGAGCCGGCCGGGGTCACCAGCAGCAGAACCGCCCCCACCGCACCGCCGAGGACCGCGGACACCCCGAGCCGCAGCAGGCGCGGCCGCTGGCCGGTCAACTCCGGCCGGGAGGCAGACACCGAACCCACGGTGTTGAAGATCAGGGCAACCGTATTGGTGACGTTGGCCGCCACCGGCGACAAGCCGGCGGCGAGAAGCGCCGGATAGCTGACGAGGGACGCCAATCCCGCGATGCTGCCGGTGAGTCCGCCGCCGATGCCCGCGAGTACGAGCAACGGAAAGTCCGGCATAAACGGCACACCGCGGACCCTAACGTGCCGCCGTGAACCGGCGACAACCCGCTAGCCGGACACCCTTCCGTCCGGGACGTTCTTGCGCAGGGCGCGGCGCAACTGCACGATCCGGATCGAGCCGGGGATGGCCACGAGCAGGATCCCGATCACGGCTGAGGCGATGATGGCCAGCGCAAGTGAGAAATGCCCTTGCCAGCCGAGGAAATGCACCGGCACCGACCGCGAGTTCTGGGCGATGAAGATGAGCAGCAGGATGAGGAACAGCGCGGTTCCGATCAGGCCGATCCAGACGCCGCTGATCCTGGTCCGCTTGACGTGTCCCTTGTCGTTGAATCCCGGCGCCGGACGAGCCGGGCGAAAAGCCTCCGGGTCCTGCGGTTCGGTGCCCTCGACGGGCGCCGGCGGCATGCTCGGCTCGTAGGCCCCGGCGGGGTCGTAGGTCCCGGCGGGCTCGTAGGTCCCTGCGGATCGGTCGGGGAGGTCCGACTGGGTCATGGTTGGCGTCCTTCACTGCGTGCGCCAGCACCTCGGGCGGGGATTCTGCCCGGTGCACGGCTTGCCTACGAACGTACCCGCCTACAGACGCTCCAGACGCCGGGGCCGCAACAGGGCCGCCCGGCTCGGTCGGACGGCTCGACAGGTGAGCACCTCGGCGGGCGCGGTGCTGACCTGCACGGTGACCAGGACGTCGCCCTCCGGGGTCGCGATCCGGACACCGAACATCGGATCCGAGCCGCCCAGAGCGGTACGGGCACCGTCCTTCTCACTGTCCAGGCGGAAGTGGTCGAGCACCCGCAGGTCGTGCACGCTGCGATAACCCAGCTCGCGGTGCGCCATCGCGAGCGCGGCCTGTGCCACGGATACCGTGCCGATCCGTCCCCGCAGCCAGGGCAGCAGGAGCTCGGACCGATCACTGGCCGCGGCGAGATCCTCGACTCCGGACGCGGGCACGAGGCCGTAGACGACGCCCAGCGGGAGAACCAGAACGTTGGCGGCGAACCGATCGCCGCCCAGATGGCTGCACTCCCAGACCTTCCCTGGTCGGATGTCCTGCAGTGCGGCGGCGACCGGGCGGCCCTCGATCGCACAACACACGTCATGACGTCCGTGGGCGCATACGAAGAAGTGGCTGCCGCGCTCATCGGTGCCCGCGCCGACCGCGGTGCGCAGTGCCTCGTCAGGATCGAGGGTCAGCAGGTCGGAATCGGATCGGTACTCCCCCCAGACCATCCCGGCATGACCCGGCCGCACGTCCACGAACGCCCACCGCCGCCCACCTCGGTCGGCCGCGGCGCTCGGCGCTCGACCCGGACGGCGGATCGTCTGGACCCGAATGCCTATACGGGACAGGCCGGAAATCAAACGCTTGGCGATGGCGAGATCGAAACCGGAATCCACCAAACCGTCGGGGCCCCATCCACCGGGCTGTTCGATCAGCAGCACCCTGGCCGCCGGGAAAGCCGTTCCCAGCATGTCGTCGCCCCGCACTCGGGCGCGCAGTCCGCAGCGGTCGAGGCCGCGACCAGAACCGCGACCGGAACCAGTGAGGGAAGCGGGGCCAGAGCCGGAGCTGGGCGTAGGGCCGGGCCGGGCGGGCTCGCAGACCCCGGCCGCCTCGTCGGGTAGCGGCGCGTCAGTCACCGGGGTCGGCCGGTACGACCACCGCATGAGTGAGCAACCGGCGGACGAGTTCTACCTGGGCGACCGGATCGAGCTCAGGCAGATCCGCAGGGGTGAAAACCGCGCCGGACAAGGCGAGTTTCAGGGCGGGTTCCTGCTCGGCGGGCAGGCTCAGCCTGGTGTCGAGCATCCGTAGGTTCACCTGCCCGGAGCTCGCACGGACCGACACGCGTAGGAAGGGTCTCAGGCGGACACTGGTGTCTGCCGTCAGCGTGGCCAGGGCGGCCGCCTGGGCCAGTGGTGCGATCGGGGCGGGGCGGGTGCTGCGCGAGAGTTCCGTTCCGACCCGGTCCGCCACGGCCGCCACCCGGGCCTCGTCCGGGCGGTCGGCGATCTCGGCCAGCGCGCGGGCGGCGTCGGCCAGCAGGGGCGCCAGCACGGACTCGTCCGACAGATCCACGCCCATCGGCAGGGAATCACGCAACGCAGGATCGGACGCGGCCGAGGCCAGCAGTTCCCGGATCAGGGTGTACCGGTTGAGGGTGTGGATGCCGACCGTGAGGTGGATCGACAGCTCGCCGAGAGCGCTGGCCGCGTGCAAGTACCCACGCGGAAGGTAGAGCACGTCGCCGGGCTCGAGGACGACGTCGAGGGTGGGGGCTTGCTTCGCGCGCGCGGCGACCTCGTCCTTGCGTTGCTCCCAGGTCTGCTCGGGTAGGGGATTGCGCAGCACCGGCTCGTGGATGATCCAGCGCTTGCGTCCACTCACTTGCAGGACGAACACGTCGTGGGTGTCGTAGTGAGCCGCAAAACCCTGGTTCTGCGGCGGGGTGATGTAGGAGTTGATCTGGATCGGATGCCCCAGCTCAGCGGCCAGTTCGCTGCCGAACTCGATCAGCGGGGGCCACGTCCGGTGCAAGGCCTGAAGTACCAGCGTGGAACCGTCGGCCAGTTGGGCGAGCACCTTGTCGTCGGCGAGCTGGTCGGCGATGCTCGCGCCGGAGCCACCGGCGCGCGTGAAACGTGCCGCCGGCAGGACGGTGCCCTGTTTGGCCATACGGGCAAAGGGGGTCCGCAGGCCGCGACGAGAGATCAGCTCATCGACCGCAGCGATGGACAGCAGGTCCTCGGGCGCCGTTCGCGATCCCGAATCGAGCTCGCGGGCGCGGGTGAGCAGCGGGCGTTTACCCCAGTATTCGTGAGCGAACTCGTCCGTGCCGATGGCGATGCAACGCCGCAGCGCAGAGCTCCGGCCCGGCTGGGTGAGCCGGGCCGGAGCCCCGGTTTCGTTGTTCACTGCGCAGTCCTGGCAGCAGTTCGGGTCATCGAGCGCTCAGGCGCCGCCGTCGGCCCCGCCGTCGTGGGTGTTGGCACCGGAGTCGGCACCACCGTCAGCGCCGCCGTCAGCGGGACCTTCAGCACCACTGTCGGCCGAGCCGTCGGCACCGCCGTCGTGGGTGTTGGCACCGGTATCGGCACCACCGTCGGCGCCGCCGTCGGCGGGACCTTCGGCGCCGTGGTCGGAACCACCACCGGAGCCGCTGGCGGCGCCGCTGTCAGCACCACCATCGGCACCACCGTCAGCGCCGCCGTCGGCACCGCCATCGCTGGTACCGGGGACGCCGTCCGCGCCACCGTCAGCTGGGCCCTCGGTGCCGCCGACCTGTACTTCGTCGTCGCTCATCTGCAACTCCTTCGCCGAAAGTCACCCGCGGACGGATCCGTCCAGCGGGAAAAAGGGGGGCCTCTGCTTGCCCACTCCGAATCTAGCCACTTCAACCTAGCGATCATCGAGGACGGGCAACAGGGCGGAATCGCTGCGAGGTTGCCGTCGTCCGACGAGTGCGCCCGTCTCAGGGGCTGCTGTCCTCCAAGTACTTCTCGGGATCGACATCGTCGCCGGAAATGCCGCGTCCGGCGGGGTGTTCGGCGTAGAAGGCCAGCCAGCGATGGGCGAGCTCGTCGCGCAGTTGCGCACTGGCGTGCTTGCGAAAATCGGGCAGTCCCTCGTCCTCTTCCTCACCCAGATGGTCGGTGTTCTCGGTGCGGGCGTGACCTACCGCCTCGAACCAGGCATCGCTGCCGACCGGATGCTTCCCGGCCTCGGCAACGGCGTCCCGGATCTTGTTGTGGTCGCGGACGGCGTCGTCGGTCTCCTCCTGCGCGTCATCGCCCTTGCGCAGCAGGCTCGGGTAGAAGATCGTCTCCTCCGCCTCGGCATGCGTATCCAGGCGCTGGGCCAGCGGCTGCCAGATCGCGGTCAGCTCCGCCACCCCGTTCGCGTCGTCCAGGCGCGCGAACTGCCTTCGGAACCATTCGTGGTCATCCATGATCAATGCGGTGATGTCGGCCATGGCTCTCACTGTGCCAGGTGCCGGCGAATGCGGCAGGATCATCGAGGACCGCAGCGGAACCAAGTCGTGGCGAAGGAGACCCAGGTGCCTGAGCAGGACCAGTCCGGGCCGCTGTCCGGGATCCGGATCGTGGAGCTGGCCGGCCTGGGTCCGGCGCCGTTCGCGGCCATGCTGCTGGCCGACCTCGGAGCCGACGTGATCCGGGTCGACCGAGCAGGCGAAGTGGGTCCACACGGCGATGCGCCCCACCCGGACATCGTGGGACGAGGGCGACGCTCGATCGCGGTCGACCTCAAGTCTGGCGCCGGCCGGCAGGTGGTGCTGGACCTGCTCGCCGGCGCGGACGTCCTCATCGAAGGCTTCCGCCCCGGTGTGACCGAGCGCCTGGGCATCGGGCCGAACGACTGCTGGGCGGTCAACCCGCGGCTGGTGTACGGCCGGATGACCGGATGGGGACAGGACGGTCCGTTGGCCGCCACGGCCGGCCATGACATCACCTACATCGCCGTGACCGGCGCGCTGGATTCGATCCGCCGTCACGGTCAGCGGCCCGTCCCGCCGCTGAACCTGCTCGGCGACCTCGGCGGCGGCTCGCTCTATCTGGTCGTCGGCGTCCTGGCGGCGCTGTTGGAAGCACGGACGTCAGGCCGCGGCCAGGTGGTCGACGCTGCGATCGTGGACGGCACCGCCCACCTGATGAATTTCATCCTCGGCCTGCGCGGGTCGGGGATGTGGCCGAACGAGCCGGGCCGCAACCTCCTCGACACCGGCGCATCGTTCTACGACGTCTACACCTGCGCCGATGGCAAGGAGATCGCGATCGGCCCGCTCGAGCCGCGGTTCTACGCCGAGTTGCTCCGGCTGACCGGAGCCGAGGCCGGCGCCGATTCGGAGCTCGGCGCGCTGGACCCGCAGGCCCGATCCGATCCGGCCCGGTGGGAGGAGGGAAAGGCTCGGTGGGCAGAGATCTTCGCCCGCCGGACCCGGGAGGAATGGACGCGGCTGCTGCAGGACAGTGATGCCTGCGCCGCACCGGTGCTCTCGCTGGAGGAGGCCCCCCGGCACGAGCAGCTGAGGGCGCGCGGCACCTACGTCGAGGCGGACGGGGTCATCCAGGCCGCGCCGGCGCCACGGTTCAGCCGGACGCCCGCGGCGTGGCCGGACCCGCCGGTGTGGCCCGGGCGGCACACCGACGAGCTCCTGCGCGAACTGGGCCGCACCCCGGAGCAGATCGCCACCGCGCGAGCCAGCGGGGCCGTCGGCTGAGTCGGGTTCGGCGGATCAGGGCCGTCGGCGGAGTTCGGCTGAGTCGCGTCGGCGGATCGGGGCCGCTGATGACTTGATGCGGGCGCGGGATTCCTGCAGTTGACTAGGGCCATGACGACCTTCTCTCCCACTCAGCACCAGGCGGGCCTGCTCGAGCTCGTCGCCGGCTCGCACCAGGGCGTGTTGGCGACGCTGAAGTCCGACGGGCGGCCGCAGCTGTCCAATATCAGCTACGCCTACCAGGCCGATCGCCAGCTCGTTCGCGTCTCGCTGACCGCCGACCGCGCCAAGACCGCGAACGCTCGACGGGATCCGCGCGTGAGTCTGCACGTCAGCTCGGCCGATTTCTGGAAGTGGGCGACGCTAGACGGGCGAGCCGAACTCTCCGCCGTCGCCGCCGACCCGCACGACGAGACCGTCGAGGAACTCATCGAGCTCTACCGGCGGTTGGCCGGTGAACATCCGGACTGGGCGGAGTACCGCGCCGCGATGGTCCGGGACCGGCGGCTGGTCCTGCGCTTGTCGGTCGAACACGTCTACGGGCAGATCTGAGTCGCCGGAGCCGGCTGAGCAACGGATCGACCTCCTCGCCGCGTCCTGTAGTCAGCCGACCAGTCGGCGGTACAGCCCGCCGACGAACGAGGAGTTCTCCGATGCGCGAGCTCGATCCTGGGTCTGAGAGCGAACTCGCCGCCGCCCAGGCGCCCCGGCCGCGACACCGCCGGTATCGCCGGGTCGGCCTGATCGCGGGGCCACTGGCGCTGGCGTTGGTAGCCGGGCTGGCCGTGGGCTCGGCACAAGGGCGGCACCCGGCGGCGTCGGGCGGAGGATTGCGAGTCAGTGGCCATTCCGGAGCGGCCATCCAGCTCATCGCGGACTCCCCGAACCGCGACGGAACGGGCGCACAGGGATCCCAGGCGGCCGTCACGAACAGCGCGGCCCAGGTGGCCGTAGCGGAACAAACCTTTGCGCTCGACCTGCTCCGAAAGGTGGCCTCGGCCAAGCCGGGCTCCAACGTGGCGCTGTCGCCATCGAGCCTGGCCATCGCGTTGGCCATGTTGCAGACCGGGGCACGGGGCCAGACGGCCGCCGAAATCGCCCACGTGCTGCACACGAGCGGGCTGAGCTCCGCCCAGCAGGACGCCGGCTGGCAGGCCGTGATGGACGTGCTCACCGGTGCCGCCGGGGGGAGCGGGCTCGCCCTGGAGTCAGCCAACAGCTTGTGGGTCCAGCGCGGCCTGACGCTCGCGGACCCGTTCATGCAGGCGATGTCCCGTTACTTCCGCACCGGTGTCTGGCAGGTGAACTTCGGCAGCAGGGCCAGCGCCGAGGCGGCGATCAACGCCTGGGTACAGACGCAGACCCACGGCAAGATCACCACGCTGTTCGATCCCGGCCAGCTCGATCCCGGCACGATGCTCGTGCTGGCCAACGCCGTGTACTTCAAGGCTCGGTGGCGACAGGCATTCGACGCCGCCAACACGAGGCCCGACACATTCCACCGCGCGGACGGCACCGAGAGGACGGTGGATTTCCTGCACGAGCCGCTGGGCGGATCGGGCCTGTCCGGCGTGTTCACTCCCGGCTACCAGGCCGTCCAGATTCCCTACACCGGCGGTCGCTTCGCGGCGCTGGCGATCATGCCGTACCACCAGGACCTGGACCACTTCGTCGCAGGCCTTTCCCCGACGGGCCTGGGCACGATCGTCGGCACGCTCACCCCCATCGTCCAATCCGGCGAGCCGTTGTCGCTCCCCAAGTTCACCGTCGCCGACTACACAACGCTGAACACGACCCTGGGGGCCTTGGGCATGCGGCGAGCCTTCGGCAGCAGTGCCGACCTCGGCGGGCTGGGGGTCGCCGGCTCGGTGGGGACGGTCGCGCAGCGCGACTACATCTCCGTGGACGAGAGCGGCACCGAAGCCGCCGCGGTCACCGGCATCGGGGTGGCCATGTCCGCTGTCGCCGGTCCGCCGCCGGGCCTGTTCGACCACCCCTTCCTGTTCCTGGTGCGCGACACCGAGACGGGCACCATCCTGTTCAGCACGATGGTGGCCGATCCGACCGGCTGAGCTGGGCTTCGGGGAGGCTCAGGCTCCTTCAGTCCCGGACGATAAGACCGTCATGGGGGCAGAGGCTCGTCGTGCGCGTGCGGTCCAGTGGGGACTCGCGGCCGGCTTCGTCCTGCTCTTCACGCTCCTGGTGTGCGGCAAGGTCTTCGACGACCGCGTCACGCGCGCGATCAGCGACATCGGCCAGGGACTGGCGGCCGCCACTGCGGCGGTCTGCGCCGGCTGGCGCTCGCACCGGACGCTGGGCCGGCGCCGGCGGTCCTGGCAACTGCTGGCGGCCGCTACCGGATCGTGGGCCGCGGGCGAGATCATCTGGACCTACTACGAGGTGTGGTCGACGCGCGACGCGCCGTTTCCGAGCCTGGCCGACGTGGGCTTCCTGCTGTTTCCCGCCTTCGCGCTGCCGGGCATCCTGCTCCGGCCGTCCAACGCCTTCGCCGGCCGCGGGCGTATCCGGTTGACGCTGGACGGGCTCATGCTGACCGCGTCGCTGTTCAGCATCTCCTGGGTGACAACGATGGGCGAGGTCTACGGCAGCGGGGCGGAAAGCTCCGTCGGGTTGCTGGTCAGCCTCGCGTACCCGGTCTCGGACCTCGTGCTCGTCACCATCGCCGTCCTCGTCGTCGTCCAGGCCCAGTCGCGTACCGGCCTGCTGATCCTGATCTGCGGCATGGTGGGAATGGCCTGCGCCGACAGTGGATTCTCCTTTCTCAGCGCCGAAGGTACATACCACACCGGTTCGGTCATCGACATCGGCTGGACAGCCGCCTTCCTGCTCATCGGGCTCGCGGCCCTGTCCGACCAGGGCTCGGGCTCCAAGACCCTCGGACGCAACGCCTCCTTCGGCTATCTCGTGCTGCCGTACTTCATCGTGCTGGGCGGCATCGGTGCCGCCAGCGCAGGACTGCTGACCGGCAACAAGCTCGACCTGGCCGTCACCGCGGTCGCCCTGTGCGCGCTGCTGCTGCGGCAGCTGCTGACCCTGATGGACAACCGCAAGCTCACCGAGGACGTCGCCGCCCAGCAGGAACAACTGCGCTTTCGGGCCTTCCACGACACCCTCACCGGGCTGGCCAACCGGTCGCTGTTCTACGACCGCCTCGACCATGCCCTGGAACTGCACCAGCGCGACCTCCGTCCGATCTCGCTCATGTTCTGCGACCTGGACGATTTCAAGCTTGTCAACGACACCCTCGGCCATACCGCCGGCGACCAGGTACTGCTGGCCGTAGCGGATCGGCTCCGGGCCACCATGCGCGCCGGTGACACCATCGCCCGGCTCGGCGGTGACGAGTTCGCGATCCTGCTGGAAGACCGTGGCGATCCCATCGAGCTGTCCCAACGGCTGTTGACGGCCCTCGAACCGCCGGTGCAGGTCGGCGAACGGCGCGTCCCGGTTCGCGCCAGCATCGGGGTGACCACGGTGTCCCCGGACCAGGCCCCTCAGTCGAGCCAGGACATCGTGCGGCAAGCCGACGTGGCCATGTACACCGCCAAGCGCTCGGGCAAGTCCACCTCGGTGCGGTGGCGCCCGGAACTGGATGACGACAACCCGGACGACCTCGACCTGCGGCTGGACCTGCGTTCGGCCGTTGCCGCCGGCAGTATTGCGCTGGCCCTCCAGCCGATCCTGCTGATGGACGGCTCGCCGTACGCGCAGGAGGCACTGGCTCGATGGCGGCGCAACGGCCGGGCCGTCCCGCCCACGACCTTCATCGCCGTCGCCGACCGCGCCGGACTGCTCCCCGACCTCGACATGACCGTGATCGGCAAGGCGGTTTCGCTGGTCGATTCCCTCGATCCCGGCGAGGGCATCTCGGTGAACATCGGCTTGTCCCATCTGGCCGACCCGGGTCTGCCGCAGCGGCTGGAGGACCTGTTCAGCCGCTACGGCATGAACCCCGAACGCCTCATCGTCGAGGTTCCCGAAGATCAGTCGATCGACCGGCCCGAGGTGCTGCGCTCACTGCGAACGTTGCGGCAACTCGGGGTCCGGATCGCCCTGGACGACTTCGGTGTCGGGTATTCCAGCCTGAGCCGGATCAGCGCCGTCAACCCCGACATCATCAAACTCGACCGCTCCTTCATCGCCCCGCTGTACGCCGAGGGCAAGCACACCGACTTCGTCGCCGGCATCATCGACCTCGCTCATCGCCTCAACGCGATGGTGATCGCCGAGGGCGTCGAGGACGCTGGTCAGTTGGAGACGCTGCGCTCCATCGGCTGCGACGCCGTTCAGGGGTATCTGACCGGCCGCCCGGTGGAACGTCATCCGTCGCCGGGACCAGCGATGCTCGAGCACCCCGTGTCGCTGGACCGCGTCGCTACCGGGCCGGACCTGGACGGCGCCACGACGGCACAAGCCCTGGAGAGTGCCGCGACGGTCTGAGGTTTGCCGCGGACGATCGCGACCCGCCGACTACGCGCTCCAGGCAAGACCTGTGCAGCGGATCTCACACGTGCAACTGGTCTCTGGCCGGCGCGACAACGCCTTGGATAGCTTGCCACCATGACCTCTGCTGCCATCGCCCCGTACCGTACTTCGCATCGCCTCGTGCTGGCCGACCTGCTGCCCGGCGCCTGGGTGCGCGACATCGCCCTCGTAGCCGCTGGGGCCGGTCTGACCGGCGTGGCCGCCCAGGCCTCGATTCACACTCCGTGGACTCCCGTCCCGTTCACTCTGCAGACGTTGGCGGTGCTGCTCGTCGGCACCGCTCTGGGGAGTGTGCGCGGCCTGCTGTCGATGAGCCTGTACCTGCTGGCGGGCGTGGCCGGTGTGCCCTGGTTCGCCGCTCACGGGCACGGCTGGGGCGGCCCGTCGTTCGGCTACCTGATCGGTTTCGGGTTGGCCGCGACCGTGGCCGGCGCCCTCGCCGAACGACGCGCCGACCGCTCGATCGCCGGCACGATCGCCCTGATGGTGCTGGGCAATCTGGTGATCTACGCGGTCGGCGCGAGCTGGCTGGCGGTCGATCTGCACCTGTCGGCGGCGACTGCTTTCGACCTCGGCGTGCGCCCGTTTCTCGGCTCCGATCTGGCCAAGACGGTGCTGGCCGCACTGGCGCTGCCGGCGACCTGGCGGCTGGTCGGCCGGCGCTGAGTCGCCGGAGAGGGGCCGCAGCGCGGATTCACACAGCGGATTTCCAACGCGGATTCGCAGCGCGGATTTCGCAACGCCTTGCCGAGCTCACTCCGACACCCAGGTCGAGCGGTAGAAGCCGTTGATGTGGGCGACAACGTGGCGAGCGGCGAGCTCGGGCTCACCGGCGTCGATGGCGGCGAGTACGGCCCGGTGCTGGGTGCGTAGCCGGCGAAGCATCCGGGGCCAGTCGGGCACGGTGCCGGCGGCCACCACGTAGGTCTGGATGGCGTCGCGCAACGAGGCCATGATCGCGGCGATCACTTCGTTGCCCGCAGCCCGGGCCAGCGCCACGTGAAACTGCGCGTCCAGGCGGTAGAAGGCCTCGGGGCCGATACCGGGTTCGTCCATCGCCCGCACGAGTTCGGTCGCGGCCGACAGGTCCGGCTTCGCCCGGCCGGCGGCGGTGCGTCGCGCGGCTTCGGACACGGCCCAGGATTCCAGGACGACACGGCTGGCCACGACGTCGGAGACCGGCAGCGTCGCCGAGGCCAGATGCAGGCGCAACGCCACCGAGATCGCCGTCGTCGTGTCGGCCGCCAGCACCGCCCCGGCGTCCGGGCCCGACCCCGTCCCGGTGCGGACCAGACCCATGGCTTCGAGCACCCGCAGTCCTTCGCGGACCGACGCCCGGCTCAGGCCGAGATCGGCAGCCAGGCTGCGCTCTGCCGGGAGCTTGTCCCCGACGCTCAGCCGGCCGTCGGACAGTTGCTCCTCGACGTAGCCGATCACGCGTTGATAACTGCGTCCTGGACCGGGAGCCGTCATCTGGTCGTCCTTCTTCGTCGCCGCGCCGAGCTCTGCTGGGTGTGGGCGTGGGTGTGGGTGTGGGTGTGGTCAGACCATCAGTAGCGTGGTCAGACCACGCGAGCCTACGGTGTCGCCATGCGAGTTGCCCTGTTCGCGACCTGCCTGGTGGATGGGCTCTACCCCCAGGTCGGCATCGCCACGGTTCGGTTGCTGCGCCGGCTCGGCGTGCACGTCGACTTCCCGCCCGGGCAGTCGTGTTGCGGGCAGATGCACATCAACACCGGCTATCCCTCGCTCGCGCTGCCGCTCATCGAGAAGCACGTGCGGACCTTCGCAGCGGTCGACGCCGTCGTCGCACCCAGCGGCTCGTGCACCGGGTCCATCCGGCACCAGCACGCCGAGGTCGCGCGCGCGGCCGGCCGGCCGGAACTGGCGGACGCGGCGGAGGCGATCGCGGCCAAGACCTACGAACTGTCGGAATTCCTGGTCGACGTGCTGGGAGTCACCGACGTCGGGGCGTACTACCCGCACCGGGTGACCTATCACCCCACCTGCCACTCCCTTCGCCTGCTGGGCGTGGCGGACCGGCCGTTGCAATTGCTGCGCGCGGTGCAGGGCATCGAGTTGGCCGAACTGCCCCACGCCGAATCCTGCTGCGGCTTCGGCGGCACCTTCGCGCTGAAGAACCCGGACGTGTCGACTGCGATGATGGCTGACAAGGTCGCCAACGTGCTGGCCACCGAGGCCGAGATCTGCAGCGCGGGCGACTCGTCATGCCTGATGCACATCGGTGGTGGCTTGAGCCGGCTGCGCACCGGCGTCCGCACGGTGCACCTCGCGGAGATCTTGGCGAGCACCGCGAGCTCCCCCAGCTCAGCCGGCTCGCCCGGCTCGTCCAGCTCGTCCGGCTCCCCGGGCTCGTCGAACGCGTCGGCGGTGAGGACCCGATGACGTTTCTCGGCATGCCCGGAGCACCCGCCGGGGTCGGACAGCTTCGCGGCGACCGCTCGTTTCCACAGGCCGCGCGCGAGGCCGTGGCCGACACCCAACTGCGTCGCAACCTGAGCAGGGCCACCGCAACGATCCGGGCCAAGCGCGCTGCGGTGGTCGGCGAACTACCCGACTGGAGCGGGCTGCGCGCGGCCGGTGCCGCGATCAAGGACGACGTCCTGGCCCACCTCGACGAGTACCTGCTGCAGCTGGAGGAGCAGGTCACCGCCCGCGGCGGAACGGTGCACTGGGCGCGCGATGCCCACGAGGCCAACGCGATCGTCACCAGGCTCGTGCAGGCGACCGGAGTCACCGAGGTCGTGAAGGTGAAGTCCATGGCCACCCAGGAGATCGGTCTCAACGAGGCGCTGGCTGAGGCGGGCATCGAGGCTCACGAGACCGACTTGGCGGAGCTGATCGTCCAGCTCGGCAAGGACAAACCCAGCCACATCCTGGTACCGGCGATCCACCGCAACCGGGCGGAGATCCGCGAGATCTTCCTGCGCGAGATGCCCGTGGTCGACCCGGACCTGAGCGACGAACCGGCCGAACTCGCCGAGGCGGCCCGGATCCATCTACGGCAGAAGTTCCTTGCCGCCGAGGTGGCTATCTCGGGAGCCAACTTCGCCGTTGCCGAGACGGGCACCTTGGCCGTCGTTGAATCGGAAGGCAACGGGCGGATGTGCCTGACGCTGCCCCGCACGCTGATCACCGTGATGGGGATCGAGAAGCTCCTGCCCCGCTGGACCGACCTGGAAGTCTTCTTGCAACTGCTGCCTCGCTCGGCCACCGGCGAGCGTATGAATCCGTACACCTCGATGTGGACCGGCGCCACCGAGGGACAGGACTTTCATCTGGTATTGCTGGACAACGGTCGGACGGCGACCCTGGCCGATCCCTCCGGACGGTCGGCGCTGCGATGCATCCGCTGCTCGGCGTGCTTGAACGTCTGCCCGGTCTACGAGCGCACGGGCGGCCACGCCTACGGGTCGGTGTATCCCGGTCCGATCGGCGCGGTGTTGTCCCCGCAACTCACCGGAGTCGGCGAGAACGCCAGCCTGCCGTTCGCCTCCACCCTGTGCGGAGCCTGTTTCGACGCGTGTCCGGTGGCGATCGACATCCCCACGATGCTGGTCCACCTGCGCGAGCGGGTGGTTCAGGACAAGGCCGCCCATCACTTGGTGCCGAGTCCGGAGGCGCTGGCCATGCGAACAGCCGCGGCGGTCATGGCCTCACCGACCCGCTGGCCGAGGGCGTTGCGCGCCGCCCGCCTGGGACGGTTGCTGGCCTGGCGTCGGCACGGCACCCGCGCGCGGATCGCGACCCTGCCCCCGCCACTGTCGCGGTGGACCCGGTCCCGAGACCTGCCGGTTCCGCCCAAGCAGACGTTCCGGGATTGGTTCGCCGAGGAGGACGAGTCGTGAGCGCCGCCCGCTCCGAGGTGTTGGCCCGCATCGGTCGCGCGCTCGGTCCACGGGGCGCGCGCGCGAACATCACCGTCCCGCGCGATTACCGGACCTCGTCCCCAGCGGACCTCGACCTTTTCGTGGAGCGGCTGGAGGACTATCGCGCCACGGTGTTCCGCGTTCCCGCCGAGGCTCCGGATGAGGATGGCATCGCGCGAACCGTGGCCGCGGCCGTCGCCGGCCGTCGTCGGCTGATCGTGCCGTACGGGTTTCCCGATGCCTGGACGGCGGTTCTGCAATCGATGCCGGAGGTCGAGCTGCTGACCGACGGCGCGCTGTCGACCGGTGAGCTCGACACCATGGACGGCGTTCTGACGACCTGTGCGGTCGGCATCGCGGAGACGGGCACCATCGTGCTCGACGCAGGGCCGGGTCAGGGACGTCGGGCGCTGACCCTGGTGCCTGACTTTCACCTTGTCGTGGTGCGGTCCTCGCAGGTGGTCGGGCTCGTGCCCGAGGCTGTCGCGGTTCTCGACCCCACCCGGCCGTTGACCTGGATCAGTGGGCCGAGCGCCACCAGTGACATCGAGCTCAATCGGGTCGAGGGCGTCCACGGCCCGCGCACCCTGCACGTCGTCCTGGTCTAGCGCCGTCCGGTCGGCCACCTGTTTCACGCGCTGGAATCGAGCATTCCGATCAGAGTCATCGCGTCGTAGGGCGACCGCACCTTGGTGTCGTTGTCGAAGTACACGTAGACGTCCAGGCCGCTGTCGCGCCAGCCTCGGATCCGACCGGCCCACGGCTGCAGCCCGTCCGTGCCGTAGCCACTGACGTAGAGCTCGTCCGCGCCGTGCAGCCGTAGATAGAGGAAATCAGCGGTGACGTCGAACATCATGGGCCACTTGCCGGCCGTATCGGCGACCACCACCGCGACACAGTGTGCGCGGGCCAGTTCGAGAAAGGCTGGATCCTTGAAGCTGTCGTGGCGAACCTCGACGGCATGGCGCAGCGGACGATCTCGCAGCGATCCGGTCCACGCCCGGCCCGCCAGCCGCTCGTCGTGGTGCCGGGCCAGGTAGGCGGCCTCGGCGGTGGATCGGGGCAACTGCGCGAAGAACGATTCCATCCGGGCCGCGTCGAATCCGAGGTTGGGCGGAAGCTGCCACAGCAGCGGGCCGAGCTTGTCCTGCAACGCGAGCAGGCCCGAGGCGAAGAAGTTGGGCAGCGCATCCTCGAGATTGCGCAACTTCTTCATGTGCGTGATGAAGCGACCCGCCTTGACCGAGAACACGAAGTCGTCCGGAACCTCCCGCGCCCAGCGATAGAAACTGGTCGGTCGCTGCAGGGCGTAGAAGGATCCGTTGATCTCGATCGAGGTCATCCGCCGCGCGGCGTAGGCCAGTTCGTTGGCGTGCACGAGTTCGGGGGGATAGAAGTCGCCCCGCCACGGCGGATAGACCCAGCCCGAGATCCCGACCCGAACGCTCATGGGGCCAACCTAGAGGACGGTGGACGCGCAGGGTCCGGCCGGGGAGAGTGAGCTCATGGCTCAGGACCTGCAACGACCCGCCGGCGACGGGCGCGACGAGAGCGAAGGACATCGCCTCGATCGCAACTACGGCGAACTCCTGCAAGAGCTGCGGGTGTCGGAAACGGGAGTGCAGATCCTGTTCGCGTTTCTGCTCTCGATCGCGTTTCAGCAACGCTTTGCTTCCATCGACGAATTCCAGCGCACCGTCTACGTCATCACCCTGATCTGTTGCGTGCTGTCCATCGCGCTCCTGGTCGCGCCGGTCGCCTTCCACCGCATAGTCTTCCGCCGCGGTTTGAAGGAGGAGCTGGTGGAGAGCACCAGTCGCTTCGCGATCGCCGGCACGAGCTTCCTGCTGCTCGCCGTCCTCAATGGCGTACTGCTCATCCTCGACTATGTCGTGGGGCGGTGGTTCGCCGTGGTGACGACGGGGTTGCTCGCACTGGTCTTCATCGGTCTCTGGATCGTTCTGCCGCTGGGCAAGCTCCGAGCCGACGAGGGCTGAGGCCCACTCCGGACGAAACTGTCAGACCCCGGTGGGAATGTTCTGCCATCCGATCAGGAGAGGACGGCAGCACGATGAGCACATCAACGGCAGTACGACAGACGGCCCCGCCGCGGGCGCCCCGGCCGGGCGGTTACGGCCCGGGCGGTTACGGCGCGGGCGGTTACGGCCCGGGCGGTTACGGCCCGGGCGATGAGGTCGTCCTGGTGCGGTGCACCAACGAGACGTGCTGGGCGATCTTCGACGCGACCGCGGAGGGGTTCTTCGGCGAATGCGACGAGTGCGCCACCCTGTCGGCCGAACACGTCCTGCGGGAGCACGCCCGCCCGGTGCCGGGCTGCCGGCCGTGCCGCAACGGCTGATGCCAGGTCGATCGCCGCGCCCCGGGTCCACTGTGATCCCCACTGCATCTCTCGCTGTGAATTTCTTGCCCCGAGACTCGGGCCGATAGCGTTACCGGCGTACCGGAGCCGCCGCTCCGTTTTGTTTCAGCTATGTACCGCCTGGAGTACCAACCGATGACCGAGACCGCTACCCGATCCCGCTATCAGCTCACCTTCGTGGTGCTCGCCGTCGCCGCGGCCGCCTACTCACTGCTGCAGTCCCTGGTCTCACCGGTCCTGCCGCTGCTGGAAACGAGCCTGCACACCTCCCAGAGCACCGTGACCTGGGTCCTCACCGCTTACCTGCTGTCGGCCTCGGTGTTCACGCCGATCCTCGGGCGCATCGGCGACATGATCGGCAAGGAGAAGGTCCTCGTCGGGGTTCTGGTTGCGCTCGCGGTCGGATCGGTGCTCGCCGCTCTGGCGACGTCGATCTCCGTCATGATCGTTGCGCGGGCGATCCAGGGCGTCGGTGGCGGCGTGATCCCGCTGGCGTTCGGGATCATCCGGGACGAGTTCCCCCGCGAGAAGGTGGCCGGCGCCGTCGGCGTCATCGCGGCCCTGCTCGCGGTTGGTGGTGGCCTCGGCCTGGTTCTGGCCGGCCCGATCGTCAACGCCCTCGACTACCACTGGCTGTTCTGGATCCCCGGCATCGTGGTCGCCGTGGCCGCGGTGGCCACCCACCTCGTGGTCCCGGAATCACCGGTGCGCTCACCGGGCAGGGTCAGCTGGACAGCCGCCGTGCTGCTGTCGGCGTGGCTGGTCGCCCTGCTGGTTGCGGTCAGCGAAGCACCCTCGTGGGGCTGGGGTTCTGTTTCGGTGGTCGGTCTGCTCGTGGCCAGCGTGGTCCTGGCGGCAGCCTGGGGAGCGGTCGAACTGCGGTCGGCTCAGCCCCTTGTCGACATGCGGATGATGCGGGTGCCGGCGGTCTGGACCACCAACCTCGTCGCCCTGCTCTTCGGTGCCGGTCTCTACTCGGTCTTCGCCTTCCTGCCCGAATTCGTGCAGACGCCGTCGATCGCCGGCTACGGCTTCTCGGCCAGCATCACCGAGTCCGGCTTGATCGTGCTGCCCATGTCGGTGGCGATGTTCGTCTTCGGCGTGCTGTCCGGTCCGCTGTCGGCTCGATTCGGCGCCAAGACTGTCCTGATCGCCGGTTCGGCCGTGAGCATTCCGTCGTTTGCGATCATGGCGTTCGCCCACGGCGCGATCTGGGAGATCTCACTCGCGATGGTCTTGCTCGGCATCGGCTTCGGAATGGCGTTCTCGGCCATGTCGAACATCATCGTCGACGCCGTGCCGTCCAACCAGACCGGTGTCGCCAGCGGCATGAACGCCAACATCCGCACCATCGGTGGCTCGATCGGCGCAGCGGTGATGGCCAGCGTGGTCACGTCCAACGCGCTGCCGAGCAGGCTGCCGAAGGAGTCCGGCTACACGAGCGGGTTCGGCATGCTCGCCGCGGTGATGCTGCTGGCCACGCTGGCCGGCTTCCTCATCCCGAACCTGCGCAAGGCCGGTCGCGACGCCCACCAGCGCGAGCAGGCCGAGCTGGCACACCCCGAGCTCGCTCTGGTCGCCGCGGGCACCGTGGTCGGCGACGAGTCGGAGTAATCCGGTGCCCCAGGCAGACAGCGTCGCAGTGAACACGGCGTCCCGGCCGCTACGGCGGGATGCCGAGGCGAACCGACTGAGGCTGCTCGCCGCGGCCACCCAGGTCTTCGCCGAACATGGTCTGGACGCCGGGGTCGACGAGGTGGCGCACGCCGCGGGGGTCGGCATGGGGACTTTGTACCGGCGCTTTCCCAGCAAGCAAGCGTTGATCGACGCGCTGGTTCGCGAGCAGCGGCTGGCGGTACTCGCACTGGCGACGAACGCGGCCGAGCGCAAAGACGGTGGCGGCCTGCACCGGTTCCTGCTCGACGCGGGACAGCTGCACGCCAGTCAGCCCGCATGCTTACAGCGGCTGTGGGGACGATCCGACGTCGACCCCGATTCTTTGACCCAGATCCGCGCAGCCATCGCCGAACTGCTGGCAGACGCTCAGAAGCACGCCGCGGTTCGTAAAGAGGTCACGACTACCGACATCACCATGATCATCTGGTCGCTGGTCGCGGTCATCGAGGCGACCGGCACCCAGGCGCCGAACGCATGGCGCAGGCACCTGCAACTGCAGTTGGCCGGATTACGTCCCAGCGAGGTCGAGCTGACCGAGCCACCAGTCAGCCAGGCCGCGATGACGCGCGTCCTCGGCCGGCGCTGAGTCGGAACGGTTATGTCAGAGGTAGCAGGCACAATCGGCTGAGCTCGGCGAGCACGCCCCGCCGGGGCGAGCAGGGCTACGCGCGAGCAGATGGGGGCAGCGGTGTACCGCGACGGCAGCGAACTGGTCATCAGTCCGACCGACCTCACCAAGTTCCTCGCCTGTGAGCACCTGACCTCGCTGGATCTCGCAGTCGCGACCGGCCTGCGCCCGCGGCCGGCCAGCCAGGACGACGAAGCTCTCGAGTTGCTCTTTCGCAAGGGCCTGGAACACGAGCACCGCTACCTGGACTCGCTACGCGCCGCAGGCCCCGTCACCGAGATCGAACAGGGCGACCTGGCCGCCGCGGTCACGGCGACCGAGCGCGCGATGGCGAACGGCGCCGAGGTCATCTACCAGGCCACGTTCCGCCACGGCGGCCACCGCGGCCACGCCGACTTCCTGCTCAGGGTGGCACGCCCATCACGGCTGGGTCCCTTCGCCTACGACGTTGCCGACACCAAGCTGGCGCGCCGGTTGAAAGTCCCCGCGCTGCTGCAGATGGCCGAGTACGGCGAGCACCTGCACCGCATCCAGGGCGTGCCGCCGGCCTGGCTCACAGTCGTCGCCGGCGACGGCGTCGCGCACTCTTACCGGTACGCCGACGTCGAGTCCTACTATCGGCGCCTGTCCGGCCGGTTCACCCACTTCCGCAGCCTCCTGCCGGCCACGGCGGCGGTGCCCGTGGGGCACTGCGAGCAATGCCGGTGGGTGCGGGCCTGCGTGGGCGAGTGGCGCTCGACCGACGACCTGACCTTCGTGGCGTTCATGCGCTCGGACCACCGGGCCGCCCTGCGCGCCGCGGGCGTCGACACGCTCACCCGGCTGGCCGAGTGCACCGCCGACGAGCTGCCGCGCACGATCGGGCGAACGTCTCGTCAGCGGCTGGTCGCGCAGGCCGCGCTGCAGCTGGCCGAGCGCCGGACCGGCCGACCACGCTACGAGCTGCTTCCCGCCGAAGCCGGAATCGGCCTGCTCCGCCTGCCGGAACCCGATCCCGGTGACCTCTACCTCGACTTCGAGGGCGACCCCTACGTCGAACCGTCCGGACGTGAGTATCTGGCCGGGCTAGGTGACCGCGCGGGTGGGTTCGAGGCCCTCTGGGCCCACTCCGCCGAGCAGGAACGGGTACTCACCGAGAACCTCGTCGACCGGCTGCTGTCCCACTGGCGGGCCCACCCGGGCATGCACGTCTACCACTACGCCCCGTACGAACGATCGGCGTTGCAGCGACTCACCGCGCGCCACGGTGTCCGCGAGGCGGAGCTCGACGTCCTGCTCCGCGCCGAGGTACTGGTCGATCTTTATGCCGTCGTACGACAAGGACTGCGGATCAGCAAGGAGTCCTACTCGATCAAGAAGCTCGAGGCGTTCTACTGGGGACATACCCGCGGCGCCGCCGCGACCGATCCGGACGTGGCCGGTGCGGACGTTGCTGATGCCGACGTGACCGATGCGGACGTTGCCGATGCCGACGTGGCCGACGCCATGTCCAGCGTGATCGCGTACGAGAATTGGCTCGTCGACCCCGATCCCGCAATCCTCGACGCCATCGAGCGTTACAACGCCGCCGACGTGCGATCGACCCTGGCTCTGCACGATTGGCTGGAACAGCGACGTGCGGAGCTGTCCGTCCGCACCGGGGAGTCCCTGCCCCGGCCGGGTACCGACGGCGACCGTGCTGACGCCGAACCGGACGAAGCCGAGCTGGCCGAGAACGCGCTGGCCGAGAAGCTGCTCGCCGCCGATCAGCCGCTCTTCGCGGGACTGGTGGGCTGGCATCGGCGCGAAGCCCGGCCGGGTTGGTGGGACTTCTTCCGCCGCGCCGAGTTCGACGACGAGGAACTCATCGAGGACGGCACCGCGATCGGCGGTCTCGGTCCGGCCGTCCATGTCCGCGACGTCAAGCTGTCGCGAGTGTGGCGGGCGCAATTCCCGCCCCAGGATCTCGGCCTGCGGGTCGGTGACACGGTGGTCGATGTCGACACCAGAGAGAACGCCGGAACCATCGAAGCACTCTCGCCCGAAGAGGGCTGGATCGAACTACGGCTGGGCCGCAAGCGCGAACCGGCGCACTCGCGTGGTCTGCAGCCGAACAAGCCGGTGGTGGACACCGCCCTGCGCGAGTCGATCGCCGACTCGGCCCGGCGGGCCCTGGCGGGCGAGGTCACCCTCGCCGCCCGGCTACTGCAGCGTCGGGTGCCGGCCGCCCTACCCGTGCGGTCGGGTGAAGATCCGCAGCAGGCGGTGGTCCGGATCGGTCGATCGCTCGACGGTGAAGTGCTCGCGGTTCAGGGGCCGCCCGGTACCGGCAAGTCGACAGCCGGTGCCGCCCTGATCCGCGCCCTGCTCGACACGGGGCTCCGGGTGGGGATCACCGCCCTGTCCCATTCGGTGATCGGCAACCTGCTCGCGAAGGTGGACCGACCGGCCCTGCAGAAGGCCACCGAGGAACAGTGGTGCGGCGCGGACTCGGTGGCGTGGACCGCCGACAACGGCGAGGTTGCCGCGGCCCTGTCCACTGGGCGGCACCGGCTCGTCGGAGGCACGGCGTGGCTGTGGTCGCGTCCGGAGCTGGCCGGCGCGGTCGACGTCCTGCTCGTGGACGAGGCGGGCCAGTTCTCGTTGGCCAATACGGTCGCGGTCTCGCGCGCGGCGCACAGCCTGGTACTGCTCGGTGACCCGCAACAACTGTCCCAGCCCACCCAGGCCGAACACCCCTACGGCGCAGGCGTATCAGCGCTCGAACATCTGCTGGAAGGGCACGACACGGTGCCGCCCGAACGCGGCGTATTCCTGGACACGACCTGGCGAATGCATCCTGAGCTGACCTCGTTCGTGTCCGACACCTCCTACGAGGGCCGGCTGACGTCGGGGCCGGGGCGGGAACGGCAAGAGGTCCACGGTGGCCGTTGGTGCGGGTCGGGTTTGCGCTACCAGCCGGTGGTCCACCTCGGCAACGAAGCAGACTCGGTGGAGGAAGCCGCCGTGGTCGCCGAACTGGTCACCGACCTGCTCGGCGCGCAATGGACCGATCACGACGGCCGGCGGCAGCCGATCACACCGGCCGACCTGCTCGTCGTCGCGCCGTACAACGCCCACGTCGGCAGGTTGCGCACTGTGGTGCCCGCGGGCGTCCAGGTGGGCACGGTGGACAAGTTCCAGGGCCGCGAGGCAGCGGTGGTCATCTACTCGCTGGCCTCGTCATCGGCGGCCGACGCACCCAGGGGCGTCGACTTCCTGTACGACATCCACCGGTTGAACGTCGCCGTCTCCCGAGCGCGCGCACTGACGATCCTCGTTGCCTCACCGCGATTGCTCGATGCCGAGGTCCACAGTCCGCAGCAGTTGCGGCAGGTCAACGCGCTGTGTCGCTACGTCGAGCGGGCCCGTCACCCGGACGACGACTGATTCCTCGAAGGCTGACCAAACCCATCAGTTCTGGCAGACCGGACATACTTGACAGCCTCGCTAAACCGCTTTAGTTTCAGAGACGTCACAAGCGTCGCAAAACCGCCTGACCCTCTCAGGCAGTGCAATTCGCGCGGCAACCGCCCAACCACGTGGCCGCATTCGGCCAGTCCTGATCGACGCCCCGGCGCCCTGATCCCGGCCCGGGCCACTCCCGCCCAGCGTCGTCGGCACACGACAGCCCTAGCCCACCGGCACGTCTCGAACCGGACGACGAGCCGACCGGCACGCCTCGAACCGGACAACGGAGGAACCCGTGAACCGCACCGCCAAAGGCAGCCGGGTCACGATCGCCGACGTGGCCCGCCGCGCCGGAGTATCCGCGGGCGCGGTCTCCTTCGCCCTCAACGACCGGCCCGGCGTGGCCGAACCAACCCGGCGCCGCATCCTGGACGCCGCGGCCGAGCTGAACTGGACCCCCAACGCGCGGGCGAAATCCCTGTCGCAGTCGAAGGCCTTCGCGCTCGGCCTGGTCATAGCGCGCCGGCCGGAACTGCTCGGAGCCGACCCCTTCTTCCCGTCTTTCATCGCGGGAGTCGAGACCGTGCTCGCCGAGGCCGGCCAGTCGCTGGTGCTCAACATGGTCGCAACGCCGGCGATCGAGCAGGAGACCTACCGCCGTCTGTCGGCCGATGGCCGCGTCGACGGCGTGTTCGTCACCGATCTGCGAGCGGGCGACGAGCGGATCGCGCTGCTGGCCGAGCTCGCGCTGCCGGCAGTCACCCTCGGACGTCCGGATGTCACATCACCCCATCCGGCCGTGTGCCTGGACGACGCCCACGGCGTCGCCGCCGCGGTCCGGGCCCTGATCGAGCGCGGCCACCGCCACATCGGTCACGTCGGTGGCCCGCTGACCTTTCTGCACTCGCGCAGCCGCCGACGGGCCTGGGCCGAGGAACTGGCCACCGCCGGCCTGCCGGCCAACCTCGGCGCGGTCGCCGACTTCACCGCGGCCGGGGGTGCGCAAGCGACCGTGCAGCTCCTGCGTCGCCGTCCGAGACCGACCGCACTGGTATACGGCAACGACGTCATGGCCATCGCCGGCATCGCTGTGGCCCAGCAGCACCAGCTGCGTGTACCCGCCGACCTGTCGATCGTCGGTTTCGACGACATCACCCTGGCCGAACATCTGCACCCGCCACTCAGCTCGGTGCGCACCGACCCGTTCGGGTGGGGACAGGCCGCGACCCGGGTGCTGCTCGAACTGATCGCGGGCGAATCGCCACCGGATCTGGAACTGCCCGCAGCGGCAGCGGTTCTGCGGGAGTCCATCGGCGATTGCCCCGGCCAACCAACGAGAAAACGCAGTCCACGCGTGAAGGAGAAGACATGAGAGCCGCCACACGGACCATCGCCGGCGGGCTGGCCGCGCTGCTCGCGGTCGGCTTGTCCGCCGGGTGCAGTCGCGTCCACGCCGTCGATGCCGCCACCGCCAAGGACGCTCACGGCCCGATCAGCATCTGGTACTCCAACAACGCGCAGGAGGTCCAGTGGGGAAAGCAACTCGTGGCCCAGTGGAACCAGGCGCATCCGCAGGAGAAGGTCACCGGCCAGGAGATCCCGGCCAACAAGTCTTCGGAAGAAGTCATCGGGGCCAGCATCGTCGCCGGCAGCGAGCCGTGCCTGATCTACAACACCTCCCCCGCCTCCGTACCGACCTTCCAGGCCCAGGGCGGCCTGGTGGCGCTGGACGACTTTCCCGGTGCGGCGCAGTACATCCAGACCCGCTCCGGTGACCAAGCGGCCCAGTACAAATCTCCGGATGGCAAGTACTACCAGCTCCCGTGGAAGACCAATCCCGTCATGATCTTCTACAACAAGAAGATCTTCGCCAAGGCCGGTATCTCCACCACGAACCCACCGCTGTCGACGTACTCGCAGTTCCTGGACACGGCCAAGAAAATCGTCGCCTCAAAGGCGGCCAAGTACGCCATCTATCCCGCACCGTCGAGCGAGTTCTACCAGTCCTGGTACGACTTCTACTCGATGTATGCCGCCGAGAGCGGCGGCAGCCAGCTCATAACCGCCGACAAGGCCGTCTTCGCCGATCAGGCCGGTCAGTCCGTGGCGCAGTTCTGGGCCAGCTTGTACCGGCAGAACCTCGCCGGCAAGGAGGCCTACAACGGTGACTCCTTCGCCGACGGCGTCGCCGCGATGTCCATCGTGGGACCGTGGGCCATCGCCTCCTACAAGGGCAAGGTCGACTGGGGCGTGGTCCCCGTGCCGACGTCGTCCGGAAGCAAGGTCGGAGACGATCACACCTTCTCCGACGCCAAGAACGTCGCCATGTACGCCTCGTGCAAGAACCGTGCGACCGCCTGGGACTTCCTCAAGTACAGCACCAGCGAGCAGGCCGACGGCACGCTGCTCAGCGTGACGGGGCAGATGCCCCTCCGACAAGACGTGCTCGGCACCTACGCCGCCTTCTTCACCAAGAACCCAGGTTTCAAGACCTTCGCGGCGGAAGCGAACCGGACCACCGAAGTGCCGAACGTGCCGAACTCGGTGGAGATCTGGCAGAGCTTCCGCAACAGCTGGTCCAGGTCGGTGATCTTCGGGCGCAGCCCGGTCACCACGAGTCTGACCGATTCCGCCGCCGCTATCGACAAGCTCATCCGTAAGAAGTGAGGGTCATGACCACCGCGCAGATCTCACCCGACGACAGCCGCCGAGGCGGGCACACCTCGCCGTTGGACGGCTCCCCCGCACCCAGCCGCGACGCCCGGCGCAATCACCGCTCGTGGCCCGAACGCGTTCTCGGACGCCACCCGGTCGGAATCCTGTTCGGCCTGCCGTACGCCGTGTTCATCGCGATCATCTTCGCGTATCCGCTGGTGCTGTCGGTGTACATGTCCTTCCACCGCTACATCTTCACCGCCCCCGGAGTGGGGGTGCCGCGCCCGTGGGTGGGCCTGGACAACTACCGGACCGCGCTGAGTGACCCGCTCGTCCGTCAGGCGTTCCTGAACATCCTGATCTTCCTGGTCATCAACGTGCCATTGACCGTCGTGCTGTCCCTCGTGCTGGCCACCGCACTCAACTCGGCCATTCCGTTGCGCAGCTTCTTCCGCGGCGCCTACTACGTCCCGTACGTCACCGCCAGCGTGGCCGTCGTCGGAGTGTGGCTGTTCCTGTTCAACACCGACGGTCTGGTCAACCGCTTGCTGGGATCGCTGGCCCCGAACCCGTCCTGGCTCATCAACGTGCACTGGGCCATGCCGTCGATCGCGCTGTTCGTGACCTGGAAGCAGCTGGGATTCTTCATCCTGCTGTACCTGGCGGCATTGCAGGCCGTACCCAAGGAGCTCTACGAATCGGCCTCGGTCGACGGGGCCTCCAAGTGGCGCCAGTTCCGGTCGGTCACCGTCCCCGGGGTGCGGCACGCCACCACCCTGGTCACCCTGCTGGCCATCGTGACGGGCGCGAACCTCTTCACCGAGCCGTACCTGCTGACCGGCGGTGGAGGCCCGGACGGCAAGTCGGCCTCCCCCGTGCTGGTGCTCTACCAACAGGGCATCGAGCAGAACCATCCCGATGTGGCCGCCGCCATCGGAGTGCTGCTGGTGATCGGCGTCCTGGTCATCGCCGGCATCCAACAACTACTGGAACGGGACTGACATGACCATCTACGACGAGCGGATCGGACAGCGCGGCACCGGCACCACGCCGCCCCTCGGCCTGGGCGTGGGCAACGGGCCCGTCCGTCACGGGCGGTCCTGGTGGAAGATGATCGCCCTGGGCATTGGCGCTTTCCTGTTCCTGTTCCCCTTCTACTACATGCTCATCGGTTCCCTGCAGAAGAGGAAGAACCCGTCGCTGGCCGGCGTGCTGCCCAACCCGGGCAACATGACCCTGCACAACTACAGCCAGATCAACGCGGCTATCAGCCTGGGCCGGACGCTGATCAACTCCGGCATCTTCACCGGCGGCGTGCTGTTGTGCACCCTCGTCTTCGGCGTCCTGGCCGGCTACGCGCTGGCGCGACTGCAGTTCCGGGGTCGCGGCACCCTGTTCGCCGCGATGCTGCTGCTGCAGGTCGTGCCCTTCCAGCTGATCACGGTTCCGCTGTACGTGCTCATCGTGCGCAACTACGGCCTGTCCGACAGTTTCCTCGGCATGATCGCCCCCTTCGCGATCAACTCCACGGCGGTGTTCGTGTTCCGCCAGTACTTCCTGCAGCTGCCACCGGAGCTGTTCGAGGCGGCGCGCATCGACGGGGCCAGCGAGCTGCGCATCCTGCTCGGTGTGGCCATTCCCTTGGTGAAACCGGCCCTGTTGACGGCGACACTGATGACCTTCATCGGCCCGTGGAACGAGTTCCTGTGGCCGTTCCTGATCACCAAGCAGCACAACAAGCAACCTCTGGCGGTGGCGTTGTCCAACTTCATCACCACGACGTCCGCCACGGCTCAGAACCCGTTCGGTGCGATCCTGGCCGGCGCCTGTGTCCTGGCCGCGCCGGCGATCGCGTTGTTCCTGGTATTCCAACGCAAATTCACCTCCACCGACATCGGCTCCGGCGTGAAAGGCTGATATCTCTTGAGCACCTCCGTCACCAGCACCGTTCCCTACACGCTCACCCGGATCGGGGTCGTCATGACCCCCGAGCCCGGCAATCCCCTGGAAGCAGAGGGTGTTCTCAATCCCGGCAGCGGCCGCAGTGCCGATGGCCGGCTCTGGTTGCTGCCGCGACTGGTCGAAACCGGCAACGTCTCCCGGGTCGGCCTGGCCGAGGTGGAACTGACCGACGGCGTGCCGAGCGGGGTGCGTCGAGATTCGGTGGTCCTGCAGCCCGACGCCGGTTGGGAACGCGCCAAGGACCACGGCGGCGTCGAGGATCCACGCACCACCTGGGTCGAATCGCTCGGCGTGCACGTGATGACCTACGTCGCGTACGGCCCGCTGGGTCCGCATCCGGCGCTGGCGACCTCGACCGATCTGCGGTCCTGGCAGCGGCTGGGTCCGATCCGCTTCGGCTACCAGCCGGACCTGGACACCGATCTGAACCTGTTCCCCAACAAGGATGTCGTCTACTTCCCATCCGTGATCACCGCCCCGAACGGCCGGCCCGCCTACGCGGCGCTGCACCGTCCGATGTGGGACCTGTCGTGGGTCCGCCCCGGTGAGGGGACGTACCTGCCCGCCGGCATGACCGACGACCGGCCGGGAATCTGGATCTCCTACGCCGACGCCGAGGCCGTGGCCCGCGATCCGCGCGCGCTGGCGGAGCTGGACCAGCACCGGCTGGTGGCCATGCCTGAGTACGAGTTCGAAGCGGTCAAGATCGGCGCCGGACCCCCGCCGCTGCGCGTGCCCGAAGGGTGGCTGGTCATTCATCACGGCGTGACCGGTGAGTTGGCGCAGGGCTGGGATCAACAACAGCGGGTCTGCTACGCCGCTGGGGCGATGCTGCTGGATGCCGAGGACCCCAGCCGGGTCATCGCCCGGACCGAGACCCCGCTGCTGGAACCACAGACCGAGCAGGAGCTGTCGGGCATCGTCCCCAACGTCGTCTTCCCCACCGCAATCGAGGAGGTCGACGGCCAGCACTACGTGTTCTACGGGATGGCCGACTCCACGATCGGCGTCGCCCGACTCGACCGGACCACGTCGTGACCCGGCGCGTTCTCACGGCCGGCGTGGCCACGATCCTGACCAGTGGTCTCGTCCTCGGCGTCGTGGCCGGCGTCGTGGCCGGCGCCGCGCCCGCGTCCGCGAAATCCCCGGCTGCCTCGGCGGTTCATTCCTCGGCCGGCAACCCTGCGCACCTGACCAATCTGGCTCACCTGGATTCGCTCACGACCGCCGTGACCCCGCCGGCACAGGCCGGGCACACCACCTACCGACTCGCTCAGCAGCCGGCCGTCGGCGAGCTCTGGGTCTACGCCAACCACAGCAGCGTCGACGGCAGTTACACCCCGGTCGGCGGCGGCACGTTCGACCCCGCGAGCAACACCTACGCCCAGGGCGCCTACGACGCCGACGACGTGTCCAGAGCGGCCGTCGTCTACCTCAGGCACTGGCGGCAGTTCGGTGACGCGCACAGTCGCGACGAGGCTTACCAGCTGCTGCGGGGCCTGACCTACCTGCAGACCGCGACCGGTCCGAATGCGGGCAACGTGGTGCTGTGGATGCAACCGGACGGAACCCTGAACCCGTCGCCGACCCCGGTGGAGCTGCCCAATCCCTCCGACTCCGGCGCGTCGTACTGGTTGGCGCGCACGATCTGGGCGCTCGGTGAGGGTTACGCCCAGTTCCGCCAGGCGGATCCGGCGTTCGCGGCATTCCTGCGCGCTCGTCTCGACCTGGCCATCGGCGCGGTCACCCGGCAGAGCCTCGTCCGCTACGGGCAGTACCAGCTCGTCGACGGAGTCCGGACCCCGGCGTGGCTGATCGTCGACGGCGCGGATGCCAGCGCCGAGGCCGTCCTCGGACTGTCGGCCTACGTCCGCGCGGGCGGTACGTCTGCTCGTCCGGCGTTGGCCGAACTCGCGCGGGGCATCGCCCGGCTGTCGGCGGGATCGGTGCGGCAGTGGCCGTATGGAGCCCTGCTGCCCTCCGCGCTGTCCCGGTCCCAATGGCACGCGTGGGCCGCCCAGATGCCGTCGGCCCTCGCGGCGGCCTCCGGCGCCCTACACGATCGATCGCTGCTCAAACCAGCGGTGTCGGACGCGGCGCTGTTCACCCCTCAGCTGCTCACGGCGACCGGACCTGACAACGGACTGTCGCCCACTGCGACCGACGGTTCGCAGATCGCCTACGGTGCAGACGCTCGCGTGCAGGCCCTGCTGGCGGTGGGCAACGCCGCGCACTCGGACGGTCTCACCGACCTCGCCGGCGTGGCCGCGGGCTGGTTCTTCGGCCAGAACCCGGCGGGCCGTGCGGTGTACGACCCGGCAACCGGCGTGACCGACGACGGCGTTTCCCCGGAGGGGACCGTGAACCTCAACTCCGGAGCGGAGTCGACGATCCACGGCTTGCTGACCATGCTCGCCCTCGATGCTCATCCGCGACTGGCGGTGCTGGCCCGGCAGTCGGCGACGATCGTGGGACGCGACGGCCAGACGATCACCGAGGCGGAGGCGGCGACCCTCGGCGGACCGGCCACGGTGGTCACCGCCGATCCCGTGTCCACCGGTGAGTCCCAGTGGAGCGGCGGCCGGTATGTGCAGGCAGCCGGCGGTGCCACCCTGCGGTGGACGCTGGTGCCCTCCGATCAGGACCGGTTGGTCGAAGCCGTCGTGAACCGGGTGCCGGGGCGGGCCGGCGTACTGAAGCTGTCCGCCGGCTCACGGCTGGGTGCGGTGCGGTTCGGCGGCGGAGGGGCTCAGGGAGTCTCGGCGGTGCCGGGCGCCCTCCTGCCGCTGCCGGTGGCGCGCCCACTGCCGGCCGGGCAGACCGCGCTGACCGCCACGCTGACGGGCGGATCGGGTCAGCTGGATGCGCTGCTGCTGACCCCGGTGGTGTCCTCGCTGCGGTTGTCCGGGGCCGGGTCCGGCACGGTCCTGCTGTCCAGCCGGGGAACCCGGGTGCTCCATCGCAGCGTGACCGTCGCGGGTTCCGGTGCGGTGCTCGTGTCGGCCTATGACTCCAGCGGCCGGCTCCGGGCGCAGGTTCATACCGCCGGCGCCACGGTGACGGTCCCCGTCTACCCCGCCGGTTTCACCCTGCTCACCCACCCGCCCCGCTAGAACGGCGCATTGTGCGGCCCGAACTTTGGTGAGCCACCGGCGTGTCGCCAAAGTTCGGGCCGCACAATGCACGAAGGGGTGGGGGTAATGCAGGATGGGAGTATGCGACTTGGACTGCAGGTTCCCTCTTTCACTTGGTCTTCCCTGCCCGACCGCCCTCATGGCATCGGCACCACCTTCGCCCGCATCGCCCGTGAGGCGGAGGCGAGCGGTCTCAACAGTCTCTGGGTGATGGACCACTTCTTCCAGATCTCGATGGTCGGCCCGGCCGAGAACGAGATGCTGGAGGGCTATTCGGCGCTGGCCTTCGCCGCCGCGGTGACGGAAAAGGTCAAGCTGGGCACCATGGTCACCGGCGTGACCTACCGCCACCCCGGAATCCTCATCAAGACCGTCACGACGCTCGACGCGCTCTCGGGCGGTCGCGCCTACCTCGGCATCGGCGCCGCGTGGAACGAAGAGGAACACAACGGTCTCGGCGTGCCCTTCCCGCCGTTGGCCGAGCGCTTCGAGCGCCTGGAGGAGACGCTGCAGATCGCCCAGCAGATGTGGCTAGGCGATGAATCCCCCTACACCGGCAAGCACTATTCGCTGGCTCGGCCCCTGAACTCGCCGCAGTCGGTGCAGCGCCCGCACCCCCCGATCCTGATCGGCGGTACCGGGGAGAAGAAGACCCTGCGGATGGTCGCGCAGTACGGCGACGCCTGCAACATCTTCGAGCAGGGTCCGGATTTCATCCGCGGCAAGCTCGACGTGCTGCAGCAACACTGCGCCGACCAGGGCCGCGACTACGCCGAGATTCACAAGACCACGCTGGGACGGCTGAAGCTGTCCCGGGACGGCGGCGGACACACGGTGACCGTGGATCAGGCCGTGGACCGCTTCGGCACCCTGGCCGCACTGGGCATCGACGAGGCGCTGTTCAACATGCCCGACGTGGACGAGGCCGACAACTTCGAGCTGATCGGTGAGCTGGTCCGGCAGGTGGCCGACATCGTCCCCACCGGCCGGTAGTCCGCCGGCCGGTGACCCGCGTTACCCGGTCGTCCCCACCGGCTGGTCGTCCGCCGGCCGGTGATCCGCGTTACCCGGGTCGGCGCACCGAGGCCTGATCGCGCTGGTCGTCACGAGCTGATTCGGCACCGAAGGCCAGCCGGGCCCGGTTCTGCACGACCGACGTGGCGCCGATCCGCCGCAGCGCGTCCCGCAAGGCCCCGGCCACCGGCGGCACGGTCAACACCACGATCTCGGCCTTGGGCAGGACGGCCGTGATCCCCTCGGCGACCCGATCCAGCAGGACGGGATTGCCTGACTGCAACAGGCCGCCACCCAGGACCACCTCCGTAGCGGTCTCGTCGAGTTCCAGTCGGGTGCTCAACGTCCGGGCCAGCAGGATGGCCTCGTCGGCCAGGCGGTGCACGAGTTCGCGGCTGAGCAGGTCCCCGTCCAACGCGGCCTGGAAGACCACCGGGGCCAGACCGCCCAGTTCGGCTTGATCGATGAGGCCGGTGTGCGCGGCCACGGCCACCTCCGAGGCCGTTCGACGGTGGAAGTGGTGAGCGATCAAGCCGGTCAGCGCGCTGCGCCGGCCCCGGCCGTCCTCGGCCCGCACAGCCGCCCCGAGCGCCGCCACCCCGATCCCGTGGCCGCCGCCCCAGTCGCCGGTCACGTCGCCGAGACCGAGAAAGCGCTCGATCCGACCGTCCGGTCCGATGCCCAACGCGTTCATGCCGGCGCCGCAGACCACTCCGATGCCCCAGCCCCGGTTGCTGCCGGCCTCCAGCACCGCAAGCACGTCGTTGTCGACCTCGAGCAGCCGAGCGACTCGTGCCGAGCGCAATGCGGCGAGCACGGCCTCGGCATCGCCGGGCAGGTCGACGTTGGCCAGGTAGAAGGTTCCAGCCGCCGCCGGGGCGTCGGCGGGAATGCCGGCGATGATGCGAGCGGCGGTCAGGAGCTCGATCAACTCCGCCACGACCTGCTCGACGCCGACCAGATGAGAATGGGTTCCCGGTCCCCTCACCTGGGCCAGCACCCGCCCGGATGGATCGGCGAGGACCAGGTCGGTCTTGGAGTTTCCGCCGTCGGCCGCGACCACATAGACCGGCGACGGCTCGGTCACGACCGGCCCCCGGAGGCGAAGCGGGGCAGGTGCTCGGCGTTTCGTTCCAGCAGGTCGGCCAGCAGGTCCGGGATCACTTTCCACTGCCGTACCAGCGGATTCGCGATCAGGGCCCGGGCCGCGATGCGCCCGTCACCGGAGGTGGCCGCGGCGATGGTCAGGCTCTCGTAGGCGGTGACCGCCTGCATGAGCCCGATCAATTCGGGATTGAGCGGAGCGAGGGAGACGGCCCGCGCGCCGGAGCGATCGACGACTGCAGGGACTTCGACGACGGCCTCGGCCGGCATCTGCGGGATCGCGGTGTCGTTGCGCAGGTTGACGTAGTGGCGGGCCCCGTCACCGGTCAGCAGCGAGGTCACCAGCGCCGCGGCGGCCTCGCTGTAATACGCCCCGCCCCGCTCGTCCAGCAAGGCGGGCTTGTCGACCAGGCGCTCGTCACGGTAGAGCTCGAGCAGGCTTCGCTCGATCTCGGCCACTCGTTCGGCCCGGTGCTGACCGTGCTGCTGTTCGGACACCACGTCGTCGGTGCAGTAGAAGTAGTGCAGGTAGTACGACGGAATCGCTTGCAGGGTCTGCATCAACTCGATCGGCGCACCGATGTCGGCGGCGAGCTCCGCGGCGTAGTCCGAAGCCAGCAGCTCCGGCAGGATCTCGCGGCCGGCGATCCGTACGCCCCGGATCCAGGTCAGGTGGTTGAGGCCGACATGGTCGAGTTCGACCTGGTCGGGGCGTACCCCGTAGCGGGCGGCGAAACGGCGCTGGAATCCGATCGCGACGTTGCACAACCCCAGCGCCCGGTGACCAGCGTCGAGCAGCGCCCGGGTGACAATGCCCACCGGGTTGGTGAAATCGACGATCCACGCGCCGGGCTGGGCCCGCTCGCGAACCGTCTCGGCGATGTCGAGCACGACCGGGACGGTACGCAGGGCCTTCGCGAAGCCGCCCGGACCAGTGGTCTCCTGCCCGATCAGGCCGTACTTGCCGGGCAGGGTCTCGTCGACCAGCCGGGTCTGCTGGCCGCCGACGCGAAGCTGCACGAGCACGGCGTCAGCCCCATCGACCGCGGCGTGCAGGTCGCTGGTGGTCACCAGCGCGGCCGGGTAGTCGCGGGCAGTGAGGATGCGCCGAGCGAATCCCCCTACCACGTCGAGACGATCAGCGTCGATGTCGTGCAGCACCAGTTCGGTGACCGCCAGTTCATCCACGCGGCTGGCGAAACCGGCGATCAGCTCGGGCGTGTAGGTGCTACCGCCTCCGATGACGGCAATCTTCATAGGAGATGTTCCCTATCTGTGCGGGGCATTACGGAGGTGCTGAGGACGGTGGGAGGATCGGGCCGGCGGGTCAGCCCTTGACCCCGGTGAGCGTGACACCCTCGACGAAGACCTTCTGGGCGAAGAAGAACAGCACCAGGATCGGGGCCAGGAAGATGATCGAGGCGGCCATCTGCAGCTGGTAGGCGTTCTGGTGGGAACTCTTGGCCAGGGTGGTCAGGCCGACGGCCAGCGTCTGGCTCGTGCTGCTGTTGCCCGTGTACAGCAGGGGATTGTAGAAGTCGTTCCAGGCGTAGAGGAAGGCGAACAGGCCGACAGCCGCAATCGCCGGCTTGGAGATCGGTATCACCACGCTGCGCAGGATGCGCCAGTCCGCGGCGCCATCCACCTTGGCTGCCTCGGTCAGCTCGGACGGGATGGTGAGGAAGAACTGCCGGAGCAGGAAGATGCTGAACGCATCGCCGAAGAACGAGGGGATGATCAGGGGCTTGAGCGAATCCACCCATCCCAGCTGGGAAAAGACGACGTACAGCGGCAGGCTGGTCACCTGGGCCGGGATCATCATGGTCGCCAGCACCACCATGAACGTCACCTCCCGGCCGCGCCATGACATGCGAGCCAGGGCGTAGGCCACCGGGACCGAGGACAGCAGCACGCCGATCGTGGACAGGCCTGCATAGAGCACGGTGTTCCACAGATCGCGCGCAAAGGGCATGTCGTGAAAGACGTCGGTGAAGTTGTGCCACGCGAACGGGCTCGGCCAGAGCGCTCCGGTGCCGGCCTGCTGCTGGGTCATCAGCGACGTGACGAGGCAGATCAGCAAGGGCAGCAGGAAGCACAGCGCCACCGCGATGGCGATGGCATGCGTGGCCACGGTCGACAGGACCGCCCGGATCCGGCGAAGGTCGGCCTCTCGGCGAACCTCGACCGGACGAGCCACCGCCGCCGTCATCGCGCACCGCCGTAGTAGACCCAGCGCCGCGACCCGCGGATGAACACGAGTGTGAACGCGAAGATGACCAGGAACAGCAACCACGCCATGGCCGAGGCGTAGCCGGTGCGGAAGTACTGGAACCCCTGGCGGTAGATCTCGGTGGTGTAGAACAGCAGGGAATCCTGCGGGTAGCCGATGGACTCGTTGCTCGACAGAATCGGATTGGCCGATCCGGAGGCCACGAACGCCTCGGTGAAGTACTGGAACGTATAGATCATCCCGGTCAGCAGCGAGAAGAACACGATCGGCGAGATGCCCGGCAGGGTCACGTGCAGGAACTGCTTCCACGCACCGGCACCGTCGATCTCGGCCGCCTCGTACAACGACTTCGGCACGTCCAGCATCCCCGCGAGGAACAGGATCATCGTGTTGCCGACCGTCCACAGCGCCATCAGCACCAGGCTCGGCTTGGACCACGCTGCGTCTGAGAACCAGCCCGGGCCGGTGATTCCCACGTCCGACAGCAGGTGATTGAGCGGGCCGACGGGGTTGAGCATCACGATGAACGACAACGCGGTCGCCACGATGGGCACCATTGCCGGCAGGAAGTAGATGGTGCGATAGACCAGTGCACCCCGGCGGATGCGGGTGAGGATCCACGCGACGAAGATCGCCCAGACCGTCTGGATGGGGACCATGATCAGGACCATCCACACGGTGTTGCGTACGGCGACCCAGAAGACCTGGGTGTCGGCGAACATGGTGCGGTAGTTGCGAAGGCCCACCCAGTTGACCGGTTGGTAGGAGCCCGCCTGGTAGTCGGTGAAGGAGTAGTACAACGTCGCCAGGACGGGGTAGACCACGAACACGGCCAGGCCGATCAGGAACGGCGAAAGAAATCCGAGGACCACCCACCAGCGGGCACGGTCGGGTCGACGCCGACGTGAGCGCCGGGCCTCGGCGCCCTTGACGGAGCGCGCCGGGCCGGCGAGCACGGTGGTCACTGTCCGGCCTGAGCGTTCATCGTGTTGACCTGCTGATCGAACTTCTTCAGCGCCGCGGTGAGATCACCCGCCTTGCCCCGTTCGTAGTTCTGGGTGAACGTCCCCCAGGCGGTCGCGTCCTGAGCTCCGGCCGCGGTCAGTTGCTTGTAGTACGAACCGGGGTTGGTCAGGATGTCGATCATCGCCTTCCAGTGCTCGTTGCCGGCCTGGTCCCAAGCCTTGAGCGAGTCGAAGGTGGACGGGACATTGCTGACCGCGTCGGCCAGGGTGGTGAGGAACGTCGTGTCGGTGGTGAGCTGCTGGGCGGCGAAGTACGCCTCCTGCGCGTGCTTGGTCCGGCTCGGGATGTAGACCACCGTGCCCTGGGTGTTGCCGACCCCGTAACGGGAAAGCTGGTCGTCGGGCACTGGGAACGGCGCGATTCCGTAGTCCAGGTTCGGGGCCTCGTCCGCGATCTCGCCGATATGCCATTCCCCGTCGTACTCCATCGCGGCCGCACCCTTGACGAAGGCGTTGGCGGCGTCGTCGCTGTGCGGCTGGTACTGGCCGACGAACTTCTGCACGTTGCCGGCGCCGTAGAAGTCCTGCAGGGACTTGTCGAGTTGCAGGATATTCGCCCAGCCGGGGTCGCTGGCGAAGGTCGCCTTGCCGGCGGCGTCGTAGAACTTGGAGTTGGTGTGGACGCCGGTGAAGATGTTGGCGTTGAGGTTGTAGTCGGTGCGGGTGACCAGACCGAAGGTCTTGATCGAACCGTCGGCATTCTTGACGGTCAGCTTCTTGGCATCGTCGATCAGCTCGGAGAACGTCTTGGGCGGACTCGCGATACCCGCGGCGGCGAACATCTTCTTGTTGTAATAGAGACCGTAGGCGTCGGTCAGCAGCGGCAGCGCGCATTGCTTGCCCTGGTACTGCGTGTAAACCAGGGAGGCCGCCGGGAAGGTCTTGGTGACGTCGATGTTGGCCAGCTTCAGGTATTGGCTCATATCCAGCACGGTCCCGTTGTGACAGAACTGGCCGACGTAGTCGGGCGCGGTGGAGATGAACACGTCCGGTGGATCGCCGGCCGCGACGGCCTTGGCGAAGGCGGCGTCGTCCTTGCCCGGCACGAACTTGACGGTCAGCCAGGGATATTTCTGGTGCAGGCGGCCCAGATCGTCCTGGAACGCCTTGACCTCCTTGGCCAGGGTGTTGAACGACCACACGGTGATCGACGTCGGGGCATGGCTGGCGTCGGTGGCGATGACCGAGGCCGGCGCGGCGGCCTTGTTCGACCCGCCGCCGGTGCAGGCGGTGGCCAGGGCGGTGACCAGCGCGAGGCCGGCTACCAGACATGATCGCGCAATGGTGTGGGACGGTTGATGCTTCATTCGGTCAGCTCTCCTGCTTCGAAGGCGGTACGAACGGACGGTGGATCAACGGGAGGCCGCCGCGAACACCGCGTCGCGCGCGAGCTCGCTGGCCATGGACACGGCACCGAACAACACGGCATCGCTGCCGCTCTTGCTCACTTCCACGTGCGGTTCGAACGGCGACATCGCACGGATATGCCCCATCACGGGATCGAGGAGCAGGTCGGAGTTGAGCCCGACTCCACCACCCAGGACGACCAATTGGGGGTCGAGTACCGCCAGAACGCTGCAGATGACGTAGGCGATCCGGCGGGCGATGATGTCCACCACCCGGGTGGCCCGCTCGTCGCCGGCTCGGGCCAGATCGAAGACAGCGCGACCGTCGAGTTCGGGGGGCAGGCCTTGGGCGAGCGCCTCATCGACGATCGCGGTGCCGGACAGGGTGCTGTCGATCATCGCGCGCAGCAGCGGCGGGGTGGCCGGCACGGTGGGATCGTCGCCCGGGAGGTATCCGACCTCGCCCGCTGATCCGGACACGCCCCGATAGAGCTTGCCGCCGATGATGATGCCGACACCGACACCGGTACCGATCGAGCAGAAGGCGAAGTTCTCGATGTCTCGCCCGTACCCGACCGCTCTCTCCCCCAAAGCCGCCAGGTTGACGTCGTTCTCCAGCGTCACCGGCATCGGCAGCGCGGCCCGGATGGCCTGCGGGAATCCGCGGCCGTTGTCGGGCAGCACGTCGCACAGCGCCAGCGACTGCCCCGACGGCGCGACCACGGCGGGCACCCCGATCACGGCGTGCGCGAAGCCGGACGCCGGAACACCGAGATCACCGGCGAGGTCCGCAACCAGATCGGAGAGTTGGCGAACCAGGGTGGTGAGCCGTCGACGGGTGCGGACCTTGCGACGGGCCAGCATTTCTCCGCTGATGTCGGCGACCGCGGCGTAGGTCCATTCGTGACCGACGTCCAGGCCGATCGACAGCCCGCTCAGCGGCCGAATCCGGTACAGGGCGGCCGACGGGCCCGGACGGCCGCTGCTCGGGCTGTCGGTGTCGAGCACTCCGGCCGCGCTCAGCGACTGCAACGCGAGCCCGACCGTGGGCTTGGACAGGCCGGTGGCGGCGGCCAGATCGCCGCGCGAGACGGGGCCCGCCCGGTGGATGTGTTCGAGCACCGCGCGGGCGTTCAGCGATCTCAGCAGCCCCTGCGGCCCGGCGGGAAAGGCGACTCCTTCGGCCCGGCGAGTGCTCATCGACTGCGCCTCCGACCCGGGTCACGGTAATTGAATGGAAACTTTCCTATTGGTCTGGACCACGGTAGAAGGACGACACGACCGTCGTCAATAGCCCCGGGTCACAACCGGGTAACCGCTGCGCCCGTCGCTAGGCCTGGCGGCCGAGGATCGCACGGACCCAGCGGTGCTCCAGGGCGTCGGCGAGGGTGGCCCGCCCGGCGACGATGTCGCCGAAGGCCGACCAGGCGGGCGGCAGCGCCACGATCGCCGCGTGGAAAACTGCGGGCCGGCGCTCGTACGCCCGCATGAACGCCTGCCCGGCCACCATCTCCCGGACCAGGCTTTCCCTTACCTGATCGAGGTATTCGGCCTCCGCAGCGGCGGTCGCCAACGTCCCGTGGGCCAGCTGCGCGGCGATCGAACCGGCGATGGCACCCGAGCGCAGCGCGAACGAGATGCCTTCACGAGTGAACGGTTCGAGGAAGCCCGCGGCGTCGCCGGCAACCAGGACCCGGCCGCGGGCCAGTGGCGAGTCCTCGGACCGGCACCGCGTCAGGTGACCGCCGCTGTGCCGGGGCTCGATTCCGTCCAGACCGAGTTGGCCGACGAAATCAGCCAGATACGCCTTGAGTTCGACTCCCCGCTCGCGGGCGCCGATCACCCCGACCGTGAGGTAGTCGTCCTTCGGGAAGACCCAACCATAGGAGCCCGGCAGTGGACCCCAGTCGAGGTGGACCATCCCTCGCCACGAGTCTCGAAGCTCGCCAGCGACGGGTAGTTCGTGTTCCAGACCCAGATCGACCTGGTCGAATTGCACACCGACCAGACGGCTGCTGCGGCCCGCGCTCCCGTCGGCGCCCACCACGAATCGTGCCCGGACGGGACCGCCGTCGGTGGACAGCGTCACCAGCTCGCCGTCGTCGTGGAGATCGCGCACCGAGACGCCGTCCCGCAGCTGCGCCCCTGCCTCGCGGGCACGGTCCACGAGTCCGGCGTCGAAGGTGGGACGGTCGATCAGTTCGATGAGTGGACCCGGTCCGCGCCGGGTGCGGCCGGCCCGGCCGCGATGGGTGAAACGCACCGCGTGGATCGAGTCCCGGCTGGCCGGCGTGAAACCGGGTGGCAACGCAGCCAGCGAAGGACCGATCAGACCTCCGCCACACAGCTTGTACCGGGGCAGCCGCTCACGCTCAAGGATCAGGACCCTGGCCCCGGCCTGTGCCGCGGTCCACGCGGCGGCGGCACCGGCCGGTCCGGCGCCGATCACGGCCACGTCCCAACTGCGTTCGTTCACGCGTGGATTCTCCCCTACCTGACCGGTCACACCGGCGGGGCTCCCCGAGGCCGTGCGTGGCCCTCCGAAGCGACTGTGGATGAGCGGGAATCGGCCTGTGGAGAAAGGCCAGTCGTGTCGTCGCTGGATCTGCTCGCCGAGGCTCGCGCGGTGGAGGCGCTACGGCGGCGGATGGACTCCGCGAAGGTGCCGTGGTTGAGACGCAGTCGTAGCGTGAGGTCATGGCACTCAGCACCGGCGACCGCGTCCGCTGGAACACATCGCAAGGACCGACCCACGGAAAGGCCACTCAGAAACGGACGAAACCCTTCACCTTCGACGGCCAGAAGTTCAACGCCTCTGAGGACGACCCGTACTGGATCGTCGAATCGGACAAGACAGGGGCCCAGGCGGCGCACAAGGAATCATCCCTGACGCCGACCTGAGCCCTGCCCGAACCCGAGTCAGACCACAGGCGAATCAGACAGCGGAAAACGCGAAGCGGAACGGCTCGGGCAGCGCGCGCAGCTGGTACTGCGGCAGCACGCCGGGTCCGCACGAGGCGGTCCCGATGCCCTGTTCGGCTGCATCGAGGGTCACGAAGATGGCGTCCTCGTCGTGCAGTTCCGCTTCGTGGGTGGCGTGATCGAGCTGCTCGGAGGACCACCGTCGGGCGGTGAAGGAGAACGTCGGCTCCCCGCTGATGACGATCCCGCGGTCGTCATCGGCGGTGAGGCTCACCCACCTGGTCTCCGATCGGGCACCGTTCTCCTGCGGATACACGTACGGCGTCTGCAACCCGTCGACCGTGGCCGCGAACTGACCGATCCGGTTCGCGTAGCCGGTGTCGGGGTAGCTCTCGCCCGGACCGCGGCCGAACCAACCGACCTCGTCCACCGAACGCGGCAGGCGCAGCCGCACACCGACGCGCGGCAGCGGAGCGGTGAGTTCCTGGTTGGCCGATACCGCGACCTCCAGAGCCACGCCCGCCTCGCCCGAGGCCGTCCAGGTGTACTGCACGTCGAAGAGCAGGTCGGTGCGCGCGGCGCCGACCCGTGACCGCACCACGAGCGATCCCCCCGACACCGACACCGACACGATCCGATGCATCAGCCGGTCCAGCCCCATCGCCCGCCACACCGGCTCGACGGGCTGACCATGCTCGCCGCGATCGTTGTCGGTCGGGGCGCGCCAGAGATCCAGCCGCGGAGACTCGAGCACGGCCAGTGAACCGATCCGCAGCAGCGAGCCGGTCCGGGCATCGAACACCGCCGGACCGATCACGATCTGCGAGCCGACCCTGACCGGCAGCACATCCGCCGGCGGCGGCAGGATCGCGTCCGGCACCGAGTCGGCAGGCACCTGAACCTGCCCGAAGGCCACCTCGTGCCCGGCGTCGGCGAACGTGCTCGCGGCAGCCAGCCGCGCCCGCACCGTCAGCCAACGCTCACCGTCGATCCGATCCGCGGTCACGGCTTCCTCCGGTATCGCGACCACCGCCGAGCCCCGCGCGGTGATCACCGGAACGCTCAGCGCTCCACGCCGCAGCTCCACGCCGCCGGCTTCCAGGATCCAGTCGAAGGTCAGCCCGGAGGTGTCGGCGAAGTCGTACCGGTTGGTCAGTCTGATGCCGCCGGCGGGATCAGCCTCGATCAGAACCGGGGCGATGACCGCGGCGTAATCCAGCAGGCCCGGCGAAGGCGTCCGGTCCGGGAAGATCAGACCGTCGGCGACGAAGTTGCCGTCGTGCAAGGGCTCGTCGAAGTCGCCACCGTAGCCCCAGCGCTCACGGCCGTCGGAGTCGAGCTGCCGCAGGCCGTGGTCGATCCACTCCCACACGAAGCCGCCCAGGCAGCGATCGGAGGACTCGAACAGCTGCTGGTACTCCAGCAGGCCACCCGGCCCGTTACCCATCGCGTGCGCGTATTCGCACTGAACGAAGGGCATCGCGCGTCGTCGGCGATCGGCCACCGCATCAGGCAGCGGTGGTTCGGTTCCGGTGGCGATCTGGGCCACCTCGTCGTGCGGTGCGTACATCCGGCTGTAGACGTCGACGTCGGGCACCGACCAGTCGTGCTCGTAGTGCAGCGGGCGACTGCCATCGATCTCACGCGCGGCGGCCGCCATCGCGGTCAGGTTGCGCCCCGGCCCGCTCTCGTTGCCCAGCGACCACATGATGATCGAGGGGTGGTTCTTGTCCCGCTGCACCATCCGGCGCATCCGGTCCACCAGTGCCTCTTCCCACCGTGCGTCGTCGGTCGGGTTGGCGCGCCAGTCGTTGAGGAAGAACCCGTGCGTCTCCAGGTCACACTCGTCGACGACCCACAGGCCGTGCTCGTCGCACAGTTCGAGGAAGCGCGGGTGCGGCGGATAGTGGCTGGTCCGGACCGCGTTGATGTTGTGCTGCTTCATCAGCAGGACGTCGGCGAGCATGTCGGACTCGGTCACCGAACGACCGCGATCGGGGTTGACCTCGTGGCGGTTCACCCCGCGCAGCTTGATGGGGGCCCCGTTGACGGTGAACACACCATCGACGATGGCCACGGTCCGGAAGCCGATCCTCAGCGACACTGTCTCGGCCGCGGTCCGCAGTTCCGCGTCGTAGAGCCGCGGATTCTCGGCCGTCCAGGCCTCGACACCGGCGATCTCGGTGCTCTCGTTGGCGGCGGCCTCGACCCCCAGCTCAGGAACGGTCAGCCAACCGTCGCCGGGGCATTCGACCCGAAGCGTGCCCTGGCCGCTCCGGTGGTCGTAGTCGGCGTGCACGAAGACGTCATCGATCCCGCCGGACGGGCGAGCCAACAGGGTCACGTCGCGGAAGATGCCCGACAGCCACCACATGTCCTGGTCCTCCAGGTAGCTGGCCGAGGACCATTGGTGAACGCGGACCGCCACGGTGTTGACCCCGTCGCTCGACGCGGTCAACAGTGACGTGACATCGAACTCCGAAGCCAGCCGGGAGCCGGTTGCCCGGCCGAGCTCGGTCCCGTTGAGCCACACCCGGTAGGCGGAGTCGACCCCGTCGAAGCGCAGCAGGGCCCGATCGCCGGCGGCCAGGAAACCCGCCGGGACGGTGAAGGTGAGCCGGTAGTCACCGGTCGGGTTCTCGTCCGGCACGAACGGCGGGTCGACGGGAAACGGATACTGCACGTTCGTGTACGCCGGTTTGCCGTAGCCGTTGAGCTGCCAGTGGGCCGGCACCTCGAGGTGATCCCACGCGGCGTCGTCGAAATCAGGGGCGGGGAAGTCCTCAGGCTGGTCCGCTCGCGTCGAGTAACGAAAGCGCCATTGCCCGTTGAGGCTCAGCTCGGGGGCACTGCTGCGAAGCCAGGAACGGGGCTCGCGCGCACCGGTGTTGGGAAAGTACTGCTCGAACCAGGACGTCTCGGCGGGAGATGCACCGCTCGGCGGCACGACGGACTCAGCAGGCACAGCGGACACGGTGGAACCTCTCGACAGATCAGGCGGTCGTGAATCGGGTGGACGGCACAGCAGGCACGACAACACAGCGGTCATGGCTGCGCAGCTCGCCCGAACTCAACGTGACAGGTTCAAACATAATCCAACAGAACCTGACGTCAACCCCCAGCGCCGACCGGGACGGGACCTGAGCGCGGGCTCAGGACTCAGCCGGCGGCCCGTCGGACTGCTCGATCGGACCGGGTGTTGCGGGCGCCTGCACGGGCGGGTGCGCTTTGGCCTCCTGCAGCACGCCCGCCCGTTGTGCCCGGGAGTCGCCCAGGAAGCTGATCGCCCAGTGGAAGACGGTCGCGATCCGGTTCTTGAAGCCGACGAGGTAGAAGATGTGCACCCCGAGCCACAACAACCAGGCGACGAAGCCGAACAGCCGGATGCGTCCGACGCTGGCCACCGCCTGGAACCGGGAGATCGTCGCCATCGACCCCTTGTCGAAGTACTTGAACGGACCCTTGGCGGCCCTGCCCCGCACCCTGCGGTCGATCTGGTCGGCGGCGTACTTGCCGCCCTGGATGGCGACCTGGGCTACCCCGGGGTAGTTGTTGAGCGAGATCATGTCGCCCACCACGAAGATCTCCGGATGGCCCGGCAGGGTCAGGTCCGGGTTGACCTCGATCCGCCCAGCACGATCGACCGTCGCTCCGGTCTGCTCGCCCAGCGACCGCCCCAGCGGCGAGGCCTGCACTCCGGCGGCCCACACGACGCATCGGCTGTTGATCCGCGACGCCTCGCCGTGACTGTCCACGACGTCGATCCCGGTCGCGTCCACGCCCTTGACCATGGAGTTCAGCCACACCTCGACGCCGAGGTTCTGCAGCTGTGTCACGGTCTTGGCCGACAGGTGATAGCCGAACGAGCCCAGCACCAGATCGGCCGCGTCGACAAGGATGATCCGGGCATCGGCGGGGTTGATCGCCCGGAAGTTGCCCCGCAGGGTCCGGTGCGCAACCTCGGACAGCTGGCCGGCCATCTCCACCCCGGTCGGCCCCGCACCGACCGCCACGAAGGTCAGCCACTCGGCCCGCTTGGTTGCATCCGGTTCGAGCTCGGCGGCCTCGAAGGCGCCGAAGATCCGCGCCCGGATCTGCATCGCGTCGTCGATGCTCTTCAAGCCCGGAGCCACCTGCGCGTACTCGGGGTGCCCGAAGTAGGACGTGTCCGCGCCGGCGGCGACAATGAGGGTGTCGTAGGGCGTCACCGTGGTGATGCCCGCCGCACTGGAGGTGACGGTGCGTTCCTGGACATCGATCGCAGTCACATCGCCGAGCAGTACCTGGGCGTTCTTCTGCTTGCGCAGGATGTCGCGGGTCGGCGGCGCCACCTCGCCCTCGGACAGGATGCCGGTCGCGACCTGGTACAGCAGCGGCTGGAACAGGTGATGGTTCAGCCGGCTGATCATCGTCACGTCGAGGTTGGCGTGCCCGAGCGCCTTCGCCGCGAACAGGCCGCCGAACCCCGAGCCGATGATCACGACCTGATGCCGCTGGCCGATGCTCTGCGATGTCATGCCTCTACCCTAATGGCCGCCCGACCGGCACAGCTCTCCTCAAGGTGGGCGGCGGACGGTCGATGGGAAGGGCGAACGAAGTCGATGCCGTGCGACGAGAGGACCGATCCGAGGGAGGTGCCGGGATGAGCGAGTTCGTCGGTGACCACCTGCACATAACCTGTCTGGACGACCTGCTGCGCGTGACCGAAACCAGCGACATCGAAAGGCTCAGCGACCTGATCCGCGCCGAGGAATCGGTGGACGCCTGGGTCGCTGAGATCGACGGCGGCATCGAGGTCATCACCGGTTCGGGCGTCGCCAGCCTGTTCTACCCCTTCGGCCTGGGCGAGTTCTACGCCTGCGTCGACGGCGTCGACGGCCTTCAGGGCTGAACACTGCGGGCCGGCCGAATCAGCCGCGGTGCACCGTCACCCGCAGGTCGTCCCGCCGGACCTCGAGCACCATTCCGTTGGCGATCCGCTCCCACTGAGGTCCGGGTGGTTCCCAACCGTCCGAGGCGACGGTGACCGAGTCCGCACTCACGCGGAACATCAGTTCGTAGGTGGCGGTACCCGCCTCGGCGCTGGGAGGAACCGATTCGTCCCAGTAGGCAAAGGCAAACAGGGAGCGATGGGTCAGTACCAGGGCGTTGAGCGACACCAGATGCTCGCTGGCCCGCCGAATCTGCGCTGCCGTCGCCTGCAGCGCCTCCACCGGACCGAGCGAGCGCATGGCCGCCAGGACGAGCCCGAAGTAGCGCTCGCTGTCGGTGTCACCCTCCGGGCTCCGACCGCCGGTTTCGCTCAACAGCGCCTCCACGCGCTGCATCGGCGAGAAGTAGCCGTTGTGAGCGAAGGCGACGCTCCCGGCGACGAAGGGATGGGTGTTGGCGAGATTGGGGATCATGCCCGAGGAAGCCTTGCGCAGGTGCAGGACGGCGGCGTCGGTGTCGGCCTGTTTCGCCTCGTCCCAGAACCGCTCACTGTCGGAGGCGGCCTGCGCCTCCTTGCGCAGCACCAGGTCGTCGTCGCGATCCCAGTAGGCCATTCCCCACCCGTCACAGTGCACGGCCGACAGCGCCGCGAACGGCGCCAGGTCGGTGGCCAGGGTCTCGGTGAGTGGCGCGGCCTCGCGGGAGATCACACCCAGCAATCGGCACATCGGCGTTCGTCTGCCCTTCGGTCTTGTTCGTAGCCGGATGTCCGGCTCTGCCCGCCGGGCCGAGTCGGTGTGGCCCTATGCGGTCGTCGCGAGCCGGGCTCCGGGCGGGTTGGCCGGGTCGAGTTCACGGGTGCGAGCGAAGGCCGACCCGCCCGGCCGGCGTCGCAACCGGCGTTCGACCTGCGCGGCCAACTGCCCGAGCAGGAAGTTGATGACCACGTAGATCACCGCGATGATCACGTAGGTCTGCAGCAGCAGGTGCGTGCGGGCGGTCAGGAAGTCGCCCTGCTTCATCAGTTCCGGATAGCTCACCGCGTAGCCGAGCGTGCTCTCCTTCAGCAGCGTGATCAGCTGCGCCACCAAGGTCGGCAACACCAATCGCAGTGACTGGGGCAGCACGACCAGCCGCATCACCTGCGAGTAACGCAGCCCGATCGCGACGGCGGCCTCGCCCTGCCCGCTGTCCAGCGCCTTCACGCCGGCGCGGACGACTTCGGCGATGACGGCGGAGCTGACGAGCACGATCGGCACGACGAGCTTGTAGAAGATGGGCAGGTTGATCGAGTACCTCGGCAGCGCCAGCAGGAAGGCATAGATCAGCAGCAGCAACGGAATCGAGCGGAACACCTCGATGTAGGCGGTGGCCAGCCAACTCACCACGCGCCGTGGCGAGAGCCGGAGCAGGGCCAGCACGATCCCGAGCGGGAAGGCCAGGACCGCGCTCATCGCGGTGGCCCGCAGCGTTCCTTCCAGCCCCTGCCAGATCACCCGCAGATACGGCGTGGTCAGGAAGGGCCGCCAGCGGTACTGGGCGAGTTGACCATGCGCATCGAGCTGGCGCAACGCCAGCCCGAGCACTCCCAGCACGACGATCACCGATCCCCCGGTGACATAGACGATTCGTCGGCGCGCACGCGGTCCGGGGGCGTCGAACAGGACCCGATTGACACTCATCGCCTGATCGCCACCTTGCGCTCGAGCCAGCCTCCGAATGCGCCACTACCCAGCGCGAGCACCAGATACACCGCCCCGGCGAACAGGAAGCACAGCACGGCCTCGGCCGACTCGAGGTTGAGGAACTGCGCGCGGCCGGTGAGATCGTTCACGCTGACCACGGCAGCCAGGGCGGAACTGAGCAGGACGCCGATGAACGTGTTGACCAGCGGCTGAACCATGACCCGAAAGGCCTGCGGCAGTATGACGAAACGCAGGTTCTGAGTGAAGGTCAGCCCGATCGCCCGCGCGGCCTCCGCCTGTCCCACCGCGACGGAGTTGATGCCGCCACGGATGGCCTCGCAGGCGAAGGCCGAACCCGACAGGGCCAGGCAGATCCAGGCCGAGACGAACGTCGAGAGCGTCAAGCCCGCATCGGGCAGGCCGAAGACGACCAGAACCAGCAGCGACAGCAGGGGAATGTTGCGGAAGAACTCGACGTACACCGAGGCCACGACCCGTAGCGGCGTGATGGGGCTGACCCGGCACACGGCGAGAATCGTGCCGAGCAGCAGGGCGCCCAGGAATCCGAGCACGGTCAACTCGACCGTGATGAGCACGCCGCCCATCAGGAAGCCGATGTTGTCGGTCAGGACGTGCACGTGCGTGCTCCCTCCTCTCGGACGCGCCTCACTCAGGAACCGTCGACCGAACCCAGCTTCGGCGGGGTGGGCGCGTTGCCACTGACGACCGTGCCGATGGTGGCCTTCCAGAGCTTGGCCCAGTCTCCGCTGTCGTAGATCTTCTGCAGGAACGCGTTGACGAACGCCTTGGCGTCGCTGTCCTTGTTCAGTCCGATGCCGTAGGGGTCAACGGTGAACGGGTCACCACCCACCACCTCGACGGCCGGGTTGCTCTGAGCGTCGCCGATCAGAATGCCCTGGTCCAGGACGTAGGCGTCGGCCCGGCCCTGCTGCACCGCAGCCACGCACTGGGCGTCTTCCTTGAACAACAGGACCTTCGCCGACGGTGCGAGCTTCTTGATCTGCAGCGCGGCGGTGGAGTTGCTCTCGGTCGCGACCGTCTTGCCGTTGAGATCACTGACCGACTTGATCGAGGTGTTGCCCTTCTTGACCATGATGGCGTCCCCGGACTGGTAGTACGGTCCGGCGAAGTTGACCTTCGTGGCGCGTTCGGGGGTGATCGAGTAGGTGGCGAAAACGGCGTCGACGCTGTTGTTCTGCAAGAGGGTTTCGCGGGTGTCGACGGTGGTGATGGTGAGCTTGGTCAGGCCCTTCACATCGGTCTTACCGGTGATGTAGTGCGCGAGCATCTGGGACAGGCCCGCGTCGAAACCGGTGAGCTCACCGGTCTTGAGGTCCTTGATCGAGAACAACGGCCCGGAATCGGTGCCCCCGGTCTTGAGGTAACCCTGTGCCTTGATCTTCTTCGCCCAGGTGTTGGCGTCGACGTCGCCACTGGACGCGATCGGCGCGGCGGTGATCAGTGAGTCGTAGGCGCTGCCGGCCTTGGCGCCGACGTTGCCGTCGATCGAGGGCGAATTCTTCGAACTGCTGCACGCGCCGAGTGCGAGCACGGCGACGACGGCGACGGCGCTCGCCCCGAAGGCACGGCGGGAAAGCGTGGGCTGAGCGGGCATAGGGTCCTCCGGTGCGGTTGGGTGCGCGGTCAGTGCGCGAGAATCTTGGACAGGAAGTCGCGGGCACGGTCGGTCTTCGGGGCGCGGAAGAAGTCCTCCGGCGTCGCTTCCTCGGCGATCTGGCCGGCGTCCATGAACACCACGCGATCGGCTGCCTGCCGGGCGAAACCCATCTCGTGGGTCACCACGACCATCGTCATGCCGTCGGAGGCGAGCTCGGTCATCACGTCGAGAACCTCCTTGATCATCTCGGGGTCCAGCGCGGACGTGGGCTCGTCGAAGAGCATCAGCTTCGGCTTCATCGCCAGGGCACGGGCGATCGCCACCCGCTGCTGCTGTCCACCGGACAGTTCAGCGGGGTAGCTGTTCTCCTTCTCCGCGACTCCGACCCGGGCCAGGAGCGCGCGGGCCTGCGTCTGCGCCTCGGCCTTGCCGAGGCCACGGACCTTCGTCGGGCCGAGGGTGACGTTGTCCAGAACGGTCTTGTGTCCGAACAGGTTGAACGATTGGAAGACCATGCCGACGTCGCTGCGCAACTGCGCCAGCGCTCGGCCCTCCTCCGGCAGGGGCGTGCCGTCGACGGTGATCGTGCCGCTGCTGATGCTCTCCAGCCGGTTGATGCAGCGGCAGAGGGTGGACTTGCCCGATCCGGACGCGCCGACGACGACCACAACCTCGCCACGAGCGATGTCCAGATTAATCTGGCGGAGCGCCTCGAACTGGCCGTAGTGCTTGCTGACGTCCGTCAGGCGGACGAGCGGTTCGCCAGAAAAGTCAGCCTTTTCGGCGTTCGCGTTGATCGCGGCCTCTGCCATAGTTGATGAACCTAAAGACGGCTCTTCCAAAAGTCCAATAGAGATATCGGACCGGTTCTCAAGAATTTCTTTATGATTGGCGGGTGCTCGATCCCCAGCAACTGCGACTGCTCCAGGAGGTCGCTCGAACCGGGTCCTACTCGGCCGCCGCCCGCGAGCTGGGTTTCACCCAACCGGCGATCACCTATCAGATGAGGGTCCTCGAGAAATCGGTCGGCGTGCCCCTGACCGTCCGGACGGGACGGACGATGGCCCTCACCTCGGCCGGACAGGCGTTGCTCGCCCATGCCGACCGGATCCTGGCCGCGATCCGGGCGGCCGAGAACGACCTCGAGTCGCTGGCCGCATCGGGGACGGGCCTGGTCCGGCTCGCCGCCTTCCCGTCCTCCTGCGCGACCGTGGTGCCCTCGGCGATGGCCGCGATGCGGCGCCGGTACCCGAACGTCGAGGTCCAGCTCGTGCAGGCCGAACCGCCCCATGCCCAAGAGCTGGTCCGGCGCGGCGTCGTCGATATCGCGCTGTGCTATCGGTTTTCCGGCGCGCGCGGGGTTGAGGCGGGAGAGCACTCCGGACTGGAACAGCGCGAGGTGCTGGTCGAGACGATGCACCTGATCCTGCCGATGGATCATCCGTCCGCGTCGCGTCGCCTGGTCGGCCTCGAACAACTGCGGGAAGCGACGTTCATCATCGCCAGCCCGCAGTTCGAGGATCGCTTGTACCGAGCAGCGGCCGAGGCCGGCTTCACGCCGAAGATCCTCATGGTGGCCGACGACTACGTGGTCATGCAGGCGCTGGTCGCCGCCGGGTTCGGGATCGCCCTCGTACCGGACCTGGCCCTGCGCGCCCACCGTGACCCGCGCATCGTGTCCCGCATGCTGATCGACTGGCCACAACGACACATCCTGGTCGAGCTCTGGCCGGACATGCTGCGGGTCGAGGCCGTCCGCGCACTGACCGACCAGCTCGCGATCGCCAGCGCCCAGGTCGACACCCGCCGCCCGTCCGGCCGGACTAGC